>CANRNI010000013.1 GCA_947631945.1 uncultured Clostridia bacterium
CAGGAATGGCTTGGACACAGCGATTTCTCTACCACGGCAAATGTATATGCCCATTTGGATTACAATTCCAAGTTGTCGTCTGCTGACGCTATGGTGAACGGTTTGAAAGGAGCGTTAGGCGTGATCTCATAAGGAAATGGCGTATCTCAGCCAAAAGGTACGCCAAGTACATAACGGTTTAGGGTCGAATAGCTCCCAAATCGTCCGTTTTTAGGAGAGAACAGCCCCATTTTAGGAGAGAACTCGACTTGATAAAGGCTTTCCGAGGGAAGAAATAAGAAAGCCCCCAAGCGGAAAAACCGCTTGAGGACTGGATTTTCTGGCGGAGAGTGTGGGATTCGAACCCACGTGCCCAGAATGGACAACCGCATTTCGAGTGCGGCTCGTTATGACCACTTCGATAACTCTCCGTGTGTTTATCTTCAACATCGGCTCTCAAAAGTGCTTTGGAAAAGCGAGAGAACTGATGGAGAGAACTACAACATATTTACTTTTCAAGGATAGCCGAAAACCCTTGTAAAATCAAGACTTTTCGGAGGGAGCTGTCCAAAGTGGTGCTTCGTTTTCGAGTGCGGCTCGTTATGACCACTTCGATAACTCTCCGTGTGTTTATCTTCAACATCGGCTCTCAAAAGTGCTTTGGAAAAGCGAGAGAACTGATGGAGAGAACTACAACATATTTACTTTTCAAGGATAGCCGAAAACCCTTGTAAAATCAAGACTTTTCGGAGGGAGCTGTCCAAAGTGGTGTTTCGTTTTCGAGTCAGGCCCGTTATGACCACTTCGATACACCTCCATATTCAATTTTCAAGCCGGAGCGTACCGAAAAAATGTGATTTCAAGACAGCTCCGTTATGACTGCTTGATACTTCTCCGTTTACCGAAAATAACTATCACAGAATTTTTCTGCTTTGTTATTTTATCAAAGTAAATATATTTTGTCAAGTGTTTATCATTTATTATTCTGTAATTTTTCAATATTTATCATATATGTTTTTATATCCTTAAAAATCCTTACAAATTATCCGTTGTAATTTTAAAAGCTATTCTTTTAAGCTCGTCCATAGATGATACCGTTGACAGCTTGCGTCTGTATTCCGCCGCGTCTTTCAGACCTTTTGTGTACCACAGAGCGTGTTTTCTCGCTTCCGTTATTCCGATTCTGTCGCCGCGCTCTTTGCATAGCGTTTCTATATGCCTTAGCATTATTGTCATTCTTTGTGAAACAGGCGGTTCGGGCAGAATATTTCCGGTTTTTATATAAGCCGATATTTGCTGAAATACCCACGGTCTTCCGAGAGCGCCCCTGCCGACCATTATAAGGTCACAGCCTGTGTCCTCGTACATCTTTGCGGCAGAGTAAGCCGAGTCAATGTCTCCGTTGCCTATAACGGGTATCGAAACCGCCTCTTTTACTTTTCTTATCATGCCGATATCAACCGGCGGAGCATACATCTGCGCCTTGGTTCTTCCGTGAACGGTTATTGCGGACGCGCCGTTATATTCCGCGATTTTTGCTGTTTCGATCGCGTTCAGACTATCCGAGTCCCACCCGGTGCGTATTTTTACCGTTACGGGTATTTTTACGGCGTCCTTTACGGCCCTTATAATTTCGCCCGCGAGCTTGGGATTTTTCATAAGACAGGCTCCCGAACCGCTTTTAACTATTTTCGGCGCTGGACATCCCATGTTGATATCTATTATATCCGCTCCCGATTTCACAGCGGAAAGCGCGGCGTTTTTCATGATTTCAGGGTCGCTGCCGAAAATCTGTACGGCGGACGGATGCTCCGTATCCGATATTTTCATAAGCTCGCTTGATTTTCTGTCGCCCATTGTAACACCTTTTGAGCTGACCATCTCGCTGACTGTATAAGCCGCCCCGAAGCTTCTGCAAAGCTCTCTGAACGTTTTATCCGCTACTCCCGCCATAGGAGCGAGAGCGGCGGTTTTTTCAATTTCGACGTTTCCTATTTTCATATTAACCGACATACGATATATAAATCGCACAAAATCAAGTCTTTTGTGCCGATTATCGTTCCTTTCTTCTGATTGGCCTTTGAATATGTTATAACTATTATGGCGTATCTGAAATGACCGCATATCTGTATTCTATCATATTTATTCATGAATTAACAGTCCTGAATTTTTTTCAAAAGCTTTGACTTGTATCGTTTGAATATTATTTTCGGCAACAATAATTTTTAGTGCCTACATAGGTCCGTCAAGCGTGATTTTTTCAGTATTGCCTTAAAATCTATAAAAGAATATTGTATTTTTCTTTGTTTTATGTTAATATATTCATGCATCATTTTTACGGATAGGATGGTAGGCTATGGCAATTATTGTTCAGAAAGTATTGAGCGTTATCATGGCGGTTCTTGTTTCTGTGTTCGGTTCCGCCGCCGTTCCCGATTTATCGCCCTTTGTTGAAAACGGCGAGGTGCTTTCGTCGAACGGATTCATATCAAACAAATCAAAAAGCCGTGAAATTACAAGCTCAAGCCCCGTTACGGTCAATAACCTTGTTATGACGGAGCTTGGAAAAAACATAACGGGCTTCAAGCTTGAAGCTAAGGTCAACGGCGAGTACACTCTTGTAACGGCGGGAGATACTGTAGGTATTTACAGATATTGTAAATTTGATGAGGTAACGTCGGATTCTTTCCGAGTAACCGTAACAGATAATACTTCAACATATGCCGTAGACAAAATATCGCTCGGATATAAAAAGACTTCAAATCCCGACTTTAAGGTTTCGTCATACATAAGAGCAGCATTTTTGGGTGATAATTACAAGCCCGATGCGGGACGCTTTAAAACCACAACCGATTTGATTGTTATAGAAGCCTGCACATTCGATGAAACGGGAACGCTTCATTTCAGCTATATGGACAGAGTTCTCAAGCTTATGAAGGAAGTAAGAGAAATAAATCCCGATATCCGCATACATCTTAATATAATCGGAACGATCGAAAAATCGGGCGAAACATGGGAAGAAACTCTAAGCCTGCTTGAGGATATGCATTATAAGGCGATGCGCGAAAACGGCGGATATTTTATCGGCAATATAGTTTCCGCGCTCGAAAAATACGGTTTTGACGGTGTGAATTTCGATTGGGAATATCCGGTAACGAGTTACGGCAGAAAGACTTTTTCGGATTTCGTACTCGACCTTGATAAAGCTCTCGGCAGCAAATATTATCTCGGCGCGGCAATATCCGCTTGGTACGGCAATTTCGAGCGCAAAGCGATAAAGGCAATTGATAACGTCGAGGTAATGTGTTACGACGAGTTTGACAACAACGGTTATCATTCAACTTTTTCATCGGCATATACAAACGTGCAGCGACTTCTTGTCCTCGGCTACGATAAAAAGCAGATACATATAGGTCTGCCTTTCTACGCAAGACCCACCGATGCGGGCGCGTACTGGATAGGCTACGGTGATTACGCCGATAAGCTTGGCAGATACGGCAATACGGCAATCGGAAACTATGACGGAAAGGATATGACGCTGTACTTCAACGGCGCTCAGCTCATTGCTGATAAAACCGCGTACGCGCTCGACTGCGGTCTTGGCGGGGTAATGGTATGGCACCTCGACTGCGATTCGTCATATGATAACGAGCTGTCGCTTTACAGAACGATTAATAGTGTAATAAACGCCGAATAAGGAAAAATAAAAAGCAAATCGGTGATTCTTTAAGCCGCAATCGGATTTTTCCTTTTGCGGCAGTTCTATTGCTTTTTTATAGCCGTTCACTATAAATTTATCTCGCGGAAAGCACGTCTTTTTCGTACTTTTCAATTTCATCGAGATAGTTTACGGGAACGCCCGAAGTCTTGAGATACTGTTCCCACACGTCGCCGAACGGCGCTGTTTTCATTTCCTCGCGCAAAACCATAAGACGTGTCATATTGCCCGTTTCCTGTAGCTTTTTCATTTCACCGTCAGGTTGAAGCAGAGCGAAAAGCAGAGCCTTGCGTACGCTGCGAACGCCCGTTACCCAAGCCGATATCCTGTTTATCGAAGCATCGAAATAGTCGGTCGCGATAAAAACTCTGTCAAGAGCGTCGTTTCTTACTATTTCTCTTGCAATTTCTCTTGTTTCGTCATCAAAAAGAACAACATGGTCGGAATCCCAGCGCATCGGGCGCGTAATATGAAGCGCTATTTTCTCATTGAAAAGAAGAAGCGACGGTATTTTGTCCGATACCGTTTCCGTCGGGTGATAATGTCCGTTGTCCATAAGGGGAGTGATGTTATTACGGCTCGAGTAAGAAAGACAAAATTCAGCCGAACCCACGGTATACGCTTCAAGACCTATTCCGAAAACCTTTGATTCAAGCGTAACATACACCTTTGACTTGTCATAGGGAACGGAAAGAATTTCGTCAAGCGATTTTTTGAATCTTGCTCTTGGCGACAGCCTGTCCGCGGGAATATCCTTATAACCGTCGGGTATCCATATGTTCATAACGCAAGGCTCGCCCGTTTCCTCGGCGAAATACTCCGAAATTTTAAGGCACGCCTTGCAGTGATTTATCCAGTAAGTCCTGACCTTTTCATCGGGAGATGAAAGAGTCAGGTTGTCTTTTACCATCGGGTGAGAAAAAAGCGTAGGATTAAAATCAAGTCCCATATTTCTTTCTTTCGCGAATTTTACCCATTTTTCAAAGTGACGTGGCTCGATTTTATCACGTCCGACCTTTTCCCCGTTTTCAAAAACCGCGTAGCTCGCGTGGAGATTAAGCTTCTTTTTGCCGGGAATAAGCGAAAACGCCTTGTCGATATCAGCCATAAGCTCATCGGGCGTCGCCGCTTTGCCGGGATAATTTCCCGTCGCCTGTATTCCGCCCGAAAGACTTTCGCCGCAGTCGAAGCCCGTAACGTCGTCTCCCTGCCAGCAATGTACGGAAATCGGAACGCTTTTAAGAGTTTCTATAGCTTTGTCGGTATTGACACCGAATTTCTCATAGATTTTTTTTGCTTCATCGTATCTTGACATGATTTTTCTCCTTAAACAGAACTGATAATAGTATATAGTAATAAGAGTGTGAACACTCTCAAATAAGGCTTTTTAAAACATAATATTGACAAGGTTCCCGCGCGGTGATATACTGTTTACGGTTTTATGAAGAAAAGGTGATTTTTATGGAGCTTTCAATTTCAAGAGCGGACGCGCTCGAACTGCTTAAAAAACATAATAAAGAACCGTTTCATATCGTTCACGGTCTAACGGTCGAAGGCGTTATGAAGTGGTACGCCAATGAACTGGGTTACGGCGACAACGCCGAATATTGGGGCATAGTGGGGCTTCTTCACGACGTGGATTTTGAGGAATACCCCGACGAACACTGCTTAAAAGCTCCCGAAATTTTAAGAGAAGCCGGAGTGGGCGAGGATATTATTCATGCCGTATGCTCTCACGGCTACGGTCTTACCGTTGACGTAAAGCCCGAGCATACTATGGAAAAGGTGCTTTTCGCAACCGACGAGCTTACGGGGCTTATAGGCGCGGCGGCTAAAATGCGTCCGTCAAAAAGCGTTTCCGATATGGAGCTTAAAAGTCTTAAAAAGAAATATAAGGATAAGAGGTTTGCCGCCGGCTGTTCGAGAGACGTTATAGAACAGGGAGCGGAGATGCTCGGCTGGGAGCTTGACGAACTGCTGGAAAAAACCATCCTCGCAATGAGATCATGCGAGGACAGCATTAAAAGCGAGTGTTAACATACGGATTCCGGGATTGCCGTTTCAATAATTCAATAATTAAGCGGCTTTTCCCGTGGCATTATTCCGACTGCCGGGCATTAATTTGCCCGGTTTTGTCTTGCGTCACCGTCTGTTTTGTCCCTTCAGCTCGTTTTTCCATCAGCTCTTCGTGAAGCTTGACGAGGTTCTTTTTGTTTAAGGGGTAAATGAGGAACATAATAAACGTTATCGCGTATGCGATAGTCATACCTCTCGTTATCATCTTATATATGCGGTCTCCAACACCCGGAATATAGCCTATAACTTTTGTTTCGGGATCGTATCCCGCATATTTATATAATAGCTGAAGTCCGACGGAATCGGCAATAGTCTGACCCGCTTTTCTTGCGAATGTATATACGGCGTAAATTGCGCTTTCGTTCTTTATTCCCGTTACGTTTTCCTGATAGTCTATAACGTCTGTAACGATGGCCCATGTGAGTATTGATAGGAAGCAGTAGCCCGCGCCTACGCCGAAATTGATTATAAAGAACGGCGCCGGATGTGTTCTCAGTTGCTCGTTCGGGCCTATTAAACAGAGCGATACGCTCGATAAGGTTGCGAGAGCAAGACCCGAAACGCTGAGCTCCTTTTTGCCGAATTTTGCCGCGAGCTTGGGTACGAACAATATCATAAGCACCATAGGCGCGTATGTGGATATTGTAAGAAGAATTGATAAATCGGAGTTTTCAAAATAGTTTTTCGTAAGGTACTGATTAAATGAGTTGTACTGGAGCAAGCCGCTCATAAGAAGTCCCGAAATCGTTACGGTAAGGAAAGGTCTGCTCTTTAAAAGTGTGCCGTAGGTGAGTTTTACGTTGATTTTCTTCTTTTCGGGTGAGTAGTGAACGCGCTCTTTTGTTGTTTTGTAGCAAGTCATGTAAGCCGCTATGGAAAGAGCGGAGAGAACGCACGCCGCGACAAAGGTTTTTTGAGGAATTCAGCTTCGTGCCGTCGTCATAAATAAGCTTCTGGGCAACGAGCGTTACAGCGGCTCCGCCTACTCCCGAGCCTATAGAACGGAAAGTCGAAAGCAAAGTTCTGCCGTTCGGGTCGTCTGTGATAGCCGAGGCAAGAGCGCCGTAAGGTATGTTCATCGCCGTATACATCATTCCGAATATACAGTATGTAACATATGCGAACGCGAGAAGAAGCGCGTAAGACGAAATCATATTCTGAAGATTCAGAAAGCACAGAACCGTTGAAAGCGCAAGAGGCACTGTTACCGCTTTGAGATAAGGTCTGAATTTTCCGTTTTTTGTCGGCTTCCTTGTATCGACTATTATTCCCCATAACGGGTCGTTAACGGCGTCCCAAAGACGTATTATAAGGAAAAGCAGCGTAAGGTCCGTGCTGATTTTTGTCGCCGACGCTCCGTGACCGGGCAACAGGCAGTCTGTGTAAAATACTTTAAGATATGTTAAACGAAAGTCAGGACAAACAAGTTGCCCATATCTCCGAAAAGATAACCGAAGGCTTCTTTTACGCTTATGGCGTTCGGGTGTTTCGCCGCGTGAGGAGCGGCAGGTTTTGCATTGTTTTTCATGCAGTCCTCCGTATATAAACTGTAGTCGGCTATTATTACCGAAAATAATTCCGATAAAATTATTTTTCTAATCCGATAATTTAATTTTACAGCATTTGTTAGTTAAAGTCAATAAAATACTTGATAATTTTTTAAATTTATTGTAAAATATTTTTATCGTCTGAATGACGTACAAATCAGTCTGCCTTAATCGAATTAGGAATTAGGAATGATGAATTAGGAATTATCGGATTAATTATATGTTGTATATTATAAGACGGAACATTTAAGGCAACACCGCACAATTAGCGGCTGCCGCCTTTGCCGCGCATCTGTACCGAGATTTTCCGTCATTTTTACCAAAAGTTCCTTGAAATACGGCAGTATTCCTGCGTCACTTTTGGCAATCTGACGAAAAATCTCTTGGCACATCTGCACGACAATAATTATGCGGTATTGCCTTAAATTTCTATATATTATTTTTGGGAGAATAAATATGAACGATATGCCGATTTTTGCGATAATGTATGATTTTGACAGGACATTAAGTCCTAAGGATATGCAGGAGTATCAGTTTATACCGAGTCTCGGAATGGAAGCCGCAGAATTTTGGAGCGCGGCTAATTCTTTCGGAGACAGAATGGGTATGGATAAAATTCTTTCTTATATGTATATGATGATAAGAAAATCGGAAGAATCGGGAATAAAGCTTACCCGTGAAAGGGTAGTCAAGTGCGGAGAGAACGTGGAATTTTTTAAGGGCGTTGAAAGCTGGTTCGAGCGAATTAATATGTTTGGCTTCGCGAACGGCGTTGCCGTTGAGCATTATGTTCTTTCGTCGGGGCTTGTTGAAATTATAGAAGGAACCTCGATAGGAAAATTTTTTAAAAAGATATACGCGAGTGAGTTCCTTTACGATGAAAACGGCGTAGCCGTATTCCCGAAATCCGCCGTTAATTATACGTCGAAAACGCAGTTTGTTTACAGAATAAATAAGGGCGTTCTGGACGTTTCAAACGACCGCGATTTAAACGGCTCAATGCCCGATAACGATAAGCGCGTGCGTTTCCGCAATATGCTTTACATAGGCGACGGGCTTTCTGACGTGCCGTGCATGAAAATGGTAAAAGCTTACGGCGGCAGCTCCATAGCCGTTTACAGGGATATATCCAACAGAATGCTTGTAGAGGATTTGCTGAACCACGGCAGAGTTGATTTTATCTTCCCAGCGGATTATTCCGAAAACACCGATTTTGATATTACGGTAAAGAATCTTATAAAAAAAGCCGCGATAGAAGAAAGTCTTATAGCAGAGCATAACAGTCAGCTTGCGGACGTTGCCGATAAGCAGTATTCTATATTTTATTAATGGAGCAATTAGAGTGTATTTATTCGGCTCGTAGGAGTGATTTGTTCGGTTTTTCCTTAACAACAAAAAATGAGGGACGGTTTTTCGCCGTCCCTTTAGTTTTTTAATATATCAATTTTCGTATACGCTGACTTTTTTGCGGTCCTTGCCCATGCGCTCAAATTTAACAGTACCGTTTACAAGAGCGAAAAGCGTATCGTCCGAACCCTTGCCGACGTTGTTGCCGGGATGAATGTGAGTTCCTCTCTGACGTACAAGAATCGTTCCCGCGTTGACAGTCTGACCGTCGGCGCGTTTTGTACCGAGTCTCTTTGATTCGGAATCGCGTCCGTTACGGGTAGAACCCATACCTTTTTTATGAGCGAAGAGCTGAATGTTTATCTTGAGCATTAATTACACCTCCGTGATGATTCTGATAAAATCGGGATATTCCTTTGAAAGCTCCGTTAAATGGAGCATAAGTCCCGAAAACACGTCTTTTGCGGCTTCCGATTCGCTTCTGAGCGAAGCCCTCATATATCCGTCATCGACTTCCGCATCAAGGGCGCAGCCGAGAATTTCCGTAACGGTATTTACCGCCATATATGCCGCCGACGATACCGCCGCGCAGACCGTATCGCGTCCGCTTTCGGCATAACCCGAATGTCCCTTTAATGTAAAACCTACCGGCTTTGAATTACGGATATTAAAAACCGCGCTAATCATAATTAAGCGTTGATTGAAGCAACTTCAATCTTTGTATAGGGCTGTCTGTGACCCATTTTACGCTTTTCGTTTTTCTTTGCCTTATAGGTCGCAACGGTGATTTTTTTGCCCTTGCCGTTCTTTACGGCTTTTGCCGTAACGGTAGCGCCTTCAACATAGGGAGTTCCTACCTTGATGCCGTCGTCCGTTCCCACGGCGATAACCTTATCAAAAACTACTTCGCTGTCAGCCTCAACGTCAAGTTTTTCGATAAAGACAACGGAACCTGCCTCTACTTTGTACTGCTTGCCGCCTGTTTCGATAATTGCGTACATTGGTTTTCTCCTTAAATAAGACTCGCTGCGACGGGCGGTATCAACGCTTATAAGGGCATAATACACCCTTGCCTGCCACATGCGGCTTTTAGATTATATCACCGTGAAAACGGTAAGTCAAGAGCTTTTTTGTAAAAAAATCCAAGCAGCCGATTAATTTACATTATTTCGGACAGTATTGAAATTATTTTAGCGGTGCTTTCCGTATATCCTCTTGTCGTAAGCATATTCGGAGGAATTTTTTCACTCAGCGTTATAACCGTCATTTGTGTATTGTTCGTAGGGTCGGGCATTATGTTGTATATTTCCTTTATCTCGCCGTTAACCGCGTAAAAAGCTATTTTTTTCTCACCGACGGTAAACGTGTAAACATCATACACGGTTGAGCCGCTCTTTTCCTTTGTGAGAACAGGCTTGCCGTAATCCTCTACTATACCGAACGTTATGCCGTCGAGCAGGTAATCGAAATCAAGGTCAACGTTGAAAGCCTTCATAAGGTCGGAGAGGTTCGCGTAATACTTTTTGTTGCTGCTGTCTACAAGCTTCATATAAGTTACTCCGCCATTCATAAAAATGGAAACCTCTATTCCTTCTATAGGCATAACGATTTCAACGTTATTGTTTTTCGTCGCGAATTTTACCGGAGTTTCCAAATTGCCGTCCTGCGCTATTGCTTCCATGTAGAATTTTCCCGCGAAAAACGCGTCGATAGCCGCAGGATATTCGTCAACCACTTTGCTCGGCTCTTCCGTGGTCGTTTCGGTTGTCGTAGCGGTGGTCGGTTCGGCAACATTGTTCGTTGTAGGCTCATCGGACGGAACTGTCGTTTCGCCGGCAGATGATTCCGTGGTCACTTCAAACGTTACCTCTGGAATCGGGTCAAGCTTTGCCGAGTATCTCAGTATCGTTCTCGCGTCGGCCGCCGTAACGTTTCCGTCAAAATTGGTATCGGCTATTTTTTTATCTTCCTCCGACGCAGGGTCAAGCTGCGCCGCCATACGCAGAACCTGGCGCGCGTCGGAAGCCGTGTGCTGACCGTCTTTGTTTATATCTCCGAGAGTGACGCTTTGCGCGAACGACAGAACCGCCGCCGAGGAGCAAACGATAGCTATTGTAAGAATGGCTGCAATTATTTTGTTTTTCATTAATATCAATCCTTTCCCGCCTATTCTTTTAATATATTATATCATATGGTTTTTATTTTTACAACACCTAAAAATTTAATATTGTTCATAATATTGCTTGAAAAAACTTGTGTATTGTGCTATCATAGAATAGATTTGTTATATTTACGGAGGATATTTGTTTTATGGATACCTGCCCTGTGGTAATTATTCCCGGAATATCGCGGTTAAAATTATTTACTGCCGACGAAACGGGAAATAGAATAAAAAGCGCTTGGCCGCCCGAGCTTGACGAAAAATCCGTTATGAATGAAATAAAAAGCTCGCTTATGAAAATGATGATTTTCAGAAAGGACGGAGGCTTTTCCGATAAGATTGCGGAAATAATAAGCGGTATCGCCGAACCGCTCTCGGTAAACTCCGACGGCTCAAAGAAGTATAACGTACAGCCTGTTTTTTATAATAAATCTCTTGCCGAATGCTCCGAGGAAGAAAAGAACGAGATATATAAAGATTTTCCTCTTAAAGAACACGGAGAAACAATCGGTGAAGAAAATATTTTTTACTTTACATACGACCCGTTCGGGGATATTTTCGATATCGCTGAAAAATTTGACGAATTTATAAGCTTTGTAAAATCAAAGACGGGAAAAGATAAGATAAACGTTATAGCCGTGAGCGTCGGCGGAGCGGTGCTTAAAGCATATTTGCATAAATACGGCGAAAAAAACGATACGGGTAAGATTGTAAATATCGTTTCCGCCCTCGGAGGTATTTCGCTTATTGCGGATTTGTTCGAGGATAAGCTTAACCTTGACGACCCCGTAAAGCTTCTTTCAGGGTTGGGAGGAAAAGCCGCGTCGCTATCCTCTGCAATAGCAATGTTTCCGCCGGAAGTTATCGCAAGCACGATAAAAAAATCGCTTGACGTTATAAAAAGCAAGCTGATTTTTAACTGCACCTTTATGTGGGCTCTTATACCATGTAACCGTTTTGACGGTATATACAACAATTTAAAGGACTGTACGGATTCTGTTCTTAAAGAAAAAATAACGGCGCTGCGCGAATGTTCCTCCGGCCTTGCGGAGGCAGTAAAAAACAGGGAATTTTATATCCTCTGCGGTTACGGCTCGGAGCTTATTCCGATAGCTTCCCGCAGCGGAATATCGTCCGACGGCATAATTGATATTAGTTCTTCTTCCCTCGGAGCAGTATGCGCCGATATTAATTCAAAGCCCGATATAAGCGAATGTGTTTTCCCCGATACCACGTGGTTCTTTAAAAATCAGGGACACGTTTCGGCGTCTTGCAATGATGATCTTATTTCTCTCGCCGTTAAAATAATGACGGGTGATATAGAAAACGTATACTCGGATCCGTCGTATCCGCAGTTAAAATACTGAACTGTAATTGAAAAATGATAACGGCTTAATCAGTGCTTTCTTAGGTAACAATTAAAATCGGAGGAAAATACAGGATGCCTGATGTTGAATATGCTATAAAAGTCAGAAATCTTAATAAATCTTATGTAAAGGGGCGGCCGGTGCTTTCAGACGTGTCGTTTGATATACCTGCGGGCAAAATCGTAGGACTTCTCGGTCCAAACGGCTGCGGAAAAACGACGCTTCTGAAAATTCTTTCGGGCTGTATACACGATTACAGCGGAAAAATCATAATAGGCGGCCATCAGCCGGGAGTCATAACAAAAGCCAACACCGCTTTTCTGCCCGATACGACTTATCTTGCCGATTATTTCAGAACAATAGACGCGATAGATTATTTTAACGACTTCTTCTATGATTTTGACAGAAACAAGGCTCTTGAATTTACAAAGCGCTTTAATCTTGACCTTAAACAGAAAATAAAAACCATGTCGAAGGGTATGCAGGAAAAGGTGCAGCTTCTGCTGATAATGTCGAGAGCCGCGAAGCTCTATTTGCTCGACGAGCCTTTGGGCGGCGTTGACCCTGCGGCGCGGGAAAATATTCTCGACATGATAATGTCAAACTATGCGGAGAAATCCACGCTTATACTTTCGACGCATATGGTAAACGACCTCGAAGCGAGCTTCAATCATATCCTGATTCTCGGACACGGCAGAGTTCTCGTCAACACGTCGGTCGATAACGTAAGAAAGAGCGGAAAATCACTTGAGGAAGTATTTAAGGAGGTAATCGGAAATGATTGGGAAGTTGATTAAGCACGATTTGATTGCAGGCGCGAGAAGAATGGGCAATATATATCTTGCCGCGGTCATCGCCTGCGCGGCCATGCTTTTTTCGGCGTTTTTGAAAAGCGGCTTTTTAAGGTTTCTGACCTCCTCGGCAGTTGTTGTAATAGCGTTTATCGCCGTAATCGTGACCTTTGTTTCTGTAGTGTTCGGCGCGAATAAAAGTCTTTTCGGCAGGGAAGGGTATCTTACTCAAACGCTGCCCGTAAGAACAAGCTCTCTGATTTTTTCAAAATGGCTTACTTCGTCTGTCTGGGTTATAATAAGCTACTCTCTCGCGGCTGTAACGTTTGTGGGAGTTGCGATATACTGGACAAGCGAAAATCAGGACGGAGCGGAAGTTTACGATATGATTTATTCGCTTTTGCAGAGCTTCGGCATAGGCGCGGAATCGGTTTATACGACTTATCTTATAATAAGCGCGGTTATAGGTCTTTTCAACGCTTGTATATTCGTAATGTTCGTGCTTTTTGCGATTACTCTTTCAAATATAAGACCTTTTCATAAGCTCGGCTCGTTCGGAGTTATACTGTATCTTGCCCTTACCGTGTTTATTATTCAGGGAATATCTTACGGTCTTGAGAGCCTTTGCGATATTACGCTTATAATACGGGAGTCGGGCGTTTCGATGTCGGTCGATGCGGCGGCGATAGACGAGGCGTCAAGAACGGGAGCCTTGCTTATAGGCTTTACCGGAGTTTATTTCAAGGCGCTTGTAACGGTGTTTATCTATATTTTGACCGTTCAGCTTACGGAGCTTAAAATCAATCTGAAATAAGTTATGAAAAAAGATATCGGCGGCAACAAAATGAAATAGGTGAATGAAAAAATGCAGATAATTGATATTTCAAAGGATATAACCTCCTGCGAGATTTACCCGGGAGATCCCGAGGTGAAACTAAGCTCTGTAGATACGTTGGAAAGCGGCGGAAGCTGCAATCTTTCCGCAATATATACGGGACTTCATAACGGTACTCACGCTGACGCGCCTTTGCATTTTATCGCGGACGGAGACTCGATAGAAAAAGCCGATCTCGGAGTTTTTATAGGAGAATGTCATGTTTTGGAAGCGCCCGGAAGAGCGCTTACCGGCGAGGATATTGATAATTTGCTCCCTAAGGACGCAAAAAGGGTGCTTTTGAAAAGCGGCGGCAGGGCGTGGCTTACAAAAAGCGCGGCTGAGGAAATCGCGTTCGCGGGAGTAAAATTGATAGGAACCGACGCGCTGTCCGTCGGGACACATGGCGCACAGACGGAACCTCATGTTGCCCTTTTGAGAGAAAAAGTCGCGGTAATAGAAAATCTTGAACTTAAAAGCGTAAAGCCCGGAAGATATTTTATGCTTGCGCAGCCGCTTAAAATAGGCGGCGCGGAAGCGGCGCCTTTAAGAGCGGTGCTTCTCGCGGATTACGTTTTCTGGAGCGGCAGTAAGGCGTAAACATAAATACGTAATCAATTGACAATTGACAATGTACAATTGACAATTGTCAATTAATTGAAAATTGATGTAATGTGCGGTTGAATTGTTGAAAAGGAAGTTTTAATTTATGAAAAGAATCGCAAGCTTTGAGGTTGACCACATAAAGCTTCAAAGGGGAATGTACATATCGAGAATCGACGGCGATATAACCACTTATGATATCCGCACGCGAAAACCCAATACCGGCGATGTAATGGATAACGCGGCGATACATACGCTGGAGCATCTTTTTGCGACTTATGTGAGAAATTCACGTTTTGCCGACAAAATAATTTATTTCGGTCCTATGGGCTGCCGTACCGGATTTTATTTTCTTGTCAGAGATATGTCCGATGAGGACGCGATTGGACTTACAAAAGACGCGTTTAAATTTATTTCTTCATACGAGGGAGATATACCCGGAGCGACCGAGGCCGAATGCGGCAACTTTCGGGAACATTCGCTTGAGGGAGCAAAGACCGAAGCGCTGAATTATCTTCCTGTGATTGAAAATATCGGTACTGCGGATTTAAAATATACAAGTAAGTAACTCAATTTAAGGCAACTTAATGCAACGCCGCAAAATTAGCGGCTAACGCTTTATTCGCTAAAATTTTATCATATCGCACAAGATTTATTGACAGTTGACAATTCTACGATGAACTTTAGTACTTAATAAAAAAGCCGAACGTGTGCTGTCACGCTCGGCTTTTTTTGTTTCCTTAAGATTGTGCGCAAATGTGTAGGACGGTTTTTGGCAGAGCCGCCTTAAACTATTCTCACATGGTTTTTTTTCATAAATTTATCGTCGGACTGGATAAGATAAAACAGTCCTCTGAATACCGTGACCGCGACGGGAACAAGAATTAGCGGCGGAGTAAACAGGTAATCAAGAACAAAGAAAATCAGAGTAAAAACAATGGTAAGCAATCCTCTTATTACGTTCCTGAGATAAAACTGGTGTATTCCGAATATCCCCAGAATCATGGAAAGCGCCGCCGCTGTATATTTGCTTCTTATTGGATGGTTGCTTCTTGCTTCGGCCGAAATAAGCTCTGTGCCGTAAGCCGTGTTCGGATTTTTTTTCTTTGCCATAATATCGCCTCAATCATAACTTTATTGTGATTCTTATTTATCACGGTTTTAACCGTATTTTTATTTAGGCAATACCGCATAATTATTGTCGTGCAGATGTGCCAAGAGATTTTTCGTCAGATTGACAAAAATGACGCAGGAATACTGACGTATTTCAAGGAGTTTTTGGCAAAAATGACGGGAAATCTCGGTGCAGATGCGCGGCAAAGGCGGTAGCCGTTAATTGTGCGGTATTGCCTTTATTCTTTTGCTGAATAGTTCGGAGCCTCTTTTGTTATGAAAACATCATGGGGATGGCTTTCCACAAGTCCCGCTCCCGTAATGCGTATAAATTTGGCGGTATTTTGAAGAGTTACTATATCGGGGGCGCCGCAGTAGCCCATACCCGCTTTTACGCCTCCCATAAGCTGGTATACCGTATCCGAAAGCATTCCTTTGTAGGGTACGCGCCCCTCTACGCCTTCGGGAACCAGCTTTTTATTGTTCTGCTGGAAATACCTGTCGCGGCTGCCGCTGTTCATCGCGGCGATGGAACCCATTCCTCTGTAGACCTTGAACTGTCTGCCCTGATAGATTTCCGTATCGCCCGGGGCTTCGTCACAGCCCGCAACGAGAGAACCGAGCATTACGCAGTTGGCTCCCGCCGCCAAAGCTTTTACAATTTCTCCCGAATATTTTATGCCGCCGTCGGCAATAATAGGAATGTTATGTTTTGCCGCCTCGCACGCCGAATCGTAAACGGCGGATATCTGCGGTACGCCTATGCCGGCTACTATTCGCGTAGTACATATTGAGCCGGGGCCTATGCCGACCTTAACGGCGTCCGCGCCCGCATCGATGAGAGCTTTTGTACCCTCGGCCGTAGCGACGTTGCCGGCTATAAGCGAAACATCGGGAAACGCGGCTTTAACCTTCGAAACGGCATCGAGTATTCCTTTTGAGTGGCCGTGAGCGGAATCGAGAACAAGAACGTCGACGTTCGCCTCAACGAGAGCCGCCGCTCTTTCAAGCACATCGGCTGTAACGCCTATAGCCGCCGCGCAGAGAAGCCTTCCGAATGAATCGCGCGCGGAATTTGGGTACTGCACGGCTTTTTCTATATCCTTAATTGTAATAAGTCCTTTAAGATAACCGTTTTCATCAACGAGCGGAAGCTTTTCAATCTTATGCTTCATAAGTATTGTTTTCGCCTGTGAGAGAGTTGTTCCGATATGAGAGGTGACGAGGTTTTCTCTTGTCATAACGTCGTTGATTTTTACGTTGAAGTCGGTCATAAAGCGAAGGTCGCGGTTTGTGAGTATGCCTATGAGCTTGCCGTCGTCATCGCAAATCGGAACGCCCGAAATACGGTAATTGCGCATAAGCTCGTTGGCCTCGTATACATAGTTTTCGGGGTGCAGGAAAAACGGGTTCTTTATAACGCCGTTCTCGCTTCTCTTGACCTTGTCGATTTCGTCCTTCTGCTGTTCTATCGGCATATTCTTATGAATAACGCCTATGCCGCCCTCTCTCGCTATGGCTATCGCCATTCTCGATTCCGTTACGGTGTCCATCGCGGCTGTCATAACGGGAGTATTGAGCGTAATATTTTTCGTAAGCTTTGTGTGCAGGTCTATATCCGCCGGAAGCACGTCGCTTTTTGCAGGAATAAGCAGTACATCGTCGAACGTAAGACCTTCTTTCTGAAATTTGACCGAGGGGTCGGCAAGAACTCTGCTGTCAAACATTTGATTGAACTCCTCTCATATATATTAAGGCAATACCGCACAATTAGCGGCTGCCGCCTTTGCCGTGCATCTGTACTGATATTTTCCGTCATTTTTGCCAAAAGCTCCTTGAAATACGTCAGTATTCCTGCGTCACTTTTGTCAATCTGACGAAAAATCTCATTGCACATCTGCACGACAATAATTATGCGGTATTGCCTTAAAAGTTATTATACCTCATTTTAATGGCTTGTTCAATCATTTTTTCAAAAAATAAAGCTTCGTTTTCACCGAAAAAAGGCGTGTAAATATTCTGAATAATATAAAAAACGATAAAAATACAAAAAAATAAAATTTTTCTCTTGACATCTTGAGAAAAACAGTGTAATATAATAAGCTGTATTATAATGGATAGCTATACGATTAACGAAATCGAGCTGTATACATTATATCACGGATTCCCAAAAAATCAATAAGGTTTTTTGAGGATTCAAGCAGTTTTTCTCAGGGAATTATTCCGAAAACGGGAGCAAAAAAGAACGGAGTGATTGATTCATGGTCAATGTGAAACCTGTAAAGCAGGGAAACAGGACAAGAATGAGCTTTGCGCACATCAACGATGTTATGGAAATGCCGAATCTCATCGAAGTGCAGAAGAATTCTTATCAGTGGTTCCTTGACAAAGGCCTCAGGGAGGTGTTCAGGGATATCGACGAAATTACGGATTACTCGGGTAATCTGTCGCTTATGTTTGTCGATTACCGTATGGACGACAAGCCCAAGTACACCGTGAAGGAGTGCAAGGAGCGCGATACCACGTACGCTGTACCCCTCAGAGTTACGGCGAGGCTTATTAACAGAGAAACGGGCGAGATTAAGGATAACGAGGTATACATGGGTGATTTCCCCAAAATGACCGACAGCGGCACTTTTGTAATTAACGGCGCCGAACGCGTTATCATCTCGCAGCTTGTACGTTCTCCGGGCGTATACTTCGATATGTCCAGAGATAAAACGGGTAAAAAGATGTTTGCGACAACCGTTATACCCAACAGAGGCGCATGGCTTGAATATGAAACGGATCAGAACGACGTTTTTTACGTAAGAATAGATAAAACAAGAAAAATATGCATTACAACGTTTGTAAGAGCGCTGGGCAGCTTCCTTGATGATAATATACTTAATTCAAACAGTCAGATAGACGAATTTTTCGGTTACGACGAAAGGATCCGCGCGACGCTTGAAAAGGATAGCACCAAAAATACGGCCGAGGCTCTCCTTGAAGTATACAAGAAGCTGCGTCCCGGCGAGCCGCCTACGCTCGATACCGCAAAATCATATCTCGCGGGTCTTTTCTTCGATGAACACCGCTATGATATTTCAAGAGTAGGCAGATATAAATACAATAAAAAGCTCGGCATTGCCGACAGACTTAAATACCATATTCTCGCCGAAGCGATAGCGGACCCCTCTACAGGCGAAATACTTGCGGACGCGGGCGAAAAAATCACAAAGGCCAAAGCTCACGAAATCGAACAGGCGGGCGTTGACACCGCTTTTATAGACGTTGACGGAAAAATTGTAAAAATCATATCTACGGGTATGGTAGATATTCTTCCGTATCTCCCCGATGGCATTACAGCCGAAATGCTTGACAGTATCGGCATTAATGAAAAGGTCAGCTATAAGGCTCTTATGTCGGTTCTCGGCGAATGCGGCGGAGATATTGACAGTATCATGGAAGCTCTTTCCAAAAACGGCGATATTCTTATTCCTAAGCACATTGTAATTGAAGATATTCTCGCTTCGGTAAACTACCTCAATTGTCTTGGCAGCGAAGTAGGCTCTCTTGACGATATCGACCACCTCGGCAATAGAAGAATACGCTCCGTGGGCGAGCTGCTTCAAAACCAGGTAAGGATTGGCTTTACGAGAATGGAAAGAGTCGTAAAGGAGAGAATGTCCCTCCAGACGCAGGACGGCGACAAGGTTACGCCGCAGGCTCTTATAAATATACGTCCCGTGGTAGCGGCAATAAAAGAGTTTTTCGGTTCGTCGCCGCTTTCACAGTTCATGGATCAGAATAACCCGCTCGCGGAGCTTACTCACAAGAGAAGGCTTTCCGCGCTCGGTCCCGGAGGACTTTCGCGTGACCGCGCCGGATTCGAGGTCCGCGACGTACACTATTCGCATTACGGACGTATGTGTCCGATAGAAACTCCCGAAGGACCGAATATCGGACTTATATCATCTCTCGCCACGTTTGCGAGAATAAATAAATACGGCTTTGTTGAAGCTCCGTTCCGCCGCGTTGATAAGGAAACGGGCAGAGTGCTTGACGAGGTCGAATACATGACGGCAGACGTCGAGGACGAATTTATGGTCGCTCAGGCGAACGAACCTCTCGATGAATACGGTCATTTCATGAACGAAAGGGTAACGGTTAGATACCGCGATGAGTTCCGCGAAATTCCGGCTTCCGAAGCCGATTATATGGACGTTTCTCCGAAAATGGTAGTTTCGGTGGCGACGGCGATGATTCCTTTCCTTGAAAACGACGACGCGAACCGAGCCTTGATGGGTTCAAATATGCAGAAGCAGGCGGTTCCTCTGCTTAAAACGGATTCGCCTATAGTCGGCACGGGTATGGAGTATAAGGCGGCCGTTGACTCGGGCGTTACGGTCCTTGCCAAACGCTCCGGAACAGTTACCAAGGTATCGGCCGATACGATAGTCGTTTCGTCTGACGAAGGCGGCATAGACGTTTATGAGCTGATAAAATTCATGCGCTCCAACAACGGCACCTGTCTTAATCAGAAACCGATTGTAGAGGCCGGTCAGCACGTTGAAAAAGACGAGGTTATAGCGGACGGCCCCGCAACGGACGGCGGAGAAATATCGCTCGGCAAAAACGCTCTCATAGGTTTTATGACTTGGGAAGGCTATAACTACGAGGACGCTGTTCTGCTTAACGAAAAGCTGGTAAGAGACGACGTTTATACGTCGATTCATATAGAAGAATACGAAATTGAGGCGCGCGACACAAAACTCGGCGCTGAGGAAATCACAAGGGATATACCGAACGTAGGCGAGGACGCTCTCAAGGATTTGAACGAGGAGGGTATTATCCGTATAGGAGCGGAGGTACAATCGGGAGATATACTTGTAGGTAAGGTAACGCCAAAGGGTGAAACGGAGCTTACAAGCGAGGAAAGGCTGTTGAGAGCTATTTTCGGCGAAAAGGCGCGCGAAGTAAGAGATACTTCTCTTAAAGTTCCTCACGGCGAATACGGAATAGTAGTAGATGTTGAGGTATTTACAAGGGAAAACAGCGACGAGTTAAGCCCGGGCGTTAATAAGGTAGTGCGCTGTTATATAGCTCAGAAGAGAAAGATAAGCGTAGGCGACAAAATGGCGGGACGCCACGGAAACAAGGGCGTTGTTTCAAGGATACTTCCTCAGGAGGATATGCCGTTCCTGCCGGACGGCACGCCGCTCGATATAGTTCTTAACCCCCTCGGCGTTCCCTCCCGAATGAATATAGGTCAGGTTCTCGAGGTAACTTTAGGTTACGCCTGCAAAAAGCTCGGCTGGAAAATCATGACTCCCGTATTCGACGGCGCTCATGAGGCCGATATAGTAGAGTGTCTCAAAATGGCAGGGCTGAGCGAGGACGGAAAAACAGTTCTTTACGACGGGCGTACAGGCCAGCCGTTTGACAACAGGGTAACGGTCGGAATTATGTACTTCCTTAAACTGCATCACCTTGTTGATGATAAGATACACGCGCGTTCCACAGGTCCGTACTCCATGGTTACTCAGCAGCCGCTCGGCGGTAAGGCGCAGTTCGGCGGTCAGCGTTTCGGTGAAATGGAAGTTTGGGCGCTCGAAGCTTACGGCGCGGCTTACACGCTTCAGGAAATCCTTACAATCAAATCCGACGATGTAGTCGGCAGAGTAAAGACGTATGAATCAATCGTAAAGGGTCAGAACGTACCCAAGCCCGGTATTCCCGAGTCCTTTAAGGTTCTTATAAAAGAGCTTCAGTCGCTTTGTCTTGATGTAAGAGTGCTCGACGAAAACGACGAGGAAATCGACCTTAAACAGGATTTCGATGACGACGGCGTTGATTTCGCTCCGTCGGAGCGGGGTGAAATCGTCAATGACGCGGAGGGAGCGGAAGGCTTCGGCATTGAAGAAATTCCCGACAGCGATGAAGACGACGATGAATTTGGTCTTTTTGATGAAAACGACGAGGACGAAGAGGATTACGGCTCGGAAACGCTCGATTCCGATGACGAAGACGAGAGTTTTGACGATATCGCCTCGCAGATAAATCAGTTCCTTGAAAACGATGAGGACGATGAATATTAATTAATGAATATTAATCGGAGTTAAGGCAATACCGCTTGAATTTCGTTTGCAGCCGCGCCGCCGGATTTTTCGCAGAGGCGATGCGCTGCAAATGAGTCAGCCGCCGGCTGCGCGGCGTTGTTAACAGGTTAGATAATAAAAGGAAGAAGGAATCCTGTATGCTTAACGAAAGCAATTATAACGAACTGAATTTTGAATCTATTCAGATAGGGCTTGCTTCACCCGATACTATAAGAGAGTGGTCGTACGGAGAGGTTAAAAAGCCCGAAACAATAAATTACAGAACTCTGAAACCTGAGAGAGACGGTCTTTACTGCGAGCGCATTTTCGGACCGCAGAAGGACTGGGAATGTCACTGCGGCAGATATAAGAGAATCAGATATAAGGGTAAGGTCTGCGAGCGCTGCGGCGTTAAAATCACAAAGGCTAAGGTAAGACGCGAGAGAATGGGGCATATAGAGCTTGCCTGTCCAGTTTCGCATATCTGGTATTTTAAGGGAATCCCCTCAAGAATGGGACTTATACTTGATATTTCACCTCGCGAGCTTGAAAACGTGCTTTATTTCGCCAAATATCTTGTGCTCGAGGTAATGGACGACAGTGTGCCTCTTTCAAAAGGTCAGGTAATTACCGATAAGGAATATGACGATATCGCCGAAAAATACGGCGAGGATTCATTCCGCGCGGCAATGGGCGCGGAGGCCGTTCAGGAGCTTCTGAAGCAGATAGACGTTGATGAAATGGCTGCCGAGCTTAAAGACGAGATTGCCGACGCGACAGGTCAGAAGAAGGCTAAAATCCTCAAAAGACTTGAAGTCGTCGAATCGTTCCGCCAGTCGGGCAACCGTCCCGAATGGATGATTCTCAACGTTCTTCCCGTAATTCCTCCCGATATCAGACCTATGGTTCAGCTTGACGGCGGACGTTTCGCTACAAGCGACCTCAACGACCTGTACAGGAGAGTTATAAACAGAAATAACCGTCTTGCTAAGCTGCTTGAGCTCAGCGCTCCGGAAATAATCGTAAGAAATGAAAAGAGAATGCTTCAGGAGGCCGTTGACGCTCTTATTGACAACGGCAGACGCGGCAGACCCGTTACGGGCGCGAACAACCGTCCTTTAAAATCGCTTTCCGATATGCTCAAAGGCAAGCAGGGACGTTTCCGTCAGAACCTTCTCGGCAAGCGTGTCGATTATTCGGGACGTTCGGTTATCGTTGTAGGTCCCGAGCTTAAAATATATCAGTGCGGTCTTCCCAAGGAGATGGCGCTCGAACTGTTTAAGCCGTTTGTAATGAAAAGACTTGTTGAGCAGGATATAGCCAAAAACATTAAAAGTGCGAGAAAAATGGTTGACAGAGCAGGCACCGAGGTTTGGGACGCTCTTGAAGTCGCGATAAAAGACCACCCCGTAATGCTTAACCGCGCTCCCACGCTTCACAGACTCGGTATTCAGGCGTTTGAGCCTGTCCTTGTTGAAGGCAGAGCGATAAAGCTTCACCCGCTCGCGTGTACCGCTTTCAACGCGGACTTCGACGGCGACCAAATGGCCGTTCACGTTCCTCTTTCCGCGGAAGCTCAGGCGGAGGCGAGATTCCTTATGCTCGCGGCAAATAACCTGCTTAAGCCGTCGGACGGCAAGCCCGTTACCGTTCCCACTCAGGATATGGTTCTCGGCTCGTATTACCTCACTCTCATAAAAAACGGCGCGAAGGGCGAGGGCAAGGTTTTCCGCGACGTTAACGAGGCCGTCATGGCATATGAGGCCGGCGACCTTGATCTTCACGCGCTGTGCAAAATAAGAATGACAAAGGAAATCGGCGACGAAAAGAAATCAAAGCTTATAGAGACAACTCTCGGACGCGTCATCTTCAACGACCCCATTCCGCAGGATCTCGGACTTGTTGACAGAAGCGACCCCGAAAACGCTTTCTCTCTCGAGGTCGATTACCTTGTAAATAAAAAGCAGTTAGGTAAAATCATTGATAAAGCAATTAAGGTAAAGGGAATCCACGAGGCCTCCGAAATGCTTGATAAAATCAAGGCTCAGGGCTACAAATATTCAACAAAGAGCGGTATTACGGTATCCGTTTTCGACGCTATAATTCCCGAAAACAAGAAAAGATATCTTGCCGAAGCGCAGGAGCAGGTCGATAAAATCAACGCTCTCCACCGCAGAGGTCTTGCGTCCGATAAGGACCGCTCAAAGTTTACTATAGGCGCGTGGGAAAAATGTACGGCTAAGGTTCAGAATGAAATCACGGTCGGTCTTTCGCAGGATAACCCCATTTTCATGATGGTTGATTCGGGCGCCCGAGGCAGTACCAACCAGCTCGGTCAGCTCGCCGGTATGCGCGGACTAATCGCCAATACCGCCGGTAAGACGATTGAAATTCCCATCAGAGCCAATTACCGCGAAGGACTTAACGTTCTCGAATATTTCATTTCATCGCGCGGCGCGCGTAAAGGTCTTGCAGACACGGCTCTGAGAACAGCCGACTCGGGATATCTTACAAGACGTCTTGTCGACGTTTCGCAGGACGTTATTATCCGTGAGGAGGACTGCGGCTGCAAGGAAGGTCTTACCGTTTCCGCAATAAGAAGCGAGGACAACGGCATAATCGAGCCTCTTGAGGAAAGACTTGTCGGAAGATTCCTGCTCCATTCGTTATGCGACCCCGATACGGGCGAGGTAATAGTGGATAACAATCATATGCTCACCGACGAGGACGCTAAGATTATCGCGTCAAGGGGCATAGAGAACGTTACTATAAGGTCCCTTCTTACCTGCCGCTCGAAAGAGGGCGTATGTATCAAGTGCTACGGCAAAAACCTCGCTACGGGCAATACCGTTCAGATAGGCGAAGCAGTCGGAATTATCGCGGCGCAGTCGATAGGCGAGCCCGGCACACAGCTTACAATGAGAACGTTCCACACAGGCGGCGTTACTTCGTCGTCCGATATCACTCAGGGCCTTCCCAGAGTTGAGGAATTGTTCGAGGCGAGAAAGCCGAAGATTCTCGCAATGCTTTCCGAAATCGACGGTCTTGTTTCGTTTGAGGAAATTAAGAAGAACCAGAGTACCGTAACCAACGTTGTCGTTACAAACAAAGAGGATCAGAAAAAATACCTTATACCGTATGATTCGCGTATATGCGTCAAGGAAGGTCAAATGATAGAAAAGGGCGCTCCGATTACCGACGGTTCGATAAATCCTCACGACGTTCTCGCCATACTCGGCGTTGACGCAGTACACAATTACCTTATAAGAGAGGTTCAGCTTGTTTACAGACTTCAGGGCGTTGAAATCAACGATAAGCATATCGAGGTTATTGTACGTCAGATGATGCGCAAGATAAGAGTTCTCGATCCGGGCGACACAAAGCTTCTTACAGGTGCTGTCGTTGAAAAATCCGATTTTATCGCTGCGAACGAACAGCTTGAGGAAAGAGCGAAGGAAACGGGCGAGGAGCTTCACGAGGCTGTAGGAGAAGCGGTTCTCTTAGGTATCACAAAGGCTTCTCTCGCTACCGATTCGTTCCTGTCGGCGGCCTCGTTCCAGGAGACTACGAGAGTTCTTACCGACGCCGCGATAAAGGGTAAAAAGGATCCGCTTCACGGTCTTAAAGAGAACGTCATTATAGGCAAGCTTCTTCCCTCCGGTACGGGAATGAAATGCTACAATGACGTTGACATAGATGTTTACGTTGAGGAAGAACCTGCGTACCGTTCGTTATTTTAACCTAATTTTATACAAAAAATTTGTAAAAAGTGTTGACACAAGGACATTTTTGAGTTAAAATATAAACTTGTGTGATATAATTTACATTATTATATCAGCATTTTTTGCGAAATAAACAATTGCCGACGTTAAGGAGGAGATAATATTGTTTATTTTCTCCTCTTTAATATAAAATATAAAAACAGGAGGTGTACAGCTTGCCAACCTTTAATCAGCTTGTTCGCAACGGCAGAAAGACTCTTGAAAAAAAGTCAAAGGCCCCCGCGCTCGGCAAAGGTCTTAACTCAAAAAAGAACGTTATGACCGACCATAATTCTCCGCAGAAGAGAGGCGTTTGCACTGTTGTTAAAACAGATACTCCCAAAAAGCCCAATTCCGCTTTGAGAAAACTTGCCAGAGTACGTCTGACTAACGGAATCGAAGTTTCGGCTTATATTCCCGGCGTCGGCCACAATCTTCAGGAGCACAGCGTCGTTCTTATCCGCGGCGGCCGTGTTAAGGATCTTCCCGGTGTGCGTTACCACATCATAAGAGGAGTTCTCGATACACAGGGCGTAAACGGCAGAATGCAGGCTCGTTCCAAGTACGGAGCAAAAGTTCCGAAAGCTTCAAAGAAGTAATACGGTAACAAAAGTTCCGTAAACGGTGAAGAAGTAATTAAAAAATACTTCGGAGCGTTTGAAGAAATTGTTTTTAAGAAAACAATACTTCAAAATTTTGTATTTAGGACAAATCTTCTTGCAGGCGAAAGAATTCTTTCACCAATGCGAGTTTATATATATTTTATAACCTCGTTATTGGCGCCACGGGAATTTTGTCACTCGAGTACCTATGATATCATCATTATGAAGGAGGGAAGCGAAGTGCCAAGAAGAGGCAATGTAGCAAAACGCGATGTTTTGCCGGATCCGCTTTACAACTCAAAACTTGTAACACGTCTTATTAACAATGTTATGTACGACGGAAAAAAAGGTGTTGCTCAGAAGATAGTTTACGACGCTTTTGACATCATCAGAACAAAAACGGGAGAGGAACCCCTTGAGGTATTCCAGGCAGCAATGGAAAATGTTATGCCCTTGCTCGAGGTTAAAGCACGCCGTGTCGGCGGTTCTACCTATCAGGTACCCATGGACGTCCGTCCCGAAAGAAGACAGACCTTAGGTCTGAGATGGATTACACTCTATGCTCGTCAGCGTTCCGAAAAGACAATGAAGGAAAGACTTGCAGGCGAGATTATGGATGCGAAGAATGAGCAGGGTTCAGCATTCAAAAAGCGCGAGGATACGCACAAGATGGCGGAAGCCAACAAGGCTTTCTCACATTTCCGCTGGTAATTCCATCGTTAAATCGCATTTATATTTTTGGAGGTTAATATGCCCAGGCAGGTCTCACTTGAATTAACAAGAAATATCGGTATAATGGCACACATAGACGCTGGAAAAACAACAACTACGGAACGTATTTTATATTACACCGGCGTAAATCATAAAATCGGTGAAACACACGAAGGAACAGCCACAATGGACTGGATGGCGCAGGAGCAGGAGAGAGGTATTACGATAACCTCCGCCGCAACAACGTGCTTCTGGACTAAAAAAGACGATCCCGAACAGAATAAATACAGAATCAATATCATCGACACTCCCGGTCACGTTGACTTTACTGTTGAAGTTGAGCGTTCTCTGCGTGTCCTTGACGGTTCCGTTACGGTTCTGTGCGCAAAGGGAGGCGTTGAGCCTCAGTCCGAAACTGTCTGGAGACAGGCGGACGAATATCATGTACCGAGAATGGTATATGTAAATAAAATGGATATAATGGGCGCTAATTTCTTCAACGTTCTCGATATGATGAAAGACAGGCTTAAATGCAACGCCGTTCCGATTCAGCTTCCCATAGGCGCGGAAGCGGACTTTAAAGGCATAATAGACCTCGTTGAAATGAACGCGGACGTCTATTATGACGACATGGGACTTGATATGCGCGTTGAGGAAATCCCCGAGGATATGAAGGAAATCGCGCAGAAATACCATGACGCCCTCATTGAAAGCGTGGCTGAACAGGACGAGGAACTCATGGAAAAGTATTTTGGCGGGGAAGAACTCACAAAAGAGGAAATAAAGAGCTGTATAAGAAAAGCTACGATAGCGAATGAAATGGTTCCCGTCGTATGCGGTACTTCTTACCGCAACAAGGGCGTTCAGAAGCTGCTTGACGCTGTTGTGGACTATATGCCGGCTCCGACGGATATTCCTCCCATTACGGGTATCAATCCCGATACGGGCGAAGAGGATGTGCGTCATTCTTCCGATGACGAGCCGTTTTCCGCTCTTGCGTTCAAAATCGCAACAGACCCGTTTGTAGGCAGGCTTTGTTATTTCCGCGTATATTCCGGAACGGCTGTGGCGGGAACCGCTGTTTACAATTCTACAAAAGACAAGCATGAGCGTCTCGGCCGTATACTCCAGATGCATTCAAATCACAGGCAGGAGATAGACACCTGCTATGCGGGCGATATCGCGGCTGTAGTCGGCGTTAAGTACACCACTACGGGCGACACGTTCTGTGACGAGAATCATCCGATAATCCTTGAATCAATGGAATTCCCCGACCCCGTTATAAGAGTCGCTATAGAGCCCAAGACCAGAGCAGGTCAGGAAAAAATGGGCATAGCCCTCCAGAAACTCGCCGAGGAGGATCCGACTTTCAAGGTATATACGGATAAAGAAACCGGTCAGACTATCATTGCCGGAATGGGAGAGCTTCATCTTGACATCATGGTAGACAGAATGCTGCGTGAGTTCAAGGTCGAGGCGAATGTTGGCAATCCTCAGGTTGCTTACCGCGAAACCATAACAAAGGAAGCTTCGGTTGATACAAAGTATGCCAAGCAGTCAGGTGGTCATGGTCAGTACGGTCATGTAAAAATGCGCATAGAGCCGAATCCCGGCAAGGGCTTTGAATTTGTAAACGAAGTAGTCGGCGGCGCGATTCCAAAGGAATATATTCCCGCTATACAGGCCGGTATTGAAGGTGCAATGCAGAGCGGCGTGCTCGCAGGCTACAACGTAGTTGACGTTAAATGCACTGTATTCGACGGTTCGTACCATGAGGTCGATTCGTCCGAAATGGCGTTTAAAATGGTCGGTTCCATGGCGTTTAAGGAGGCTATGCTGAAAGCCGGTCCCGTTCTTATGGAGCCTATCATGAAGATTTCGGTTATAACTCCCGACGATTACCTCGGAGACGTTATAGGCGATATCACCGCAAGACGCGGCATGATGAAGGAAATGGAACACCGCACCGGCGCGGTTCAGGTCAACGCTACCGTTCCGCTTTCATCTATGTTCGGTTACGCAACCGACCTGCGTTCAAAGACGCAGGGACGCGGTCAGTACGTTATGGAGCCGAGCCACTATGAGCAGGTTCCCAAGTCGATTGCCGATACTGTTATAGGCAGCAGAGCCAAAAACTAATATTAAAGCGTCAAAAATTAATTTTGAAACGCTGAAAACCAGTATTAAATTTTATAAAAACACTTGAAATTTATTGTATTTGTGTTACAATAATAAAGTAAACTTTTATATCAAAATCAAATAATATCAAAAATTAAAGGAGGACCTTCAAATGGCAAAAGCTAAATTTGAAAGAACCAAACCCCATGTTAACATTGGTACCATCGGTCACGTTGACCATGGTAAAACAACCCTCACCGCAGCTATTACTAAGACACTCGCTATGAAGGGCGAGGCGGAGTTCGTTGATTACGCTAACATTGATAAGGCTCCCGAAGAGAGAGAGCGCGGAATCACAATCAATACGGCTCACGTTGAATATCAGACTGAAACCCGCCATTATGCGCACGTTGACTGCCCCGGTCACGCCGACTATATCAAGAACATGATTACGGGCGCGGCTCAGATGGACGGCGCTATCCTCGTTATCGCGGCTACCGACGGCCCGATGGCTCAGACAAAAGAGCATCTTCTTCTTGCCCGTCAGGTTGGCGTTCCCTATATCATCGTTTTCCTTAATAAAGTTGACCAGGTTGACGACGAAGAGCTTCTTGAACTCGTTGAAATGGAAGTCCGCGAGACTCTTGACGAGTACGAATTCCCCGGCGATGAAACTCCCATCATCAAGGGCTCGGCTCTTAAAGCTCTCGAATATTCGGGCAACGACGTAAACGCTCCCGAGCTTGCCTGCATCTGGGAACTTATGGAGGCTGTTGACACCTATATTCCCACTCCCGACCGTAAATCCGACCAGCCGTTCCTTATGCCTGTTGAGGACGTTTTCACCATTACCGGACGCGGCACAGTTGCTACGGGCAGAGTTGAACGCGGACATCTTAATGTCAATGAAGAAGTTGAAATCGTCGGTCTTAAAGATGAAAAGAGAAAAACTGTCTGCACAGGTCTTGAAATGTTCAGAAAACAGCTTGATTACGCTGAGGCAGGCGACAACGTAGGCGCTCTTCTCCGCGGTGTTCAGAGAACGGAAATCGAACGCGGACAGGTTATCTCCAAGCCCGGTTCAATCCACCCCCACACAAAGTTCAAAGGTCAGGTTTACGTTCTGACTAAAGATGAAGGCGGACGTCATACTCCTTTCTTCAACAACTACAGACCTCAGTTCTATTTCAGAACCACAGACGTTACGGGCGTTATCAATCTTCCCGAAGGCACAGAGATGTGCATGCCCGGCGATAACGTTGTTATGTCTGTTGAGCTTATCACTCCTATCGCTATTGAGCAGGGACTTCGTTTCGCTATCCGTGAAGGCGGACGTACAGTCGGTTCGGGCGTTGTTACCGAGATTGACGAATAATCTGATAATTCATCGTTTGATTATCAGCGATTTAGTAATTCAATAATTCTGTAAAAAATGAGAACGTCGGGCAACCGACGTTCTTTTCGTGTCGAAAAAGTAGTTTTCGCGCTCTGCGGAGCGCGACACGTGACGCTGTCCCCGTGACCCCTGCAAGCCTTTGTAAAGGATTGACCGAAACTTTTATACTTTTTGCAAAAAGTTTTGCGACAGCCTGAGAACTTTAGAAATGTTATTCGGCTGTCGTTTCGCTTATCGTGCCGCCTCCCACAACGTAGTCGCCGTCGTAAAGAACTGCGGCCTGTCCTTTCGCTACGGCTTTGCGCGGCTCGTCAAAAACCACCCTTACAGCATCTTCCGAAATCACATAAGCGGTCGCTTCCGTTTCCCTCGTGTGATAACGCGTCCTTACAGATACACGAATGCTTTTTTCGGGACGCTCGTAAATCCAGTTAAAATCCGTTACCGTTATTTCTTTTGAATAAAGCCCGCAGCCCGTTGTAAGAGTTACTTCGTTGCTTTTTATATCCTTTTTGCATACGTACATCGGCGCAGGGAGAGCAAGCCCCAGTCCCTTCCTCTGACCTATTGTATATCTTATGAATCCTTTATGTACTCCCAGTATTTTTCCGTTTTCATCTACAAAATTTCCCTCCGGATACGTTTTTCCTGTATAGCGCTCAATGAAAGACGCGTAATCGTTATCCGGCACAAAGCAAATATCCTGACTGTCGGGCTTGCCGGCGTTTGAAAAACCGTATTTTTCGGCGATTTTTCTGACGCTTTCCTTGTTGTCAAACTCGCCGAGAGGAAATTTTGTATGTTTAAGCTGCTCCTGAGTAAGAAAGTAAAGAACATAGCTCTGGTCCTTTTCGCTGTTGACGGCTTTTTTTAATAAATATCTGTCCTTTGTCTCGTCATATTCGATAACGGCATAATGCCCGGTAACTATAGTGTCGCAGCCGAGCATTTCCGCTCTTTTATAAAGCTTGCTGAACTTCATAAATCTGTTGCAGTCTATGCACGGATTCGGCGTTCCGCCGTTTTCGTAAACGGAAACAAATTTATCAATGACATTTTGCTTAAAGCCGTCCTTAAAATTAAATACATAGTGATTCATTCCGAGAGAGTATGAAACAGCCTTTGCGTCCTCAACGTCGGACAGAGAACAGCAGGAGTGTTCATTGGAAATATCTCCGTCATTATTACCGCCGTCATCATGCAGCTTCATGGTGACGCCTATACATTCATATCCGTTCTGAACCATAATTGCGGCGGCAACCGAGGAATCGACGCCGCCGCTCATAGCAATAAGAGCCTTTTTATTCATAATTATTCACCGTTATCCGTGCTTAACCGCCGTATTCAATCATTTTGTCAATACACCTTTTTGCTTTAATCCTTATATCCTCCGGCAATGTGATTTCCTCTCCGCCGCAGCCCTCGCAACATTCAAGAACGTCGCGCAGAGTTGTAATTTTCATATTATGACAAACCATATCCTTTGAAAGCGGATAAAATTTCTTATCGGGACATTCATATTCGAGATGTTCGGTAATGCTGTTTTCTGTCCCTATGATAAATTCTTTGGCGTCGCTGTTTTTGGCGTAGTCCATAATACCGCTTGTTGAGCCGATATAGTCGGCTTCCTGCTGAACGGCGGGTATACACTCGGGGTGAACCAAAAGCAGAGCGTTCGGATGGAGGGACTTTGCCTTTTTTACGTCGTTAAGACCTATTTTCGCGTGAGTCGGACAGCCGCCGCTGACAAGCATAATATTTTTTTCGGGCAGCTTGTTTTTGATATAAGTGCCGAGATTTATATCGGGAATAAAAATTATATCATTTTCGGGCATTGCCGAAATAATTTTTCCGGCGGAGGACGATGTTACGCAGACGTCGCAAACGGTTTTTAATTCCGACGTTGTGTTAATATACGCGACTACCTTGTATCCCTTGTTCATTTCCGTGAGCTGCTCTATAAGTTCTTTGTCCATCTGCTCGGCCATCGGACAGCCCGCAGAGGAATTTGATAAAATGACCGTCTTTTCGGGCGAGAGAATTTTAACGGTTTCAGCCATAAAACGTACTCCGCACATAATAACCGTTTTGTTATCCACAGCCGCCGCTTTTTTTGCGAGAGCGTATGAATCGCCCGTAAAATCTGCGATTTCTATTATCTCCCTGCGCTGATATGAATGTGCGAGAATACATATGTCCTTTTCTTTTTTCAGTTCGAGAATTTTATTCTGCATTTCGAGAATTGTCATTATATCACCCCGAATTTCAAGTATAATTGGATTTTATCACTGTATAAGGGCTTTGTCAACAGTGACATTATGAGAAAAACTGCAAAGTATTTCAATATTGTAAAAAGTATATCAATATTGTAATAAAATTTTTGTTTACATAAGGAAAAATCTGTGTTATACTATCTATGAATTTGCATACTAAGGAGGAAAACCATGTCTGCAAAGGATAAAATATCAAAAGCCGCCGTAAGCGCGGTTCTCGATTATGCGATTAAGTATATAAAAAAAGACCCCGATAAAAATCTGCCCAAGTTTGCCGGCAGAATACTCGGTTTATTCAGCGGTCTGTTTCCGGGCAAAAACCTTGAAGGAATAAAAAGGGGAGCCGCAGACCCCAATAATACCTATACAAAGCTCGTTAAAAATTTATTTGACGATGTTGATACAAATATTATTAAAACAATGGCGATGGCGTTCGGCTATGAAGCCGGTCTTAAAGGCACAAAGGCCGTGAGAGCGAACCGCGAGAAACTCGGCTGTAACATTCCGTGGCTGATTCTTATGGACCCGACAAGCGCCTGCAATCTTCATTGCAAAGGCTGCTGGGCGGCGGAGTACGGTCATAAATTGAATTTAAGTCTTGACGATATGCAGAGTGTGGTAACTCAGGGCAAGGAGATGGGTACGCACGTATATATGTATACCGGCGGCGAGCCGCTAATAAAAAAGAAAGAAATAATAAAGATATGCGAGGATAATCAGGACTGCGTTTTTCTTGCCTATACAAACGCTACTCTTATTGATAAACAATTTTGCGAGGATATGAAGCGCGTTGGCAATCTCTCTCTTGCTCTTAGCATCGAGGGAACAGAGGAAAGCAACGACAGCCGCAGAGGCGAAGGCTCATATGAGAGAACCATAAAAGCAATGGATTTGCTTAAAGAAAATAAGTGCATTTTCGGGATTTCCGTTTGCTATACAAGGGCTAACGTCGATTACGTTACAAGCGATGAATTTCTTGATTTAATGGTGGAAAAGGGCGTAAAATTCGGCTTTTACTTCAACTATATGCCCGTCGGCCATGATGCTGACAAGGAACTTATACCTACTCCCGCTCAGCGAAAATATATGTATTACTGGATAAGACGCGTAAGAAACGGCAAAACGGGCAAGCCCATGTTTATTTTTGATTTCCAGGACGACGGAGAATTTGTGGGCGGCTGTATCGCAGGAGGAAGAAACTATTTCCATATAAACTCAAGAGGGGATATGGAGCCGTGTGTATTTATTCATTTTTCTGATTCAAACATTCGTACTCATACGCTGCTCGAGGGACTTAAAAATCCGCTGTTTACCGAATACAGAAAGGGACAGCCGTTTAACGATAATCACCTGCGTCCGTGTCCGATGCTTGAGAATCCCGATAAATTGAGGGCGATAATCAAAAAGACAGGAGCAAAGTCAACAGACCTTATAGTTGAGGAGGACGTTGACACTCTATGCGGAAAATGCGATGATTTCGCATATGAATGGGAAGGCGTGGCAAAAGAAATATGGGAGAGTAATCCTCACCCGAAAACGCATACGCAGTATTACCGCGACGGCGGAAAGGCTAAAATGCAGTAGGGCGTTATCCGTTAATTGCGCGGTATTGCCGAAATAGTTTTTTGCGGCGGATATTCGTAAACGAGGTGAAGCATATGAATAGCTTTTTCAGCGAGGTAAATAAAAATTTCGGCTTTGGGTGCATGCGACTTCCTATGAAACTCGCCGTGGTCGATAGCAAAGAATTTTCCGAAATGATTGATACGTTTATTTCTTCGGGCTTTAACTATTTTGATACCGCACACGGTTATCTTGCCGGACAGAGCGAAACGGCGATACGGGAATGTCTCGCAAAGCGTTATCCGAGGGATAAATTTATTCTGACCGATAAACTGACCTCAAGCTTTTTTAAGAGTGAAGAAGATATTCGCCCGTTTTTTGAAAAGCAGTTGAAGGCGTGCGGCGTTGATTACTTCGATTTTTATCTTCTTCATTCGGTTACGGCCAATAATTATAAAAAATTTGAACGGTGCCACGCTTTTAAGGTTCTGCGCGAGCTGCGCGACGAAGGAAAAATCAAGCACATAGGCTTTTCATTCCATGATAAACCGCAGTTGCTCGATAGAATCCTTGCGGAGCATCCCGAAACAGAGGTCGTTCAGATTCAGTTCAATTATGCGGATTACGACAATCCCGGCATAGAAAGCTACGGCTGTTACCAAGTATGCGAAAAGTACGGCAAGCCCGTTATAGTAATGGAGCCGGTTAAAGGCGGCGGACTTGTCAATCTGCCCGATGAAGCTAAAAAAACGCTCGATTCGCTCGGCGGATACAGTTACGCCGGCTATGCGATACGCTTCGCGGCATCATTTCCGAATATTTTTATGGTAATTTCGGGAATGGGCAATATGGATATGATGAACGACAATATCTCGGCAATGAAGGATTTCAAGCCATTGTCAAATGAGGAATTAAAAGCGATAGACAAGGTTCGCGATATCCTTAAAAAACAGAATACGATTCAATGCACAGAGTGTCGGTATTGCGTTGACGGCTGTCCGAAAAACATAAGGATTCCCGATTTGTTTTCATGCTATAATACGAAAAAACAGTTTAAGGGCTGGAACAGCCATATGTATTATAAGTCGCTTACGGCTTCATCGGGTAAGGCTAAGGACTGCGTAAAATGCGGTAAATGCGAGCAGATTTGTCCTCAGCATCTGCCGGTAAGAAAGCTTCTTAAAAAGGTATCTAGGAGATTTGACATATTGCCTATTTAATCATAATTTTAACTCTACATAAACACTCATAAATAAAATAAGCCGCCTTTTAAGGCGGCTTCGGCGTGTCGAAAACTTGTTGCAAAGGATATAAAAGTTTCGGTCAAGCCTTTACAAAGGCTTGCAGGGGTCACGGGGACAGCGTCACCGTGTCGCGCTCCGCAGAGCGCGAAATCTCCTAGCCGCCTTTTAAGGCGTCAATTTAATTTGAACCTGTGGCGACATACGGCTTAATACTTCCGGCAACCGCCGACGCGGGCATTGTCTGAAGATAAACCTTGCCGGGACCCGTCACTACTGTATTAAACAGTCCCTCTCCGCCGAAAAGGACGTTTTTAACGCCCGGAACCTTTACAATATCTACATTGCAGGTAGCTTCCATCGCGGCGAGATATCCGGTGCTTATCACTATGGACTGTCCGGGACCGAGATTGTATTCGCAGCAGTGTCCGTCGATTTCTATAAACGCGGTTCCGTATCCGGAAAGCTTCTGCATGATAAAACCCTCGCCGCCGAATAACCCGGAGCCGAATTTTCTCTGTAAGAATACCGACAGCTCTACGTTTTCCTCACTCGCAAGGAAGCCGCTTTTTTGGACTATTATAGATTTTTCGGGAGTAATGTCGAATACCTTTATTGTGCCGGGAAAGCTCGACGCGAAAGCGATTTGACCGGCTCCGCTCTGAGCTGTGTACCTATTAAGGAAAAGGCTTTCGCCGGAAAACATTCTGCCGAACGCTTTGCCTATGCCACCCTTGCTTGTTGTTTCCATTTTCATATTCGGAGACATCCAGCTCATGCTCCCGCTTTCAGTTATAAGAGCTTCTCCCGCGTTAACGTCGCATATAACAACAGGCAGCGGTTCTCCAACAATATTATACCTCATTTAATCAATCTCCTTTTTGTTTTATTTGCAAATGATAGATTTACGGCAACGCCGCACAAATATCGGCTTTTTCTATTGAACGCAATATTTGTTTGGTATGCCTTACAAATCCATTTTCATTTTTGAAAACTTTTGTCCCCATGCGTTCGCCCATTTTTCGCAGTAGAGTTTATAGTATGATACGTTGTTCTTTTTTCTGTAGCCCTCAAAGCAGTTGCACCATATCGCGGAGGGAACGGCTACTGCTATATAGTAGAGCGGTCCCAGAATAAGACATTGCCAAGTGTGTCCGTATTCGTGTATTCTCGTGTTATAGGTCCACTTTTTATGTTTATGCCCGTCTTTTATAAATATGAAAAGTCCCATCGAAAGTCCGCCGGCGTTCCACGGCAGATAAACTATATAAGAATATCCGAACCTCTGCCAACGCCTGTGCTTGATTTTGGTGCATATCAGAAAAGCTATTCCGCCCACAAGATTTACGGGCAGTCCCCACGTCCATTGAATAAGGTAAAAAAGGAAATCATTAACAGATGTTTTCCATGTTTTTTCCGGCTTGTCCGGAGCTTTTTTTGTTATGTCGATTAATGCCATTTTAATCTCTCCTTAATCTTTATTTACTTTGCGTTCTCCGCGTTTAGGGAAATACTGATTAAATCAAACGTGCAGATTGCACCATGAGATTTTTCGTCAGATTGTCAAAAGCGACGCGGGAATACTGACGTATTTCAAGGAGCTTTTGGCAAAAATGACGGAAAATATCGGGGCAAGATGTGCGTTTAGCCGTTAGGCGTGATTTATTCAGTATTTCCTTAGTTTTTGTTTCATTTCTTTTTCTGTGAGAATAATATATTTGCCGTTTTCGTCTGTTTCGAGCGTGTGGTTTTCGCTTTCGTCGTTATTGCTTCCGAGCCATGTTTTTTTAAATTTCTGTCCCGATATCAGCTCGCAGCGCTTTTTCTGTTCGTCCGTCAGAGTTACGCTGCCGTATTTATGCTTTACGGCTATCGCGGCCCGTATCATAGTGTGATCCTCTTTAGTCATTTTGAAATTTTTAAGAAGAATCAAGGCAATTATCGCGGCAAATATGGGAATAACGGCTACACATATGCGCACGCCGAGTATTGCGCTGCCGCTCTGTGCGAAAAGCTGTCCCGTAGCTTTTTCGTATTCCGAAACCGTGTCGCCTGTCACAAGACCGAAGCCTTGGAGAGTAAAACCGACCATCGCCGCCATAACGCCGCTTATGCTCTTCTTGATAAGCGTGCTGAACGTCGCTATAACACCTTCCCTGCGTCGGCCCGTTATAAGCTCGTCAACGTCTGTGAGGTCGGGGAAAATATTGGTGGATACGAAGCCCAGACCCGACATTCCGAACGGATAAAGTATCATGCTAAGCATCATAATCATAACCCAGAATATTGACGAGCCGCCGTTGCCCGACCGCATAAACAGACCTATCGCAAGTCCCGCCACCATTAAAGGAGTTACTATATTTCCGCACTTTTTCTTGCCGTATTTTATTGTAAGAGCGTAGTTCAGCGGGAAAGCCGCCGATTCCGCTATACCCGCGACAGTATTGATAACAGCGTACATACTGTATTGGTTAGCGAGGTATTTTATGTAATATACCTTTGAATTTGCGTAAAATCCGGTAGAAAACTGATACGCAAGGCTCATAAAGAAATACTGTCTGAATGACCTGTTTTTAAATACAAGAGCGTATTCTCTGAAAACATATTTTGCGTCGAACGGCTCCACTTTATTATTAAGAGAGCTCGGCTCGCGCGTTTTTGAATACGTAAGGAAAACGGCGAATGAATAGAACAGCGATAAAATCAAGCCTACTGTTATAAAAGGCTTTTTTGAGGCGGAGGTAAGGTCGTCGTTTGAGCCGAACAGCCAGAGAATACCGACTGTAATTATAAACGAAGGAACCATACCTGCCGAGTTGAAAAGATATCCTACGGAGTTATATTGAGTTCTTAGGTTATATTCGGGCGCAAGCTCGGGAAGCATTGCGGTGTGGGGTACGCCGATAATCGTGTAAGCCGTTTTGTAAAGCATATATACTATAATAAAATATGCCATAGCTTTTGCCGGATTTGCCTGACCGTCCAGCCCGAAGGAATTCCAAAGCAGAGTATAAGAAACGAATAAAACGGGTATTCCCCAAAGCAGGTACCGCCTGTGCTTGCCTGTTTTTGAGCGTGTTCTGTCGGTAATAATCCCCATTACGGGGTCGGTAACGGCGTCCCAAACGGTGGCGAGCATTACGACTATGCCTGCCTGACTTAAAGTAAGGTTTACAACGTCCGTCAGAAATACGGTAAAATACATACTTATTATGTATCCCGCGCCGCCCATAAACATATTGGCGTAGCTGTAATTTATCATGGGCACGATAGTCGTTTTAAAATCGCCCTCGACTCCTATGGCTCGTTTTATTTTTTCACCCATACGACCGCTCCGATATATTTTTTTATATTGTATCACTATATTACAAAAAAAGCAATAATTATATATAAAATATTGTGATTATTGATAAAACAATCGAAAGCTATTGACAAACAAGATAAAGAAAGATAACATAAAAAATATCATGCGATAAAATGTGATTGGAAAAATAATATAAAAGAAAGGAACGGCATTAGCAAATGGCTTTGCTTACGGCATTTTGCCGGTCTGATGTACCTATTTTATGCAAAAAGAAGTAATTTTAGGCAATGTAATGGTTGATTGCGATGATGAAAAAAAACTTCAAAAGTTTTATGCGGATTTATTGGGCTGGGAGGTTTGCCGACTTTTTGATAGACCTGCCGTAAGAAGCTCGTCGGGGATTGTTTTTCTTTTCATTGAAGAAGATGATTATGTTCCTCCCGTATGGCCGGAGCAAAACGGAAAACAGCAAAAACAGATGCATTTTGATTTTCAGGTTGACAACGTTGCCGATACGGTAAAAAGAGCGGAAGCTCTCGGCGCAGTCAAAGCAAAAGCGCAGTTTGGCGGCGAGCATTTTGTGACGATGATAGACCCTGCGGGACATCCGTTCTGCCTTTGTAAAAAATAATATGATTCGGTTAAGCATAATAAAAGCCTATAACGAGGATATAATAAGACGCTGCCTTGATATACGAAAAGCCGTTTTTATTGAGGAAAAAAACGTGCCGCATGAAATCGAGGTTGACAGATACGACTGCATAAACGGCGAATGCTGTCATTTTCTGATTCAATATAAAGAAAATGACGTCGGAGCTTTCAGATGCCTTGACGTATCCGAAAATACCGTGCGTCTCCAGAGACTGTGCGTTTTAAAGGAATACAGAAGCATGGGAATAGGAAAAGCCGCGATAAATTATATGGAAAACTATTTTAAGATGAACGGTAAAACGAAAATAGTGCTTGACGCAAAATTTTCGGTGCGCGGTTTTTACGAAAAGTGCGGATATAAAAAGATATCGGACATCTTTATCGAAGCGGGAATCGAACATATTAAAATGGCTAAAAATATATAATAATTTTTATATTCTATGATGAGCACACCTGCCGTGTGTGCTTTTTTTCTTTTTTATATAAGAATGTTGAAATTTTATTGACTTAACGGTTTGAATTTGTTATTATTTATATATGGAAACACTGAATAAATCACGCCTGACGGCTGAACGCACATCTTGCCCCGATATTTTCCGTCATTTTTGCCAAAAGCTCTTTGAAATACGTCAGTATTCCTGCATCGCTTTTGACAATCTGACGAAAAATCTCATGGCACAATCTGCACGTTCGATTTAATCAGTTTTTCCATATAAATCGGCAAGGAACCATATTTTTGCCGGCAGAGGAGGAATTTGTTTTGACAGACTCAAAAACAATGGCGTACATAAATCTGTATGCCGTACTCGGCACACTTGAAAATCTGTGCGCTCTCGACGAGGACGCAAGAGCTTTGCTTACCAATAAGAAACCTGTTACGATAGGAATAGACGTAAAAAACGGTCCAGCGGCGACCATTACATTTAAAAACGGCAGATGCAGAATGGAGGACGGTCTCGGTCCGTGCGATATAAAGCTCCCGTTTTCCTCATGCGAAAAATTTAACGGTATGATTGACGGCACCGTAACTCCTATCCCGTCAAAGGGCTTTACTCATATAGGTTTTCTTTTAAAGGACTTTACGAAGCTCACCGATTTGCTTACCAAATATATGCGTCCCGACCCCGAGGACCTTAAAGACAAGAGATTTTTTGATATAAGCACGTCGCTTATGTTCTACACGATTGCAGTCGCCATCGCTCAAATAGGCAATAATGATGAAATAGGAAAATTTACGGCGCACCAAATGGTTGACGGCGATATTCTTATGTCAATAAAGAACGGTCCCAAGGCTGCTATACGCGTAAAAAATCACCGTCTGCTTACTGTTAAAAAAGCTCCCGAAAATCCGAGAGCGCTTATGGAATTTGGCAGCATAGAGCTCGCGAGAGATTTGTTTGACGGAAAAATTAACGCGGTAGCCTGTATCGGCGAGGGCAAAATCACTATGGGCGGCATGGTTTCAATGGTGGATAATATGAACAGAATACTCGACCTTGTCGGTCTGTATCTCGCGTAAAGCATAAGGAGGATTTTAAAATGGCTTCAAAATATTGTGAACATACAAAAAGTCAGGAGTGGTATAAAAGAGCCGTAAACGTTATACCCTCCGGCATTTACGGACATTTGGGACCTGCCGAGGGGCTTTGGATACCCACAACTTCATGGCCGTTTTTCAGTGAAAAAGCGAAAGGCTCATATTTTTGGGACGTAGACGGCAATAAGTATCTTGATTATATGTGCGCTTACGGTCCGAATGTGCTCGGTTACAATGACCCCGATGTTGACGCGGCGGCGATGGAACAGGCAAAAAAAGAAAACTGCACCACGTCGCCCTCATACAAAATGGTTGAGCTTGCAGAGCTTATGGTCGATACAATAGCGATGGCGGATTGGGCTTTCTTTGCCAAAAACGGCAACGACGTAACTCAGGCGGCTATAATGTGCGCCCGTTACCATACGCATAAGAAAAAAATCATATTCGTAAACGGTTTCTATCACGGCGTTTCTCCGTGGACACAGAAAATAGATTATCCCGGCGTTATACCGGAGGACGTAGCGAACAATCTTTACGTTGACTGGAACGACATTCCTGCTCTCGAAAAGCTCATAGCCGAAAACGAGGGCGAAATAGCCGCGTTTATCGCGACTCCGTATCTCCACGGCAACTTCTTTGACAACGAGCTTCCCGCCGACGGTTATTGGCAGAAGGTAAGACAAATTTGTACCGAAAAGGGCATTGTTCTTATAATAGACGACGTCCGCGCCGGTTTCAGGCTTGATATCGCCGGCTCCGACCATTATTACGGTTTTGAGGCGGATCTCACCTGCTTCTGTAAAGCTATCGCTAACGGCTGGAACGTATCCTGTCTTTGCGGCAAGGATTTCCTCAAGAGCTCGATGAGCGGACTTTCCTATACGGGCAGCTACTGGATGAGCGCAGTTCCGTTCGCGGCGGGTCTTGCATGTATAGACAAGATGAAAAAGCTCGATACTCCGAAGATGTTCAAAGAAATGGGTACAAAGCTGTGCGACGGTCTTAAAGCGGCGGCGGCAAACAACGGCTTTGACCTTGTAGTTTCGGGCGAACCCGCGCTGTTCTACCTGAGAATCGCAAATGACGACAGTTTGTTCCTGCATCAGGACTGGATTCAGGAAATGGTTCACAGAGGAATATTCATGGCAAGCCATCATAACCATTTCATGAATGCGTCGCTTACGGACGAGGACATAAAGTACACCTGTGAAGTGGCGGATGACGCTTTCAAAGAGGTAAGGAAACGCCACCCCGAAGCGATATAATCAATTGACAATGTACAATGTATAATTGACAATTGACAATGTACAATTGACAATCTACAATGACGGTTGCCGCCTTTGGCGCGCATAGTCAGTATTGCTTCGTCATTTTTGGCGATTTGACGAAAAATTTTACTGCGTTTCGCATGTCGATAATTGTGCGGTATTGACTTAAATTTATAAAAAATATATGTTTCTATTGACATTTTTTACAAAAATGTTATAATGAAATTATCAAAGCCGTTCGGGCGTTGCGTCAGAACGGCTTTTTGTCTGAAAAAATAAAAAAAAGAAAACGGAGGAATTATTATGCCACTTTCAAAAACCGAATGGCTTGCCCTTGAAAAAAAGGCGCATGAGCTCCGTATGCTTACCCTTGATACAACTCATTGGGCGGGCAGCGGACACATCGGCGGCGGTATGAGCGCTCTTGATGTAATGACGGTTCTCTACCATAAGTACATGAAAATCGACTTGAAAAACCCAAAATGGGAGGACAGGGACAGATTTATCCTCTCAAAAGGTCATGTCGGTATCGCCTATGCTCCGCTTCTTTGCGATTTGGGCTATAACGACAAGGAAATGCTCAAAACCTTTAACCTCTCCAATTCCATGATGGGTATGCACCTTGATTCCAACAAAATCGCGGGCGTTGACGCTTCCACAGGCTCTCTCGGTCACGGTCTTTCAATAGCCGTAGGCACTGCTCTCGCGGCGAGAGTTCTCGGCAAGGATTATAAAACGTACGTCCTCCTCGGGGACGGCGAATGCGACGAAGGCTCCAACTGGGAAGCCGCCATGTCCGCCGCTCATTACAAGGTAACAAACATGATTTCCTTCGTTGACCGCAACAAATGCATGATAGACGGCAAAACCGAGGACGTTATGCGCCTTGAGCCTCTCGCGGACAAGTGGGAATCGTTCGGATTTATCGTTAAGACGATTGACGGCAACAACATAAAAGAAATCTGTGAAGCGATAGACTTCGCGCTCGCGAACGAAACCGACAAGCCCGTAATGATAATTCTCGATACGGTTAAGGGCTGCGGAATCGACTTTATGGAGGGCGATTACACATGGCATTACGGCTCCCTTGACGATGAAAAATATGAAAAAGCGAAAATCGCGCTTCAGGAGTCATATGAAAAGAGAATCGCAAGAGTTGAAAAGGAGGGCAAATAAATGGCAGGCGGATTAACTTATACTGCGATTGATTCAACATCGCTTTCGACGGCTGAAATTTACGGTCAGGCTCTTGTAGAGCTCGGCGAAAAGCACCCCGAGGTTGTCGCGCTTACAGCCGACCTCGCTAAATCGACCAAAATCGGCGATTTCATGAAAAAATTCCCCGACAGGTTCTTTAACGTCGGTATTGCCGAACAGAATATGTTCGGTATCGCGGCAGGTATGGCGAGAGCGGGTCTTGTACCTTTCCTTTCCACTTTCTCTCAGTTCGCGTCGTTCCGTTCCGCGGACCAGCTTCACACAGACCTCTGCTATCAGAACGTAAACGCAAAGGTTATAGCTACTCATTCGGGAACGTCGTTCGGTCAGGCAGGCTCAACGCATCACGCGATATGCGACCTCGCGCTTGTCCGCTCAATACCGAATCTTACCGTTATATGTCCCGCCGACGGCGTTGAGACGTATAATGCCGTAATGGCGGCTTACAACACTCCCGGGCCGTTCTATATCAGAATCAACAGAGGATTCGACAGAGTTCTTTATAAAGACACAAACTACGGTTTTGAGCTTGGCAAGGCCGTTACGGTTCACGAGGGCTCCGATATTACAATCATCGCTACGGGTTCATGCGTGTTCCAGGCGTGGGAGGCCGCTCAGTTCCTCGATACAAACGACGGTCTTAAAGTCCGCGTTCTTGATATGCACACAATTAAGCCCATCGACAAAGAAGCAATAGTCAAAGCAGTTATGGATACGCGCCGCATTATCACGGTTGAGGACCATAACGTAATAGGAGGTCTCGGTTCGGCTGTAGCGGAGGTTATGGCTGAAGCGGGCAAGGGCTGCGCCTTTAAGAAGCTCGGACATCAGGACTGTTTTGCTCCGATAGGTCTGCATGAGGATATTATGAACGCGGTCGGCATCGACAGCAACGGAATAATCAGCGCCGTAAGAGAAACGATGAAGATGGACTTTGAAGAAGACGACAACTGGGACGATGAAGTTTAATCTTTAAGGGAGGATTTTAGAATGGCTTCAAAGGAAGAATTTTTAACCAATAAAATATTCATGAACGCCGCATTGCCGCTTTTAAAGGTTATCGTAGCAGACACGCCGTCGCTCGGCAAGAAATTCAGAGCCGTTCACTGCGTTTATCAGGTAAGCGCGTGCGACCCCGAGGCTCCGGGCGGAAAATACGCCACTCATTTCCAGGTCAACAGCGACGAGTGGGTAATACATATGAATAAAATTGACCCGAAGCCCATGGTGGAGCTTGAGTTTAAAAGCGTTGAGGCGATGAACCTGTTCTTTAAGGGCAAAATCGCTCCTGCAACGCTTCCGAAAATGAAAGGCGTTTTGAAATATCCCGGATATTTTATGGCGTTCCTTATGGCGCTTCTTAAAATGTCGTCGCTTCTGAACGCGAAAGAACCGCCCAAAGATGAGGAAACAAAGCGTCTCCTTGTAAAATGCTACTTCTATCTGCTTTCAAGCGGCATAAGCCAGCTCAATAAAAACGGTCACGAGGCTATTCACGACTGGGCTGTGAAAAGTCCAGACCGCGTTTACGCGTGGGCTGTCAACGACGAACCTACGGTTTCGGCATATATCCGCGTAAAAGCCGGAAAAACAAGAGCCGGCAGAGGAACGTATAAAAGGGCTTTGCCCTTCTTCACCATGAGATTCGACAGTCTTGACAGTGCGCTCGGTATCCTTATGAGCATAGACGATATGCTTGAATCAACAAGAAAGGGCAAGCTTATAATGGACGGTGCGCCCGAGTTCGGCGCGCAGATAGGCGATTTCATGATGCAGGTGGGCGCGATGGCGCAAGGATAAGACTAAAGAAGCAGAGCGTGTCATCATTATTTTTGATACGCTCTGTATTTTCTTATTAAAGGATTGATTTTTATGAGTAAAAAAATTATTTCATTGTTTCTTTCCGTATTGATGCTTTTCGGCTGCGCAGGTTTTTCAGCCTGCGCCGAGGAATCGGTAGGAGTGCCGTTGTCGGCGGGACGGGAAGCATTGCAGGCTCGGTTTGAAAAGGGGATAGGTCCTGAAACAAACGGTTACAGTATTGACTACCGTTATTTTTCGCCGGTTTCCGACAGCGATACGGTTACTGCGAAAAAATATCCGCTTGTCGTGTGGCTTCACGGTATGGGCGAAGGCTCTTACGAGGGTGAACAGATAATAGGCAACGATATAGCGTTTTGGTCGTCGTCCGATTATCAATCGCGTTTTAAAGGAAGCGGCGGCGCATTCCTGTTCGTTCCCCGTTCAATCGAGGAAAAGATGATTTACTGGGACGATTCGATGATTGAACCGCTTCGAGCGGCGCTTGATGATTTCATTGCCAAAAATATTGAAAATATCGACCTCAGCCGTATTTATATAGGCGGATTCTCGATGGGCGGCAAAATGACGCTGAAAATGGCTGTTGCATATCCCGAAACGTTTGCGGCGGCATTCCCGATTTGTCCGGCGTGGGCTCTTCCCGACGAATACGCGCCTTACCTCGCGGATATGCCTGTTTGGCTGACTTCCGGCAAACAGGACCCTCTTGTAAATTACGCGTCGTCTGTAGCTCCCACATGGGAAAAAATCATCAACGCAAGCAATGACCCCGACAACTGCCGTTTTTCCACGCTTTCAAAAACGTTGCGGCCCGACGGCTCAAACGCTCCGAGCGGCCATCATGCATGGATAGCGGTAACCAACGATATGTTCTCATCGGATAACGAAAATTATCCATCCATGTCTACCGTTGACGGCAACGGCAAAGATGTAACGCTTACTTATCCCGACGGCATGATTTCGTGGCTTTCGTCGTTCAAGTCGGATTACGACGGAACGCCCGGAAACGGCAGCGGCAATATAAAGGTTGAAGAAAAAAACGCCAACCTGTTTTCACTTGAAACCGTTGAAAAAATCATTATCACGATAATAGAGCTTGTTCAGAAGATTATAGAAATTTTTGTTTTCAGAGTTCGGTAATTTTCCGTTCGGCTTAAAATAACAAAAATAACAAAAAACAGTCGGTTCCTTTGCGGAGACCGATTGTTTTTATTGCGTTTGTAATTGTGCGGTATTGCCCTAACGTTTTTGCCTTTATTTTACATTGAAATAAGACTTTTCTTTTCTCCGACGGGAGGAGTATAAACAGGCTCGTCCGGGCTGTTTTGAGTTAGTTTCATAAAATCTATCTTCATTAAAGGCGTTTCGGGAAGCTTGTCGATTTCGATTATCTCGCGGGGAACGGAGAATTTCGAGAAATTGTTCTTTATGCAGTCGAGCATTGTTTTCTTGTATTCCTCGCGGTCGCCGTTCTTATCGTTATATGAAACGAAAAGTCTGATAATCGGTTTACCGTCTTTTGAAAAGCCTTTGACACAGCACGCCTCGTGTACAAAGTCAAACTCGGTAAGACGTTTTTCAATATCGCTCGGATATACGTTATAGCCCGATATAATTATTACTCTCTTTTTTCTTCCCGAAAAATAATAGAAGCCGTCGTCATCGCGGTAACCGAGGTCGCCGCTGCGCACCCATTTAACTCCGTCCTTTTCGGTAAGACCTTCGCCGTCGTGTCCGTCGTCGGTATAATAACCCGACATAAGCGTGGGGCCTGCTATGACAATCTCTCCGATTTCACCGTTCGGAAGAGGATTGCAGTCGTCGTCCCATATATCCATCATTACGCCCTCGAACGGCTTGCCGATTGAATTTGGCTTGTAGCTGTCGTTTGTGCAGGTACAGCACGCCGAACCTACCTCCGTCAGACCATATCCTTGGTGCAGACGTCCCGTTGCTCCCCATTTTTCAAGATATGAATTAAATTCGTCAATGAGCGACTGCGGCGCGTCGTCGCCTCCGCAGAACGCAAGGCGCAGATTTTTAAGGCATTTATTGTCAAAATGCTTTTCTTCCATCAGCTTTTTAAACATTACGGGGATTCCGCCGATACCTATAACGTTATTGTGGCGCATAAGGCGGTTACAGAGCCTTGCGTTAAATAACATTACGGGGATAAGCCTCGCGCCGTTGCACATCGCCATATGCATTGCAAGCGAAAGACCGAAGCAATGGAAAAACGGCAGTACGATTATTTCGGCTTCAAGTCCCGGCTGATGTATTCTGTCAAGCTTCGATATTCTGAACGCAAGTTCGTTTATCGCCCTTGAGGAGAGCTTGATTGTTTTGCTCTTTCCCGTGGTGCCGCCGCCGTTGAGATACACGGCAGGTTTATCGCAGTCGCAGTGGTCCTTGACGTTGGCTCTGCGGAAACGTTTTATCGCCTTCATATAGTCCTCGCGGTTCTTCAGTTTCGGAAAAACCTTTTTAATGAGAACCTCGCCCGCGCCGATTCCCGCCTGAGCGAAGATGTTGGCGTAATCCGACGTATGGCATACAAGACAGGGTATTCCGAGCCTGTTAATCATATCGGTGTGCTCCTTCGCGAGAAGGTCGAGTACCATAATTCCTTTTGAATGAAGCTGGGTTATTGATTCCTCGACAGCGTCGGTAGGCAGCAGCGGATGTATGAAATTTACTATAACTCCGATTTTGTTAAGAGCGTAAAACGCCGCTATGCTTTGAACGGTGTTAGGCATAAAGACGGAATATACGTCTCCCGGCTGAAGCCCCAGTTCTATGCGCATATACGCGGCGAGAGCGTCGATATCGCTCACTATCCTTGTATTAAGATACCATTTTCCCAAGTGCTGCTGGCAATAATATACGCCGTACTCGTCGGTACACGCTTTATAATACTCATAACAGCTCATGTTTCCGGGTTCTACCACAAAAAGACACCTCTTTGATACAATTTTTGTATTTTTGAATTATTTGTGTACATTGTTAACATTTTTTTAACATAAACGCAACATTCTTTACTTAATCTTACCAAAGAATTATAATTATTACATCGTCTTGTTTATTCTTTTTTAGGACTATAATAAAGTAGTCTGTAAATGATATGATTCGGACTATTGATATTGACGCGGTTATGTGCTAAAGTAATAAAGAACCGCTCTGTATGAACGGCGTTATTTGGCATATTGTGTAAATATGACGGAATGTACAATTATTAAAAAAATTATAAAATAATGCTTATAATGCGTATATATTATTTCTTGTTCGGAAAATTATGGCAATCAGCTCAAGGGGGCTGAAAATGGATTATTCGAGAATCGGCAATTCCGGCGTTTTAGAGCTTACCCACGACCCATTCGCTCTTACGACGGGACATTTTGAGCCGGGACGCGCGGAGGAGTTTTGTTGTTCTGTCGCGGATAAATCAAAACGGGCGCTTTCTTTGGCGGAGCTTACATATTTTAAAGGGAACACAGACAAAGCGCTGAAATTGTTTTCCGATATTTGTTCGGACGATTCCAACCGCGCTATAATTTCCTCGTTATTCTTTGTTCCCGTATGTTCTCTGTTCTGCGGCAGCTCGTGGGATTTTATAAGGACGTATAACAGCGTCGAAGTGAACGTCTCAAAATCGGCTAAGGGAACTCCTTTGGAGAAAATAGGCTATATTTTTATGACAAGCATGAATATACTTATGCATAATAATTCCGAGGTGCGTTTTCCCAAGGCGAATCTCGATGAAATTCCGATGTCTCAAACTCTGCGACCAATGGCGTTTTATGTTTACTGCCGTCATCTTATAGAAACGGGCGACGTGGGCAGAGCGATAGGAATTGCCGAAGCCACGCTGATTTATACGGAAAATTCATTTCCGATAACGGAAATATATCTTAATCTTATTATAGCGAGGGGCTATGCGGTAAGATGCGCGTGGGACAAGGCGGAATATTATTTCAGACAGGCATGGAGCATAGCGAAGCCCGACGCGCTGATTCTGCCGTTCGCGGAGCACAGAGCTGTTTTGTTCGGTGTGCTTGATAAATGTCTCCGCTATGAGGAGCCGGAGCTTTACAAAAAGATTCTGAAGCTTTCAAGCAAATATACAAAAAGCTGGGTAAGAGTCCATAACGAGCTTACGGGCGATAATATTTCGGATAATCTCGCGCCTATAGAATATAACGTGGCGGCGCTCGCGGCGAACGGATTATTAAATACGGAAATTGCCGATTTTTTGGGAATATCGGTAAACAGCGTACGCTCGCATTTAAGAAACGTATTCAATAAATTGAATATAAAAAGCAGAAAAGAACTGGGTAACTACGTTATCTGAATCATGAAAGGAGAAAAAACAATGATAGGAATAGGAAAATGGAAAGCGGAGCTTTCGTCAAAATACGTAAACGGCGAAGTAAGCTTCACGATAGCCGACAAGGACGGAGAATATGATATCGACATAAATCTGCCCGAACAGTTCAAGGGCTTTAAGCTGAAAATACTCAACGTCAACGAGGTCGGGGACAACGTGCTTACGGGGCAGGCGAAGGTTACCGTCCTTGTTAAAACTATTGACATTGACGCTTCCTTTACGTTCGGCGACGATACTGTCGAGGGACTTCTTTCTTTCGGCAAGCTCGGCAGTGTAAAGGTAATCAACGGTCAGAAAATAGGATAGGAAGTCTGCTGTTATGATAAAATTAAACGAAATTATGTGCAAGGGCTGTTCTTTCTGCGTAAAATACTGCCCGCAGCATATACTTGAGCTCGGCAAGGAAAGAAACAGGAAAGGTCATTTTTTCCCGCACCTGACGGACGGCGATAAATGCGTTTCCTGCGCGATTTGTGCCGTAATTTGTCCCGAGGGCGCGATTGAGATTGAGTCCGGGGAGGAGGAATGAATCCATGGCAAAGATACTTATGAAAGGCTGTGAAGCTGTCGCGGAAGCCGCGGTCAGAGGAGGATGCCGTTTCTTTGCGGGTTATCCGATAACTCCGCAGAATGAAATCCCCGAATATTTATCATGGAGATTGCCCGAGGTCGGCGGCGCTTTCGTCCAGGGCGAGAGCGAGGTCGCGTCGATTAGTATGGTATACGGCGCGTCCGCCGGCGGAACAAGAGCTATGACAAGCTCGTCCGGTCCCGGAATAAGCCTTAAAGCGGAGGGTATATCATATCTTTCGTCAACAAAACTGCCCGCTTTTATTGTAAATGTCAGCAGAGGCGGTCCGGGTCTCGGCTCGATACAGCCGGCGCAGCAGGATTATCTCCAAGCTACAAAAGCGATGGGACACGGCGGTTTCAGACTTATGGTGTTCGCTCCCGCGACTGTTCAGGAGGCCGTTGACATAGCTTATGACGCGTTTGAATACGCCGAGCGTGACAGGAATCCCGTCCTTATGCTTATGGACGGCTGTCTCGGCGCGATAATGGAAACAGTCGAGCTTCCCCCGATGAAGGATATAACGGGTAAGGAAACGGCGGCGTGGAACGTAAAAAGATATCCGGGTGAAAAACGTTCTCCGAGAGCGCTGACTCCCGTATATCCCGAAATGTTCCTCGAATATGAAAACAAACAGAGAGCCAAAATGTATGAAGCGTGGCAGAAAAACGACGTTAAGGTCGAGGAATTTATGCTCGGCGACGCCGAATACGTTGTTGCCGCTTACGGCATAACCGCGAGGCTTGCAAAAGAAGCTATATTAAGGCTTCGCGCCGAGGGCTTCAGGGTCGGTATGATAAGACCGATAACTCTTTATCCTTTCCCGAAAAAGAGCTTTGACGGTCTTGATTATTCGCTTGTAAAGGGTATCATCGACATAGAACTCGCGATTCCGGCGCAAATGCGCGACGACATTGCGCTTGAGGTCAAGGACAGAGCGCCGATATATGAATTTGGACATTCGGGCGGAATACTTATGAACGACGAGGATACATACGCCCAAATCAAAAAAATAGTGACGGGAGGGGACAAATAATGGCTGAATACAAACGCGCGAGCAGTATATTGTCAACTCCGAGCGGCTTCTGCCCCGGCTGTATGCACTCCACCGCGATAAAGATAATCGCCGAAGCCGTTGACGCTGTAGGACAAAGCGAAACGGCGATGCATATTCTTCCAGTAGGCTGTTCTACTCTCAACCTCGCTTACTGGAAAGGCGATATGATAGGCGCGGCTCACGGCAGAGCGTCGGCGGTCGCGACAGGCTTTAAGAGATGCGCTCCCGACAGGCTCGTTTTTGCGTATCAGGGAGACGGCGACCTTGCCGCGATAGGTCTTGCGGAAATCATGAGCGCGGCGAACAGAGGCGAGAATTTCACAGTAATTTTTGCTAACAATCAGACGTACGGAATGACGGGCGGTCAGATGGCTCCGACAACTCTTGTGGGGCAGAAAACAACGACCTGTCGGGAAGGCAGAAATCCCGAATCAATGGGCTATCCGCTCAAAATGTGCGAGCTTATCTCGAATCTTGAAGCGCCTTATTTCGTCGCGAGGTACGCGCTGAACACTCCCAAGGGCGTAATCGACGCGCGTAAGGGCATTACAAAGGCTTTTAAATATCAGCTTGAGGGCAAAGGCTTCACCTTTATAGAACTGCTGACAAATTGTCCCACGAACTGGAAGCTTTCTCCGCTTGCCACAATTGATTATATGAATTCAAACACAATCCCGTATTTCGTACCGGGCGTATACAAGGACAAGGGGGCGCAGTTATAATGAAAACAACCGTTGTGGTATCAGGTTCGGGCGGTCAGGGTATTATGAGTATAGGCACAATGCTGGCTCAGACTGCCGTTTCAGACGGACGCGAAGCCACTTTTCTGCCCGAATACGGTCCCGAACAGCGCGGAGGCAGCGCGAAATGTACAGTCGTTATCGACGACAGGGAAATTATATCTCCGCTTGCGAAAAAATGCGACGTTTTTATCGCTATGAACGAGCAGGGCTATAAAAAATTTATCGCCGACCTGAAAGCGGACGGCATACTTGTTTACAATTCGAGCCGCGTTACGTCGGAAATCAAGCGTACCGATATAACCGCCGTTCCCGTGCCTGCGGACGATATATGCACCGAACTCGGCAGCATGAAATGCGCCAATATAGTTATGATAGGCGCTCTGACAGCCGTTTCGGATATAGTTACTAAAGACGGTTTTGCTTCTCATATAGAAGAAAAATTTGCCGCGAAAAATCCCGGGCTGTTCAAAACGGATATAGAGGCCCTTGAAAAAGGCGCGGAATACGGTAAAAAAATCAATTCGTAATTATCTGCGCAGTATTATTTTTAATTGACAATTGACAATGTACAATTGACAATTATATTACCTTATGCCGGATTTTGCAAAAACAATCAATATAACAGAGCGTTGCTCTTAAAACAGGAGGATAAACCAATGTCAAAATATTCATTCGATTCACTTATCGGCGACCTTATGGAAGATCCCAAGGTCATGGAGCTTGTAAACGAAATGGCTCCGGAGCTTCTCGACCACCCGATGAAAGACATCGCGAAGCCCTTCCCCGCAAAAATGGCGCTGCCCTTTGTTGAGGGAATGTTTACGGAAGAACAGATTGAAGAGTTCAAAAGAAGACTTGAAGCCATAGAGTAAAAAACTTAAGGCAATACCGCACAATTAACGGCTACCGCCTTTGCCGCGCATCTGCACCGAGATTTCCCGTCATTTTTGCCAAAAATTCCTTGAAATACGTCAGTATTCCTGCGTCCTCGTTCTCGCAAGCTCTGTATCGTTCGTTTCTGCGCGAGCGCGAAAACATCACTCACGTCGCTGCTCGTCCTCTCCCCAAAAAGTCTGTCGGCTTTTCGGGGCCCCCTCCATGGCAATCTGACGAAAAATCTCTTGGCACATCTGCACGACAATAATTATGCGGTATTGCCTTAGACGGACTCGTTACACGGCGTCCGTCTTTATGTTTATGGAGTCTTTATGTTTATGGAGTGATATAATGGATAATGTAAAAACGCTTATAGTAGGCGCGGGCGCAATAGGAGGGACTCTTGCCGTCCTTATGAACGATGCGGGGTACAGAGTTGACGTACTTGAAATCGCTCCGGGAGCCGCAGAGAAAATCCGCAGAAACGGTATATCTCTGAAAGGCGCGAGGGGGGACAAAAAATCGTTTCCCGACGTTTACGGAAGCATTGGCGAAATTAAAAATACGTACGATATAGCGATAATCGCCGTAAAGTATATGCACCTTACAGCCGCTGCCGAAAGCATACTGCCGCTTATTCATGAAAAATCAATTGTCATAGGTATGCAGAACGGTATCTGTACAGAAGAGCTTGCTTCTGTGGTCGGCAGAGAGCGTACAGCAGGGTGTATGATAGGCTTTGGAGCTACGAAAATCAGCGATACCGAAATTGATATGACAAGCGGCGGCGAAATGTATATCGGTATGCTCGACGGTTCTAAACCTGAACTGCTCGTCAAATTATGCAAAATGTATAAAAGCGTCGTCCCGACAAAAATCACCGAGCAGCTCTTGCCGAGACAGTTTTCAAAACTCATAATCAATTGCTGTATAAACGCTACCGCGGCGATTACGGGCAAAACGCTCGGTGAAATACTTGACGACAAGAGGGCGCAGGATTTATTCCTCGCCATAGCGAGAGAGGGTATGGACATTGCCGACGCTATGGGTATAAAAGTCCCGAAATACGGACTTTTGCTCGATTATCGTTTCCTACGTCTTTCCGACGCGCCGTCATACAATAATTTGTGCAAAAAGGTTGTAAAAATAGTCGGTAAGGGTAAATATTCCGCAGTAAAACCCTCCACGCTTCAATCGCTTTTAAGAAATGAAAAGACCGAGGTCGATATTTTCAACGGTTATCTCGCGAAAAAAGCAGGGGAGTATAACGTAAAAGCGCCCGTAAACACAAGGCTTACCGAAATGATAAGGGAAATCGAAAACGGACAGAGAACTATGTCGCCCGACAATCTTGATGAATTTAAATAAAACAAAAAAAGCATCTGCCTTTTACCAATGCTTCGGCGTGTCGATAAACTTGTTGCAAAGCGCATAAAAGTTTCGGTCAAGCCTTTACAAAGGCTTGCAGGGGTCACGGGGACAGCGTCACCGTGTCGCGCTTCGCAGAGCGCGAAATCTCTTTTAAGGCAATATCGCACAATTAGCGGCTAACGCCTTTGCCGCGCATCTGCGCCGAGATTTCCCGTCATTTTTGCCAAAAGCTCATTGAAATACGTCAGTATTCCTTCTTCGCTTTTGTCAATCTGACGAAAAATCTTTCGGCACATATGCACGACAATAATTATGCGGTATTGCCTTAAATAAAACAAAAAAGGGGCGTTTTTTACGGCCCCTTTAATTTGTGCGTTCGTTGTCTTTATTTCTTGTTTTTGTGTTCCTGCTTCATGCGCAGTTCCTTTGAAAGTATCTTTTTCCTAAGGCGAAGGCTCTTTGGAGTTACCTCTAAAAGCTCGTCCTCGCTTAAAAATTCCATACATTGTTCAAGGCTCAGAACGGAATGGGGAACAAGTCTTAACGCTTCGTCCGAGCCTGCCGCTCTGGTGTTGGTCATCTGTTTTTTCTTGCAGACATTGCAGACTATATCCTCGTTTTTCGCACATTCGCCGCAAATCATTCCCTCGTATACCTGTACGCCGGGACCTATGAAAAGTCTGCCCCTGTCCTGAGTATTGAAAAGACCGTAGGCCGTGCTTTCGCCCGTTTCGTGAACGACTATGGAACCTCTGTCACGCGTCTGAATATCGCCCTTTAACGGCTCGTAACCTGCGAAAAGGTTGTTCATAACGCCGTAGCCGTTAGTATCTGTCAGAAATTCGCTTCTGTAGCCTATAAGACCTCTCGCGGGGATTTTAAACTCAAGGTGAGTCGTGCCGCCGTCGCGTATGCTCATATTTTCAAGCTCGCCTTTGCGCGAACCGATTTTTTCCATAACCGCGCCGACATACGCTTCGGGAACCTCGACTATAAGCAGCTCCATAGGCTCGAGCGTTTCACCGTTTTCGCCCTTTTTAAGTATTACCTTCGGACGGGAAACGGCAAATTCATAACCTTGGCGGCGCATTGTTTCAATCAGTATGGAAAGATGAAGCTCACCTCTGCCCGACACCTTGAATGCGTCCGTTGTTTCCGTTTCCTCAACTCTCATGCTGACGTTCGTTTCAACTTCTTTGAAAAGTCTCGCTCTGAGATTCCTTGAGGTAACGAATTTGCCCTCCTGCCCCGCGAACGGGCTGTCGTTTACAATAAAATTCATTGAAATTGTCGGCTCGTCAATCTTAACGAACGGAAGCGGTTCTATACATTCGGGGTCGCACAGAGTTTCGCCTATATTAAGTCCGTCTATTCCCGATACCGCGACGATATCTCCGGCTTTTGCGCCGGCGACTTCGACTCTTTTAAGCCCCTCAAACTGATAGAGCCTTGAAACCTTTACATTCTGGGTCGTTCCGTCCTGTTTGCATATAACGACGTTCTGACCGTTTCTGATTTTACCTCTTTCAACCTTTCCTATTCCGATTCTGCCTACGTAATCGTCGTAGTCAAGGCTGGAAAACAGAAGCTGTAACGGCTTGTCCTCATCGCCCGCCGGAGGGTCGATATTATCGAGAATCGCGCCGAGCAGCGGCTTCATATCGCCCTCTCTCGCATCGGGGTCAAAGGAGGAATAGCCCTCTCTTGCCGACGCGTAAACAACGGGAAATTCTATCTGATCTTCGTCCGCTCCAAGCTCTATGAAAAGGTCTAAAACCTCGTCCACGACCTCCGCGGGACGCGCTCCGGGGCGGTCTATTTTATTTATAACGACAAGCGGTTTTTTCTTTAACGCGAGAGCCTTTGAAAGCACAAAGCGCGTCTGCGGCATACAGCCCTCGAACGCGTCTACAAGGAGAAGAACGCCGTCAACCATCATCATTATCCGCTCGACTTCTCCGCCGAAATCCGCGTGTCCGGGAGTGTCGATAATATTTATTTTAACGCCGTTATAATGAACCGACGTGTTTTTTGAAAGAATCGTTATTCCTCTTTCTCTTTCAAGGTCGTTTGAGTCCATAACACGCTCCGCGACCTGTTCGTTCGCCCTGAACGTACCGCTCTGACGCAGCATCTGGTCAACAAGCGTTGTTTTACCGTGGTCAACGTGGGCAATAATCGCAATATTTCTTATATTTTGCGCTGTATTCAATCTAACACCTTCTGCGACAACAATTTTTCATCTATACATAATACCACTTTATTGACTTGCTGACAATAGGTAAAACCTCCAAAAATATTTACGGGATAAAAGGACGTTTATTTAATTTGTTGATTTATTCAGCGATTCCTTATTATCCAACGATTTTGCGTCGATTATCGCCACGGCCTGACAGCCGAGAGAAATGTAACTCTCCTCAACGACGCTTCTTTCGTATTTTACCTTTTCATCTTCGCTGATAGGGTCGTTAAAATAACAGTATTTCTCATCATATCCCGTAAGTACAACGCAGTGTTCGTGGACGGGGTAAAGAAACGTTTCGCTTTTGTCATATGACTGCCATTGGTAGAATTTGTCTATTTCCTCCATATCGCGGGTACACCAAAACGCTACGGGTATATCGTTCTTTATATATATCTGCATGATTTCGCTTAACGTTAGCCCCGTAAGGTTTTTGGCAAAGGCTTTTCCGCCGAGATATTTATTCAGGGCCTTGCAAATTACCGGCGCGAAGCAGCCCCAGCCGCCTTTTTCGTCTTTAGGGTCGCCCGCATACTTCAATTTGGGATTCGGACCGTACCGACAGCCTAATTTTATATATACCTCGCCCTTATCAAGATATTTATCTACAAATTCGACAGGGTCAATATCATAACCGTTATACTTTAAAAGCATAGCCGCGGAAACAGCTTCGCAGCCGTTCGGCAGTATGCCTACCTGTGAAATATAAGGCACGTCTATTTTTTTGCCGAATTTAAAAATATTCTCAAGCATACTGACGTGATAATCGTCGGCTGCGTTGATATCCATTGCAAGTTCGGCCGCTGTAAAGACGTCTTTATTTACAGCCGTTTCCGCGAGTTCCGAAAAAACGTCGGGCGAAATACCTTCCTTAGCGAACATCTCCAAGAGCGCTTGATAAAATATATTGACGCTTTCCGAATATGAATTGACTGCATACCAATCATCAAGCATTTCATAGGTTTCAATAGCTGATTTTTGGTCGTTTGCGTTTTCAAGCTCGTATATGCGCCGAAATACCATCTGCCGCAGTACCGAATGGTAATCTTCATACGAAATGACAGCGTCGGCGTATTCATTAGATACTGCTTCGTATTCCGCAAATACGTTATCGCCGCCGAAATTACTGTAATCGTTCATAAAATAATTGTTTGCCAGCACAATATTTTTTGAGTACATATTCATTCTCGTTGCTTTGAAGAGAGCATACCCCAATACGCAAATTACGGCGAACATCATAGCCGTAACGACCGAAAACAGTATTACAAGATGTTTTTTTCTTATCTCCCTTATTTTTCTCAATTTCCTCACCTCAACAGCCTATATATCTATGATACCGTAAAAGTCTTAACGTAAACTTAAATTTATCAGGGCGTGTCCGCACAAATCGGTATGTGAGGACACACCCTGTAATACAATAAAAATTTCCACATTGACGTTGACAAAATATGAATGGGGCGTTATAATTAAAAAAACCGATTAAATTGAATGTGCAGATTGCGCCGACGCGGACGCAGTAATATCGGATTATTTCAAGGAGTTTTTGGCGAATTTGTAGGGAGGCTTTAAGCTGTGAGTAATTTTTTAAATTCGTTTGTCGCCTTTTTTCTGCTGATTTTTAAATACATATTCGGTTCAATGCTTGTCATACCGCCGTTTGAACTGCCGTCTGAATTTTAGGAAGCTTTGATTTAAATCGGAGCTTCCTTAAAATTTTCATTTTTCTCACAGTAACGGTATAGAAAATTTATCGTAAAAACCTTGAAAAACTATTGAAAAACGCATCTTGATATGGTATTATAAACGCGGTGAAAAGGCGATTGCTTATCGTCCGTTTATATCACCACTATAATAACGCGAACAGGAGTTTTTTTATGGCAAAAAGAAGCGATTTATTCAAACGTTCATTGTCTTGTATCCTAAGTATGATTATGTTGCTTTCATGCTGTTTACCGGCGTTTGCATCGGCTGAGGATAAAACCGATTATGTGGACGAAAACAAAGTTCTGCATATTTACGGCGATTACAGCCAAGAATACGCGGGCGAAGAGGAGTACACGTCCATCATTGTCGAGGACGGCGGAATACTCTCCGGCGAGGACATCGTGTACGACGTTCCCGTTATGCTTGTAGGCACGGTATATATACTTTCGGGTACTTCGAAACACAACGGCACTATAAAAGCCGGAACGTTCAACAAGCCCGTCACAAATAACGGCGACATCGCCGGCGGTACGTTTACCGCATCGGTAAACAACAAGAACGGTCTTATCACCGACGGCACGTTCAATTCTATAAGCATCGACAATACGTCGGGCGCGATGTGCGGCGGCGAGTTTAACGATTGCAATATCACGGTCGCGCGTATAGGCATTTACGACGGCAAATTCAACGGCTGCACTCTTTCGCTCGGAGCTATCGGCGCTCTTTACGGCGGCGAATATGACAAGAATTGCAATATCGTTCCAAACGAAGGAACCGTCGGTCTGCTCGGCGGCACGTACGAATGTGACATTTCGGGCATTAATTTTATCCGCGACGGCATTTATAACGGCACGGTAACGAACAATAACAAATGCATTATTGGCGGCGGCACGTTTAACGGCAAGGTCATAAACAACGGCGAAATCAGAGTGTATGAGCAATCCAATTGGGTGGAAATTAACGGTGAAGTCGAGAACAACGGCAGCATTTCCGGCTCTGTGTTCGGCGACGAAGCGACGGTTACGGGCAACGGCGGCGTATACGCGATTGTAACGATACTCGATCCCACGGGCGCGGAAGTCGAAACGGTCGTTTACGACAAATCGTTCAAGGTCGGAACGAACGTTGCGGAAGGCTTGAAACAATGGGAAAAGGAAAATAAATCGGCGAACGAATGGAAAGCCGGAGCAAATCCCGAACTTGAGAGCGGCGCACCGTCCGTAACGGAAATCTCCCCCGACGCGACTTTCCAAATGAGAGGCGGAAATTACTACGTCCGTATCCCGATTTGGCAGGTAAAAGATAACGTTCTTGAAATCAAACAGGATTGGGACGGCGCGACACCTTCTGTTCCGGCAGTATCGGATTACACGTCAATCGTTGTCGAGCAGGGTAAAACTCTTTCCGGCGGAACGTGGACAAAGCCCGTAGTTAATAACGGCGTTATTTCCGGCGGTTCGTATTCCTCGGACGTAAGAAACGCCGTGGGAAGCGAGATACAGCAGGGAACGTTTACGGGTTCTGTCACGAATGAAGCCGAAGCGACGATAAGCGGCGGCGACTTCAGCGGCAGCGAAGCAACGTTGTCCAACGAAGGCGCGATAACGGGCGGTACGATAAAAACAGGTTATCTTGTAAATACAGGTTCCGTAACGGGCGCGGCGATTGGCGGCGGCGAATCAACGACCGTTACAAATAACGGCAAGGGTACAATTAAAGAATGTACGTTCGGCGCGAACACAAAGCTCGACCCGGAAAGCGATGCGGCGGCAAATATCGCCGTTCCCGTCAACGTTTACAAGAACAAAGCGGACGGCTCTCCGACGCTTTACAATAACGAATTTAATTATAATCAAAATATTCACAATTGGCTCGCCGAAAAATATCCCGAAGATGTATTTTCACACAAGGACGGCGTGGAAATTGACGAAACGGAGATATTCAGCGACCTGAAAACGTATAATGTCGTAATGGGTTATACATACAGATTCGAGTGGACAGCTAACGACGACGGCTCGTATTCCGCAAAATTCTATGTAAATCAGAGCGGCAGAGAGACCGAACAGGCCGGAGTAAAAGTAACGTCTCAGACAAATGAGCCGAGCTGCGTGGAAAACGGCGTTACGATTTACACCGCGTCCATCGAATACGGCGGCGAGACTTACACGGACGAACACCGCATCGAGGGCGGACTCGCGACGGGACATAAGTACAGCGCTGATAAAATCGAGTGGTCATGGAGCGAAGGTAATTTGACCGCGACGGCAAATCTTTCCTGCACAAAGTGCGGTACGGTCAGAGCCGAAACAGCGGAAGTATCGAACGTTGTCGACGAACCGACCTGTAAGAATACAGGAAAGACGACTTACACCGCAAAGGTCAATGTGGACGGTCAAGAGTATACCGACGTCAGGGAAGTTGAAATTGCCAAACTCAACCATACCTATTCCGAGGATTATGAACCCGTATGGAGCTGGACGGACGATTATTCATCCGCAACAGCTGAGTTCACTTGCGAGGTCTGCTCAGAGCAAACGACGGAAACCGCCGAGATTGAAAAGGAAACGGTCGATGCGTCCTGCACCGTCGCAGGTGAAAATATCTATACCGCGACTGTAACGGTATACGATATACCGTATAAAAACGAAGTTGTTGAAGAGATACCCATGGTTCCTCACACATACACCGCCGAACCCGAATGGAATTGGGAGGGTAACACCGCCGCTACGGCGACGTTCACCTGCGCGGTCTGTGAGAATACTCATGAAGAATCGGCTAAGGTCGAGGAGAGCGTAAAAGCTCCGACCTGCACCGCAGAGGGCGTAAAAACCTATACGGCGACTGTTACCGTGAACGGTAAATCATATAAAAACGAAAAAACGGAATCAATAGACAAGATTGCTCATAAATACGGCGAGCCGACTTGGAAATGGAACGGTTATAAATCGGCGACCGCGACATTTACCTGTTCCGAATGTTCCGATAAACAGACCGTAACGGCCGACGGCAGCGCAATCACAAAGATTGTTAAAAAGACCGTAAGCTGCACCGAGGACGGCGTAAACGTCTACACCGCAAAGGTTGATTTCGGCGGCAAATCGTATACAAACGACACTACGGAAACAATTGCAAAGCATCACGTAGACAACGGTTCAAACGTTGTAAAGAAGCCCGAACAGAAAGCAACCTGCACCGAGGACGGATACACAGCAGGCGAATACTGCAACGACTGCAAAAAGTGGGTGTCGGGTCATGAAATAATCAAAGCGCCGGGTCATACCGATAAGGATAACAACGGTATCTGCGACGTTTGCGAAGAAAATTTCGACCCCGCGAAAAACTGCTCGCATATTTGCCATAAGGACGGATTCCTCGGCTTCATATGGAGGATTTTGCGCGTATTCTTAAAACTCTTCGGAAAATCCCCCGTATGCGAATGCGGCTTGCCTCATTATTGATTATCAAACGGCGGTTGATGATTTATAGCGTTTAGGAAAATATAACAACAGCCGGACGGACATGATATTGTTCGTCCGGCTGTTGTTTGTCCTAAAATTCGGAGCCGACGCAATTGGATTTTTCCTTTGCGGCGGCCCCTGTTATTATTTCATTATTTGTTTTTTCTTTTGACTTGTATAGCTAAAGCCATCTCCGGCAAATTTAACCTTTACGGTATGCTTTCCCTTGTCGGTCTTTATTTTTATTACGGACGAGCAGCCGTCAATTTCCGCAACCTCATATTCGCCGTCCGTTTCTATGTTTTCTATCGGCTTATGAGCGAAAATTTCGGTAGGCACGTCAAAATCTTTATCCTGCTCATATGTAAGCGTAAACGTGTTTTCGTCCCTGTCATGCTTATAGCATTCTATTTTACCCGTTACGGCTCTTGGATAGGGTCTTTTAAGCACGTCCCAGAGAGGAGAGCCAAAAAGCCCGTCAAAATAAGCCCAGTATGTGTTGCTCCATTTATAAGAATCGAAAAGGTCAAGAAGAAACTCTATATGGTCGAGCCACTCGGTTCCCTCCGAAAAGCCTCCCCACTCTCCCACAAGCAGAGGCATATCGAGATTTTCAAGCTGTTCCTGTCTCCTGCGGTCGAATATTGATTTTACTCTGCCGTTGTGAGCGTATTTATATGCCGGAGTATCAACCATAAGGTCGTATGCATGAGGAGCGAACAGTTGATTTTTATCGCGCTCGCCGTCCACCTCGATAGGCCTGCCGGCAAATTTTATACCGAGATTTGAATAATAGCTGTTTTCAATAAACAGAATCGGCTCCTGCGAAATTTTTCTTATCTCTTTCGCGGCCGAATCAAGGAACGGCATATATCTGCCCAAATCGAATTTATTTACAATCGGAGCCGCTTTGTTGACTATCTTGCCGAATATGTCCGCCGTATAAAGGTCAAGCACATGAACAGCCTGTCCCTTTGTAAGAGCGCGCTTTATAAGCTCTTTCTTGCTTATTCTTTTATCCGTAAGGGTCGTTGCAATAAGCGAACCTATAAGGGTGAAAAATACCTTGCCGCCGTCCTTTCCCAAAAACGGCTCGTTCATTATATCATAACCGAAAATCGCGGGATGGTTTCCGAGCTTTTTTACAAGGTAAGCCCACATTTTCTTATAAGCGTCCTGCACGCCGTATTTGTTATCCCAAAAATTATCAAACGCCCTGTGAACGGCTCTGCTTATAAAATAGCTTTCCGCCCAGACAAGTCGCGGATTTTTATATTTATATTTATCGGTATGGCAGGCCCATGCCGGCGCGCCGTCTCCGGGACCGTTTCCCCAGCCGGAATATAAGTCCTGATGCATATCTATATAAGCGTAGATACCGGCTTTTTCAAATTTATCGAGCGTGCGTTTTATTGATTCTATATAAACGTCGTTATATTTCCCTTTTTCGGGTTCTACAGCGTCCCACGTTATACCGAGCCTTACAATATTAACGCCCTGCTTCTTAAACTCCTCGATTATTGAATCGTTCCAATCGTAGCAATACTGTCGCGCTTTTTTATCGGCGTCATAAGAGCCTTTGTCGCACAGGTTCACTCCGTTAAAAATTCTTTCTCTGCCGTATTCGTCGACAAGTATTCTTCCCGAAACAGATATCTTTTCCATTAAATTCACCTCGGGAATATTTTAGCATATCACTTATACATTTTTCAAGGGTAATACCGCATAATTATTGTCGTGCAGATGTGTCGAAAGATTTTTCGTCAGATTGACAAAAGTGACGCAGGAATACTGACGTATTTTAAGGAATTTTTTGGCAAAAATGACGGAAAATCTCGGTGCAGATGCGCGACAAAGGCGTTAGCCGCTAATTGTGCGGTATTGCCCAAAATTTTTTAAACATATATTTGGTTATTTTATAAATTCTTTAAATTGACAAACGATTATATTCTTGCTATTATATATACGGTGATGTCCTTATGAAGAGAAAAGCGCCGTTAATACTAACGTTTATTTTATTATTATCCGCCGTATTTAATTTTAACGCGTTCGGTGATTACAGAGAGCCTGTAGACGGTATGCCGTTAAAGCCCGGACTTAACCCTGTTATAATGATTAAAGATGAAAATACGTTAGTGTACGCCGTATATGCCCGTGATATGTCGGGACTTGAAAACGGCGACCTTACGGTTTCTTTTGACGCGTCAAAGCTTCGTATGGTTTCATTTGACAAAACGGGAAATTACGATATGATATACTGTAATGAGAAAAACGGAAATTTGTATATTTCGTTTGTTTATAATGACAGCAACAAGCTTGACGCCGTAAAGCTTTTTGTCATCACGTTTGAAAAGACAGACGGAGCCGATTATCCCAAGCTTACCGCAGAAAATATCGCGGGTACGTTTATAAGGAGCGTTGCTCAGGATTATATAACCGAATATAAAGACGATAACAGCCAAGGCGGCGTAATTTTGGGCGACGTTGACGGCGACGGAAGAATAACGGCGGCGGACGCGAGATACGCTTTAAGAATATCGGCAAATTTGGAAAAACACGATGACAGACGGTTTAAAGCCGCCGACGTCAATAAAGACGGATTTGTTACGTCGTCCGACGCAAGGACAATTCTGAGAATCTCGGCCGGACTGGAAAAATCCGTATAAAAATCTGTTTGAATAATCTGTAGAAAGGCGCGATACCGAGCGCAAAAGACTTGAATTTGCTTGAATTTTAATTGTGTTTTTGTGCGGATTCCGTGTCGCATTGACGTTTGAATGAGTAAATTATCGGAAACAGCCCGCGCAAGCGGCGAAAATAAAAAAGGCATAATAAAACGGTCTTTTAAAGCGGCTTTTCCAAATACTATACCTATATTCGCGGGATTCTGTTTTTTGGGACTTACATACGGCATATACATGAACGTTTCGGGATTCAGCTTTATTTATCCGATGATAATGAGCCTTACTGTTTTTGCGGGCTCTATGGAATTTGTGGCCGTCGGTATGCTTTTGGGAACGTTTAATCCGTTTCAGGCTTTTATTATGACTTTGATGATAAACGCGCGTCATTTGTTTTACGGTATATCAATGCTCGATAAATATAAAGGTCTTGGCTTAAAGAAAATTTATCTTATTTTCGGAATGTGCGACGAGAGCTTTTCGATAAATTACACCGCCGATATTCCCGATGATGCGGACAAGGGCTGGTTCATGTTTTTTGTGACCGCGCTTAATCAGTTCTATTGGTTCTTAGGCTCAACTCTCGGAGGAATTTTCGGTTCGCTTATAAAATTCAGCACCGAAGGTCTTGATTTCGTTATGACGGCGATGTTTATCGTTATATTTATGGAACAGTGGATGAAGGATAAACAGCACATAAGCGCGATTCTCGGCTTGGGCGTATCGCTTGTATGTCTTATAATTTTCGGAGCCGATAACTTTATAATTCCGGCAATGCTCGCGATTGTATTATTGCTTTCCGTTCTTAAAAAGCCGCTTGAAAAGACGAAAGGCGGTGAAACGGCGTGACAATCAATCAGAGAATTATTACTATAGCTATTATTGTTTTCGCGACTATGCTCACACGTTTTTTGCCGTTTCTGATTTTTCCTGCGGGAAAGGAGACTCCAAGGTTTGTTAAATATCTCGGAAAAGTCCTTCCTGCGGCGGTTTTCGGACTGCTTGTAATATACAGTCTTAAAGGCGTTAACGTTTTAGAGGGCAGTCACGGTGTTCCCGAAATGATAGCGATTGCCGTGGTAATAGGTCTGCATCTTTGGAAAAGACAGATGCTTATATCTATAGCCGGAGGAACAGTAGTGTATATGCTGCTCGTGCAGCTTGTGTTTTAAATCAACGTACAATGTACAATTGACAATTGACAATGTACAATTGTCAATGACGCTCTAAAAACTCCTTTTTTTGAAAATCAACAATACATTCACACGGTTTTTTGACTGTAAAATATACAAAAAACCTGTTTAACACTCTGAAATTGTTAATTATTTAAAAAAAACAACTTCTGTAGTTTTAGTAGTTTTATAAGTTTTATAAATGTTATCGGAAAAAGTAAATATAAATTGACAATTGTCAATTGTACATTGTCAATTGTCAATTAGTTATTATAAAAAGAGGTCGATAAAAGATGAACATTACAAAGGACATTAAATATGTAGGCGTAAACGACCATAAGGTCGATTTGTTTGAGGGACAGTACGACGTTCCGAACGGCATGGCTTATAATTCATACGTTATCCTTGATGAAAAGATAGCGGTTATGGATACGGTCGATAAAAATTTTACGCATGAATGGCTCGATAATTTAAGCGAGGCCCTCGGCGGAAGAAAGCCCGATTATCTTGTCGTTCAGCACATGGAACCCGATCACTCGGCAAATATAGCTAATTTTATGAGCGTTTATCCCGATGCGGCTGTGGTTTCATCTGCGAAAGCGTTCGTTATGATGCAAAACTTTTTCGGTACCGATTTCGCGGACAACCGCATTGTCGTCGGCGAAGGCGATAAGCTTGAACTCGGAACGCACACTCTTAATTTTGTAACCGCTCCCATGGTACACTGGCCCGAGGTAATAGTCACATATGACAGCGCCGATAAGGTGCTTTTCTCCGCCGACGGTTTCGGTAAGTTCGGGGCTCTCGACGTCGATGAGGACTGGGCTTGCGAGGCAAGGCGCTATTATATCGGAATCGTGGGCAAATACGGCGCTCAGGTTCAGGCTCTTCTTAAAAAAGCGGCGGGACTTGATATTGAGATAATCTGTCCGCTTCACGGTCCGATTCTTACCGAAAATCTCGGTTACTATATAAATCTTTACAACACGTGGTCGTCGTACGGCGTTGAGAGCGAAGGCATTATGATAGCGTATACCTCCGTTTACGGCAACACAAAAAAGGCTGTCGAGCTTCTCGCGGAAAAGCTGAAATCAAAGAATTGCCCGAAAGTCGTAGTTAACGACCTCGCCAGATGCGATATGGCCGAAGCTGTGGAGGACGCTTTCCGTTACGGCAGAATAGTTTTGGCAACTACGACTTACAACGCGGAAATATTCCCGTTTATGAGAGAATTTATAAATCATCTTACCGAACGCAATTTCCGGAACCGCACAGTCGCGTTTATTGAAAACGGCTCATGGGCTCCTCTCGCCGCAAAGGTAATGAAGGGTATGCTTGAAAACTCGAAGAATATTACGTTCGCCGATACAACAGTACATATAAAATCGGCTCTCGACAGCGAAAGTATGGAGCAGATTGAAAAGTTAGCCGACGAACTCTGCCATGATTATCTTGCGCAGAACGACGCTACAGCCGACAAAAACGACCTTACGGCGCTGTTTAAAATCGGATACGGTCTGTATGTTGTAACGTCGAACGACGGCAAAAAGGATAACGGTCTTATTGTAAACACGGTAACTCAGGTAACAAACACGCCGAACCGCATAGCAGTTACAATAAATAAGGATAATTATTCTCATCATATCATCAAGCAGACGGGCATAATGAACGTAAACTGCCTTTCAACCGAAGCGCCGTTCAAGGTTTTTGAAAACTTCGGATTCCAAAGCGGCAGAAGCGTTGATAAGTTCAAGGACTGCAATCCGCTGCGCAGCGACAACGGTCTTGTTTTCCTGCCGAAATACATAAACTCGTTTATGTCGCTCAAGGTTGAACAGTATATAGACCTCGGCACTCACGGAATGTTTATCTGTTCCGTAACGGAAGCGAGAGTTATTTCAAATGCGGAAACAATGACTTATTCATACTATTACAGCAACGTAAAGCCCAAGCCGCAGACGGAGGGTAAAAAAGGTTTCGTCTGCAAGATATGCGGCTATGTTTACGAGGGCGACGAGCTTCCCGACGACTTCATATGTCCGCTTTGCAAGCACGGCGCGGCTGATTTTGAGCCAATTGAATAAAGTTCCGATTTTATTGTATGAATTGATTATATAAAAACATTAGGGTGTGTTGGCACTAAGCTCAACACGTGCCATTTTGGTAAATTTTCCTTAATCTTAAAAAGAATGGAGGTAAAACAGATGAAATACGTATGCGACGCCTGCGGCTGGACTTACGACGAGGAATTGGGCGATCCCGAAAACGGAATCGCTCCCGGCACAAAATTTGAGGATCTTCCCGACGATTTTGTATGTCCTCTCTGCGGAGTAGGCAAGGATATGTTCTCGAAAGAGTAATTCGGGAACGTAAGCAAAAGCCGGCAATCGAAATAAAGGCAATACCGCACAATTAACAGCTGCCGCCTTTGCCGTGCATCTGTACCGATATTTTCCGTTATTTTTGCCAAAAGCTCCTTGAAATACGTCAGTATTCCTGCGTCACTTTTGTCAATCTGACGAAAAATATCATGGCACATCTGCACGACAATAATTATGCGGTATTGCCTAAACAATCCATTGCCGGCTTTTTTAGGTGAATAATTTTGAAAGTATTGATTGACGCCGACGCGTGTCCCGTTGTAGACACGGCGGTAAAGCTCTGTGAAAAATACGATACGGAGTGTATAATTCTATGCGATACCGCTCATTTTATAGAACGCGGAAAAGCGAGAACAGTCACCGTTGAAAAAGGCTCCGACAGCGTCGATTTCAGGCTGGTAAACATGATACGCGAGGGCGATATCGCCGTAACGCAGGATTACGGACTCGCGGCTATGTGTCTTGCGAAAAAAGCTGTTCCCATAAATCAGAACGGTTTGATTTTTACCGATAAAAATATAGAAAAACTGCTCTATACGCGTTTCGTTTCCAAGAAAATCCGCATGGCGGGAGGAAGAACGAAAGGTCCGAAAAAACGAACAAAGGAACAGGACGAACAATTTGAAAAAATATTTGAAAAACTGCTGGAGGAAAAACGTTTTGAAAGAAAATCCGACACGACCGAAACAATATAACTTAATTGATGCAATGAGACTTATCGCGGCATTTTTTGTCGTGACGATACATGTGCCTTTTCCGGGCGATTTCGGCAACATAGTTATAGTAGTCGCACGTTTTGCGGTACCGTTCTTCTTTGCGGTATCGGGATTTTTCAGCTATTATGAAGATTTTGATTTATTTTCTTTAAAAATTAAGAAAAAATTGGTACACATTTTTAAATTATTTTTATCTACCGTATTATTATATTTAGGCTTTCATCTAATATATAGATTTGTGATAAAAATTCCTGATGATGCGCCTATAGATTATTTACGTTCAATTTTTTCCTTCAAGTCTATTATAGAATTTTTTATGTTTAATCATACTTCTGTTGCGGAATTTACATGGTTTTTATCGGCACTTATCTATTCTTATATATTATTTTTTATTTTATTAAAGTTTAAATACACAAAAGCGGGGGGGGGTAAAAATACTAAGATTTATTTATTACTTTTTGTTTTTCTTTCAATTTGCGGTATATTGTTAAGAGAAATACCTGAATATTTAAATAAAATTCCAAAATTTATGTGTAATGCATTTTTATATAGAAATTTCTTGTTCGTTGGCTTTCCGTTTTTTCTTATGGGATATTTTATAAGAGTAAATTTAGAAAATATTATATTTAAATCATCAACTCCTATTCTTGTAATTTTAATGTTTTTAGGTACTTGTGAATCAATATTAGTAGGTACATTTCATGCGACAAAAATAATTTACTTAGGAACTATTGTTTCTGTATTTGCATTATTTATTTTTATTGTAAAGCTGGAGAACAAAGCAAAAGTTCCGCATCTATCCGTATGGGGACAAAAATACTCTCTTTATATTTACATTTTTCATATAATTATTAACAGTTTATTGGAAAAGCTCGAAACAGCAATTCCGTTTTACGGTAAAATATTTGAATTTTTAAATCCTGTAAGACCTATAGTAATATTCGCAATCACATTGGCGGTATCGGCAGCTTATGTATATATAAAAAATTCATTTAAGAAAGTTAAAATAAGGAGCGAAAAGTAATATGTATATAAAATCGCCTTTA
>CANRNI010000014.1 GCA_947631945.1 uncultured Clostridia bacterium
TTGCCAAATATGCTCTACTTTTTTCTTTATTTTTTCGTAAGCTCTATTTGGTTTACCCCAACATTTATTATAGAGCCCGATTTTTCGCGAAAATACTTTGAAAAATAAAAGCGAAACGACGGAAAAATTCCATTATTTGGGCATTTTGGAGGATTTCCGGTACGCAATGATTATTTAAAAGTTTAAGCCTTTGTCTTTAAGAGTTTTTTTCGCGCCGAGCGCCTGCCTTTTTTGAGAAAAAACATACTGTATAAGGAATGAGGGCGCTTTTGATAAAACAGTTTCGCGCAGGGTGCGTATATCAAGCGGTTTTCCGTTCCTTATTTCTATACAGTTTTTTGATTTCGCAATACGTCTTGCCTGAGTATGGAAATTTTTATCCGGCAAAACTCTTATATTTTCCATTTTTCTAAATTCATCGGGGAACGCCGGGCTTGAAAAACGTCTGTCACTTATAATCAGTTCAAAGAACGGATATGTCTGAGCATAGAGCGAACGAAGGAAAGGCCTGTACTCGTTCTCATTATTCAAATCGAAAAGCAATGTAAACTCAGGCTCGTCAGCCGCCTCTTTTTTATCTGTATAAATATACGGCAGACGCATATCCGCATTATTTTCCTGCAATTTTCTGAAACGCTCAGGACGCACAAATTTCGCGTATTTTTCAAACTCCTCTTTCATAAGGGATATCGTTTCCCCGTCCATATACCAATATCTGCGGTAAAAATTATCAATATAGAATTTATAGGCCATATAGACAATTTCCTGACAATACGCTTCGTCGCCGTCGCAGGAACCTGTTTCCCGTCTGATTATATCCCTGCCCATATCAAATATTTCACTTATTACATATGAGGCGGATTCCAGATTTTCTTTAGTGGGCATTTCAAACCGCGAAAAACCGTCCTCAATCGGCTTTACTGTTTTTTCGAGTATAAATTCGGGACAGCCGCTGATTTTCACTCCTTTATAAACCGCCCGCATTATTATGAGAAGCTCACAATGAGCCGTAAGGTCTAAAAACCTCAAATTGTAAAGGTCAAATATTTTTTTACGGAACGCTTTCGCTCCTATTATGCCGTTTTGGAGCAAACTGCTCTCAAGCATTTTAACCTCAGGCTGTGTGGCAAGGATATCGAGGCTTTTTTCATACTCGTACTCTATATCTCCGTTCTTCCAGCAGCGTCCCGTTATTATATCGGCGTCATATTCGTCCGAGCATTTAAAAACAGCCTCTACGGAACCGTCCGTCAGCACGTCGCCGCAGTCAAGGAACAGGAGATATTCGCATTTCGCTTTTTCTATCCCGGTGTTTCTCGCGGAATAAACTCCCGAATGTTCCTGTCTTATATAGAAAAAATCATTGTATTCGTCACAATATTTTTTTGCGATTTCCGGAGTGGAATCATCCGAACCGTCGTCTATTATTATAACCTCAAAGTTTTCAACAGTCTGCGTGACCATGCTTTCAAGCGTTTTTTCAAGATATTTTTCCCCGTTAAACACAGGTATTATTACTGATAACCGATTCATTTACCCAACTTCCCAACTATGCTTTCCGCTTTTTCCATATCCTCGGGATATGTGATTTTTATATTGTCGCGGCTGCCGCGCACCAAAAAAACTCTTTCACCGTTTTCGGTAAAAACCGTGCAGGCGTCCGTATATTTTTCAAATTCCTCAGCAGTCATTAAGCTGTAATAATTATACAGCTTCGCAGCGTTAAAGCTTTGCGGCGTCTGTGCATGATAGACAGAGCTTCTGACGGGAACAGCGTCTATAAACCTGCCGTCCGCGCTGTATATAACGGTATCCACCGCGGGGCATACCGTATTGCACGCACCGTATTTTTTCGCAGCAGCAATATTTTCATCAATTATTCTCTTATCTATAAAAGGACGAACCGCGTCATGCGTCAGAATAATATCGCCGTCGGATATGCCCTCGCCTTTTATTTTTTTAAGCACATTAAAAAGCGTTTCGTTTCGGTTTTTGCCGCCCTCAAGAATCTGCACTTCGTTACCGCCCAGAAACTTTTTCACAAGCGAATGTGTATAATTAAGGTAATCGTGAGAAACGCAGACACAAACCTTATCAACCGAGCCGCTTTTTATAAACGCCTCAATGCTCATTATTATAATCGGCTTGCCTGAAACGGACATAAACTGCTTCGGAATATTCCCGCCCATGCGGAGTCCGCTTCCTCCGGCCAATACTGCGGCATATACCATAAAAACCTCCGCTTTTAATCTTATTCCGTCAATTCCGGCGCGCGTCTTGACGTACGTTTGATCATGCTTTTCCGAGGCAAGAACGCACGGAAATATAAAAAACTTTATTTTCATATTAACATAATTACAATGTTTTTTCAAGATATTTGTCATTTTTATTCACTTTAAATATAGCAATTATAAAGCGGCTGTTATATAATTGATATAATAAGATTTTTGCTGATTTTTATCGAAAAGAAAGTAAGAAAGCCGGTGAGGTTTTTGACAAGCGATTTTTCAAAGGGTTCTGTATCCCGTAATATCATCGCGCAGGCTCTTCCGCTCACATTGGCGCAGCTTGTACAGCTTCTCTACAATATAGTTGACAGAATCTACATCGGGCATTTACGGACAGGCGGAAGCATACCCCTAACGGGCGTCGGACTTACGTTTCCGATAATAACGCTTATCGCCGCTTTCACAAGCCTTTTCGGTACGGGAGGCACGCCGCTTTTCTCAATTGCGAGAGGGAAAGGCGATACGCAGCGCGCCGAAAAAATTCTCGGCAATGTTTTTTCACTTTTATGCGTAAGTTCTTTTTTCATAATTATAATTTCGTATATTTTTAAAAAGCCAATCCTTTATCTGTTCGGAGCGGGCGACGCATCATATGTATACGCGAACGCATACATAAAAATTTATCTTCTCGGCACCGTATTTTCAATGCTGACAACAGGACTTAACAGTTTCATAAACGCGCAGGGCTTTCCCAAGACCGGCATGATGACTATAATAATAGGCGCAGTCCTAAATATAATACTCGACCCGATTTTTATTTTCGCGTTTAACATGGGTGTTGAAGGCGCGGCGGCCGCAACCGTTATAAGTCAGGCGGTTTCCGCGATATGGGTACTCCGCTTTTTAACGGGCAAAAAAGCGGAGCTGAAAATAAAACGCGAGAACGTAATAATTGTCCCGAAAATTGTAAAGGAAATTTTGTCCCTCGGCTTATCGGGCTTTATCATGCAGGGTACAAACTGCCTTGTTCAGGTCGTATGCAACTCAACGCTTCAGCTTTACGGCGGAGATTTATACGTAGGAATAATGACCGTTCTTAATTCTGTGAGGGAGGTTCTCTCGCTTCCCGTAAGCGGCATATCAGGCGGAGCGCAGCCCGTTCTCGGTTATAACTACGGCGCAAAAAAGTATGACAGAGTAAAAAACGGAATACGTTTTACTTCAATTATAGGTATAACCTATACGGCGCTGGCATGGCTCGTCGTAATTCTGTTTCCCGAATATATAATTAAAATATTTACAAGCGACGCGGATATACTCTCCGCAGGCATAAGCGCGATGCATATTTATTTCTTCGGCTTTATATTTATGGCGTTTCAATTTGCCGGTCAAACGTCATTTCAAGCGCTCGGTCTTGCGAAGCAGGCTATATTCTTTTCACTTTTCAGAAAAGCTGTAATTGTATTTCCGCTTACGATTCTTCTTCCAAAATTCGGAATGGGCGTTACGGGTGTATTTGCCGCCGAGCCTATTTCAAACGCGATAGGTGGTCTGTCATGCTTTTTCACAATGTATTTTACGGTTTACAGAAAAACAAATTCTTTGCAAACTTCCGAAAACAATAAAAAATAAGGTGATAAAATGGCTGAAAGAAATCCTGAATGTCATAAGGGACACAGAAACAGTCTGCGCAAAAAATTTATAGACAGCGATTTCACGGGATTCAATAAGCACAATCTTCTTGAACTTCTTCTGTTCTATTCCATTCCGAGAATTGACACCAACGAGCTTGCCCATTCGCTTCTCGATACGTTCGGTTCTCTAAAAGGAGTATTTGACGCGCCGATTGACGCAATCATGTCGGTAAAAGGAATAGGCTTAAACTCAGCCGTTCTTTTGAAGCTGATTCCCGTGCTAATGAGAGAATATCTTAATGAAGACACCGACTCAACAAAATATATTTTCAGCACGGAAGAAGCCGTACAGTTCCTAAAGCCGAAGTTCTTCGGTCTGAACAGCGAAGCCGTATATTTTATATGTCTCGACGATTCGGGACGGGTACTTAAAAACGCTTTTGTAGGACAGGGCGATTTTGATTCCACAACAATCAACGTCAGAAAATTCGCCTCGCAGATATTGAACAGCAACGCAGACGCGGTTATAATAGCGCACAATCACCCTGTAGGAGTGTGCGCCCCTTCAAAAGAAGATATAGACACAACAATAAAGCTTAAAAACCTGCTGGATTCAATAAGCGTAAGCCTTATGGACCATATCATATTTGCAAACGACGGTTATTTTTCATTTTTGAAAAACAATAAATACTCGTATATATTCAGTTGATTTACAATATCCGCTTATTTTTCAACTATTTAAACAATCGCGTTTATACCGGACTTACAGCCCGATATAAACGCGGTCGATTCATATTCTGTCTAAAAGAAAACTTATATTTAATTGATTAATCAGCTTGCGGTAAACAAATTAACAATCGACGATGATTTTGTAAGACCGTTAAGAGTTATCGGAGTAAGAATCTGCGGAATAAATGCGGAAATCACAAAATTCATCTGTCTTAATCCGTCGGAGTCATACACATCAAGAATTTTAGGTTCGCCGTTCAGCGTATAGATTCTTATTGTACCGTATTCCGTTTTATATATTGAGCAAAGGTACTCCTGTCCGTCTATTGTCGGATGCGTTTCCGAATACTCGCCGCCCTCAATATATTGTGAAAAATCCATATTTTTGTCAAAATTAGACATCATACTTTTCATTTCGGCAATATCGGTATTACTGAAGCTTACGCCGAATGAAGAAAAGCTGCTTAAAACCTTATCCATATTGTTTATCGCCGCTTCATCTATAACGACGTACATATTTGTGGCGTTATTGACGATATAAGGAACCTCGTCAATATATATAAACGTCATTTTCATTTGCTTTGAAACCATTTCAAGCCTGTAGTTATCGCCGTCACAGGTCGCTTTCGCATCAATCACCTGACCACCGGTCATATTCATGGTTCCCGCCATATAAAAGTGCTTGCTCTCCAAAGTATCAATTATATTCTGAATTGACGAACCGTCCGGAGCGGCAGTCGTGGTTTCGGCAAGGGTAGTTTCGGGAGGCGGAGCCGTAGTGGTTTCGGGCTGAGTTGTTTCGGTAACATTTGCGGCAACGTCCGATTCTTCGCCGACAAGCGTTACGGCAGGCTCTGTGGACTCGCCGGCGCCGCTTTCCTTATTGCAGCCGAACAGCGTCATGGACATTAAGACCGCGAGACATACGCTTATAATCTTTTTTAACGCGCTTCTTGACATAAAATCACCTCATTGATATTTTAAGGCGGCGCCGAACAATCGGCGCTGACGCCTTTTCGCACATTTACTTGCATATTTCCGTGATTTTCAGCTATTTCAACGAAAAATTCGACGAAAATAATTAACAACAAAATCCAAGCGGTATTGCATTAAATTATATAGTATAAATATTAACCGAAAATTAACTGTATTTATAAAAATTAAAAATAAGGAAATACCGCATAATTATCAATATATCTGTTGACGCCGCAGCGGTAAGCCTTGGAATCACCGCATTACATTATATGAGCGGCTCCCTCATAGGATAAAACGAATTTATTCTTCTTATCGGCGCAGAATAAATCAAAAACTCCCGTTTGAGAATTGTAATCGCTGCAATAAAACGCCGTATTTGTGCCGACGTCGCAGCCGTAAACGTTTTCATCAAGCAAATCGCTGTCGCCGGCCTTTGAAACCGAATAAAGCTTAAGGTCATTGAGGATAAATAATACCTCATTCCATGAAGTCATATAAAAGCTTTTTACTCCTGCGGCAAGCTTTTCGGTTTTACCGCCGTGCCAAACCTGCAAATCGGCGGCATTATTCAAATAATATATATATTTCCCGTCAGATGACGGTTCTATTGACGACGCTCCCTCAAAAAGCAGCGAAGACTCGCCTTTTTTGCAGGAATAAACCTTTCCGTCCGGCGTCATATATACAAGACGGCTGTTTTTTAAAGGCACAAAATCCTCAGTTTCCTCCGCAACGTCAATTCTCGCGTTATCCTCCGTTATATAAAACAATGTGCTGTTTCCGTTTCCGTCCGAAACACGGTAATATATACCGCACAAATCATTATCTCCGCAAAGCTTGGCGGTATTATCGGAATTGCAGAAAATCTCAAATTTCTCGTCATAAATTACGGGAGAAGCCTCATACGGTACAAGACGTATTCTGCTTTTCCCCTCATGAGAAACATACGTATATGAGCCGTCGCTGAACACCGCGCTTGTCAAATCGTTTGAAAAATACAGAGCCGTATCGTCAACGGACGAGCAAAGTCTTGCTTTCATATCCCCATCGGTATCAATAAGACACAGAGAATCGTCTGCCGCGAGAACATATATATATTCACAGTTATCGGTAAGCGCGAGAGGGGTATAATTATCTCCTATATACCTTGAAACGCTATCGGTATATACATAAAGCTTCTGCGCGCCGTCATTTTTGCTGTAAAGCACGCTTTTCCCGTTTGGCGATACCGCAAAGCCCGTTATATTTTCATCAATGCTTTCGGTTCGCTGTTTATTGACGCTGTAATAATTCATTTTACCGTCGGAAGAAAGATATACCACGGAACTGCCGGAATATGACAGCGCGAAGCTGTTTGTGCAGTCAGCCGCCACGCGATTTACGTTTCCGCCGCTTATTGAAAAAAGAGAGTATGACGACCCCTCGGACATAAGCACGGCGCAGGAGGTTTTATTCTCACTGTATTTTACCGCGGCGACGCTTCTGCCGGGGACTGTATCATCGGCCTTTTCACTTCCGAAGAATATAACGGCGCCGTTTTCAGACGGTGAATAATACAAACTGATTTCGGAATCGGATTCGGATTCCGAGAACGCGCAAATTAAAGTAATTAATATAAAAAACGCCGAAATCGCGGCAACCTTTATAAATCTCAGTTCACCGTTAAAAAAAATATTCAGCGATTTTTTAATCTTATCAATAAAAATCATCAAAACCACTCCGTATATTTTTAGATTAACATTTTATTGTGCGCGATGTCAATATAACATTTATAAATTGAAATAATTTTAAATCTTTTTACAAAAGTTACAATAATCTTATTTACAAATCCGATTTATTATTGTATAATACATATGTATAAATTTTTCCGACAGGAGGAAACAATATGAAGGGATTAAAAAAACTGCTGGCTCTGCTTTTAGCTTTGCTTATGATTATAACAGTTTCCCCTACAACAATTTTTGCCGAAGAACCCGGCGCTCAGGACGAGACCGAGACTCAGCCTGCGGAGGGCGGCGATGAGGATCCCGAACCCGCTGAAACAGCCGAAGCCGCGTGGTTTACTTCATTCGGCTTAAAAAGAGGCGAAGGAACGCTTGCGCAGGCCGCGCAAGAGGTTACCGTTTCGGGAAAAATATCGGTTCTTAAGGACATAGAAGAGCTTAACGAGACAATTGAGATTACAAAGAACATAACATTGGAAGGAAACGGGCATACCGTAACAAGAAGCAAGGGATTTACCGACGTTATGATAAGCGTTACCGATTCCGCGCAAGTTAAAATATCAAATATTACAATAAACGGAAACTCGGCAAATATAAAGTTCGGTACAAAAAGTATTATAAATATATCTACGGGAGCAGTAATCCTTAACGACGGGGCAAAGCTTACGAGCAACAATGCGGCTGCTTCCGGCGGCGCGGTAACCGTAGGTTCAAACAGCGTTACGGGTACAAAATCGCTTACTTTGGAAGCAGGTTCCGAGATATCCGACTGTTCCGCTTCTTACGGCGGAGGCGTTGTTGTCAACAGCAGCAGCGTTTTGAATCTTGACGGAGGCATTATCAAAGGCTGCTCGGCGTCTATAGCCGGCGGAGCCGTTTATATGTCGGACGCAGGCGCCGCGCTGAGAATGACGGCCGGGGAAATTACCGAATGTAAAGCGACAAGCCACGTCGATGCGCGGGGCAGCGCGATACTTATCGCCCAAGGCGCGTCGGCCGTAATTACGGGAGGCAAGATTTACAACAACGTCATTGAAAACGGATTGGGAGCGGTTTATGTCGCGGTTCCCTCAAAATTTACAATAGGTTCAAATGCATATATTTATGACAATAAAACGGCGGACGGCGCGGATTCCAACGTATATCTTGCCGCGAACGCAAAAGCCGTTATATCCCCCGATTTTAGGGCAAACGCAAAAATAGGCCTTATGAAAGAAGGCGGCTTTACAAACGGAGAACCGTTTGACACATTTTTAACCTTTGAATACGGCACGGAAATAATGGGTTATATCTTCAGCGACGCTGACGGAAAAACTTTCTGCGTTAACGAGGACGACGGCACTCTCGATTTAAGACAAGCTATAACGGTAACTTTCGACCCCGGCAACGGCACCTGCCCGGTTAAATCAAAAGTTTATGCCGTAGGACTTAAGTTTGATTATCTTCCCGACCCGGACGAAAGAAAAGATTTTGAATTTCTCGGCTGGTACACGAAAGACGACGTGCAGATAACAGAAAAAATGACCGTTGAATTTGACGGCGACGTCACGTTGACAGCGAAATGGAAAAATCTTTACGAAACGGATAACAGTCCGTTCGCGGTTATCGGACGGTTTTTCCAGAGAATAGGCGATCTTATGAGAATGGTTTTCGATTTCCTTGAGGGACTTTTCACAGGCTCGGGCGACAAGGATCTCGGAAATATGTTCGGATAAAATACAAACACAACGCACGGTGAAAAAACCGTGCGTTTTTGACGAAAAAAATAAAAAGCGTGAAAATATGATGAAAGGAGCGATACAGGGCGCAAAAGGGCTTGATTCTCATTGCATTTTATGCGGCGACTGTATCGCGTGTTTAATATGAAAACATTATACATATCCGACCTCGACGGAACGCTGTTAAACAGCGAAGCTGAGGTTTCGGAATATACGGTACGCGTTCTTAATACGCTCATTGAAAAAGGACTGTGCTTTTCCTCGGCAACGGCAAGAACATTGGCGAGCGTTGAATACATTCTTAAAAACGTAAAAATAAATATTCCGATAATCCTTATGAACGGCGTAGCGATATATGATATGAATAATAAAAAATACACCCGAATATTCGGTATAAACCGCAACGGAGTGAATACGCTGCTGGGCGTTATAAAAAAGCATATCAATATGGGATTCCTTTACTGTATCGACGACAATATTCTTTCTACCTATTACGAAAATACCGATTCTCCCGCAGCAGCCGCTTTTGTTGAGGAGCGGCAGAGAAAATATAATAAGAAGTTTACAAAAGTTGATACTTTTACGCAATGTACGGATAAAAACATTGTATTTTATTCTGTAGACGGCAAAAAAGAAGAACTCGACGCAGCGTACGGCGAGCTGATAAAATGCAAAGACCTGCATATTGAATATTACAGGGATATGTACAACGAGGGGCATTGGTATCTGGAAGCAAGCGCTGCCGAAGCGTCAAAAAAGCAGGCGGTTCTTTCATTAAAAGAGCAATTGAAATTTGACAAAATCGTATCTTTCGGAGATAACCTTAACGACATTCCGATGTTTGAAGCAAGCGACGAATGTTACGCCATGGAAAACGCAATGAACGAAGTAAAAGAAAAGGCAACAGCCGTAATCGCGTCAAACCTTGACAACGGCGTTGCCGATTTTCTGTTAAAAAACTTTTCATAATAAAAAGTAGTTTTTACTATGGGGAAACCCAACATATGGGTTTCCCACGAAAAAGGAGATTTCGCGCTCTGCGGAGCGCGACACGGTGACGCTGTCCCCGTGACCCCCTGCAAGCCTTTGTAAAGGCTTGACCGAAACTTTTATAATTTTGCAACAAGTTTTTCGACACGCCGGCGCGTCGGCATTTGTTCGTAGAACTTATTTATTCAACATTATTGCATTTGTCAAGAAGCTCCGATACAAGCTTTTTAACAGCGGATACGGCGTTCTCCATAGGTATTTTCCCGCTGTAGGATTTATCCCTTGTAACGACCTCGCAGACGTTCTCTTTAAGGTTTCTCGGGCTTACAATAACTCTTACAGGGATTCCGAGCAGGTCGGCGTCGGAGAACATAAAGCCCGCGCTTACCTTTCTGTCATCATAAATTACTTCAAGACCTGCGTTTTGCAAATCCTCATATAATTTATCTGCCGCAGCGTGAGCGGCTTCGTCGGTCGATTTCATACAGCAAATATGAACCTGCCACGGCGCTATGGACATCGGCCATATCGGGCCGTATTCATCGTGGTGCGCCTCGCATACCGCGGCGGCAAGTCTGCCTACTCCTATACCGTAGCACCCCATAATCGGGTAATGGCTCTCTCCCTTTTCGTCGAGATAAGTCATGCCCATTGTTTTTGCATATTTTGTTCCAAGCTGGAATATATTGCCGACTTCGATACCTCTTGAAACCTCTATAATCGGTTTTCCGCATGAGGGACATATGCCGCCCGTTTTGATTTTTGCGAAATCATGGTATTCGGCGTTCGGAAATTCTCTTTCCATATCAAGACCCGTATAATGGAAATCCGTTTCATTCGCGCCGCAAACCATATTGTTTGCGCCCTTGACCGAATTGTCAAACAGGATAAGCGGTTTTGCCGCCGCGTCCATATTTACCGGACCGATAAATCCGGCTTTAATGCCGCTTTCGTCGGTAATAACGGCCGGATGTATATTTTCTCCGAGGAAATTCGTGAGCTTTGTTTCGTTTACGTCGAGGTCGCCCCTGATAAAAACAATTACATAAGCATCGTCCGCATTCTTCTGGTAAACTACCGCCTTAAGGCTCTTTTCGGCGGGAGCTCCCAAAAATTCGCACACCTGTTCTATTGTGTGCATTTCGGGAGTCGCGACCTTTTTAAGCTCATCGGATATATCGTCGCGTGTATTCTCCGTAATGCTCTCCGCCGCTTCCATATTAGCTCTGTAGCCGCACTCGGGACATATCGCGATAGAATCCTCACCGATAGCCGTAAGGAGCATATATTCGTGCGAAATATTTCCGCCCATCATGCCCGAGTCGGACTGAACTACGATAGTTTCGGGTATGCCGGCTCTCGCGAAAATACGCTCATAAGCGTGATAGCACCTTGCGTAATACTTTTCCAAGTCCTCCTGAGAGGTGTGGAAAGAATAAGCGTCCTTCATCGTAAATTCGCGTACCCTTATAAGTCCCGCTCTCGGACGCGCTTCATCGCGGAACTTTGTCTGAACCTGATATATCATAAACGGATAACGGTTATATGTATTGCCGTATTCCCTTACAAGCTGAACGGCCGCCTCCTCATGCGTCATACCGAGAACCATATTCGCGCCGTTTCTGTCCTTGAAACGGCAAAGCGAATTATCAATAGAGCTGTATCTGCCGGATTCCTCCCAGAGCGATGCGGGCATAACAACGGGGAACTGAACCTCCTGACCGTCAATACGGTCCATTTCCTCTCTGATTATATTTTCAATTTTTTTAGTAATGCGGCGAAGCGGCATATAGGACGAATAAATCCCGTTTGCCACAAATTTAATATAACCGCCCCTGACCATAAGCGCGTGGCTGTCAACCACGCAGTCGGAGGGCTTTTCCTTAAAACGTTCGCCTACAAGTCTGTCAAGCTTCATAATAAAACCTCTCAGAAACAATTATTTTACATTCTGCGGAAACGCCGAAATCGGCACTCATTTATTTTAACACACAATTCCGAGTTTCACAACACAAAACCGATATTTTTATCAAATTTTAACGCCGAAAGCTCTGAGCTTTTCTTTAAGCGCGTCAATCGGCTCAAACGACGGAGAATAGCAAATGCCCTCCATTCCGAGCTTTCTTCCGCCTTCAATGTTCTCCTCAACATCGTCTATAAATATACATTCGGAGGGCTTTAACGAGTATTTATCAAAAAGAGCCTCGTATATGCCACTCTCGGGCTTTAACAACTTATAATCGCAAGATACGACCTTTCCGTCCATAATGCCGATAGCGGGTATAAACCTTGAATAATCATAGAAATCAAACCCGGCGTTGCTGAGCAGATACGTTTTATAGCCGTTCTCCTTCAGCGACTTTACAATGCCGTACATTTCGGGGAACGGCGGCATTTCGTTTCTGCCGAAGCTCTGCTCAAGATAGAGCTTTTTAAGAAGCGAGGTAAGACGCGGCTCAAGAGTTCCCGAAAGCCCGTTAATGACCTCCTCATACGTTTTTACGCCTCTGTCACATTCTCTGTACTCTCCGCTTTCGTAAAACGCTGTTATGACTGATTTTATATCGTCTTCATTATCAAGATACTTTTCAAGAGTTTTCTTAGGATAAAACATTATGAGCACATTGCCCATATCAAAAACTATGTTCTTAATCATTTTTCTCCAATCAAATTAAACGGGCGGAGTAAAAACTCGCGCCCCAATATTTCACATATCCTCTATAAAATTTACTATATCCCCGACGGTGGAAAAGCTCTCCAGCGTTTCCTCCGAAATCTCAACGTTAAATTCATCTTCAAGTTCCATTGAGATATCAACCAAATCAAGGTAATCGGCGTTCAAATCTTCAAGCATTGTATCCGCCGTTACGTCATCTTCTCCGACCTCAAGCTGTTCGCAGATGATTGCTCTTATTTTTTCAAATACCATAAAAAACGCTCCTTTTGTAAAAAAAATCAAGCAATATCATTTATATTAAGATATTATTTAATTTTGACCGCTTTGTCAATAGTTTTACATAACTTTTTATACTTTTTTCTTCCATAGCATAATTTCGGTATCGAATTTAAAAACAATCAACGACACTCGCCATTGACTCACATATATTGTAAAAAACGGAAGCTGTCTCAAACAGCTTCCGTCCGATTATTATTTATCTGTTATATGGCGTATATAAAAATCGAAAATTGACCGAAAACAAGGGATTTGTTGTCGGATAAGGCGTTTTTACGGGAATAATCTGTGTGTTTCAAGAAAAATCAACGCGGTACGACGGTAAATCCCCTGTTATTCGGGATTTTTAAGGATATGTCCCCAAAATTTATAAGCGATATTATTTTCTGCTCTTAAACATATCGAATATATCGCTGAGGTCGTCGTCATCTGTTCCGAACTGCTGAGAATTATCTTTTACTTCGACAACGGGCTTGTCCGTATTTTCTTTCGCGGCGGGAGAAGAATTGCTTGCGGCCGCGCCGTTTTCACCGAAGCCTGTCGCGACAACAGTAACGACCATTTCATCTTCAAGCGAAGAATCCAACGCAACGCCGAAAATAATGTTCGCGTCCGTATCGGCAGTCTCGGCAATAATGGAGCTTGCCGCGTCTACAGCGTCAAGAGTGATATCGGGAGAGGCGGAAATATTTATGATAATACCCTTCGAGCCTTCGATTGAAGTTTCAAGCAGCGGACTTGTTATAGCCATTCTCGCGGCTTCCTCCGCTTTATCCTTACCCTTTGCCCGTCCTACGCCCATATGAGCATGTCCGGCGTCTTTCATTACGGAGGTTACGTCCGCGAAATCAAGATTTATAAGACCGGGAACCGTGATAAGCTCCGCTATGCTGCGTACGCCCTGACGAAGAACGTCATCGGCAACCTCGAAAGCGTTCGCAAAGGTTATTTTTTCATCTGAAACGAGTTTAAGACGCTCATTGGGAATTATAATAAGACTGTCAACGTGCTGGGAAAGCTCCGCGATACCTTCCTCAGCCTGCGTCATACGGCGTTTGCCCTCAAAATTAAAGGGCTTTGTAACTATTCCTACAGTAAGTATACCCTTATCTTTTGCCATCTGAGCTATTACGGGAGCCGCTCCCGTTCCCGTACCGCCGCCCATACCGGCTGTAATGAATACCATATCGGCGCCGCCGAGAGAATCGTTTATAGCGTCCATGCTCTCCTCAGCGGCTTTTTTGCCAACGTCGGGACGCGCTCCCGCTCCCTTTCCGTCGGTTACCTTTTCACCAATCTGAATTTTATTTGTAGCCTTTGAATACATAAGAACCTGTTTATCGGTATTAATAGCGATAAACTCCACACCCTGGACTCCGGCGTCCACCATTCTGTTGATTGCGTTACCACCGCCGCCGCCGACGCCAATGACTTTGATTTTTGTTACTTCTTCATTCTCAGTTGCAATTTCAAATGACATTTAACTTCCTCCATATATTAAATTTTAAATTTTAAATATAAATACAACAATACTTATATATAATACCATGTAAAAATTTAAATTGCAATACATAATCTACCATAAATATTGTCGATTTTTTATTTTGCCGCTTTTTATTTTTTTTGCTTTCCAAATATTTCGATTTCTTCGCTTTTTATTTATATTCTTTATATTTTTAATATTTTTAATACCGATATTCCGTTTTTTTGAAAATATTACGCTCTATCCCACGCCGTCAATATATCCGTTGCCGTCATTTCCGTTTTCGCCGCCATTTGCGTTAACGTCCCCTGTTCCGCTATCGCTGTCGGTATCGGTTATATCGTCAACCGCCGTCGGGTCTTCATAAGGCGAATAATCGTCTCGGACGTATGAGCGGTCGGTTTCGGCAAGCTCAATTATTATCCTCGCTTCGGGATTTGAATTAAGCTCCGCTTCCATTGTTTTTTTACCGAGCTCAAGTTTTTTATCAAGCTGTGTAAGAGTTCCGAGCCTCATTGTAACCCTCGAACCGAGAACGATGCCTACGTTAGCTATATTTGACAAATCTATTTTCGTTATGTTTGATATTCCGGCTTCGCCGCACGCCGAAATAATTGTGTCTATCCTATCCGAAAACGCGCTGTCATTAAACTCGGCTTTATATCCTGTCTCCGCCTTTTTTACCGCCGCGCCTACTACCTTTGCGCAGCCGTCCGGCACCTCTGTTTCGGTTCCCAGCGTTTTATAGTTTCTGTCAAGCACCGTGTAATATCCGCCTGTTTCCAGAGCGAAACACGGACTTGTATCCTCAACTATAAGTCTTAGAGTAGACGGATATTTTCTTTTTATGATGACCTTTCCTATATACGGCAAAATAGTCTCAACCGAGCGCGCAACGTCGCTCGACGGGACACGGACGAGGCTGTCGCCTGTCTGAACTCCCGATACCTTTATTATATCCTCGGCGAGATAATACGAGTTGCCCGATGTATAATCGCCGTTTTCGTCGGGCGCTCCGAGAACTTCTATCGTATCAATTTTAAAAAAGACAAAAGCTGAAAGCAAATAAAGAAGAACCGCAAGAACAATACAAAGCGCCGCGCCCACTTTTACGCGTCTTATCAGCATGAGCCTGCGCCGTTTTTTCGCCCTTGCGGCGGCTCTTTCAGTTTTTGTCGTCTGAGTCATTTTTAATTTCCCTTTCATCAAGCTTTATATCGCAGCCGAGTGACGTTAAAACGCCGCACATATCCTCGTAACCTCTGTTTATGTAGCCCGTCTCATTGACTGTAGTAGTGCCGTCGGCCGCAAGCCCAGCGAGCACAAGGGCCGCTCCGCCTCTTAAATCGGACGCTATTACGGAAGCTCCGGTAAGATTTTTAATACCCTCTATTACCGCCATTCTTCCGTCAACGCGTATTTTCGCGCCGAACCTTAAAAGCTCGCTGACGTGCTTATATCTGCTCTCAAAAATTGTTTCTATAATTACGCTCGTACCATGGCACAGAGTAGTCATTGCCATTATCTGCGCCTGCATATCGGTAGGAAAACCGGGATACGGCATTGTTCTTACTGTTTTTATACCCTTGAGCATCGGAGGCGCCGAAAGGGAAAGCTCGCTTCCCTTTATTGATATATCGCAGCCGGCTTCTTCAAAAACAGGTATAACGGGAGCAATATGAGCAGGTATAACGCCTGTAATATGAATCCTGCCGTGCGTCATCGCCGCCGCCGCCATATATGTCGCCGCTACGATTCTGTCGGGTATGACCTTATATTTTACGCCGTGAAGCTGCTCCACTCCCTCTACGGTCACGGTTCCCTCTCCTGTTCCGGATATTCTCGCTCCGCAGCTGTTAAGAAAATCTGCAAGATCGCTGATTTCCGGCTCTCTTGCGGCGTTCGTTATAACGGTGGTACCCTTTGCGGTGCAGGCCGTCAAAATAATATTTTCCGTAGCGCCCACGCTTGGGAAAGAAAGAGCAATTCTCGTTCCCTCAAGCTTATTTACCGTTTCAAAATCTATTTTCGCAAATTCCTCACGAATGTTTACGCCGAATTTTTGTATAGCGTCAAGATGCAGGTCAATAGGTCTTAATCCTATTTCGCAGCCTCCGGGAGTTGACAGGGACGCTTTTCCCATTCTGCCTATAATCGCTCCGAGAAAGACGACGGACGACCTCATTTCGCGCATAAGCTCGTCGGGAATATCGTATTTATCGGCATTCGTGCTGTCTACCGTGATGGTATGACCCTCTCTTTTTACGGTACAGCCGAGATATTTCAGTATCTTAACAGTCGCGTCCACATCAGAAATATCGGGACAGTTTTCAATTACCGTTTCTCCGCGAATAAGAACCGTTGCCGCAAGAATAGGCAGAACGCTGTTTTTTGAACCCTGTATTTTCGTTTCGCCGTAAATTCTGTTTCCGCCGTTTATTATAAATCTTTTCACAAGAATTCCCACCTTTCACAACGCATTTTATGCGGCGGAATATGTCCGTGTTCTTATAAAAACGGCGCTATATCTAATGATTAACGTTATTTTCAATTTTTATTGTTTTTTGATTATTGCCATATTCTAATTACAGTTATTGTTTTGCCAGCGACACTATTATATCGCAGATTTTTTTCTGTGAATCGGGAACGGCGAGTTTTTTTGCGTTTCGTCCCATTGCGTCAAGCATATATATGTTGTCTATAAGCTCCGTAACAATTTTTAAAAGCTTTTCGTCCGTCAAATCCTTTTCCTCTATAACCTTGGCGGCGTTCGCGTTGACGAGCGCCATGGCGTTATGGTACTGATGATTTTCCGCTACATTCGGCGACGGAATGAGAATCGACGCTCTGCCGACGGCCTCGATTTCGGCGAGCGTTCCGGCTCCCGAACGGCATATTATAAGGTCGGCGGCAGCAAGGCACTTGTCCATATCGTAAATATATTCTCTTACGTCTATATTTTTCTCTTTGTCTATATCGACGCCGTTTTTCTTTAAAGCTTCGGGAACCCACTTTCCGTACTGACCGTAAGCGTGTATAAAATTGCATTTTCCGCTTTTATGAAGCTCCGATATTATTTTTACCATGGATTCGTTTATCGTTCTCGCTCCGAGACTGCCCCCGAAAGAGAAAACGAGCGGTTTATCGTCTATTCCCAGTTCTGCTCTCGCGAAGTCCTTATCGGCTTCAAGAATTTCGCTCCTTACGGGAAGTCCCGTAACGGTCGGTTTATTCTTACATTCAAGATATTTTTCCGCTTCCGAAACGGTAAGCATTACCGCGTCGGCTTCCTTTGCGAGCAATTTATTTGTAATTCCGGGAAAGGCGTTTTGCTCATGGATAGCCGTTTTAATTCCCATTTTCGCCGCCGCCCTTATAACGGGACCGCTTACGTATCCGCCAAAGCCCACAGCGACGTCGGGACGAAATTCTTTTATTATCTTTCTTACCGCGCTTCCCGAACCGAGAAGTCTCCACAGCGTCGCTATATTTCTGCCGATATTTTTAACCGTAAGTTTTCTCTGGAATCCGCTTATTGATATTGTTTTAATATCAAAACCCGCTTTCGGCACAAGCTCCGCTTCCATCTTATTTTTCGCGCCGATAAAAAGTATCTCGGCGTCCGGATATCTGTTCCTTATTTCTCCGGCGGCCGCAAGAGCCGGATTTATATGCCCGCCCGTGCCGCCTGCGGCAAAAATTATTCTCATCGAAACCAGCCTTCGGTACGGCATAAGCCGCGCCGTTCCTTTCATTTTTTATAAACGCTTCGGATAAATTTTGTCTTTTAAATTTTTTAGCTTACTTTTTATTCAGTCTGCCCTGCCTTGATACGGAAAGAACTATTCCCATTTCGCCCAACAGCATAACAAGCGACGTGCCGCCATAGCTGAAAAACGGGAGACTTATTCCCGTATTGGGAATCGAATCGGACGCTACGGCAATATTCAGCATTACCTGAAGCCCGACCTGAAATACAAGCCCCATAGCAAGAAGCCTGCCGAATCTCGAAGGAGAATTAAGCCCTATTACAACTCCTCTGTACATGAGCAGAACAAAAAGTATTATAACGGCCGCAGCGCCCACGAACCCCAATTCCTCGCATACTATCGAGAATATCATATCGTTCTGAGGCTCCGAAACGTACATATATTTTTGAGTTGAATTTCCCAAGCCTTTGCCGAAAAATCCGCCCGAGCCTATAGCATAAAGAGCCTGATTAGTCTGCCATCTCGCGCCCGTCGGTTCATAATCCTTATCCAGCCAGCTTACTATTCGCTCCTCCATATAGCCTTTTAAAACGCCTCCGCCTTCGGAATCTCTCGTAGCCATTATATATACGCAAAGCAGGGTTCCCGCAATAAGAATGACCGATATTCCCATAGCGAACCAGCGTCCGCGCACGCCTCCCAAAAACATCATTACAACGCCGATAGCCATAATAAGTATACAGCCCGAAAGATGGTTTTCGAGATAAACGAGAACTCCGCACATTAAAAAGAAAGCGCAGAAAATCCATGTCGGCACCCACGACTCCTTTACAAGTCCGAAGCCGAGCTTTTTGTTGATTTTGCTTGCCAAACGCGTTTTCGCGGGTCTTTGGCTGCTCATTCTTTTCGCGTATTTGCCGTAAATATAGGCGCCCGCGACTATTATTGCGAATTTCGCGATTTCAGACGGCTGAAACGTGGTAAAGCCTAAATTAATCCATCTGTAAAAGCCCGGTTTATACTGCGGAAGAACAAAAACTATTAAAAGCAGAAAAACCGTAAAAGCGCATACCGGAATTGTAAATTTATTCCAAAAAGACGGTTTTATCATTGAAACAATGAGCATTGCGGCAATACCTATAACGGCGAACAGCACCTGACGCTTTATGAAATATGTGGAATTGCCGTAATTGTAAAGCGCATAAGGGTAGCCGGCGGAAAACATCATGACAAGACCTATGCACAAAAGCGCAAGCACTATTATAAGGAACCATATATCAATACTGCCGTAAGAGACGTATTTTTGCCGTAAACGGCTGAAAAGAGATTTATTTTTGTCACTTCCGTTAGACATACGCGTTACCTCCATAAAAATGCCAAGCGCAGTTAAATTGGTAAAAAAATCAATTAAATCCGTTATCCGATATTAAGGCAACACCGCACAATTAACGGCTACCGCCTTTGCCGCGCATCTGCACCGAGATTTCCCGTCATTTTTGCCAAAAGCTCCTTGAAATACGTCAGTATTCCTGCGTCACTTTTGTCAATCTGACGAAAAATCTCATGGCACATCTGCACGACAATAATTATGCGGTATTGCCCTAAACTGTCTCACTTTGTCATTATACCTGTTTTTATGATTTCTGCCATTGTGTTTATTTCATCTGTCCGAAATAAACAAGAAGAACGGCAATAAGAGAGCCTATCGCGTTGATAAGAGTAAAAACGTAAACGATTTTTTTCTCTTTCCAGCCGCACTTTTCAAAATGGTGATGAATCGGAGCCATTTTAAAAATTCTTTTGCCGTGAGTCGCTTTAAAATATGATATCTGAATAACGTCCGAGCCGAATTCCATTACATAAACGGCGCCTGTAAGAAGAATTATCCACGGCATATCGACGCAGTACGCGAGAGCGACAACAAGACCGCCGAGGAACAGCGAACCCGTATCTCCCATCATGACCTTAGCGGGATTCCAGTTCCAGATAAGATATCCCGCGAGAGAGCCGAAAAGCGCCGAGGCAAGAATACTTACTCCGAAAACTCCGCGAAGTATAGCTATAACGGCCATGGCAAAAGCGAACACAGCCGTAACCGACGCGCAAAGACCGTCTACGCCGTCCGTAAAATTAACCGCGTTTACCGTACAGTAAATGACCGCCGCGCCGAGTATCCAGAAAAATATTCCGAGCGAAACATTGCCTACAAACGGAACATACATATACGTCGCGCCGATTGTCCTAAGCGACGCGAGATATCCGCAGATAACAACTATCTGCGCGAGTGTTTTCTGTTTTATCGTAAGGCCCAGATTTCTCTTTTTGACAACACTGATGTAGTCGTCTACAAAGCCTATGAGCGCAAACGCAAGAGCCATGATAATTCCGCTGTAAAATTTGGTTTTAATGTTCCCGGGCGTAAGACTGTCCCCCGCTATTATGTCTCCGCCTTTAATTTTATCGGTAACAAGCACAACTATAAGGGAAAGCGTTACTCCCGCGATAAACAATATTCCGCCCATGGTAGGCGTACCTTGCTTCTTTTTGTGCCAGAGGGGACCTATATCAAGTATAGTCTGACCGAATTTCAGTTTATGCAGCCAGGGTATAACAACATACCCGAGAAGAAAAGCAACGAAAAAGCCTGTTACCGCAGCAAGAGTAAGAGTTATCCACTTATTCATTTTAATTCCGCCTTTCACATTTTAAGACTACCGCGCAAATGTTAAATATTCCGCAAAATTTTTATATACCCAATTTCTCATATACGGTATTTAAAACGTTTTCGAGCTTCATTCCTCTGCTCGCCTTAAATAAAACGGCGTCGCCTTCTTTAAGAACGGACAAAAGCTTTTCGGCAGCGGCCGAGGAGTCCGTATACGAATATACCTCTTTTACACCGTTTTTTTCGGCTTCATCAGCCGTATATTCGGAAGCCGTTCCGTAAGCTAAAAGTATATCCACATTATTTTCGGCGGCGCGTTTTCCGCTTTCGCGGTGAGCCTTTTCGGAATAACCTCCGAGCTCGAGCATATCTCCGAGAACGGCTATGCGACGTTTTGAATCCATCGCTGCAAGAGCGCCAAGTCCGGCTCTCACCGAATCGGGACTCGCGTTATAACAGTCCTCAATAAAGGTTATACCGCTTTTCCTTGTAATTTTTTGTCTCATTCCGGCGGGTACGTAATTTTTAAGAGCGTCTGCCGCTTTGCGAGGCTCTATGCCGAGCGATATGCCGGCTGTAAAAGCGGCTAAAGCGTTATAAACGTTATGAATACCTGCCGACGGTATATACGCGTTATATTTATTGCCGCCGTATTTTATGAGAAATTTTACTCCGTCCGGAGACTGCTCTATATTTTCGGCTCCGACAGCGCATTTATCGTTTTCTATGCCGAAAAATATTATATCGTAATCATCGTTTGAAACGCCCGAGAGCAAATCGTTATCTCCGTTAAGTATAAGGGGCGAGCCTTTTTTCATACCGTTCAATATTTCGAGCTTCGCTTTTAATATATTTTCCCTCGAACCGAGATTTTCTATATGAGATACTCCGATATTGGTAATAATTCCGATATCGGGCTTCGATACGCGCGCAAGACGCGAGATTTCGCCTTTATGATTCATACCCATTTCTATAACGGCGGCTTCGCTCGTTTCGTCTATTGAGAATATCGTCATGGGCATACCTATATCATTATTAAGGTTTCCCTGAGTTTTTACTGTATTATACTTCGTTGACAGAACAAGAGCCGTCATTTCCTTTACCGTAGTCTTTCCTACGCTGCCGGTAATCCCTGCCACGGGAATTGAAAACTGTGAACGGTAATACTCCGCAAGAGATAAAAGGGCTTCTCTTGTATCGTTTACATATATCACGGGGAGCGGAACGTCGGTTTCTTTTCTGCACATAACGGCTGCCGCTCCGTCCGATACGGCATTTTTTATAAAATCGTGACCGTCGAACCTGCCGCCCTCAAGAGCTATAAACAGTCCGCCGCTTGCGGGTTTGCGTGAATCAGTATATACGGCCGAAAATTCTGTTTCCGTGTTCCCCGTACATCTGCCGTTTACCGCGTGTAATATTTCGGATATAGTTAAAACTTTCAAATCAATCAGTCTTTTCGGATTTTATAATATGATTAATCAATCAGATTTCATCAGACCTTTATGGTGCCGTCAAGAAGTCCTCTGACAATCTCCCTTTCATCGTAATGAATTTTCCCTGTATTAAGTATCTGATATGTTTCGTGTCCCTTACCCGCGAGCAGAACAGTATCATCTTTTACAGCCTCGTTAAGAGCAGCCGCGATAGCCTGAGTTCTGTCGGTTTTTACTATTTTTTTGACCTTAGTATTTTTTATGCCCGCGAGAATATCTTTTATAATTTCTTCGGGGTCCTCGCTTCTCGGATTATCGGAGGTTACGACTATAACGTCCGACAAATCAGCGGCTATAGCTCCCATTATAGGGCGTTTCGTCCTGTCTCTGTCTCCGCCGCAGCCGAAAACGGTTATTATTCTTCCCTTTGCCGTTTTGCGAAGCGATGAGATAATATTTTCAAGGCCGTCGGGAGAATGAGCGTAATCTATTATTACCGTGTAATCCGTATCGGTTGGAACGACCTCTATTCTGCCCTTTATGCCCTCGCTCAGAGAAAGCGCGTACAGCACCTTGCTAAAGCCGAATCCCAGTTCAATAAGAGTTACCGCAGCGGCCATGGAATTATACACTGTAAATTCCCCGGGTATTCCCACTCTTACGCGTTCAACGTAACCTAAGGTGACAAGCTCATATTCTATAGAATCGTTTTTGTATCTTATATATTTAGCCGTATAATCGGCTTCGTCACGGTTTGCCGAGTAAGTAACCATACGTCCGTCCGAATCGCGCATCATCGACATGGCGTGTTCGTCGTCAAGATTGAGAACGCACAGGGAAGATGAAGCGAAAAGCTTTGATTTCGCGTAAGCATAGTTTTCAAACGTTCCGTGATAATCAAGGTGATCCTGAGTGAGATTTGTAAAAATTCCGGCTTCAAAATGAAGTCCTGCCGTTCTCTCCTGCGCGAGAGCCTGCGACGATACCTCCATTACGCAGTATTCGCAACCTTCTTTCACCATATCGCTGAAAAGCTCATGCAGCTCAAAGCTCTCGGGAGTTGTGAGAGAAGCAGGGTATTCCTTATCCCCTGCCATATTTTTGACAGTTCCTATGAGCCCCGTTTTAACTCCCATTTTCTCAAGGCTGTTCTTTATAAGAAAAGCCGTGGTTGTTTTTCCGTTAGTGCCGGTAACGCCTATAAGCTTCAGATGTTTCGCCGGATTGCCGAAGAAATTCGCGCAGAGGAGCGAAAGAACCGCTCTTGTATTGCTTACGGTTATTTGGTTTTTAAGTCCTAAATCACGCTCGGCAACTATAAGTACAGCGCCGTCCTTCTGCGCCTTCGCGGCAAAATCATGACCGTCGAATTTATTTCCCTTAACGCATACGAAAATACAGCCCTTGCAGACCTTTCTCGAATCAGCCGTTACATATGACACCTCGGCGTCGTCATAAACGTCATAGATTTTCAGCCCGTTCAATATTTCAGATATCTTCATTCCGTCCGCCTCTATTCGTCGTCCTGCCCGCTATGTGTTTTTTATTTTCGCGGCAAGAGATTATCTTTCTTTCCTTCAATTCTGTATAACCTTATCCTTGCTTTCACGTTACCGTTATCCGTTTGCGGTTATCCGCCGCGTCAGTCTGCTACGTCAACCGTAGTTTTAAAGAAAACCGTTATTATCTCTCCCATAGTAACCGTTTCTCCGTCTTCAATACTCTGTTTATACGCGTATACCGTACCGCTGTTAAGAGAGCTGCCCGAAATTCTTATATTAAGACCGCTGCTTGTCGCTATTCTGTTAGCCTCGCTTACGGTAAGCCCCGTAAAATCGGGAACAGTAACCTGTTCGGGAGTATAATCGTCGTTTGTATAGAGAACTATTATACCGTCCGAAGGCAGCTCCCTGCCCGCGTCGGGAGACTGAGCCAAAACCTTGTCCCCGCTCCCTATGACCTTTACCGACAAATTCGTATCGGATATTTCCGCGCGCGCCTCCGAAACGGTTTTTCCCGTAAGAAGCGGAGCAGTCTCGACAAGCAAAGACATTTCTTCATTTGTATAGGAATGTTCTACGCCCAGATATGTAAGCACCTGTTCAAAAACCTCTCCGGCGAGAGGAGCTGCAACGGCACCGCCGCCGTGGTCGCCCACAGGTTCGTCTACTATTATAATAACTGAAATCTCGGGGTCATTCGCGGGAGCGAAGCCGCAGAACGACGCTATATACATATCGTTATTGGAGGTAAGCTTTTCGGAAGTTCCCGTCTTTCCGGCTACGTGATAGCCGGGTACATACGCGTTCTTGCCCGTACCTGTCGCAACAACCTGTTCCATGCAGTCGGCAATGATATCGGCTGTGGATTTTGATATTACCTGTCTTCTCACAGTGGGAACCGTCTCGGATACGGTATTTCCGTCGGTATCTACCGTTTTGCTTACAAGATACGGGGTCATAAGATTGCCGCCGTTCGCGACTGCCGAAACCGCGGTTATCATCTGTAAAGGCGATACCTGAAAGCTCTGACCGAATGAGTAAGAGGCGAGGTCGGATTTTGTAAAACTATCTCTCGTTTTATAAAGAACACCCTCTGTAGGCGCGAAATCGCCCGCCGCGTCTATGCCGGTTTTCTCGGTAAAGCCGTAAGCCTCAAAATAATCATAAAATTTATCGGTTCCAAGCTCGTCGGCAAGAGTAACGGCAAACGGATTGCAGGAATTTTTCAGAAGGTCCGCAAATGTTTCACTGCCGTGTCCGCCGGCTTTCCAACATTTTATATTTCTTGTCGCGTAATTTATTTCTCCGCTGCAAAAATACGACGTATTAATGGTTGCTTTTCCCTCTTCCAGCGCGGCCGAGGACGTAACCACTTTAAATACCGAGCCCGGCTCGTAGGTGCTGCTTATCGCTCTGTTTCCCCACTGTTTATTTTGATAATATGATTTGCTGCGCAGATACTTGCTGTTCTCGTCTGTGGAGTCCTCCTCGGGAGCGGACGCCGCCTCCTTATACTGCGATAAAAGCTTGGGGCTTTTTATTGTAAAAGGCTCGTTAAGGTCGTAATCCGGCAGAGATACCATACCGAGTATCGCTCCGGTATCTACGTCCATTACAATTCCGTAAATATTCTGCGCCTCAGTGGTTTCAAGAGCCTGTGAGAGAACGTCCTCGAGAATATACTGGACGTAAATATCAAGCGTCAGGACTATGCCGGTACCCTCCTGCGCCTCAAAAATAGTCTGATACTGGTTCGGCATAACTCCCTGAGTACCGTCAATCGCCGTTATGGTTCTTCCCGATACGCCTTTTAATGTGTCGTTGTAATAATATTCAAGTCCCGCGAGTCCGTCACCGTCGTCGCCCGTAAAGCCTATTACCGTCGAAGCAAGGGAGGAATACGGATAATAACGCTTGACATCGGGGTCTATGCAGACTATATTGCTTAGGTCTATCGCGCCTTCCTTTCTGTTCGCGTATTCTTCGATAAAAGCGAGTACGGAGTCTCTTGTATCCTTTTCAATTCCGCTTTTTACAAGCTGATAGGAATAGTTCCTGCTTGTATAGTCCCTTATAGTTTCCTCGTCCATATCGAGTATTGTCGAAAGCCCGCTTACTATAATTTCTCTTACCGTTTCCTGTTTATCCTCGTCCATTTTAAATATTTTGGACGGATTCAGATATACTCTCCATACGGACGCGCTTTGAGCAAGAACGTTCATATTTGAATCGTATATTGTGCCACGCCCCGCTTTTATTTCATTATCTCCGAGCTGCTGGCTTTCAACCTTGGCAGTGTACTCGTTGCCCTTAATTATTTGAATATATACAAGACGAATCAGTATTAACGCAGCTATTAAGCTTACCGCCGCTAAAGCCCAAAGACCTCTTTTATTGCTGTTTACAGCCGCTTTCATTGTATAATTTCTCCTTTCCGGGGATTTTATACCGATTTATCCGAAAAATTTGAGAAAAATCCATTTATCCCTAATTGCCGTAAAAAGGGCGAAATTTTTTCGCCCTTTTTACGGTGGTTTTTAACAAACCACAGCAGTTAGCCGCCGGTATGTCAAAAAACAATCCCTGAATTATGTTTATTTATATATATAAAAAAATATGACGGTTGAATCAATCATTTTTGTCCGAATCCGTACTTCGGTAGGATTTCCCGCCTGATATAACAACGTGATTTCCGGCGTCGGAATTGAAATATGTAATCTTGTAATTTTCAAGCTTCACCATGCCGAGATTGTTTTCGGCATATTTTTCAATTTTATCAATTGATACCATACCCTCGAGCGCCGAGCAAAGACGGACGTTTTCGCTTTTCGCTATATCTATTTGGGACTGAACAGACGATATGTTTTTTGCCGTTTCGTCAAGCTTTACGTTAAGATACATCGGTATGCACATCATTACGAAAATAAATGCAACGGCAATAAAGACCTTAACTGCGTTTAAATTCTGATTCGCGGACAGTTTTTTCCCCGTTCTTGAAGAAGTACGCACCGAGCGTTTTTCGGAGGGCTTGTCCTCGGTTTTCGGTCTGTACCTTCTTACGGGTTCTTCAAAAGGCTCAAGTTCGGGAAGTATTTCAGGCGCGGCGGAATCGCCGTCATATCGGTCAAACAATGAAAACTTGTACGCGGACGAATCCCGTGCCAATATCAACCTCTCCTTTTTTTTGTAATTTACCGATTATAAGCTATAGCTTTGACACGGCTCTCAGTCTTGCGCTGCGGCTCCTCGGATTTTCAAGCGCCTCTTTCTCGGACGGCGTCTTTGATTTAAACGGAAGAACGCCCCTCGGTTTTTTTCCGCACACGCATACGGGAAATTCCGGCGGACAGGTACAGCCTGCGCAAAAATCATTAAACGCCTTTTTCACTATTCTGTCCTCAAGCGAATGGAACGTTATTACCGCAAGCGTTCCGCCGGCGCTCAAGCAATCGAACATATCGTTAAGCGCGTTCGGTAGCATTTCCAATTCTCTGTTCACAAAAATTCTTATCGCCTGAAATGTCCGCCTTGCGGGGTGGGCGTCCCTTTTCGCTTTCGCGGGCATTGAAGCGGAAATTATATCGCTGAGCTCCGAAGTGGTTTCTATATTTTTCTTTTCTCTCGCCCGTACTATGCCTCGGGCGATGTTCCTAGCGAATTTTTCCTCACCGTAAGAAAAAATTATATCGCACAGTTCTTTTTCGCCGAGTTCGTTTACCGCGTTATACGCCGAATATCCCGTCTTGCTCATTCGCATATCAAGCGGAGCGTCCTTATGGAAAGAAAAACCGCGTTCGGGATTATCGAGCTGATAAGAGCTTACTCCCAAGTCTGCGAGGATTCCGTCAACAGAAGCGATATTCTGTTTTTCAAGAATAGATTTTATGTTATCGAATACGTCATTTACAATTATTACGTTTGGTTTTTCTTTAAATCTTTCCGACAGGACTGCCACGGCGTCGGGGTCACGGTCAATGGCAACAAGCTTACCTGACGAGTCCAACGACTCTAAAATTTTGGAGGAATGACCTCCGCCGCCGGCAGTCGCATCGACATATATCCCATCGTGTTTTACAGACAGCGCGTCAACCGCTTCGTCAAGAAGAACCGATTTATGGATAAAATCCATGCCGCACCGCCTTTCATAAGCTTATTAGAAGTATACGCCCTCAAAGAGTTCTTCATCGTCGTCATCTTCAATTTCTTTCCATTTAACGGCGTTCCATATTTCTATACAGTTACCCATTCCTACAACGACAACGTCTTTTTCGAGCGAGGCGTGAGCGATAAGATTAGCGGGAATTGTAATTCTTCCCTGTTTATCCATTCTGCAAGAGGACACGCGGCTAAAAAACATACGCTTTATTTTACGGCATTTTTCGGAATTGGTATCTCCCTCGATATTTTCCGTAATCTGCTGCCAACGCTCGGCTGTATAAACGGTGATGCAATGTTCAACCGCCCGATAGAGATAAAAGTTTTCGCCAAGTTCTTCACGAAATTCAGCGGGAATAAATATTCTGTTTTTTTGGTCAAGACCATGGTTGAATATTCCCGTGAAACCCATGAAATCCTCCTCTGCCGTGTCGTATCTGAAAATCGGCAATGAGGCCAAAAACGATGGATTTTCGTCGGACAAGGCGATTTTTCGCGGGAATACTTTGTGTATTTCAAGGAAAATCAACGCGGTAAGACGAAAAAGCTCCGTTATTGGGCATTTTGGAGGTTTTCAGATGTGCTTAATCTCCACTTTGCTCCACATTAATGAAATTACTATAAAATTTCGCTCCACATTGATTCCATTATAAAGCCAATAAAAGAAAAAATCAAGTCTTTTATATGATTTTTTCGGAATATTTTTATATTATTTTTAATTTTTTTTATTTCCTTACAAGAAACAATCGCGCTTTATTTTCGTTTATTTTTATATTTTTTTACGTCCAACCACAATTTGGAGTATTGATTTTCGGCGCGGACACATGATATAGTGTTTTTGCGAAAAGGAGGAGACAAAATGAAAAAATTCATATCAATTTTTATTTGCTCGATAATTTTTATCACAACGTTTCTTGTTACCCCCGCATACGCGGCAAATTACAATCAGGCCGGACAAATAAATACGGTTTCGTCACCGCTTAACGTAAGAAGCGCGCCATCGCCGTCGTCCGCAGTCATAGGCTCGCTCGCTAAGAACTCATATGTTACAATAACGGAAAAAACGGGTCAATGGTACAAAGTGGAATACAAGGACGGACAATACGGCTATTGCAGCGCGGATTATATAAAAGCCGTAAGCTCCTCGCCCGCAAGCGTAAATATCACATCGGGATATCTCAATGTAAGGTCGGGTACCGGAACCTCATATTCCGTCACATCAAAGCTCTCAAAGGGAGAAAGCGTACTGATACTCGGTTCATACAGCGGCTGGTACAGAATATTGTTCGCAGGAACAAAAACAGGCTACGCTTCCTCGCAGTACATCAAAACAAATACGTCTACGCCGCAGAACACGGTTAACATTTATCTTAACGTTCCCGATTATAAACAGACGGATTCACGCTGGTCATCGGTTACGCTCGGCTCTTCGGGCAAAACAATAGGAGCAATAGGCTGTACCACGACCTGCCTTGCAATGACGGAAAGCTTCAGGACAAAGACATCTGTATATCCCGACGCGATGTCAAAAAAGCTTTCGTATTCATCGGGCGGTTCTCTCTACTGGCCGTCAAATTACAGGACTGACACATCTGTAAGCTATGAAAAAATAACAAACATTCTCAGACAGAAAAAGCCTGTGATTCTCGGACTGAAAACAGCTTCGGGAAACACTCACTGGGTGGTTGTATACGAAATATCGGGAGGGGTATATTCCATTAACGACCCAGGTTCAAAAACAAGAAAAACTCTTAATGACGCTCTCGCCAAATATCCGTATTTTTACAAAATGGCATACTACATTTAACAAGATGGCATACACATTTAACAAAAAAAACTCCGGGACTTAAAACCCGGAGTTTTGCTGTTTACAGTCTGAATCGGCATTTATTCGGCAGACATTATTTACCTTATAAGAAATATTGATAAATCGTAAAAATCATAATCTATACCGTCTAAATACGAAAAACCTATGGCAGAAAACACTATGCCGATAATTACGGCTAAAGCTATGAAAACAAGCCACATTATAAGATTAGCTCTGAAAAAGTTGGCTCTGTTTTTGTTGCCGCCTATACAAGCCATAATAATCGTTATTATAAAGCTTATCGGACCGAGAGCATAAGCGAGCAGCATCCAGCCTATGTATTGACCGATTTTTACAGGCGGCTCATAACCGTTATTCCTGTCCGGCATACGATAATCGGGCGATTGATAATAGCCGGACTGATAATCGGGCATTTGATAAACAGGCTCGGATTTATTTTGCCCCTGTCCCATATTCCTGTCCTGCTCCTGATTGTAATAACGACCGCCGTTTACGGGGTTCGGTGTGCCGCAACCGGGACAATAAGAGGAATTATCGTTATATTCCGTACCGCATTTACTACATACCATAAAAATATACCTCCCTTTACTTGTATTATATCTTTATATGATTTTTTTGTCAATATAATTTACAAATTTAACGGCGCGGAAAATATGAACCGCTCCCGGACTAAAAAACTATGGGGAACCCCATACGTGGGTTCCCCACGAAAAAACAGTCACACAGGACTGTTTTTTCTCCCCTCCTGCGTTTTTTAAGGCAAAAGGAGATTTCGCGCTCTGCGGAGCGCGACACGGTGACGCTGTCCCCGTGACCCCTGCAAGCCTTTGTAAAGGCTTGACCGAAACTTTTATACGCTTTGCAACAAGCTTTTCGACACGCCGAGGCGCGGAAAATATAAACCGCGCCCGTTTTTTATTTAAAATATTTTACGGCCGACGTAAACAATCCTATATCGTAATTGCCGTCAACATTCTTGTAAAGTCCGTTGCCTATACGTTCGGAATGTCCCATTTTTCCCAGAACCCTGCCGTCGGGCGAAGTTATGCCCTCTATCGCGAACGCCGAATTATTGGGATTGAAACGTATATCCGACGTCGGGTTTCCTTCAAGGTCAACATACTGCGTCGCTATCTGACCGTTTTCGGCAAGCTTTTTTATAAGCTCGTCAGACGCCAAAAATCTGCCCTCTCCGTGAGAAATCGGAACGGTATATATCTCCCCCGTTTCCGTTTCTGCAAGCCAAGGCGATTTATCGGACGCTATGCGCGTTCTGACAAGTCTCGACTGGTGTCTGCCTATTGTGTTATACGTAAGTGTCGGGCAATTTCCGTCGGCGTCGATTATTTCACCGTAGGGAACAAGTCCCAGCTTTATAAGAGCCTGAAAACCGTTGCATATTCCGCACATAAGCCCGTCGCGGCTTTTAAGAAGCTCATGAACCTGCTCCTTGATTTTTCCGTTACGGAAAAACGCCGTTATGAATTTGCCCGAACCGTCGGGCTCGTCGCCGCCCGAAAAACCTCCGGGTATAAAAATTATCTGAGAATTTTTTACTTTTTCGGCGAAGCTCTCAACAGATTCCGCGACAGCCGAAGCGGAAAGATTGTTTATAACGAATATTTCAGGGTTCGCTCCCGCCGTTTCAAGAGCTTTCGCCGTATCGTATTCGCAGTTTGTGCCTGGGAAAACAGGGATAAGAACTCTCGGTTTCGCCGTTTTTATCGCAGGACTTACGCGGTTTTCCGTTTTATATGAAAAAGCCGGAATATCCCTTTTGTCCTGCTCCGTATTGCAGGAATAAATCGGTTCAAGCTTATTCTCGTAAATTTCCAAAAGCTCGGACAGCGTAATTTCATCATTGCCGTATTTGATTGTTTCATCAAGACAGGTATGTCCCAAAATATTTCCTATTTCGTCATCGGTATTTATTTCAAGAATAAACGAGCCGTAATTATAGCCGAAAATATCGGAAATTTCGTTTGATTCATCAAATTCAAAGCCTATGCCGTTGCCGAACGCCATTTTCATAACGGATTCGGCAATTCCGCCGTATGTCGGTGTATAACACGCCTCGACAACGCCTTTTTTCATAAGCCTGTTGACTTCGTCAAACAACGCTTTTTCGGACGACGCGGAGGGAAGTCCGTTCGTATCATATTCGGGCCTGAGCAAAACCACTTTATGCCCCGCTTTTTTAAATTCGGGTGATATAACGTCGTTAACTTCTCCCGTTGTTACGGCAAACGAAACGAGCGTCGGCGGAACGTCTATATTTTCAAATGTACCGCTCATGGAATCCTTGCCGCCAATTGAAGCGATTCCGTAATCCATCTGAGCCTTGAACGCGCCTAACAAAGCGGATAAAGGTTTGCCCCAGCGTTTCGGATTCTTTTCGGGTTTTTCAAAATATTCCTGGAACGTAAGATAAACGTCGCTGAAATCGGCGCCTGCGGCAATCAGCTTCGCAACCGATTCCAAAACGGCGAGATACGCGCCGTGATACGGACTTTTTTCCGTTATGAACGGATTATATCCCCATGACATAAAAGAGCAGGTATCCGTGTGCTTTTTTTCCGAGGATATTTTATTAACCATTGTCTGAATGGGCGTGAGCTGATTTTTTCCGCCGAACGGCATAAGCACCGTTCCCGCGCCTATCGTCGAATCGAACCGCTCTGAAAGTCCCCTCTTTGAGCAGACATTAAGGTCGCCCGCGAGAGATTTATAACCTTCGGTAAAGCGCGTTACCGATTTTTTTTCATATGCCTTGGGTTTTTCGGGCATTATATCTATATGCTTCTGCGCGCCGTTTGAATTGAGAAATTCCCTTGAAAGATCGACAATGACCTTTCCGTTCCATGTCATTGTAAGTCTCGGCTCTTCCTTGACTTTGGCTACGACGGTAGCCTCAAGATTTTCCGAATCGGCAATTTCAATAAATCTGTCCGCGTCCTCGGGAGACACCACTACCGCCATTCTCTCCTGCGATTCGCTTATAGCGAGCTCCGTGCCGTCAAGTCCCTCGTATTTTTTCGGAACGGCGTTAAGGTCGATGTCAAGCCCGTCGGCAAGCTCGCCTATTGCTACCGATACTCCTCCCGCGCCGAAATCGTTGCAGCGTTTAATAAGGCGCGAAGCCTCACCGTTTCTGAAAAGCCTTTGAAGCTTCCTTTCTTCGGGAGCGTTGCCCTTCTGAACCTCCGCGCCGCAGTTTTCAAGAGATTGCAGCGTGTGCGACTTTGATGAGCCCGTAGCTCCGCCGCAGCCGTCGCGTCCCGTTCTGCCACCCAAAAGTATTACTATATCGCCCGGCTCCGGTCTTTCGCGTCTTACGTTTTCGGACGGAGCCGCCGCTATGACCGCACCTATTTCCATACGCTTCGCCGCGTAGCCGTCGTGATAGATTTCATCTACCTGACCTGTAGCAAGTCCTATCTGGTTACCGTATGAGGAATATCCCGCCGCCGCAGTCGTAACGATTTTTCTCTGCGGAAGCTTGCCTTTTATCGTGTCCTTAACGGGAATAAGAGGATTTGCCGCGCCCGTTACTCTCATCGCCGCATAAACGTAAGAGCGTCCCGAAAGCGGGTCGCGTATCGCCCCGCCTATACAGGTTGCCGCGCCGCCGAACGGCTCGATTTCGGTCGGGTGATTATGCGTTTCGTTCTTAAAAAGAAGCAGCCAATCCTCGTCCTTACCTTCAATATTCACCTTTATCTTGACAGTACAGGCGTTGATTTCCTCCGATTCGTCAAGCTTCGGCAGTTTGCCCTTCGCTTTCAGATATCTCGCGCCGACGGTCGCTATATCCATAAGATTAATGGGTTTCGTTCTGCCGAGCTCATGCCTTACGGCAATATATTCATCATACGCCGACTGCAATAACGTATCCTCAAATTTTACGCTGTCAATTGTCGTTAAAAACGTGGTATGACGGCAATGATCCGACCAGTATGTATCAATCATTCTGATTTCCGTTATTGTAGGAGTTTTATTTTCCGATTTAAAATAATCCTGACAGAATTTTATATCGTCGCCGTCCATAGCGAGCGCGTATTTCTTTACAAATTCGTCAAGCCCTTTTTCATCGAGACTGTTGAAACCGTCTAAAACTGCGACGGAATCGGGTACGGCGTAATCTGTTTTCAACGTGTCGAATTTTTCAAGCGACGCTTCTCTGCTCTCAACGGGATTTATAACGTATTTCTTTATCGCGTCAAGCTCGTCGGCGGAAATATCGCCTTTGAGAACATAAATTTTAGCGGTTCTTACAAGCGGTCTTTCGCCTTGAGATATGATTTGTATGCACTGCGCCGCCGAGTCCGCTCTCTGGTCAAACTGCCCGGGAAGATATTCGACGGCAAAAACGGCGTCGTTTTCATCGGCAATAAGTTCATCGGAAACAATATCGAGCTGCGGCTCCGAAAAAACAGTCTTTACCGCATAATCGAACAAATCCTTATCTATATTTTCCGTATCGTAACGGTTAAGGAGCCGCAAATCGGTGAGCGACGTTATCCGCAAAAGCGAATTTATATCGTTTTTAAGCGACGCCGCTTCGTTCGCGAGTTCTTTTTTCTTTTCAACAAAAACTCTGTATACCATTTATTTACCTGCTTTCAAAGCTCTCGCGCCTATATCCCGGCGATAATAGGCGTTTCCGAAATGTATTTTCTCAACGGCTCTGTACGATTTTTCAACAGCCTCTTTAAGCGTTTCGGCTGTACAGGTCACGCCTAAAACTCTGCCGCCGTTTGTAAGGAGCCTGCCATTCTCCTTTTTTGCGCCCGCTATAAAAATTTCACCGTCTATACTGTCGTCCGCCGTTATTTCGTACCCTTTTTCATATTTTACGGGATATCCGTCCGACGCCATAATGACGCAGCAGGCGTTTTCGTCTTTAAATTCAACGTCGATTTCGGAGAGTTTTCCGTCCGCGACGGCGTTCATTACCGTAAACAAATCTGTTTTGAGAAGCGGCAGAACGACCTGTGTTTCGGGGTCGCCGAAACGGCAGTTATACTCTATGACCTTAGCGCCGTCGGGAGTTATCATAAGCCCGAAGTAAAGACAGCCCTTAAAGGTTCTGCCCTCCTCGTTCATCGCCTTTACCGTGGGAAGAAAAATGTTTTTCATGCACTCGTCGGCGACTTCCTTTGTGTAGTACGGGTTCGGAGCGACCGTACCCATACCGCCCGTGTTAAGTCCCTCGTCGTTGTCTTTGGCCCGTTTATGGTCCATCGACGAAACCATCGGTACAATTGTCTTGCCGTCGGTAAAAGAAAGCACCGAAACTTCGGGACCCGTTAAAAATTCCTCAATAACGATATTGCTTCCGCTCTCGCCGAAAATTTTATCGAGCATCATGGATTTTACCGCGTTTTTCGCGTCCTCTCTCGTTTCGGCTATTATAACGCCTTTGCCGAGCGCAAGACCGTCCGCCTTTATAACGGTTGGTATCGGCGCGGTATCAAGATATTCGAGCGCTTTGCCCATATCGGAAAACACTTCGTACCGAGCCGTCGGTATACCGTATTTTTTCATAAGGTTTTTTGAAAAAACCTTGCTTCCCTCGATTATCGCCGCCTTTTTCTCGGGCCCGAAGCATTTGATTCCGGCAGCGGTCAGAGCGTCTACCGCTCCCAAAACAAGGGGGTCATCGGGAGTTACGACGGCGAAATCAATCGCGTTTTCGGCTGCGAATTTTACAATACCGTCGATATCGGTCGCGCCTATCGGAACACACTCCGCGTCCGCCGCGATACCGCCGTTTCCGGGAAGCGCGTATATTTTTTCTATTGATTTGTTTTCTTTCAGCTTTTTTATAACGGCGTGCTCACGGCCGCCGCCGCCGACTACCATTATTTTCATATAGAATAACTCCTATTATTATTAAATTGCATTGATAATTAATAATTGTCAATGCAGGCAATACGTCCTTTGCAAAATGCCGATTATAATTAATTGTCAATTGTACATTGTCAATTGTCAATTGTTAATGATGGAACAGTCTCATTCCCGTAAAGCACATCGCGATTCCGTATTTATCGCAGGTTTCGATGACCTGCTCGTCCCTTATCGAACCGCCCGGCTCGGCAATATAGCTTACGCCGCTTCTTCTCGCGCGCTCGATATTATCACCGAACGGGAAAAACGCGTCGGAACCGAGCGAAACGCCCGTAATCGAGTCAAGATACGCTCTTTTTTCCTCTTTTGTGAACGGCTCGGGACGCTTTGTAAAGAACTGCTGCCACATTCCGTCCGCAGTCACGTCCTCGGGAGTATCTGAAATGTAAACGTCGATACAGTTATCCCTGTCGGGTCTGCCGATTTCGTCCTTAAACGGAAGATTCAATACCTTTTCATGGCGGCGCAGGTGCCATACGTCCGCTTTATTGCCCGCGAGCCTTGTGCAATGTATTCTCGACTGCTGACCGGCGCCTACTCCTATAGCCTGTCCCTGATACGCGTAGCATACCGAATTGGACTGAGTATATTTAAGCGTTATAAGCGAAATGACAAGGTCGTGTTTCGCGTCGTCGGGAATATTCTTATTTGCAGTAACAACATTTTTAAGAAGTTCGTTGTCAATTTTGAAGTTATTTCTTCCCTGCTCAAACGTTACGCCGAAAACCTGTTTTGTTTCCTGTTCGGCGGGAACGTAGTTCTTATCAATTTTAACGATATTATAATTGCCCTTTCTCTTTGATTTAAGGATTTCAAGGGCTTCCGGCTCGTATCCGGGGGCTATAATGCCGTCCGAAACCTCGCGTTTTATGAGTTTTGCCGTCGTAACGTCGCAAACGTCCGAAAGAGCTATCCAGTCTCCGAAAGACGACATTCTGTCGGTGCCTCTCGCTCTCGCGTAAGCCGACGCGAGCGGAGAATCGTCAAGCCCCTCGATATCGTCAACGAAACAGGCCTTTTTAAGAGAATCGGAAAGCGGAAGTCCCACAGCGGCAGAAGTCGGGCTCACGTGCTTGAACGACGTCGCGCAAGGCATATGAGTCGCCGTCTTAAGCTCCTTTACAAGCTGCCAACTGTTGAACGCGTCAAGAAAATTTATATAGCCGGGTCTTCCCGAAAGTATTTCTATGGGAAGGTCGCTTCCGTCGCTCATGTAGATTTTTGAGGGCTTCTGATTCGGATTGCAGCCGTACTTTAATTCAAATTCTTTCATTTTCCATTCTCCTCGCTTTTATTTGTTTTTGTTCACAAGTCTGTTTTCTTCTTTACCGTTTTCAAGGTCGATATAACGAACATAAAGCGATATTTTATTGTTTTCATTAAGATTTGACCATATTATATCGGTAAATTCGTCAATGCTGTCGGGAATTGCGATTCTCTCGGGTTCTCCCGTAAATGTCGGTATGGGGTCGCCGTCGCAGTTATAAGTATGTATAAAATGACCTACGCCGTTCAGCGGTTTATAATTAAACGTATATCTGTTACATTCCGAGCCGTTTTCGTCCGCGCTCTTGAGTATGCTCATTTTATAAGTATAGCCGCCGTCAAAATCAAGAATACCGCTTATTCTCGGGGTAAAATTGGGCTTATCGGGTTCAAAACATCTCGTTTCGAGAGCTTCCTCAAAGGTTTTTCCGTCTGCGATAAAATCATATATCGTATCGGTTTGGTCTCCGTTTGTAACAATAAGCTTATCGCCTGTTTTTCTTATCGCGGAATAAATTATAAGAGACGGGTCTTTGACCTTTGTTTCGTCGAACGGGTATGTTATAACGCTGCCGTCCTCTTTCTCGATAAACACGCGGTTGCGGCTGTTTTCGCTTCTTCCCATAATAAAATACGCTGTAACGGCTTTTTTGCCGTCCTTTGATTTTCCTATGACTATTCCTCTGCCGGGATAGACGTTATTTTTAAGGCTTTTGCAGATGCAATTTGTTTCGTATACGTTCATGACAATCTCTCCTTAATATATGTTTTACCGTTTTTGACGGTCAATCTGTCCTCGCAGAACAGCTTTACGGCTTCGGGAAGTATTTTCCATTCGGCTTCTTCCATTATGCGCCTTTGCAGACTTTCCGGAGTATCGTTTTCCATGACTTCGACCGCTTTTTGCAGTATTATCGGTCCCGCGTCGCACTCCGGAACAACAAAATGCGCGGTCGCTCCCGATATTTTTACGCCCTTTTCCAAAGCCGCCTCATGAACGTGAAGCCCGTAAAAGCCCTTTCCGCAGAAAGAGGGTATAAGCGCGGGATGTATATTTATGATTTTATTCGGGAAACGCTCGTATACCTGCCCGTCAAATACCGTAAGGAATCCGGCAAGCACCGCCAAATCGGCCTTTTCCTCGGTCAGCGCGTCCGCGAGAGCCTTTGAGTATAATGCTATATCGGAATAATCCTTACGCTTTACAACTCTCGTTTTTATGTCGTTTTTCTTTGCTCTTTCAAGGGCGTAAACGCCGTCCTTCGAGGATATGACGCAGGTTATTCTGCTCTCTCCGAACATTCCTTTCTTTTCGGACTCTATAAGGCTCTGTAAATTGGTTCCTCCGCCCGAAACGAGAACGACAATATTTTTTTTACTCAATTATAACACCCTCGTCCGATTTTATGACTTCGCCTATGATATAAGCGTTCTCGCCCGCGTCTTTAAGAGATGCGACAGCTTTGTCCACGTCGTTTTTATCGACAATAACGCTCATGCCGACGCCCATATTGTATGTGTTGAACATATCGCGCTCGGGGATATTTCCCGTTTTCGCTATAAGCTCGAAAATCGGGAGAATTTTAACGGACGATTTTTCTATTTTCGCGCCGAGCCCTTTGGGAATACTTCTCGGAATATTCTCATAAAATCCTCCGCCCGTAATATGCGATACTCCCTTTACCTTAACGGTATCGAAAAGCTTTAACATCGGCTTTACATAAATCTTGGTCGGCGTTAAGAGAGTTTCTCCTACGGACTTCCCGCCGAGAGCGTCAACGGGCGTTTTTATATCCTTATTTTCAACGTCGAAAACCTTTCTTACAAGCGAAAAGCCGTTGGAATGAACGCCGCTCGACGGCAGCGCGATTATAATATCGCCCTCTTTTATCGACGAGTTGTCAACTATTCTGTCCCTGTCAACTACACCCACGGAAAATCCCGCGAGGTCGTATTCATTTTCGGGATAAAATCCGGGCATTTCGGCCGTTTCTCCTCCTATAAGAGCCGCGCCCGACTGTACGCAGCCCTCCGCTACGCCCGAAACGATATCGGCTATTCTTTCGGGAAAATTCTTGCCGCACGCAATATAATCCAAGAAGAAAAGAGGCTTCGCGCCGCAGCAGATTATATCGTTGACGCACATCGCGACGCAGTCTATACCTACAGTATCATGCTTGTCCATAAGAAACGCGAGCTTTAATTTTGTCCCCACGCCGTCCGTTCCGCTTACAAGAACAGGTTTATTGATACCCGTAAGGTCAAGCTCGAAAAGACCGCCGAAGCCGCCTATATCCGATAGTGCGCCGCTTGTCACGGTTCTTGCTATATGGCTTTTCATAAGCTCTACCGCTTTGTATCCCGCCGTAATATCAACGCCGGCCTCTTTGTAACTTTCGCTGAAGCTCTTCATTTGCTTTGTTCCTCCTCTTTAAGCCTGTCCGATATTTTCTGCTCAAATCTGTTTTTGTGCGTTTCGGTCGGTATCTCCGTCGGATATTCACCGCTGAAGCAAGCCGTGCAGAATCCGTCCGGATTAATTCCGTGTTTCCCGCCGCAAGCCAGCTTTTTCGCACTTTCAACGCTTAAAAAGCCGAGCGAATCAACGCCTATTATTTTCGCTATTTCGTCTATAGAATGGTGGCAGGCTATAAGATTTTCTCTTGAATCTATATCCACCCCGTAATAGCACGGATTAAGGAACGGCGGAGCGGAAAAACGCATATGCACCTCGGCGGCTCCCGCTTCCCTTACAAGCTTTACCGTTCTCGCGCTTGTCGTACCTCTTACCATGGAATCGTCAACAAGTATTACGCGCTTACCCTTAATTGTTTCCGCTATCGGGTTGAGCTTGATGCGCACCTTATCCTCTCTCGATTTCTGTCCCGGCGAGATAAAAGTTCTGCCTATATATTTGTTTTTTATAAATCCTATGCCGTACGGTATGCCGGATTGTCTTGAATACCCTATCGCCGCGTCAATGCCCGAATCGGGAACTCCGACTACAACGTCGGCGTTTACAGGGTGTTCGAGAGCGAGGAAAGAACCGGCTCTGAGCCTTGCCTGATGAACCGAACAGCCCTCTACGATTGAATCCGGACGGGCAAAATATATGTACTCGAATACGCATATCGCTCTTTTCGCTCTGCCGATATGGTCTGTAATGCTGCGCGTTCCGTTTTTGTCAAAAATAAGTATTTCGCCAGGCTCCAAATCCCGTATAAATTTCGCTCCGACTGCGTCAAGAGCGCACGTTTCGGAAGCGACGACATAGCTGCCGTCATCGCGCCGGCCGTAGCAAAGCGGTCTGAAGCCGTTCTCGTCCCTAACGGCTATCAGCTTCGACGGCGACATTATTACAAGCGAATACGCGCCCTTTATCTTATTCATAGCGCGGTTTACGGCTTCTTCTATAGACGGCGACGAAATGCGCTCTTTTATAATGTTGTACGCTATCACTTCCGTGTCGCTCGTGGTCTGAAAAATCGAGCCCTGCAATTCAAGCTCCGTTCTGAGTTCATAGGAATTAACAATATTTCCGTTGTGAGCTATCGCCATTCTGCCTTTCGTATGGTTTACGACAATAGGCTGGGCGTTGATTCTGTCCGAAACGCCCGTAGTCCCGTAACGGACGTGACCGACGGCGATATTGCCGTTCCCGAGAGCGTTAAGGCGCTCGGCCGTGAAAACGTCGTTAACAAGCCCCACATCGCGGTAAGAGCTGAACAGCCCGTCATCGTTTACAACAATACCGCAGCTCTCCTGCCCTCTGTGCTGAAGCGCGTAAAGTCCGTAATAGACAGAATGTGCAAGCTCCGTTGTTTCGGAAGCGAAAATACCGAAAACTCCGCATTCCTCGTGTAATATACTCATAAATCCACCTTTTTATGTTTTTGGAACAAATTTAAAAACGGAGCAAAGATATGCTTTGCCCCTATATTTTTATCCGAATATTCGTCTCATCATTTCCCGATACGCTTCCTCCACGCTGCCCATGTCGCGGCGGAAACGGTCCTTGTCAAGCTTTTCATGCGTCGTCGCGTCCCAGAAACGGCAGGTATCGGGCGAAATCTCATCGGCAAGTATAATTTTGCCGTCCGCAGTTTTACCGAACTCAATTTTGAAGTCGATAAGGTCAACGTTTATTTTTTTGAAGAAATCAATAAGAAACTCATTTATTTTAAAAGTATAGTCCGTTATTATGTCAAGGTCCTCTCTTGTTGCCCAGCCGCACGCGATAATATGATAATCGTTAACCATGGGGTCGCCGAGCTCGTCGTCCTTATAGCAAAATTCAAGCGTGGGACACAGCAGTTTTGTACCCTCCGCAACGCCGAATCTCTTTGAAAAAGAACCTGCCGCCGTATTTCTGACAATCACCTCAAGCGGAACTATCGTAACCTTTCTCACAACCGTTTCACGGTCGTTAAGCTCTTCGACAAAATGGGTGGGAATACCCTGTTTTTCAATCAGCTGCATAAGATAGTTTGACATACGGTTATTGACAACGCCTTTACCCGCAATCGTACCTTTTTTAAGTCCGTTAAACGCCGTAGCGTCGTCCTTGTAGGATACTATACAGTATTCGTCGCTGTCGGTGGCGAATACTTTTTTCGCCTTGCCCTCATACATCTGTTCTCTTTTTTCCATTTTGATTTCCTCCGTTTTTAATTGTCAATTGTACATTGTACATTGTCAATTATTATTGTATTTTTCTTCTATGGCTTTATTTTTTTCAAGCACCTTTTCCGCGCCGAGCTTTCTTGCTTCGGAAAGCTTTTCGGCAAGCGAATCGTCGGTTACGGCTAAAATTTCAACAGCGAGCAAAGCCGCGTTCGCCGCTCCGTTGACCGCAACGGTCGCGACGGGTATTCCCGTCGGCATCATAACCGTTGAAAGAAGCGCGTCCATGCCGTCAAGATATTTTGCGGCAACAGGTATTCCTATAACGGGCAATACAGTATTCGCGGCGATAGCGCCCGCGAGGTGAGCCGCCATACCTGCCGCCGCGATAATCGCTCCGAAGCCGTTCGCTTTCGCGTTCTCGGAAAATTCTTTCGCTTCGTCCGGAGTTCTGTGAGCCGAAAAAACGTGAACCTCATACGGAACTGCATAATCCTTTAACGTATTTACAGCTTTTTCGACAACGGGCAAATCGCTGTCGCTGCCCATTATTACCGCGACTTTTTTCATATGTCAGCCTACTTTCATTAAAATAAAAAAAGACAGTCCTGTTTTCTTGGACTGCCCAGACGGTCGGCTAAAGGCAACACCGCGTAATCGGCGGCTAACGCCATTGCCGTGCATAACGCGACAAAATCCAAGCGGTACTGCCTAAAATAATTTCTGCTTCACGCGGTCGATTCCGCTTATCCGTCAGTCACAGAAATTTACGGCTCAATTATACCACTCAGAACGCATAAAAGTCAATCGGACGCCGAATTTAAAAAGCGAAAATTTTATATTTTATACGGCTTTAAATTTAGTAATAATGCATATAAGACTTAGCGATGAGCACCGCATAAGGTTCCGTCATAAAAAGCGTCCCTGAACCATATGTCCTTTGCCTCAAAGCTGCGTCCCGACAGATAATTCAGAATACCCGCGTCCGTTTTAAAATCAAAACCGAGCATATACGAATAAAGGCACTGTTTTTTGTAGCCGCCGTATTTTTTGTTAAGCTCGTTTTTGCCGTATTTGCCGTCGCCTAAAAGCGGACAGCCGATAAAAGCGAAATGCGCCCTTATCTGATGCGTTCTGCCCGTGTGGAGCCGAACATCGACAAGGCTCAGTCCGTTTTCGGAGCCGAGAACCGTGTATTCGGTAATCATCGTTTTTGAGCCGTCAAAAGGGGTTCCGCTCACTTTGACCGTGTTCTTTTTTTCGTCCTTTATCATATACGCCGTCATTATATCATGATTTTTCTCGGGTTTTCCAATCACTATACACAAATAGCGTTTATCAATTTCCCGATTCTTTATTTTTTCGTTCAACATTCTCAGCGATTCGGCGTTTTTTGCCGCTATAACTATGCCGCCTGTGTTACGGTCGATTCTGTTCGCGAGAGCCGGAGTGAAGGAATTTTCATTATCAGGAAGATATTCGCCCTTTTCATATAAATAACGCTGAACGCGCGTTATAAGAGTGTCCGCATACTCGCCCTCGTCGGGGTGCGACAAAACACCTGCTTTTTTATTAAGCAGGAGAATATTTTCGTCCTCATAAATTATATCGAGGCTCTTGCCGGCTTTCAGAAAGTCATAATTATCATGGCGCGTTTCAAAAAATTCGTCGTTAATATACATATCAACAACGTCGCCCTCATTAAGTATGAGAGCGGCGCCGCCTTTTTTTCCGTTTACTTTTATACGTTTTAATCTTATATATTTATACATAAGATTCATAGGCAGCATGGGAGCCGCCTTGGATATGAATTTATCAAGACGCCGATTCGCGTCGTTTTTTGCTATTATAAAGGATTTCATGCCGCCTCTGCGAGCCTTTTTTCATATTCGGCGGCAGCCGACTCTCTGTATTTCGCGCGTTCGGGTTTAAAACTGTTTTTCATAACAACGCTTATTACAAGGTTCACAATAAACAGCGCAAGACCTATAAACAGACTGTAAGAAAGGCGCAGGGATACTATTTCGGGAATTGCCGATTTAAACATGGACGAAGCAACTGTTATGCATACTATAGCGGCGATAAAAAACAGCGTGCTTAAAGAACAGCAGATAATGTTACCCTTAGTATGATATCCCACTCCCGAAATCAGAAGAACAAAGAAATTAAGAACGCCCGCGGCGACGCCGAGCACAACAAGTACAAGAGACGCATAAAGAACGATAAACGCCGTTCCCGATTTTTCAAGCGATATAAAACCGAGCATTGAGCCTATATCGTATTTTCCGTTTACTATTGAAAGAATGATGCTTAACAACGATACGGACTCGGCACCGTCCGAAAACGGAAGCTCAGCCGTAAGCTTGAACATCGGAAAAAGGACAAAAATAATAGGAGCAAAAGTAAGAACAAATCTTGCGATTCTCAGTTTATTGCCGAAAAGCGCGTTTTTAAAAGAGCCGATTTTTCTTCTGAAGCTCATCCACGCGTCTTCAGCCTTTAAAGCGTCGTCATCAAGTCTTGCCTCCCAGTTGAAGTTCGGAATGTTTACCTTACAGACGGGACATTCCGCCTTTACATCTGCGATTCCGAGCTTATAGCTGCAATTGGGACATCTTGCCATAAATAATCAATCCTTTCATAAAGCCGATATTTTAAGATATTACATTATAAATCATACATACAAGGTTATTTCGCTTACTATCGGGAAATGGTCGGAGGGATACTGACCGTCATACATATCGGTTATGACATTATACGAGTTTGCGAAGCCGTATGCGTCCTTAAAAAGAATATGGTCTATCGGAAGCTCGCCTTCGGTAGTTTTTTTCGTATAGCCGTGATACGTTCCGATATCCGAAGTTTCGGCCGAAACATACATACTGTCAACAAATTCCGCGTCAACAAGAGTTTTATATGCTACAGTATTCGCCTTGCAGTTAAAATCTCCCGTTATTATCACCGGAATATCGGGAGCGTATTCCTCGATTTTTTCAAGCAGAAGCTTTGCCGATTTGTTCCTTGAAATATATGAGATGTGGTCCCAGTGAGAGTTAAAGAATCCGAAAGTAAAGCCTGTTTCCTTATCTTTAAGCACAGCCCACGAGCATATGCGCCTGAAAGCGCTGCCCCATGTGAGAGACGATTTATCGGGTGTGTTTGAAAACCAGAAAGTACCCGAATCAATGAGCTTATACTTTTCCTTTTTATAGAATACGGGAGAATACTCCCCTGCCGTTTCCTTTTTGTCTCTGCCTCTGCCTACGTACGAATACTCGGGCATACCGTCTATAATACGCTGCATCCAGTCATAGTCGGCCTCCTGGAGTCCAAAAACGTCGGGCATTACGCTCCTGATATTATTAACAACGCCGTTTTCCCTGTTTTCGGGGCTTCTTTTGCCGACACCCGAAACGTACACATTATAGCTCATTACGGTAATATCGTATGTTCTTGCACTTTCGGGCATATCGGTCTGACTTTGAACGGGTACGGCGGGAATAAGACCGAATAAAGCCAATACGAACGCGACCAACTTTGACCAGATATTCATTAATAAAACTCCCCTTACCGATAATTAATCGCTACCGCGAACATCATAAACGCGGCGGCAATGATACCCTGTATCACAAAAATTTTCCAAGACCATTTCAGCCATTTTCTGTATGAAACGCCGACCATTCCTATCGCGAGAATCATTATTCCGCTCGTCGGATAAAGAAGGTTTGTAAATCCGTCCGCCATACAGAACGTTATGACCATCGACTGCCTTGTTACGCCGACCAAATCGCAAAGCATACTCATAAGCGGAACTATAAGAAACGCTTTCGCCGTACCGCTGCCGATAAAGAACTCAAGTACGGAAATGAACAGGAACATAAGAAGTATCGCGCCGTAAGGCGATATATCCCGAATAAGACCGTGGATATAAAAAAGAATGGTATGCATTATCTTGCCGGCGTCGAGAATATACGTAATCGCAAGTATAAAAATTATAAGCGGCAACACAGGCAGAACTGTTTTTACGCCCTTTCCGAAAGCCTTCCAGAGCTCTTTGCCGCGAAGTCCTGAAAAATGCCCCGCGAGAAGTCCTCCCACCGGAAAAAACACGGCCATGCAAACGAGCGAAGCGTTGCCGCCTAACGTTCCGAGTGTCTCATTGCCTGTGCGGTTGCCCAAATAGCTCATTATAAACGATGAGGCAACGCCCAAAAGCACAACGCCGAGGCAACAGACAAAAGCCTTTGCGGCTTTTTTTATAAGCGGATTTTCAATAACGCCCGCACATTCCTCCATGGAATATTTTTGCCTTATCGCCTTGTCGCTCTCATAAGCGACAGATTTTTCGGGATTTTTTTCAATTTTTTTCGCATAGAGAATAAGATATGCCGTAAGAGAAATATAAACGAACGCGAACAGCAGAATCCTCAGCCAAAGTCCCGAAAAGACCTCAAGCTCGGCAAGCTTCTGGACGGTTATAACGTTAAACGGATTAAAGGTCGCGGCGGTAAATCCGAAAGCTATCGAAACGAGGCTCATTCCTATTCCCGTGAGCGAATCCCAGCCCATCGCGAGAGACACCGCCACAGCTATGGGAACAAGCGTAAGGCTTTCCTCCAAAATTCCGGCGGTTGACGCCAAAAACATACCGGCAAAAACCATTACGGCAATAAGCGTATAGCGTTTATCGCGGAATTTATTAACGATAGTTACCATTATGTATTTCAGAACGCCTATCCTGTCGAGAATCAGGAACGTGCCGCCCACCAGTATAAGAATCGCAAGTATGGCTATACCAGTTACCGCGTTCTCATTGGTAAAAGCGAGTACGGGCGAAGCGATTATCTTCCATATCGGCATTTTATAATCTTCGATTCGGGTATACGTACCGTCGATAATCGAACCGTTCGCATCTATGCCGTACTCTCCCCGAGGGACGGTTTGCGTCAGTATGCCGACAAAAACGAGTATAGCGGCAAGCACCGCCAAAATACTCATAACCGTTTTTTTATCAATATTTAATCCTTCCGATTGCTTTACCTGTTGTTCTTCCCCTGTTTTCGTCTTAACAGACACTTAAAAATTTCACCCTGCATATTATATTTTTTACGGTTTAAAAAAACCTTGCGCATACTGTGCAAACGCTCTGCACCGTATGCATGCAGGCATTTGTTCAGTAAACAATATTATATACAAATTCGGCGCCGATTACAAGGTTATTTGTGAAATTTTTTATTTTTTTAAGTTTTTTTATTAAATGGTTGTATTTTTCGGATTTTAATGCTATAATGTTATAAATTTATAATGTATAATTATGTGAAGCAAGCAAAATAAGCGAACAGGAGCGATTCGTACATGGAAGAAAATCAGACCGCTAAAACCTTCTCTGTTGATAAGGAAAATTTCCTGCTGAACGGCGAGCCGTTCACAATAGTTGCCGGCGCAATTCACTATTTCAGGGTTCCCAAGGAATACTGGAGAGACAGGCTCCTGAAGCTCAAGGCGTGCGGCTTCAATACCGTTGAGACCTATATAGCGTGGAACTGTCACCAAAGGAATGAAGACGCTTTTGATTTCAGCGAAAATAATAATATCGAGGAATTTCTCGATATAGCCGCCGAGCTGGGGCTTTACGCAATCGTAAGCCCCGGGCCCTACATCTGCGGAGAATGGGAATTTGGGGGCTTTCCGTGGTGGCTCCTGAAATACGACGATATAGAGCTCAGATGTATGAACAAGAGATTCATTGGCTTTGTAGATAAATATTTTGACGAGCTTATTCCGAGAATCGCGACGCACCAGATAACCAAGGGTGGGAACGTTATAATGGTACAGGTCGAGAACGAGTATGGAAATTACGGCGACGATGAAAAATATATGAGATACATAGCCGCCGCTCTTGTGAACAGAGGAATCGAGGTTCCTCTTTACACAGCCGACGGAATAGAGGATCATATGATCGTAAACGGTTCCGTTGACGGCGTTTTCAAGACGGTTAAATTCGGCGCAAATCCTTCCGTGAACTTCCCGTATCTGCGTGAATTTCAGGAAGAGGGGCCGCTTATGTGCTCCGAGTTTTGGAACGGTTGGTTTGACCAGTGGGGCTATAAGCATTATGAAAGAAAGCCCTCCGACGCGGCAAGAAGCTTGCAGAGAATCATGGCGGAGGACGCCTCGGTATCCACATATATGTTCTGCGGCGGTACAAGCTTTGGCTGGATGAACGGCGCGAATTTTGACGGCGGCGAATACAAGCCCGTGGTAAACAGCTACGATTCCGACGCTCTGCTTACCGAAAACGGCGAGATTACAAAAAAATACGAGCTTTTCAAAAAAACCATCGCGAACCATGTAAAGCAGACCGAGGAAACGGCTGTCGACCCACAGGTTCCGAGAGCAAAATACGGCTCTATCCCGTTTACACACTGCGCCGGGCTTTTTGAAAATTTAGATAACCTTTCAAGCGCGTTCGAGCTTTTAAAGCCCGTTCCGATGGAAAAATTAGGTCAGGGCTACGGCTTGATACTTTACAAAACTCATCTCAAGGGGCCGAGAGACTATATGCCGCTTGTTATCAAGGAAGTGCATGACAGGGCTTACATATTCCTCAACGACGACCTTTACGCCATTCAGTCGAGAAACGACAACGAAACAATAGTTGATATAAAGGTGCCGGAGGAAGGCGTGGAGCTTTCAATTCTTGTTGAGAACATGGGACGCGTAAGCTTCGGTCATGAGCTTAAGGATTACAAAGGAATCACCGACTGCGTAAGATTGGGCGACACATACGTATATAACTGGACAGCTTATCCTCTCGAGCTTAACGACCTCTCACAGATAGATTTCAAGCCCGATACCGATATGATATTTTTCGACCACCCCACTTTCTACAAGGCTCAGTTTATCATTGACGAAACGCCTGCCGATACTTTTGTAAAGCTTCCGGCATTTACAAAGGGCATGATATTTATAAACGGCAAGCCCCTTTCAAGATATTGGAGCAAGGGGCCGCAGAGATCCGCTTATCTTCCCGCTCCGTTCCTTAACAAGGGAGTAAACGAAATAGTGGTTCTCGAGCTTGAAGGCTTCAAAAAGGGCAAAAACAATCCTTCCGTCATTCTTGACAACAAGCCGGAACTCAACGGCTGATAAAAATTTTAATCGGAGGGTGGCAAAACCGCCCTCCGATTTTTTAACCCAATCTTTTAATGAGTAAAAAAATATATTTTTATCATACTGTTTTTTGGAACATAAATCGCTAAATCGCGCATCTGGTTATATAAAAAGTTTTAAAACTGAGTATTGATTTATGGTCAGTTGCGGAATAAAATAAAGGAGAATTTTATGGATAATATATGGCATTCCGTAAATCCCGAAAGAATAAAGCCGGCTGACTTTATAGCCGTTGTTGAAATTCCCAAGGGCAGTAAAAACAAATATGAGCTTGATAAAGAAACAGGTCTTATAATGCTGGACAGAGTTTTATATACCTCCATGCATTATCCTGCGAACTACGGTTTTATTCCGAGAACCTACGCCGACGACCTCGACCCTCTCGACGTACTTGTTCTGTGTTCGGAGCCTCTCGACCCTTTAACGCTCGTCAGGTGTTACCCGATAGGAGTTATCAACATGGCGGATAACGGCAGAGCGGATCAAAAAATAATCGCTGTTCCGTTCGGAGACCCGACGTACAACGGCTACAGGAGTATTTTTGCTTTGCCAAAGCACGTTTACGATGAAATGTCCCACTTTTTCACCGCTTATAAAACGCTTGAAAACAAAGAAACCGCCGTTGATGAAGTAATGGATTCAACAGAAGCCGTTAAAATAATATCGGAAGCTATAGAGCGGTACAAGCAAAAGTTTGATAACGCGAAAAAAAATTAGAGCGTGTTAAGGAACGCCTTTATATTGTCCATAAAAAAAACAATAAAGAGGTGTTAAACATGAAGAACAAAAAGCTTATTAAAATTGTAACGGCGGCGATGTTCGCGGCTCTTGTAACAGGTCTTACATTCTTCCCCAAAATCCCCATACCGGGCGGCGGATACGTCCATCTCGGCGACACAATGATATATATCGCGGCGTCGTTTCTTCCTCTGCCGTTCGCAATGGCTTCGGCGGCTATAGGCGGCGGTCTTGCCGATATACTTTCGGGCTACACGTCTTACGCTCCGTTTACAATAATTGTAAAAGCTCTGCTTACCGTCGCGTTTACCTGCAAAAGCGAAAAAATACTTTCAAAACGCAACCTTATAGCTCCGCTTTTCGGTTTGATAATAACGCCAGGCGTATATTACTTTGCGGACGCTCTCCTCGCGCACTCCTTTGCGGCGGCTGTTCCCGGAATAATATGGAATCTTGCGCAGGCGGCGGCGAGTTTTGCGGCATACTGCATAATAGGCGCGGCGCTTGATAAAATCGGAATAAAGAAGAAAACGGCGGGAATTTAAGGAACCACTGAATAAATCACGCCTGACGGCTGAACGCACATCTTGCGCCGATATTTTCCGTCATTTTTGCCAAAAGCTCCTTGAAATACGTCAGTATTCCTGCGTCACTTTTGTCAATCTGACGAAAAATCTCATGACGCAATCTGCACGTTCGATTTAATCAGTACTTCCTTAACAAAAGAGGGACACGATATGGAAAATATTGTATACACATACGGGAACAAGGTATATCTCAACATAACAAACGCCTGTCCGTGCGACTGCGATTTCTGCGTAAGGCACAATACCGACGGTTTAGGCGATATGGGAAGTCTTTGGCTCGAGCATGAGCCATCGTATGAGGAAATCATAAAAGCCATCGACGGTTTCAATTGGGAAAATGTTACGGACGCGGTTTTCTGCGGCTTTGGAGAGCCGACCTGCGCTCTTGAAAAGCTTTTAAAAACGGCTCGACACCTAAAGGAAACAAAAAATGTGAAAATCAGGCTCAATACAAACGGACTTTCCGATCTTATCAATAAAAAAGAGGAAACGGCTAAGGATATGGCAGGTCTTATAGATTCCGTTTCGGTAAGCCTCAACGCTTCGGACGCGGATAAATACGAAGCCATAGTACATCCGTCTTTCGGGAAAAAAGCGTTTGACGCTATGATAAAATTCACAAAGGACTGCAAAAAATATATACCGTCCGTAAAAATGACCGTGGTCGATACCATAGGCCGAGAAGAAATCGAAAAATGCAAAGCGCTGTGTAATGAAAATTCCATAGATTTAAGAGTAAGAACGTATATAAAATAAAATTGATATTTCAATATAATACGCGGTCCGATTTACGGTTTTTGCCGTTCGGCGCGTATTTTCTTTATGTTAATGTATTGAAATTTACAAATCAATAATATATAATTACTATGTGGTTTTGTACATATAAGTAAACGCAAAATTCCATGATTACAATAAATCTTTGTGGAGGATAATATTATGACAAGCTCCGAATACCGTAAGTTATCAATGCTGCTTACCGATATAAAAAACGGTTCGCGTGATTTATTCTCGGAAATATTCGCCATGTATGAAAACAAAGCTTATTTTCTCTGCTGCAAGCTTCTAAAAAGCAAGACCGCCGCAAAAAAGATGACGATTGATTTATTTGATTACATTTATATAAACGTACCGTCCTTCGGCAACGCTTCCGTATTTGAGAAATGGCTGTACAACAATCTTTTTGTTAAATGCAGGCGATATCTTATCGAAAATTCCCCGGAGGATTTCGGAGATTACATTGATACCGATTCGCAGGACGGCAATATTATCGACGCGATTCTTGCCGAGGATTCCGACGAAATGGTCGATTACCCTGACGGAATCGACGTTTCTGTGGATATGATGCAGATTATGGACTCAATTCTGTCCGAAATGCCGCTGAAGCTCAGAACGGTAACGCTTATGTATTATTTCTGTGGACTTGACCAGAATGAGATCGCGTCCACCGAACAGATATCCGTCATGGCTGTAAAGAACCGCCTTTATAAAGCGCACATTCGCCTTAAAACAGAGGAACACAAATACTCCGAAATGGGATTCGATATCGCAGGAGCGATGCTTTTCCTTCCCGAAGTTCTTACCACTATGGCCGAAAGCATTGTAATTCCCACCGATATAGCTTCGGGCGTTACCTCGCGTACAGGCGTCAACTGCATGGCGGGGGCTAACCCTTACGGCGAACAAACCGACGGCGGCTCTTATAATCACGGCTTCGAGCCCCGAAAGACAGACGACAGCGACGCTACCACATTTATAAACGCGCCCGCTCAAAAAAGCCGAAGCACGAATTACGTTACAACGAGCTACGCATCGCCCGTACAGGCGAAAAAGAGCTTTTCGCAGGATATATCCCCTGCCGTAAAGGTGCTTATGGCTATCGTCGCCATACTTATAATTATAGGCGGCACTGTCGCCGTAGTTCTTGCCGTTCAGGGAAGAAAGCCCGATGACGGCGGAACCGTTGCCAGCGCCGAGGAAAAAGAACAGCCGAGGACTATCGAGGTTACGACAAAGGAAAAAACAACAGAGCGGCAAACAACAGAAGCAACGACCGAAAAAGTAACCGAAACAACAACGGCAGCCACTACAGAGCCTCCTACGACAGTTCCGACAACCGCCGCGCCCGAGACCCAGCCGCCGACACAGCCGCCTACGACCGCCGAGCCCACGACCGTGAGTCCCGAGCCTGAGGGCGGTGATAACGACATAGATAACGACTACGACCCGAACTTCGTATATGATTGATAACAGTCTTAGGACGCGTCCACACAAGACAGTATGCGATTTTTGAAAAAAATTTTCGTCAGACAAAACAAAAATCCGTAGGCATAATTTATGTTTATTAAGATAAGGCGGAAATTTAGCAAAAAAAAACGTATACCGGACTTGTGTAACACGCCCTAAAAAGAGAGGTGATTAAATGTCATTAACGAGCCTTAAAAGCGGTACCGATATAAGAGGAACCGCTGTTGGCGAAAACACGGAGCTTACAGATGAAGCGGTCAAAAAAATAACAGCAGGATTCATAAAGCGTCTGTGTGAAAAAACAGGTCTTGAACCGTGTAATATTACGGTCGCCGTGGGACACGATTCGAGAATTTCAGCCGAGAGAATAAAAAAATGCGTAATAAGCGTTCTTTTAAAAAACAATATCCATGTTCTCGACTGTTCGCTCGCTTCAACACCTTCAATGTTTATGACTACGGTAACGCTCGGCTGTACCGCTTCCGTAGAAATTACCGCAAGCCATCATCCTTACGATAAAAACGGACTTAAATTTTTTACAAGGGACGGAGGCTTTGAGGGAAGCGACATTGAAAAGGTTCTTGCATACGCGGAAAATATCGACGTATCGGAAATTGACGGCGTTATACCGAACGAAAGCGGAGGAAGATATGAAAAGGTCGATTTCATGAAACAATACGCCGAAACGCTCAGAAAAATGATATGCGAGGGCGTTAAAGCGGACGATTATTTAAAGCCGCTCAAAGGATTTCACATAGTGACCGACGCGGGAAACGGCGCGGGAGGTTTTTACGCGAAGGACGTGCTTCTTCCTTTGGGAGCCGATATCACCGGCAGTCTTTTCCTTGAGCCGGACGGAATGTTCCCGAATCACATTCCGAATCCAGAAAATCCAACAGCCATGAAATTTATTTCGGACGCGGTCACCGAATCAAAAGCGGATTTGGGCGTTATTTTCGACGCAGACGTTGACAGAGCCGCTTGCGTGGACTCTTCGGGCGCGGAAATCAACAGAAACAGACTTGTCGCGCTGGCTTCGGTCATAGCCCTCGAAAACAACGAGGGAGGAACTGTGGTAACCGATTCCGTCACAAGCGGCGGTCTTAAAGATTTTATAGAAAAAAATCTCGGAGGGCATCAACACAGATTTAAAAGAGGCTATAAGAACGTCATAAACGAGGCGATAAGGCTTAACGGCGAGGGAATCAACTGTCCTCTCGCGATTGAAACTTCGGGGCACGCCGCGTTAAGAGAAAATTATTTTCTTGACGACGGAGCTTATCTTATAACAAAAATAATCATAACGCTCGCGAATCTCAGAAAACAGGGAAAATTACTTGCCGATTTAATAAGCGGACTAAAAGAGCCTAAAGAGACGTGCGAGCTGCGGTTCAATATTTTAGATGAGGATTTCAAAAAATACGGCGAGGAAGTTATTTCGCGCTTATGCGAATACGCCGAAAATCGGGAAGGCTGGGAAACAGCTCCCGATAATTATGAGGGAGTATGCATTTCATTGGACAAGGAACACGGCGACGGCCGTATGCTTTTAAGAATGAGCGTACACGACCCCGTTCTGCCGTTTAACGCGGAAAGCAATTCGGACGGCGGAATAAATAAAATAATCGGACAGTTTGCCGATTTTATTAAAAAATTCGATAAATTGGATTTATCGTCAATATGCGATAAACGGTAAATCGGATTTATCCGCAATAAATTAAGTTAAGGAGTTGTTATAAATGATGATAGGATTTCAAAAATTTTTCGCGGCTGTTATCGCCATTATTCTGGCTATCGCGGCTTTATTGGGCATTAACGTATCGCAAGAAAAGGACGTGCAAAACGTCATTTACATGATAGGAGACGGAATGGGCGAGCTGCATCTTGAAAAGACAAAGCATGACAGAGGAATTTCTCTTGCCATGGAAACAATGCCGCAGCGCGGATACGCTATGACTTATTCGGCCTCCGACGAAATTACGGACAGCGCCGCCGGCGCGACCGCGCTTGCGTGCGGAGTAAAAACCTACAACGGCGCGATAGGATATTATTGGGAAAATGAGCATGAATTTCACAAAGAAGAAAATTCCCATCCCAAGAACATAACCGAGCTATGCATGGAAAACGGAATGAAAACGGGAATTATTACCACCGATTACACTTCCGGAGCCACTCCCGGAGGATTTTCGGCGCACACGGACAGCCGCGATAACAGCGAGGATATATATGAACAGCAGCTTGCGTCCGGCATTGACCTTATATGGGGCAAAGGCGAGGATTACGTTACTCGTGAAAAAGCCGAAAACGCGGGATATACCTTTGTTGATTCGATTCAGACAATGAACGCGGTCACGGCCTCGGAAAAAAGTTTCGGGCAATTCACTGCGAGCCTTTACCATACATACAATAAAAACAGCCATACGCCGACTCTCTCTCAAATGGCCGAACGCGCGATAGATATTCTGTCGGAGGACAATAAAAACGGCTTTTTCCTTATGATAGAGGGCGCGCATATAGACAAAAAATCTCATAACGAGGACGGCGACGGCGCGACAGAAGCGCTTGAGGAATTTGACAACGCTGTTAAAAAGGCGCTTGATTTCGCAAAAAAAGACAAGCATACACTTGTGGTAATCACGGCTGACCATGAAACAGGCGGAATTGTTAAAAACGCGGACGGCTCGTATTCACTTACAACAGGGAAACACACCGCCGTAAACGTACCCGTAATGGCTTACGGTCCATACGATTTTATTGACAACGGAGAGATTATCAACAACATTCAGATTCCGCTAAGAATCGCGGCGGCTCTTGAGTTCAACAAAAACTGTCTGCCGTTTGAGGTGACAGAATAGCGTGTTAAAGCAACACATCGGGATTTACCTAACGGCAAATCCCGACGTTTTTTATCAAATAAATTCAGAAGCCGCCGTCTAAATTAAGACGGCGGCGAATCTTAAGGCAATACCGCACAATTAACGGCTACCGCCTTTGCCGCGCATCTGCACCGAGATTTCCCGTCATTTTTGCCAAAAACTCCCCCAATACGTCAGTATTCCTGCGTCATTTTTGTCAATCTGACGAAAAATCTCTTGGCACATCTGCACGACAATAATTATGCTGTATTGCCTTAATTACTTACTTTCAACAATTCCTCTGCGGTTTTCCTTGAAATCTTTCTGAATCTCATCAAGTCTCGCGTGATATTCGTCCGCGATATCGGGATATACGGGAGTTCTGTTGTAGTTCTCGCCCGCGTCGTCGGTAAGGATATGGAGCCAGTTTTTGCGGTACTTATCAAAGAAAGCGGAGTTGTCGTTCTGAATCCTGTCAAAATACTTGAACGTTATATACTCGTTATTATTAAGAACGTCATAATCATAATCGGGATATTTTTCCTTGACCTCCGAGGTCGGAACGGTATACTGTATCGCCTTTATATCCTCGCGCTTCATATGGATTATCGGATGCTCTTTGGTATGTATAACGCTGTCGTTTTTAAGAAGCGAAAGCATTGAAACACCGTCTATAACTCTGTCGGACGGCAGATAACCTTTTGTTCCGCCGTTGCCTGTTATTCCGCAAAGCTCAATAAGCGTAGGATAAAGGTCAACAAGCGTCGCGGACTGCTTTCTTACCGTTTTCACCTCGCCGAGTTCGCCGTCGGCGTTATCCCAGCGAATCATAAACGGAACCTTCTGTCCGCCCTCGTAAGCAAGATACTTTCCGCCTCTTAAATCGTTTACCGAACCTTCGAGCGCGGGGCCGTTGTCGCTTGTAAATACTATAATCGTATCGTCAAGCACTCCGAGGCTTTCCATTGTATTGAACAGTTCTCCGAGATAATGGTCAAATTCCGTCACGCAGTCAACATATGTACCCATACCTGTTGTACCGTCGAAATCATCGCCGGCATATACGGGAGCGTGCGGCCACGGGGACGTATAATACGCGAGGAAAGGCTCGTTGTTTTCCGCCTTTTCGGTAATCCACTCCGTGATTTCCCCGTGAATCCACTTAGTAGCGTTAGACTGGTCTTTAAGCTCGTCCGTGCCTCTCGCGATTTCATATTCGCCGTTTTCTTCACGTACATGATAAAACGGCGTCATATCGTTTACATAATGGCTGCCGTAGAAATAATCGAAGCCCTGATTGGTCGGAAGATACTCGCCGTAATCTCCCAAATGCCACTTGCCGAAAAGTCCCGTGGAGTAACCGGCCGCTTTGAATACCTCCGCTATCGTGATTTCATCGCCGAGCATACCGTCGGCATTGCCGCCCATTTCTATTGAATTGAATATTCTTGTGGACGCGAACGGAGAGAACGTATCGACAGTGGGATAAATAACGTTATCGGCAAAGCCTCTGTAGGGGTATCTTCCCGTCATAGCCGCGAAACGGGCGGGCGAACATACCGAATACGAGGAATAGAAATTTTCAAAATTAAGACCGTTTTCACCTATACTGTCGATATTCGGAGTATCAAATATTGCTCCGTTAAGCGAAACATCGCCGTAGCCGAGGTCGTCCATAAGGATAACAAGGACGTTCGGGCTTTTATCCGAAGCGTTTTTATCAACGCCTTTAAGGTAATCGTCCTGACCGTCCCAGAGCCTTTCTGTATTGGGCTTTGAACGAAGGTTCATTGTAAGGACATAAAAAACGCTTGTTCCGACAAGAAGCACGCTCAAAATACCCGCGACAGCCTTTTTAACGCCTTCTTTTTTAAACGTATGCTTTGCGGCGAAAAACAATCCCCAGAGAGAAGCGGCCGCCGGAAGCGCAAGCAGAAGATTTCCGAGGAGCCTTGTGCCGAAGTTGCCGGCGCCCGTAAGCCAAGGATGCTCCGACGAAGCGAAGCCGGCAAGACCGGACGTAAAAGCGCCGAACCCCGCGTCCGCGCCCCATATGACATAATAAGTGATAACGCCCATGCTTGCGGCGGCATAGCCGAATATCATCTGTATATATACCTTATTTTTGATTATAAGGCTTAGAATGATTACAGCCGACATTATGCAGCAATAAGCGACCGAAACGACGGCCACTATATTAAGCCGTACAAGAATCATCGCGCACATAATGGCAACGCCTATAACCATAAGAATTATCGGGAAAACCTTTTTTCCCGTATCAAGTGTAATTTTCTTTTTCATTACACCGCCTCCTTTTGGTATATTATACTTGTTCGGAAAAATAAAATCAAGAATTGACTGTACTTTTTAATAAAAATTTTATTGTCTTTTTTCGTATAAAATGCCGATTTTACGCATGGCGGATAACAACGCGCAGCAGTCATTTTGCAAAAGCTTCCGTCAGTCCGATTTTCTGTAAAAATCTCCGCTTGAATAATCAAAGCAAACAGCGTCTACGGTGGATTTGGTAAAGGTATCGTAAACGTAAATATTTATTCCGTTTGTGATATTGGAACGCTCCGTTTTATTAAAATACACGGCGTTTCTTTCGCCGGATTTTTTTACAAGAGCCGTATTTACGCCGTCAAGCCTGACTGTACGATAAAAGTCCTTTTGGGTACATTCGTTGTAATAGGTTTTTTGTCCTCCTTCAAATACCCACATTCCACCTCTTTTATATTCATCTTCGCTTACGCCTATCTTTGAAAAAAACGCGTTCAATTCAGGAACCTTTTCTTTTCCGATATCGTACGTTTCGGTCATAATTATCTTATATCTTTCGTTCTTAAAAACAGATATATAATCGTTCAGAGAATCCGTTAATGTCACATTATGGTTTTCAAGCTGATTATAATAAACCTCGGAATCCTTTTCCCACGACGAGTATTTTTCATCGCCTCGCCTGTCGGTCATGTTATACTTATCTTTAAGAAGATTGCCGAAAAATCGCGTAAGCTTCGTATTCCCGAGATAATTAAGGTGCTGATTATCGGAAAAATCCGTATTGTAATCAAGCCCGAGCTCGTCCTTATAATCGGTAAGAAAATTATAAAACGGCATATTATATTCTTCGGCGATTCTTTTCGCCGTGTTAAAAAATCCCTGATGATACTTTTCCGCCGCAAAAGGAATTGCTGCGGCTATTACGGGGATATTCCTGCTTTTCGCAAGCTCAAAGATTTTTCTGTAATACGATTCCGTTTTTTCGGTCATTTCATTTTGATATTCCACCAAAAACAGATTTTCGTCGTAATTAACAGGCTCGCTCCTAAAATAACAGTAAAAGCCCTTATGGTACTTATAAACGTCTTTATTTGCCTGATAGGAATAAAAATCAGCTCTGTTAAGGTCCGAATATCTCGAATGATACTGTAAAAATTCAAAAAAATACTGTTTTCCGTATTCTTCCTCATTAAAGCTCGCCTTTATTGCGTCGATTTTTGTTTTTGACCATTTAAGACCGTATGTGTTTTTTATTCCGTAGCTCGTCTCGCTGTAATCGGTGGAATAATGCAGAGTGTATGTATCGAGAATTATAACCTTTGGAGTCTGCGTTTTAAGAGCCTCCTCCAAATAATAATACGTGTTCCAGATAGGCTGCGCCGCGCCGCAGAGGTCATAAGCCGGATATCCGTACTCTTTCCATAAAACCGCAGTATTTATCCCCTGATAGGCATGGCTCGAGCCGAGGACAAGAACGTCAACCGTGTTATCCTCCTGCTCATAGAACATTTTCATTTTGAATATGCTGTCCGTATACTTAAAACCAAGCACGAAATAGGAGCAGACAAACAACAAAACGACAGCTAACAGAAACGCTGTGATTTTAATAAACTTTTTCACCATGAATTTTCACCGTCAGAACTGAAAATATATAAATTGCTGCGCGTCAAAGCTGTAGCCGTACGCCCCGAAAATCACAACAGCCGCTATCAGAGCGAATATCACCGCTCCCCTCACCCATGAGTTTTGGTTATCGGCAATATTTTCAAAGCGTATGTTTCTTTTGTATTTCAGCAAATCCACAATAAACATAACGAAAACCGCAATAAGCAGTATATTCATTTCCCTTGTTTCAAGACCTATGTTATACATAAAGCCCGTGGTCAGCGCCCATGGGTCAAGGGCTGTAAAAATCCTCGCTATGTATTCAAGCGCAACGTTTATTGAATCGGCTCTGAAAAATATCCACGCAAATGAAGTAAGCGCAAATGTAATAAGAATTTTTATTATTCTGTATGACAGAGCCTGAGTTTTTACGTTAAGCTTATCGTTTATTTTATCTTTTAAAGGTCTTGATATATCGCCTATCACCTGATATAAGCCGTGCAGAGCGCCCCATATCGCATAAGTCCAGTTTGCTCCGTGCCAAAGACCGCTGGCAAGAAATACAATAAAGATATTTAAATATTTACGGGCTTTGCCCTTTCTGTTTCCTCCGAGCGGAATATACAGATAATCTCTGAACCACGTTGACAGCGATATATGCCATCTGCGCCAAAATTCCTTAACAGACGACGCAAAATACGGCGTATTAAAATTATCCATAAGCTCTATACCCATTATGCCCGCCGCGCCGACGGCAATGGTGGAATAGCTCGCGAAATCACAGTATATCTGAACCGCAAAAAATACCGCTCCCGCTATCAGTTCGACAGAGCCGTAAGCGTAATAATTATTGAAAACCTCGTTTACAACAGAGGCGGCTCTGTCCGCTATTACCACTTTCAGAAAATATCCCCACATCATGACCATAAAGCCTTTCACTATTCTTTCATAGTTAAAAAGCTTTATTTTATCTATATTATTTATCTGCCTCATAAGATTGCCGGAACGCTCTATCGGCCCCGCGACGAGCTGAGGAAAGAACGATACAAACAGCGCGTATTTGAAAATATTATATTCCGCGCCGATATTTTTTCTGTATACGTCTATAACATATCCGAGAGCCTGAAAAGTATAAAACGATATTCCGACAGGCAGCAATATGTCAAACTGCTCATATGTATAGGCAATGTTCAACCGTCCCAGAATAAAATTTAAGTTGTCAACGGCGAAATTAAAATATTTATAAACAAACAGTATACCCAGATTTGCGGCGATTCCCAAAAACAGAGTAAATCTTCTGAGTTTTATCCATACTTTTCCGTTTTCAAGCCCCATTTGTTCAATTATTATTCCGCACAAATATGTAACAAGCGTGGAAAACGCGATAAGCACGGCATACTTAGCGTTCCAGCTCATATAAAAATAATAGCTTGAGACGAGAAGCCAGATATAGCGCAGCTTTTTAGGTATTATAAAATATATTAAAAGCACGATTGGAAAAAATACCAAAAAGCTTATTGAGTTAAACTGCATAAAAATAATCCCTCAATAAAAATATTAATACAATTTATATTATAATATGTGTAAATGTCGAAATCAATAGAAATTATTAAGGAATACATATTTTTGCGCGTTATAATCCCACTTTACATGATTTTATCCCAAAATCAGGAAAAACTACAATTTAAGGCAACACCGCATAATTATTGTCGTGCAGATGTGCCAAGAGATTTTTCGTCAGATTGCCAAAAGTGACGCAGGAATACTGCCGTATTTCAAGGAACTTTTGGTAAAAATGACGGGAAATCTCGGTACAGATGCGCGGCAAAGGCGGCAGCCGTTAATTGTGCGGTGTTGCCTTAAGTCAATAAGAAAAAATGTGGTTTGAGCAAAAAGACTGCGGGACAAGGCCGCAGTCTTTTTATGTAAACAATGACGCAAACGCGTTGTTCCATTTTTCAGGCTCCTCCCATTGAGGAAAATGAGCGGAATTTTCAAACCAAATCAGTTTTTTATCAGGCGCGGTCAACGAATTAAGGAAACACTGATTAAATCGAACGTGCAGATTGCGCCATGAGATTTTTCGTCAGATTGTCAAAAGCGAGGCAGAAATACTGACGTATTTCAAGGAGCTTTTGGCAAAAATGACGGAAAATATCGGGGCAAGATGTGCGTTCAGCCGTCAGGCGTGATTTATTCAGTGTTTCCTTAAGCCATTTTCCGACAATTCCGAACAACAATTATAATCATGACGTCCAAGGAGCAGATAAACGGGAACTTTCAATTCTCTTGTGTTATTAAGAAAATCGGGATTTTCCGCCGCAATAGGTGAATTAAGGCAATAATTTATACCTTTTATATATTTTACAGCGCCGTATAACGAATATTCGCGGAGAATAATCGGCGCATCTTCCGTCAACAGTTCAAAAAAATACGGTTTTATATTGCCGTATTTCGCGCCGCCGTACCTGTGAAGCCAGCTTCTCTGAATCGACTGAGATTTAAAATGATTGCCATTGTATTTTCCGCCTGCGGGTTCACCTATTTCGGCAAGCTTTTCGGAGGCTTTCACATCGCCTCTGCGCTTAGCCTCCGCAAGCGTGAATCTGTAAGACAAAATTTCATTTTCATCATAATCGACTGCCTGTCCCACTCCTATATACGCGGCGATATCACTCGGATATGATTTCGCGAGCCATACGCCGAGAACGCTGCCGAAAGAGTGTCCCACAATTATAATTTTCTCTTTACCGAATCTCTTTTTAAGATAGCATACTACATTATATGCGTCGTTAACATACAATTCTTTTGTTAAAACGACTTTTTTCGCCTCGTCCTTATCATAGGCCAGACCCGAACCTTTCTGATCCCAGCAAACAAGAGTGAATCTATCTGCAAGCGGCGATTGATATTTCATTATATGCGCCCTGTCGGGGCTTCCGCAGCCGCCGTGGAGAAAAAGCACAACGGGATTTTTTTCGTTCTGTCCTCTTATCCTTAAATAATATTTTTCGCCGTTATATTCCACGGCATTGCTTTCGTCTGTTTTATATTTCATTTTCATTTTATCGGCCCGCTCCGATACTGCCGCTATCGCCGTTCAGCTTTTTTTCGGCGATTTTTCTTACCCATCTTCTGCCGTCGTTCAAAAACGGGACAAATAAACTGTTGTATTTATCCGTCTTGTATTTACCAAGAGCAGACAATGCATGACCGTTCACCGTTTCGTCATTGAGATTTTCTATTATAACGGGAATACAGCGTTCATCTTTTAGCTTTCCGAAAAGCAAAAATAACATTTGTCTGTCGATTGATAGATTCTTACATTCAGCTATTTTTATATATTCGTCTATAAAACCTTTTTGACGCAGATTATATAATTCATCGCATAAACTCCAGCAAAACGGTGAATCGTTATTCATATTTCTATTGATTTCTTCAATAATCATTTTGCATACTTCATCTTTTTTAAAGTTAAGACGTATCAGCTCATGAAAAATCACGTCGCGTTCATCATGGGAAAGTATGTTTTTATTTTCCTTTAAAAAAGATGTCAGAATGTCAAATACCGTCTGTTTTTGGTCGTTTCCGGGAATAATCCGGAACATCAACCTATTAACCGCAATGCCGTCGGCGCATAATTTTTCCGTTAATTCATCAAGCTTACCGATTTGCCCTCCGGCTTTGCTTTTTAATTCTTCAAGTGATTTAATAATAACCGCAGATTCCTGTTCGGTAAAAAATTTTTCTTTCATAGAGCCATATTCCTATATTATTTTCCGTCTCTTTTTTCTTGTTTCGGGCAAGGAGGCACAGGTTACTGACACAATATCCGCAAGCGCTTCACTGTTTTCAATATCATCAATAAAAAAATGATTACCTGCTCCGTAGCGATGCACTATCGGAAGATTGGGATACGCATTTTTTACTTCATCGGTAACTTTGATAAAAAGCTGATTTTCCAAAATAACGGCAAAAAATTTTCCGTTGCAGTACAGGCCGTATTCCCCGAACATCTTACGGTATGTTATATCACCCGCACCGCTAAGCATGTCGGCAGCAAACTCAACAAATTCTCTGTTTGACGGCATTTCTCCACCACACATTAAACATACCGGCAAGGTCTTTGCACGCAAACTGCTTGCATCTTATGTAGAATCTTTGTGCAGTATTACCTTACCTGCTTTCGGCAAGAACGTTACAATTATTTTACGAAAACGAAGGTATCGCTGTCCAAACTGCGGTAAGCGATTTTATGAATCCAACACATTTTTGTCAAAATATCAGCAAAGGACAAAACGTTTATCTGAATTTGTAGTAGATAAGCTTCGGGACCAAGAGGCCATGGGTTCAAGTCCTGTCACTCCGACCATATCGAGTGTTCATAACACAAGTGGGCACTCGATTTTTTGTGCTGAAAACATCAACCTCTTGTTTTGAAATAGATTTTATGTATCGAGCAGGTTTCCGGCCTGCTCTTTTGCTTTAGGCGGTGAGATATTTCACCGCGACGCCTTGGCGGGTTGCGAGGCTTATTGCTTCCGTCGCTCTGTCTTCCGGCAATTCAATCTGACCGATAAAGCGGTAATGAATAACGATCCTCTGCGTTTTGTTTTTGCCTGTGCCCTCAATCGAATGAACTTCAATTTTTTCAATCAGTTCGTTCAATAATGCCGGCGTTAAGTTTTCCATTTCCATAAACTTACGGATCGCGTTGATGAATTGCTCCTTGCCTGCGCGGTAGGTTTTTGCGGAAGCAAGATCTTCGCGGAGTTGTTTGATTTTTAATTTCAGCTCGTTCCGCTCGTTTTCATACTTTACGGAAAGCTGCATAAACCATTCGTCCGAAACCGTTCCTTTGACGTGTTCTTCAAAAAGCCTTTCATACAGCATTGAAACTTCTTTGTTTCGTGCAAGCGCTTTATTAAGATTTTCTTCAATCGCCTTTTGCCTGTTCAATATGCTTTTATTCGTTTTTGCTTCAAGAATTTCCGCGAAGATTTCTTCATCTTCAGTAAGAAATTTTGCAAAATTTCTCAGTTCAAGCATAACGATCTGTTCGATTGAATCCGCTCTCACATAATGTGTACCTTCACAAGTACCTCGGCGGCCTTTGTAATTTGAACACATAAAGTATTGGATTTTTGTGTTCGGATGGTTCACATTGAACCATAAAGGGCTGCCGCAATCGGCGCAGTAGAGCAAGCCGCAAACGAAGATGAGAGATTGCAATGCGATAAACTGTGGCAGCAGTACGAACCGTTAGTAAAAAAGATGTGTACACTGAAATTACAGAGTATCCCGGATGAAATAGATGATGTCGTATCTGAAATTTTTTTGGCGTTGTGTAATAAAGTTGACAAAAGCGGTCTACCCGAAAATCCAAAAACATGGCTTTACGGCGTGACGAAAAATCTTATTAAAAAGAAATACAAAAAAAGTTACAGAGAAAGACAAACGATAGTCAGCCTAACGGATTTTGAAGGAACCACCACGGATGATTGGGATTTTGTAAAGGAGATAGAAGATCGCAACATTTTATACCAACTAATGGATATATATGACGGCAAACTGAAGGAAAAAGAAAAAGCGTTGCTTAAATATATTTATATCGATCACTTGAAGATGAAGGAAATTGCCGAGATCTTCCATACAAACGAACAAGCCGTTAAACAAAAATACTATCGGCTGCGCAAACGTATGTATAAGATAGCAAAAAAATTTACGCAGACAAAGTGAAAAAAATTAAAAAAAAACGTTACTTTTGCGATGGAAAGAGAACTAATAGTATAGAGGTTGATTTAATGGATATAAAAACAATTATCGCGGTCTTGAATTCAGAGTCTTTCCCATTCCCTCTTGAAGAAATCGAACGTATTATGGACGCTGAATTAGAGAAAGACCCTGCTGAAATGGATGATGAATTAGTTGACCTTTGCATGGATGTTCTTGAAAAGGGATATGTCAAGCAAAAGCAAAATCGGGAGCAGACTGAAAAGAAACATAGGAGAATAAAATTACGCAGGGTATTGGTCGCCGCCGCAATTATAGCTCTGATAATCGTAATTGCCGTTCCAATTGCCGCCGCATATACACGGGGCGAAGTGTCTGATAAAATTGTGCAGTTTTATTCGGATTATTTCCATATAAATTTGAGGGAGGGGGATACAAACGCAAATCATTATTCAGATGAAAACAGTGATTTGATTCAAGAATTACAGAAAAGAGGGGTTAGTGATGTAATTTTGCCGTCGGATTTATTAAATTACGACTATTCAAAAGATATTTTTATTCAGGAGGGTGATAACTACACATCGGCAACTATAACTATAGAAGATTCCGAATCAAAAATCCATGGTGGTATAGTCATCACGCAATATGATGAAATTATATCTTCTGCCACAGGTGCGGGACAGGTATCTCCGGAGTTCAATCGTATTGAACAAATTAATATAAACGGTCTTGATGTTATTATATTCGGTAACGAAGACAAAGTGGCAATGCGCTATTTGGATAACAATACCGATTATTATATTACATTAGACAACTGTGATATTTACAAGGCAGTGGAAATTGCAAATTCACTAAAATAAAGGATGGTACATATGAAAAAGATACTTTACTCAATATTAATCGTTTGTTTATCAGTTGTTTTGTTATGCGGGAACCTTACAGCTTTTGCTGAGGACGGGGAAGCTCAGCCCGAGTGGCAAGATATAACGCTTACGCGGGAGGAATTTGACGGTATTCTGGCGAATAACCCGAATAATGCCGTTTCACCACTTGCAACAGGGTTAATAATTGAGCGTTCAATAGGCGTTCAAAGAAGCGGTAACACGCTTACTATTACGGGAAAAACTTATTGCTCCAGTTCGGTAGTTAAATGCGGTTTTAAAGAAGTGGTAATCCAGCGCAGAGCCTCAAGCTCGGCTTCATGGAGCGATTATCTGACTTATACGGATTTATATGTAGACACATTCAGTTATATTTTATCAAAAACTCTTACCGTTCCGAGCGGTTACCAGTACCGTGTTACCTGTATTCATTACGCTAAGAAAAATATTTTCTCAACTCAGAAAATAGATAACACATCAAATATTGTATAAGCGGAATTTAAGGAAGCACTGATTAAATTGAATGTACGGATTGCGCCGCCGGATTTTTCGTCAAATAGTCAAAAGCGAGGAAGGAATACTGTCGTATTTCAAGAATCTTTTGGCAGAAATGATGGAAAATATCGGGGCAAGATGTGCGTTCAGCCGATAGGCGTGATTTATTGAGCGGTTTCTTAAAATATTGCTTAGAATCATGGGGCATTTTTTTGAAAAAACAAGAAAAAAATAAAAATTTTTCAAAAAAAAACGTTACTTTTCTGTTTTTAGGAGAACTAATACATATAGAAAGACTAAATTAAAGATGGATAAACAGTATTTAATTTATTAAATTTAATTGCAAAAATGTCCCAAATTCAGAGTGCGTATATGTTTTTTAATCAACTGGATTTTTTGCATTTTGCAAAATTACTTGATACTATTATTTTTGTATAATACGGAAATGGCGAGAGAGTATGTAATATCACGGGTGCACACGTGATATTCATATAAAAAGTAAAAATCAATGTTGTTTATAACAACTAATGGAGGTTTAAGGTTGAAACATTATGATTTAAGCACGATACCAAAAGAGGGCGCACTAAAACAGACCGTCATAGGACAGTCAAAAA
>CANRNI010000015.1 GCA_947631945.1 uncultured Clostridia bacterium
TGAAAATGCCGAATGTTGCGGTATTCCGCAATTCGAAAAGTGCACAAAAACAATGCGCAATTGGTATACAGGTATTGCCAACTCGCTGTCATTACCTATAACAAACGGCTTTACCGAAGGCTGCAACAACAAGATTAAAGTGCTGAAAAGAAATGCTTACGGCTATAAGAATTTCAAACGTTTTCGTAACCGTATCTTACATATTTTTTCTCATCAATCCTCCAAAAGACAATATGCTACCGTTTAACTCAGTTGATTGATCTTGACTTTTCCTTTTATTACCCCAACTATTGACAAAGAACCAAAAAAATCCCCCTGACTTGTTCGTCAGGGGGATAGTTCAGTATTAGTTTTATACCAGACCGAAAATTCTTCTGAAGAATGTAGCTATTCTTTCAAAGAATCTTATGAGAGCCGCGAAGGGTCCGTCATTTTCATCGGGCTTTTGTTCTTCGGGAGGAACATAATTGGGGTCGGCAAGACAAACACCTCTGATTTCAAGCTCGCCTACCATAATTTCAAAGTTGATTGTAAGCTTGCCAGTATCGGAATCATATGTATAACCCTCCGTTATAAGTTTGCCCTCAAGATAAACTTCAATGCTCTCGGGAGGCAGGAAGCCCTCGGGCGGAAGTATCTGCGTATGATACGCCATGCCCTGTTCATAGATTTCCGCGTCGTTTGAAGAACCCGCGCCGTCAACATGAATACTTACGTTGTAATAGCCGTCCGCAGTTTTTGCCGTAATATGCACGTCGCCTACAATAAGATTGCCGGGAATAACAATGCGTCCTGTACTCGGACTGTAAGTAAAGTCTTTGTCATTGAGCGGTGCGCCCTTTACGGAAACTCTTACGCCGTCGGGAAGCTCTTCACTCTCGAACGTATACTCGAATGTTTCGCCGTATTCAATTGCTCTTGAATCCGAGTCGTCGCCGATGTTCCAAGAAACAGTATATGTTTCTTTTGTATAAACGGCTTCGATGTCAACGTCGTTGGCGGGAACTCTTTGATAAGTATCTTTCCAGCGTCCGATATGACCGGGCTTTTCGGGAACGTCGATTTTCGGAATGGGCGAATTGAAATCGAGCGTTTCGGAATGAACAAGTTTACCATCGGCATACCATTTGACGGTGTATTTGTTCGCAGTGTACTGAGCCTCAACGGTAATATCGTGAGACGGCATTGTGCGGTACTCGGTACTCCATTTTCCGGTGTAGCCCGTCTTAGGCGGAATGGGAACGGAGGGCAACTCGTCGCCGTATGCAACGGACTGAATACTTATAACTTTACCGTCGGCAATAAACGTCGCAGTGTATTTTCTAAACGATTCGTTGAACTGCGCAGTGTAAGTAGCATTACCCGTTACCGTTTTCAGCGCGGGCGACCAGCCTCTGAACGTGTAATCCTTTTCGAGCGTGGACGGTCTTGTCGGCGTGGCGTTGGGGAATACCGGCATTGAGTCATAATCCGCCTGAGTGGTGATTCTGCCCTGCGGCGTTACCCAAGTAATCGTGTATTTTCTCGGCGTGTACTTTCCGTAAATCACAAGATTGCTCGTCGGCATTACGTCGGGCAAATTCTCCCATTCGCCCGTGTAGCCCGTTTTGACGGGAAGCTGAACATACGGAATCGGTTCGCCGTTCGGCACGTCAAACTCCTGTATGCGTACTTCGTCTGCGATAAAAATGACGTGATATTTTCTGACGGATTCGGTATACTGCGCTGTATAAGTCGCTTCTCCCGTAACAGTTTCGGGTTCGGGAGTCCAGCCGCTGAACGTGTAATCCGTCGTATCGGTCGAGGGTTTCGCCGTCGAACCGGTGAAATTCGGCTCGGTGCCGTATGCGCACTGAGTTTCAACCGATTTGCCGTCAACGACCCACGTTATCGTATAATTTATCGGAATGTATACTGCCGTTATGACAAGATTTCTCGCCGGAACGGTACTTTCTTTATAATCCCACTCGGCAGTATGTCCTGTTTTCGCCTCAATCGTAACTTCGGGCAACAGAGTTCCGTATGCAAGATTTTCGCTCTTAACGGTTCTGCCGTTGACAATCCATCTGACGTTATATATTCTCGGAGTATTTTCATAAATCGCGTAATATGTCGCGTCCGACGTTGCTTCGGGTATTTTATCGAGAATTTCGCCGTCTGCCGACGCTGACCAACCTTTGAATTTATAAGTATATTCGGGTGTTGTCGGTTTTTCGGGTGTTCCGTAGGGGAAAGACGGCGTTTCATTCGGTCTTACGACTGTATTGTAAGTCGTTCCCGCGTCGGAATCGGTTACCCAAGTTATCTTATAGCTGTTCTCAAGATATTCCGCATGAACGTCAAGATTTTCGGCGGGCATTGTTCTTGGCAAATCTTTCCAATAGCCATGATGCCCTGCTGAATTGTCGGGTACTTCGGGAATATCTGTTATTGTAAGACCGTAACCTAAGTTATACTGTTTTACAACTTGCTTGCCGTCATCGCCCGCATAGAACGTGATTTGATATTCTTTGGGAATTTTTTTGTAATCTGCGTAATAACTGATATCGCCGTCGACGGGAGCTACTTCGGGAGTCCAGTTACCCGACCAAACGTACGTATACATATCGTCGGCTTCTTTTGTCTGAGGCTCGCCGTTGTATTCGGGCATGGAATCATATGGAACGTTTTCATCTGTTTCAAGGAGTTTATCGCCGTCATACCATTTAACGGTAAATGTTTTAGGCGTATATTTAGCTGTTATCGTGAAATCACGCGCGGGCATAGTCGTTTCGCCGCATTCCCATTCGACTGTGTAACCTGTTCTTTCGGGAACAGGATATTTATTTGCATCAATCTCCGTTCCGAACTGTACCGTTTCGTCGTGCAGAACTTTGCCGCTATCGTCGACCCAATAGAGGCGATATGATTTGGGCGTAGTGGTAAATTGCGCCGTATACGTCGCGTCTTCGGTCGCCGCTACGGGTTCGGGATACCAACCCGTGAATTCGTAATTATATTCCGCGCTGGAAACGAGAGGAGCAAAGTGCGACGGAATTTCGTTATATTTCACCTGAACGGTTTCTTCCTCGCCGTTGATTATCCAAGTGATATTGAACATTTTGATGCTGTATGACGCTCTGAACTTGGTATCTCCCCAATGACCTTTACCGAGGCTGAAATTGCCGGGTTCGTAAGTGGCGTTTTTGGGCCATGAACCGTTAGTGGCTTCAAGGTCGACCCAGAACAGGAAGTCATAACCCTCTCTTGTGGGAGCTTGCAGGGTGATTTCGTCCTCGATGGTAAATTCGAGCGGTTCCATATATTCGCCGTTGTCAACGTCGAACGTCAATGTATAAGTGATTGGTGACCACTGAGCGTAGAGCGTCGTTTCGCCGGCTACCCAGTTATAAGTTGTGTTTTCGTCTACCTTATCTTCTTCGGTGAACGCTTCGCGGTCTTTTTCTTTATACCAGCCGAGGAAGTCATAACCGTCTCTTTCGGGAGTAGGCAAAGTACCCATTACCTCATCGTATGTGAAGAAATGTCCCGCAGTATCGCAGCGACCTTCGCCAGTGTACTGTTCGCCGTCGTTTACATCGTATGTTACAAAGAATCTGTCGCCTACGCCGTAGTTGGCTTCAAACTTAACATCGCCGTATCTGGGCGAGGGAGATTCCGAACCGGGAAGGACTTGCGCGCCGACTTCTTTCCAGTTGCCTGCTCTTTCCGCGACTTTCCAGTAGCTCAAAGTGTAACCGTCTCTTTCGGCTTCATTTGCTTCGGGGAATGTGAATCCCTGCTCGATTGTGAATTTAATTTGTTTTGTCAAGTCGCCGCTCACGAATTTACCGGGGGCGGGGTCAAATGTTGCGGTATATTCAATCGGCTGCCAATGGGCGTAGAGCGTTGCGCCGTCTTCGTGCGTCCAGTTCGTAAGAGTTGTTACATTATATATTGCGCCGTCGGAAACTTGTTCGCCGCCGTCCTTTTCCGTGAACCAGCCGAGGAATTTATATGCGGTGAATTTCGGCTCAGGCAGTCCGTTAATCTGACTGTCATATACGACTTCCAAAGGCGTGGTGTCGCACTTTGCGCCGCCGTCAACTTGTACTCTGTCGCCGCCGTCGTCGTTCAAATCGAAATTGAGTTTATAAGTGTTAGCCGTCCATATCGCTTTGAGTGTGATATTGCCGTACTTGCCGACAAGCGAAGCATTTTCATTGAACGTATCGCCAACTTGAACGTTGGACGCGCCGACAACATCTGTTACCTCCCAGTGGACAAACGTGTAGCCCGTCTTTGTTGCAGTAGAAAGTGTTCCGCTTTCAATGTTGTATTTTGTTTCGGTCAGCGTATCGCCGCCGTCGGTGTTATATGTAACGGTGTATTCATTCGGCTGCCAATGGGCGTAAATCGTCGCGCCCTCGTTCCAATCCGTCGGGAAAATATCTTTTGTATATTTCGTGTTAGCGTCGACCTGCGTGCCGTCTACGGGAGCGGTGAACCAGCCGAGGAAATTATAACCTGAGAATGTCGGACTCGGAAGTCCGCCAAGTTCCGCGTCATACGTCACGGACTTATCCATGGAACTCATCGGGTCGGGAGTACCCTGACGGCCGTTATAATTAAGGTTATATTTTAATGTATATTCATTGGGAGTCCAAACTGCGCCAATATCAACATTACCGTATCTCAATCCGTTTTGATTTTCAAAAACGTCGGATGTGACAGTACCCTGATAAATCCACGGGATATTTTCATCATTCGTAAGAACTTCCCAATGATCAAATGTATATCCGTCATAAGGATCGGTGGGAACGGGTATATCAACGGGCGTAGGTTCTGCCGTATAATCAAGATCCGTTACGAGATTGCCTCTGTCGTAGAATTTCGCGCTGTAATGTATCGGATTCCATTTAGCCTTAACATTAGTATCACCGTTACCGAATGTGAAATTCTTTCCGTCGACCGTTCCTTCGCCGCCTGTCTTTTCCCAGCCAGCGAAAGTATACGCCGTTCTGGTAGCGTCGTTAAGAGTCAATTTGTCATCTGTGTGACCGTATCTCGGATTCATAGCGTTCCCGCCGTTAACGTCGGGAATAATCGAATGACGGACTTTTACATTTACTTCATTCGATTCAACTTCAACTGACGAATGGCTTGTATTCGCGGAAGCCCACGTTGTTTTAAATGTCGTAGTGTAATCCTTTGTATGATTTTTAAATGTAACATCGGGAGTTTTTGTTGTTTGAGAGCTGATTGTCGGAAGAGGCGCGCTCTCCGTATTTGACGCGGCATTTTTTGTCGGCGCGTTGACCCATTCTACACCGTACTGATCATATGCCGTTATCGTCAGCTTTTCTTTTTTTTCCGGAGTCGAACCGTCAGTAGGTATCAACACTTCTGTTGGTGCAAGAGAAGAATTTGTAACATACGGAAAGTTATCCTTGCTTACCTCTTTATTGTCGGTAAAGTAATATCTGTTTTTTTCTATAACTTTTCCGTCATGCGCTTCTGTATATCTAAATACTTCATGCCAGTCGCTGTTATCCTTAGATACATAGATAACAAATGTAATTTTAGCCTCATACCAAGCGTTATTGTTACGAATCGCGGAAGTATCCAGTTTATATGGAAAACCGTTTATCGGTTTGTTTGCGCTTTGAGTGGTTGAATTAAAATAATATGTGTGGAGATTAGTATTGTCCCAATCACCACCAGCAGGAGTAACTGTCCAAGTGTCACCATCGGTACTGCTTGTTCCGTTGTTTTGTTTAGTTAAAATCTTAATCTGTCCCGACGTGTTCTCACAGCCATGTTTAGCGTCTTGGGCCGTCATTTTTATGTAATATTGACCGGCTGCCGCGTCGGCTTTCGGAGCCATTATTACGACGCACGTTAACACGGTCGCCAATGCAAGAAACAGTACGAGTATTTGCCGGGAATACTTCTTAACTTTCTGCATAAAATTTCCTCCCTCGTGGGTGTTAAATTATTTTTTGGTTTTTATTATACAAAAACCCACTCTTATTCATTTGAATTATATCATGACTGTATAAAAATTTCAATACATTTTTAAACATTTTTTACCGAAAAAAATATTGACTGTTTTTGCCTTCAGGCATAAAATAAAAAAGTAAGGCAGAACCGATAGACGGTTACGCCCTCATCTGTTAAGAAAGTTTAAGAACTGACCGCACTTTTGAGAGTATGGGCGGTTAGTTTCTTTTATTGCCGTTTTATTACGTTTTCATTAAAAGACGTACGTGCTGAAATGACGTGTCTGCGACGTAAAATTTTAACAAAAATTTAAAAAAACTCTTGAACAGACAGAACAAAAGTAGTAAAATGTAAAATAATGATAAGGCAATACCGCACAATTAGCGGCTGTCGCCTTTGCCGCGCATCTGTACCGATATTTTCCGTCATTTTTGCCAAAAGCTCCTTGAAATACGCCAGTATTCCTGCGTCACTTTTGTCAATCTGACGAAAAATCTCTTGGCACATCTGCACGACAATAATTATGCGGTATTGCCTTAATATTTTATAAGGGAGAGCGTTTTTATAATGATTAGCAGTATCAAAATTTGTCTTAAAGCAATCATGGCTCTGATTATGACTATAGTTGTCGGACTTACCTCGGGAGCGGCAGGCGTTTCCTCAACAAAAACTCCCGATGAGAAAGAATACGAACAGGTCAAGAACGTAATTTATTTTATAGGGGACGGCATGGGGCCTCTCCACCTCGAAAAAGCTAAACAGGAAAGAAATATAAAGCTTGTAATGGATACGTTTCCGTATCAAGGCAGGTCGATGACGCGCTCCCTGAGCAACAAGGTAACGGACAGCGCGGCAGGCGGTACGGCGCTATCGTCGGGCATAAGAACGTACAACGGAGCGATAGGCGTTTATATGTACGACCCGATTCACATTCAAAGCAATCCGAAAAGCATTACCGAGCTGTGCCATGAAAACGGAATGATGACAGGCGTTGTTACAACAGATAAAACCTCGGGAGCGACTCCGGCCGCGTTTACGGCGCACAGTACCGCGAGGAATCTTGACTTTGATATCAGCGCGCAGCAGCTTAACTCTGATTTTGACCTTATCTGGGGTCAGTCTTCGGATTACGTTACAAAATCGAAAGCCGAAGCAAACGGTTTTACTTTCGTCAGCACGTATGATGAAATGATGGCCGTAGAATCCGGCGAGCGCAGCTTCGCGCAGTTTGACAGCGAGCTTTGGCACGTAAATCAGGTCAATGCCCAAACGCCCACGCTTTCTCAGATGACAATGAAAGCCATCGACGTTTTAGACGACACCGACGAGGGATTTTTCCTTATGGTAGAGGGTGCGCATATAGACAAAAATTCGCACAGCAATATAGACGCGGGTATGACGGAAGCTCTCGACGAATTTGACAGGACGATAGCTCTCGCGCTCGAATACGCCGAAAACGACGGTGAAACGCTTATAGTAATAACAGCCGACCACGAAACGGGAAAAATAGTTCTCAACGCCGACGGCACTTATTCATTCACACAGACGTCACACTCCGATACGAACGTACCTGTTCTGGTTTACGGCTCGGATACGTTCATTGAGGACGGCGAGGTTCTTAACAATTTTGAAATACCTATAAGAATAGCGTATTCTCTCGGCTTCGATGAAACGCAGTTCCCGTCGGTAACTGTAAAATTTTGATTTATTGTAAATTTATCTTCTGTTATTGATTTGTTAAAATATATATGATAGAATTGTTTATATATCGTATGTATACGGAGTGAAAAATCATGGCATCGAGAAAAAAGCAGACAATAATAATATCTGTTGTCGGCGCTGTTATAACTGTAGCGCTTGCGGCGGCTCTGTTTTTTCTCTTATCTCCCGGCAAACAGGAAAAAGAGAGCGGAGAGGTCGATGAAATCACCTTTGCCCCTCCCGTAACAAAGATTTACGACACGACGGAGAACCAAAGCCTTTCAATGCTTACCGTTCCCGAAACGACGACGGTAAGCGAAGAAGAGAGCTTTATAGAGAATTTTCTCGCGGAAGCGAATACCTTTACTCAGACCATAGACGTTCCGACGACGCAGCAGGGTGAGAAAGTTTTCTTTAACGTTGTTACAAACGGCACCGTTTCCGACGACAATTCGCTCGAGGGTCTTACGGGAAATGCCAAAACAATAGGCGAAATCATTCTTGCCGCGGGCTTCAGATACGATAAAAACCAAGGGATTTTTTATTCGGAATCGCAGTCATGGCAGCGCAACTGGGGCTTTACTCCTTTGTATGACGCGGGCGCCGCGCTCGTGGGAATGTATTACGACACCATGAGGCTTAAATTTACATACGGCGATTACGATTGGATGTTCCAGCTTTGGAAAGGCAGATACGGAATCACAACAGGCGGTGAAATAGGCGTATATTACAAGCCGAAAGGCTCCGATTCTTCGCTTTATAACTGTGTTCCCGATTCCGAAACGGTCACAATGTCATTCGCACTCTATAAAGGCGACGAGCTTTACATGACAAGAGGGCCGGAGCCTCATTGGTGGCTTACAGGCTTCAAGCTGTTCGATATGATAGCTCCAAAGGATTTGACGATGCACGCAACTTTCTTTATGGACAACAGCGAAATGGCCGACGCTCTTGAGGAATCGCTTATAGATTTGGGCTTTATCAAAAACGTAAATTATCAGCGGCTGGGACTTACAATGACAATCATATGGAAATAATTATCTTCAGATAAACAAGGCTCCGATATCCTATACGGTTATCGGAGTATTATAGTTAAGTCAATACATCACAATCAGCGGTTGACAAATTGAAAAACCGCAATTTTTCTTAAATGACGATTTGCTATTGAAATACGGTTTGGAAATATTTATAATATAATATTGGAATAAATTAAACGGTGCAGAAATGAATAACGGAAAATATAAAAACAAAAGAGAATCGGACGAAAAAAATAAAAGCGGCGGACAAAATCATGAACGCGACGACCTTATAATCGGCAGGAACGCCGTAAGAGAAGCGCTCAGGGCGAACCGTCCCGCAGAGTGTCTTATAGTGCAGAGGGGAGAGCGGAAAGGTTCCGTTTCTCCGCTTGTCGCACAATGTATAGAAAGAAAAATCCCCGTAAAGGAAGCCGATGTGAAAAAACTCGATTTCATGTGCGGTCATTCCAATCATCAGGGCATAATTCTTATCGCTTCGGCAAAGGAATACTGCACACTCGACGATATTTTCGCGTCCGCCGAGCAAAAAGGAGAGCCGCCCTTTATAATAATTTGCGACGGTCTTGAGGACCCGCATAATCTCGGCGCCGTTATAAGGAGCGCGGAGGCCGCCGGAGCGCACGGCATAGTTATACCCTCAAGGCACAGCGCGGGACTCGGCTATACAGTGGGAAAAGCCTCCGCCGGAGCGCTCGAATATATGCCGGTAGCAAGGGTCGTAAATATTAATTCCGCTGTCGAAGAAATAAAATCGCGCGGAGTATGGGTATATGCCGCCGATATGGACGGTACTCCTTATTACGAAACCGATATGTCCGGCGCTATTGCGATAATCATAGGTTCGGAGGGCAAGGGCATAAGCAGGCTTGTAAAGGAAAACGCCGATTTTACCGTATCGGTTCCGATGAAAGGCAAAATCAATTCGCTCAACGCATCCGTAGCGGCAGGCATACTTATGTTTGAAGCCGCTAAAAGCAGGAACATAAACAAATAGCTCACTTACGCCGCGCGTCCTGTGCGGCAAAAACGGCGCAGGCACCCGAAATACCGATATTTTAGCCTGCTTCACATTAAAAACTGCCGTAAAAAGAGGTGAAAACATGTCTGAAAGAAAAGTAGGCGGCAAAAAAAAATCAGCGCGAAGCTCCGAAAAGAACCTCGGAAAGAACTCCGAAATAAAACGGAGCGGACAGAGCGCGTCCGATAAAGAATACGAGGATTTTCTCTCAAAATACAGCTCGGAGCTGAGAATGCGGCGGACAGCAAACGAGCCAAAAAAAAGAACCGATAAAAAATACGGAACAAGCGGAGCATACGCATCGGATATAACGGACAATTTCTCCATAACGGGAAAAACCGACGAATCGCGCTGCGGTGAAATAGACCCTCATTTATTAAAAAATCCGATGTCGGAGCACCAAATACTGACGAAACGGACAGGCAGGATTCTATCGGACGACACGGGCTTTAAGGCAATGAGCTACAATCAGCGTTTTGAGCTGAAAGCGGAAATGCCCGAAATTCCCGAGAGTAATACGGAAATGTCACATGATGATGACTCCATACCGGGACAGCAGACAATGGCTCAAATCGCGGCATCGGGGATATACGAAAGCAATTTAAACGCGCCTGTTGAAGAAAAACCCGATGAAAACAACGATATATTTAAAAACGTATATAAAGAATTGAGAGATTCGGTTCCCGCCGATATGGGCAAATCGGAGAAGCTGAGGGCCATAGCCAGAACAGCGGCGGACGATGCAAGCGATAACGAATCGGGGCAGCTTACTTTTCCGGCTTTTGAACCTTTTTTCGATTTTAGCGGCAACGGCAAAAAGGACGGCAAAGATAAAAGGAAAAAAGTCAAAAAAAGTTCCGAAAAGGACAGAAAGCAGTCCAAACGTTCGGGAAAACGCTCAAAACGTGAAAACAACGCGGCCGACACGCCGTTTGACATAGATGAAAACCAAATAGTTACGCACAGAAGTCAATCGGACGAAAATTACAGAGAGGAAACGCCCGATACCGGGAAGAATAAAAAGACGGGCAGACTGTTTGATTTCATAAAGGAAACAGGCGACGAGCTGTATGAGGAATCCCCCGAATTTGAAATAAACAGCAAAAGCGAACTTAAGGCGTCCTTGGCAAAATTAAAAAAACTCGGCGCGATAAATCTTATAAAAACGGGACTTCTTCTGATTTTCGGCTCAATACTTATTATAATATCCTTTGCTTTTGAGAATGCCGAGGAACCGAAAGCATTTTTATCATACTGTTTTTTAAGCGCGGTTTTTCTGCTTATATCAGGAGCCGTATGTGTAAAAGAGCTTTTTGAGGGAGTAAAAAATCTTAAAAAACTGCGTTTTACGCAATATACGGGAACGCTTATCATATTCGCGTCGGCTCTGCTGCAAACGTGCGCGGCAATAATTTCCGCAAACGCGTCCAGCGAAAATTTGAAGCTCGCGGCTCCCGCCGCCGTAATTTCGCTTACGGCGGTCGTTATACCGAAAGTCATTTTGAACAGTAATTCCCGTCTGGCGGTGGAAATAATTTCCGGCAACAAGCCTGTTTCAATATTCAAAGAGGCGTCCGACGGCGGAATAGAATACTCCTTAAAAGAGAGGACCGTCGGAAAGAGCGGAACGGTAAGATATTCGTCCGAAGCGGTATTTACAACGGGGCTTATGAAAAAACTCGCGGACGCAGTACCTAAGCCGTTCGGCTCGAACGCGGCGTATATACTTCTTCTGACGCTCTCCGCTGTTGCGGCGGCAGGCGCGGGAATCATTGAAAAAAGCGTATATACCGGGATTTCCGTATTTGCTTTTATGGTTACAGTATCTTTGCCCACGTCATACCTTATGTCGGCTTCCCTGATGTTGCTCGGTACAAATAAATCTCTTTCGGAAAAAAGGTCGTCTCTGCTTTCATGCCGTTGCGCGTCGGAGCTTACAAAAACAAACGCCGTTGTGCTGAACGCATGCGATATTATCGAACAGGAAGCGTGCAGCATACACGGTATAAAGACGTTCGGTACAATCGACCCAAAAAAATCGACTCTTTACTGCGCGTCCGCAGTAAACGGCGCAAAGTCGCCTTTGGCGGCAATAATGAAGCAGGTCACGGACAGAAGCGGCGAGGACGTTCCCGAGGCAAAAAACATAAACATTGAAAGCGGCGGCGGAATATCGGCCGATACGGACGGCTCCAAAGTTCTGCTCGGTACAAGAGATTTTCTCGAAAAGAACGGCGTAAGGATTCCCGATATTGATTACGGGGAAAAATTTATTACGGGCGACAGAAAGCTTTTGTATCTTGCCGTAGACGGCAAATTCAGTATGCTGCTTATAGTAAGCTACCGAATCAAACGCAGCTCGCAGTCGTTTTTAAGATATCTCGCGTCAAAGGATATAAAAGTAATTATACACTCCTCGGACCCGAACATAAACGCGCCTTTTATCGCGAAAAAATGCAAGCTCAATGAATACAGCCTTATTGATGCAGACAGCGCGGAAGCGTCGTATTTTACCGATATGGAAACAAAAGTGCAGCCGGCGCTTCAGGCGGCTCCGTTCTCGGACGGTACGTTTTCATCGTCCGTCGTTCTTATGCGGAAGGCGTTCGGACTTTCGCCCGCGGTGGAAAAGCTTCCGTTCGCTATATATATTCTTTCGCTCATCTCGGCCATGCTTGCCGCCGTTCCCATACTTCTGGGTAATACGGCGGCTGTGGGCAGCATATATATACTAATTATAAAAATAATCTGCTTTGCGGCGGGACTTATAATTTCCCATATTGCCTCAAAGCGCAACAAGAAAGCTGGTAAATAAAAAATGGATTACGTTCAGGAGATTTTCGGCGGATGCTTAAAATGGTACGATATACTTATACGCGTCGCCGTGGCGGTTCTGATAGGTATGCTCATCGGCATAGAACGCGAGCTTGCGAATCATCCTGCGGGAATGAAAACACACGCTCTCGTATGTCTCGGGTCCGCGATAACGTCAATGATATCGACGGAAATGTGCTATTCGCTGATAGTTGACGCTCCTCTTGATTTGGCCTCGGTCGATTTATCCCGAATAGCTTCGGGCGTTGTTTCGGGTATAGGCTTTATAGGCGCGGGAGCCATAATAAAATCAAAGGACGGCTCCTTTGTAACGGGTATAACGACGGCGGCTACAGTCTGGGTAAGCGGCTGTATGGGGCTTGCCATAGGCATGGGATATTTTAGAATAATAATCATAGCCATGGCGGCGATAATGTTCACTACCTTTATACTCAAATGGCTCGAGGACAAGTTTATCAAGCACAGGGGAACACGATTTATTGAAATAATAACGGACGACAAATCGGCGGCTCTGCCTCAGCTTGAGGATTATTTTGACAGAAAGCAAATAGTTATAACTTCCTTTGACTGCACAGTAGCCAACGAAAACGAGGACGAGGATAAAGCGACTAAATTCTGCTGCCGCTATTACCTGAGAATACCTAAAGGCGTTCCTTTTACGGTTGTAATGAGGGATATCGCGAAGATGGATGAGATAAAAGAGGTATATGAATCAACGCCGTCGTCAGCTTCTTCAAAAAAGTTCGCAAGATAGTGGGTTCCCCCCCCCACGAAAAGAGATTTCGCGCTCTGCGGAGCGCGACACGGTGACGCTGTCCCCGTGACCCCTGCAAGCCTTTGTAAAGGCTTGACCGAAACTTTTATACTCTTTGCAACAAGTTTTTCGACAAGCTGTGATTTTATATAATACAAAATCGGTGTTATATCAGAGCTTAAAAAATAAAATTGCCGCCTTGCGCTTCGCAGCGTATTCGGACAAAATTCGATACGCGTATTTCGGCGGCGGAACGGAGAATAAATATGAAAATAACCTTTATGGGAGCAGGCAGTACTGTTTTCGCGAGAAACGTCATAGGAGACTGCCTTATGACGGATTGTCTGAAGGACAGTGAATTTTCACTGTACGATATAGACGGAAAAAGACTTGAAGAGAGCAGGACTATACTCGAATCCATGAACGCTTCGCTCGGCTCTCCCGCCCGAATCAGCGCGCACCTCGGAATCGAAAACAGAAAAAAGGCTTTAAGAGGAGCTTCATTTGTCATAAACGCGATTCAGGTAGGCGGCTACGAGCCCTGCACCGTTACGGACTTTGAAATTCCGAAAAAGTACGGACTTCGCCAGACTATAGGCGATACTCTCGGAATAGGCGGCATAATGAGAGCTCTGCGCACCATTCCCGTCATGGAGGATTTTTGCAGAGATATGAACGAGGTATGCCCCGACGCTCTGTTTTTAAATTATGTGAACCCGATGGCGATGATAACGGGATACGTTCAGCGTTATGAATTTCCCAATACAGTAGGCCTTTGCCATTCCGTTCAGGGCTGCGCGAGAAGCATATTATCGCTCGTCGGAATGAATGAATATATCGACGAACGAAAAGAGCTTATCGCCGGAATAAATCATCAGGCGTGGCTTTTGAAAATCGAGGACAAATACGGAAACGACCTTTATCCCGAAATCAAAAAAAGAATTCATAAGAAGCTTTTGGAGGATAAAGAATTTGACGACCAAGTAAGAAGCATCTATATTGAACGCTTCGGCTATTACTGCACGGAGAGCAGTGAGCATAACGCCGAATACAATCCGTATTTTATAAAATCGAAATATCCCGATTTGATTGAACGTCATAATATTCCGCTTGACGAATACCCGAGACGGTGCGTCGTGCAGATTGAAAATTGGAAAAAGGAATATGAAAGCCTTAAAGACGGCGGAGTAAAGGAATTCAGCCGCTCAAATGAATACGCATCCCGCATTATGGAAGCTATCGTAACAAACAACACATATAAAATAGGCGGAAACGTACTTAACGCGAATCATCTTATATCGAATTTCCCCGAGGAAGCGTGCGTCGAGATCCCCTGTCTTATCGACGGAGCGGGTATACATCCCACTTATGTGGGCGCTCTCCCGACTGCCTGCGCGGCTCTCAACATGACGAACATAAACTGCCAGCTTATGACTGTTGAAGCCGCAAGAACAAAAAAGAAAAACGACGTATATCTCGCGGCGATGCTCGACCCTCACACGTCGGCCGAGCTTGATATAGACACAATCGTAAAAATGTGCGACGATTTAATTGAAGCTCACGGAAATTGGCTTCCCGAATTTCATTAATTGACATAATTATTGACATATTGACATGATTTTTGTTATATGGTAATATAAGGGCAGTACCCGCAGCTATTGCAAAAAATCGACGGAGGCATAATGAAGTGAAAAAATTTATCGCGCTGATTTTATCTGTCATAATGATTTTCGGGCTGATTTCCGCTGTTTCGGCCGAGGAGGACGATATAATGAAAAAATATAACACACCGTTTGAACGCGGCACCGTCGGTTCGGAGCTGTTCCGTATTCCGTCGATAATCACTTTAAAAGACGGCTCTGTTCTTGCAGCCGCGGATATGAGACACAGTCACGGACTTGACTCCCCTAACAATCTCGATACGCTTACGGCAAAATCACCCGACGGTTATTCGGATTGGGAATATAATATTGTCAATTATTTTGACGATTATCCGAACGGCGCCGATAACAGAAACAGCGCGTCGTTTATCGACCCGGCTCTTGTTCAGTCCGAAAAAACAGGAAGAATATTTCTTTTAACAGACGTTTTCCCCTCGGGCGGCGGCGCTCCCAATGCAGAAAGAGGAACCGGCTGCATCGAAATAAACGGCAAAAAATATCTCGCTCTTACAGACGGAGACGATATAACCGATTTCAAAAAATTCGGTTACTACATAAGCGATTTTGAAAAAGGCTTCGCTCGAGTTCTTAAAATTTCGGATTCCTCGGATACGGGATATTCGGTAGATGCCGAATACAACCTCTATAAAGACGGCGTACCGGCTCTGATGAAGCAGGAAGAGACAGGAAAAACGATAAATCAAAACGTCTTTTATATCGGAGCCGATTTCACGTTATTCAGGACGATGCATTTAAGAATGCGTTACAGCGACGATAACGGAAAAACGTGGAGCAGTCCCATGATTCTCACTCAATCCGTAAAGGCCGAAAACGAAACGTTCCTCGGCGTAGGCCCCGGAAAGGGCTTTACCACAGAGTATAACGGAAAAGAGAGAATAATTTTCTGCGTTTACGATAATGCCGGCGGAGCTGAAAACGTAAGCACGATTTATTCCGACGACAACGGAATGACATGGCGCAGAGGAAATGAAACTCGGGTAAGGGCAGGTCTTAAAAAGACGAGCGAAGCGCAGATAGTTTCTCTGCCGGACGGTACTCTTCGTATGTTCGCGCGCTGCGGCGAAAACTTCATCGCATACGGCGACAGCACCGACGGCGGCGTAACGTGGTCGAAATTCCGCGCGGATACAGGCTTCGGCATGACAACGGAAAACTGCATGGTTTCATTTATAAATTACAGCAAAAAAATTAACGGCAAGAGCGTAATTATCGGTTCGTCCGGCTCAAATACAAAAGAACGCGGCGACGGTATTGTAAAAGTAGGTCTTATAGGCGATAATAACGTAATTGAATGGTTAACGGCATATCATGTAAATTCCGGCTTTTACGGTTACTCATGCCTTACAGAGCTTTCGGACGGCAACGTAGCCCTTTTATATGAGGACGAATGGTACCATATCGAGTATATGATACTGAAAATATCCGATGACGGCAAAATTGAGGAAGTAAACGGCAATAATATTGTATATGAGAAAAATCTCAATTTCTTCCAAAAAATAGGCGAATGGTTCAGGAATATCATTGTTAAGCTTCAGATACTGTTTAACGTAATATAAGAATCGCGGTTTACGGAGGGCGGCTGCTAAGCCGTCCTCCGATTATAAAAAGGGAGTATTGAAATACGCAAGCTAAAGCTAATTAAATTTTAATTATGGAAATTACTGTTTTTTGTTCCGATAAAGAATATAAATATTCGTTTGAATCCCCGATAAAGCTGTCCGACGCTATTATAAATTCGGGTATAGCGTTTGCTATGCCTTGCGGCGGCGCGGGCAAATGCGGAAAATGCGCTGTTAAAGCGTCGGGAAAACTATCGGAAATGACCGAAAATGAAAAAAACATCCTCGGTGAAAAGGCCGGAAAGGGTTACAGACTCGCCTGCAAAGCTTACGCGACAGGCGACTGCGTTATAATTATTGATAAAACGGGAGATTACAGCGGAATTACCGATTTTGACATATCATATGAGAGCGAACCTATGACGGAAAATGACGATTGCTTCGCGGGAGTTGTCGATATAGGCACCACCACGGTCGCTTCGTATCTTTATAAAATGCCCGAATGTGAGCTAATCGCGTATTCCGTCGGCAAAAATGAGCAAATTTCATTCGGCGCGGACGTTGTTTCAAGAATCTCTTACGCCGCTAAAAACGGTACTAATCATCTTTCCGAAATTATAAAAAACCAAATCGAAAAAGCGTTTTCTTCATTCGGCAAAGCTCCTAAGCTGACAGTTATCACAGGGAACACAGCCATGCTGCATTTTTATAAAAATCTTCCCTGTTCGTCTCTCGCGTCGTCTCCGTTTGAGCCTTACGAGCTTTTCGGATATTCCGAAAACGGTGTGTGTATTCCGAGATGTATCTCCGCGTTTGTCGGGGCGGATATAACGTGCGGCGTTATATCCTCGGGCATGATGAGCAAAAAGAAGTCAATGCTTATTGATATCGGCACAAACTGCGAAATCGTATATAAAAACGATGACGAATATATTTGCTGTTCGGCCTCGGCGGGGCCTGCTTTTGAAGGAGCGAATATAAAAAACGGTATGCCGTCCGCCGACGGAGCAATCAACAAGGTATACAATATCGGAAACAAATTTGAATATACCGTTATAGGAAAATCAAGACCCGTCGGAATTTGCGGCAGCGGACTTGTCGATTGCATAGCTTCGATGCTCAGAGCGGAGGTTATTGACAAAACAGGATATCTTGAAAACGATTTTTATATAGGAAACAGCGGAATATGCGTTACTCCCGAAGATATCAGAGCAGTTCAGACGGCTAAAGCGGCGGTCGCGGCGGCGATTGAAACGGTTTGCGGAGATTTATCGGAAGTTGAAAAGTTTTATCTTTCGGGAAGCTTCGGAAATTATCTTAATACGGAAAACGCTGTAACAATCGGACTTTTGCCGAAAGAAATGAAAAACAAAACGGTTCTCTGCGGCAATACCTCGGCGGCGGGAGCGTCGTTAATGCTGTTTGACAAGAGGAAATTTCATGAAGCAAACGAAATCGCAAAAAAAGCAAGGACAATACAGCTTGCTTCAAACGACGAATTTTATAAAAAATATATTTCACATATAAACTTTTAAAAAACGTATAAAAACAGTAATTACCTCCGATAATCCTAAGGAACCACTGAATAAATCACGCCCTACGGGCTGAACGCACATCTTGTTTGCATATTTTCCGTCATTTTTGCCAAAAACTCCTTGAAATACGTCAGTATTCCTGCGTCGCTTTTGGCAATCTGACGAAAAATCTGACGGCGCAATCTGTTCGTTCGCTTTAATCAGTGGTTCCTTAAACGGAGGTGTTTTTATGTTCGGTTATTTAAAACAAAGTACAAAAATCGAAATGGAGGGAAATTATTTAAAGTGTTTTTTCGCCGTAGTAAAATCGGCGGCATCGTTTATATTTTTTTTCCTTTACTGCTTTTCTTGTATTTATCTTTTTATTTTTGATACTTCCTTTTTTGAAAAAGTCGGCGTGTTCTCCAACGATTACACTCTCGCGCTTTCATGCGCGGCGGCTGTGATTACGGGATTTATCCTGCTGCTGTTTTCTTATTATGTGAGATACAAAACGGATTTTAAATTTTTATCTGTTTTCGGAAATATAACGCCGGATTCGATGAGCGTATCCGAAATAATCAAAATAATGCTTCTTTACAACGCTGTATTTATCAAAAAAGCATTTTATCTTGTATTGTTTTCGCTCCCGTCCATCGCTTTTTCGGCGGTTGTATATCTCCTCGCGACAAAAGGATTGTCAGTCGTTTCCCTCTGCGTATTGCTTTCGGCCGATATCATTATATTCTTTTCGGGAATTATATCCGCTTCGATATACTGTCAGAGATATTCTCTGTGCGTATATGAATTTTCAAAGGAAAAAGATATGCCCATGCGCGATATAATAAAGGAAAGCATATTACAGATGAACGGCAAATGCGCAAAACTGTTTTTTCTTAAAATTTTACACATTCCGAAAAGAATTTTATCATTGCTGATTTTTCCGTCGGCGTATTTTATACCTTACTGCAAAGCCGCCGAAAGCCTGTTTATCTTGGAAAAAGAAAATCCGTATATCTCAAGAAAAAGATATGCGGAAAAGCCTGTAGTATTTTATTTTGAAAAAAGAACCGTCTGATTTATTCCGATTGGAGGCAAAAATCTTAGGAAGCACTGATTAAATCGAACGTGCAGATTGCGTCATGAGATTTTTCGTCAGATTGACAAAAGTGACGCAGGAATACTGACGTATTTCAAGGAGCTTTTGGCAAAAATGACGGAAAATCGCGGCGCAAGATGTGCGTTCAGCCGTTAGGCGTGATTTATTCAGTGTTTCCTTTATTTCATAGTTTCCTGCTTGACTTTATGGTCCACAACGTGGCGCGAGTCAAGCTCTTTTCTTATATCGTCGGGCGTTATTCCCGCCTCGACCATCAGTACAAGAACATGGTACGCAAGGTCCGAAATTTCAAAAATCGTTTCCTCTTTTGATTTTTTCGCCGCTCCGATTATAACCTCGGTACACTCCTCCCCTACCTTTTTGAGTATCTTGTCAAGACCCTTCTCAAAAAGATACGTTGTGTAAGAGCCTTCTTTCATTTCCGTCTTTCTGCCTTTTATGAGGTCGTAAAGAACGTCCGCCGAGAAATCGGTTTTCGATTCGTCCTTATAAATCAAATTGAAAAAACAGCTTTCGTGTCCCGTATGGCAGGCGGGCCCGTCCTTAATCACCTTTACTGTGAGCGCGTCAAAATCGCAGTCGGCTTTTACCGAAACTATATGCTGTCTGTTTCCGCTCGTTTCGCCCTTGCGCCAAAGCTCCTGTCTTGAACGGGAATAAAAGCAGGTCATTTTTTCGTCAAGCGTGATTTTAAGACTTTCGGCGTTCATATATGCGACCGTAAGCACCTCGCCCGTATAAAAATCTTGAACCACGGCGGGTATAAGCCCTTTTTCGTCAAATTTAAGTTTTGATATTATATCTTCACACATTTTGTTCACCTTAATAATTTTTTTATTTGAGCCAATCAAAAAACGCGCATTTCAATATTTTGGGATATAAGATATTTTTTAAGGTCGTTAATTTTTACCTCTCCGAAATGAAAAATCGAAGCGGCAAGTCCCGCATCAACGCCCGGGACGGTATCAAACAGCGTTTTGAAATGCTCCATACGTCCCGCGCCGCCCGACGCTATAACCGGAACGGAAACAACGCCGCAAATCGCCTCGAGCATTTCAATATCAAAGCCGTTTTTAACGCCGTCCGTATTTATCGAGTTTACAACGATTTCGCCCGCGCCGTCCGCTGTGCGTTTTTTTGCCCATTCCACCGCGTCGATGCCCGTATTCTCCCTGCCGCCTTTGGCGAAAAGCATAAATCTGCCGTCAACTCTTTTTACGTCCATAGAAAGCACGACGCACTGGTCGCCGTATTTTTTCGCCGCCTCGCCGACGATAGACGGATTTTTTATGGCTCCCGTGTTTACGCTGACCTTGTCCGCGCCGCTTTTCAGCACCCTGTCAAAATCATCGAGCGAGTTTATATTGCCGCCGACCGTAAGAGGAATAAAAATGTTTTCGGCGACGTTCTTTAAAACGTCCGCAAAAAGACCGCGTTCCTCAAAGCTCGCCGTTATATCGTAAAACACAAGCTCGTCCGCTCCGCTGTCATTGTAATATTTCGCGAGCGCGACAGGGTCGTCAACGTCCCGGATACCATCAAAATTAACTCCCTTTACAACGCGTCCGTTTCTTATATCAAGGCACGGAATTATTCTCTTGGTTATCATAATTCATCACCCGAATACTTCAAAATCTCTCTAAGATTCAATTTGTTTTCATAAATAGCTTTTCCGATTACCGCGCCGTAGCAGTCTATTGAACAAAGCGCTTTTATATCGTTCTCGGACGATATCCCGCCCGAAGCGATAACGTTAAGCTTTTCAATCTTTTTGAGCCTTTTATAAGCTTCGACGTTCGTTCCCGAAAGCTTGCCGTCTCTCGAAATATCGGTATAAATAACCGTTTCCACACCGATATCCGCAAGCTTTTCGCAAAAATCAAAGGAGTTTATCTCCGTTACCTCCAGCCAGCCGTTTACCGCGACTTTTTCATTCTTTGCGTCAACGCCGACCGCTATATGAGAGCCGTATTTTTTTACCATATCGCGTAAAAACGGAAAATTATTTATCGCGGCCGTACCGAGTATCACTCGGTCAATGCCCGAATCAATATATTTCCTTATTTTTTCCTCGGAGCGTATTCCGCCGCCCGTTTCAATGAAAAGCTTTGTTTCATTCGCGATACGGCAAATTATATCGGAATTTTCATCGCCGCCGTTCTTCGCCGAGTCAAGGTCTACGATATGCAAATGCTTCGCGCCCGCAGCCTCAAACATCTTAGCCGTATCCAACGGCGAATCGCCGTATGTTTTCATTTTGTCATAATCGCCCTCGGTAAGTCTTACGACCTTGCCGCCGCGAAGGTCAATAGCGGGAAAAATTTTCATTAACGCACCTCGCAGAACGCTTTAAGCATTTTAAGTCCGGCTTCTCCGCTTTTTTCCGGGTGGAACTGCGTGCCGAACACGTTTTTGTTATTGACAAGTCCCGGTACGTTCACATAATATTCCGAATAAGCAATAAGAGATTCTTCGCATTTCTTTGCGTAATACGAGTGAACGTAATACATATAATCGCCCTCGGAGGTGTATTTCAGCATCGGGTTCGATTTATCCTTTATAATCAGCTTATTCCAGCCTATATGCGGAACTTTCATATTTTCGGGTATATCCTCGCAAAGAGGGCAAACCTCGCCTTTTATGTAACCAAGTCCGTCGTGTTCGCCGTATTCATAGCTTTTTTCAAACAAAAGCTGCATACCGAGACAAATTCCGAGCAGAGGCTTGCCGTTTCCTGCTTCTTCATTCAGAACCGGAATAAGTCCCGTGTCGGAAAGCTTCCGTTTCGCGTCGGCAAACGCTCCCACTCCGGGTAGAATTATTCTGTCGGCTTTTCTTATTTCATCGGCGTCGGCTGTAACTACAGCTTCAATTCCGAGATGTTTGAGCGAGCCTGTCAGCGAAAAAAGATTGCCCACGCCGTAATTTATTATTGCTGTCATTATAAAATTCCTTTCGTTGACGGAATTTCGTTTATATTTTTTTCGTCGATTTCGGCGGCTGACTTTAACGCCCTTGCGAGAGCCTTGAACGCGCCCTCTATTATATGATGCGAATTTTCGCCGTCGAGCTGCTTCAAATGAAGATTGATTTTAGCGTTGTTCGCAAACGCCGCCATAAATTCCTTCGTAAGCTCCGTGTCGAAATCCCCGACCTTCCGGGAGGGGATTTCCAGAGAATAATTAAGGCAGGCGCGGCCTCCGATATCTACCGCGCACAAAATAAGAGCCTCGTCCATAGGAAGAATAATATGACCGTAGCGCTTAATTCCTCTCGCGTCGCCTATACATTCCGCGAACGCGCTGCCCAGAACTATGGCGATATCTTCCGTAGTGTGGTGGTAATCAACATATATATCTCCGTCACATTTTACGGCGAGGTCAAAGCCCGAATGTTTTGAAAAAAGAGTGAGCATATGGTCAAGAAATCCGCAGCCGGTGCTTATTTCCGATTTTCCCGAACCGTCAAGATTCAGCGAAAGCTTTATTTTCGTTTCGGCGGTGTTTCTTTCCTTTTCACATATTCTCATATTTCAGCATCCTTTCAAAATTTCGTCCGTCGCGTTTAAAAGCGCGTCCGCCTGCTCCCTTGAGCCTATCGTTATCCTTACGTAATCCCTGATTCTTTCCTTATCGAAGTGCCTTACAAGTATATTTTTTTCACGCAGCTTATTATAGTAATCCGTTCCCGAGAGAATATTGTGCTTTGCGAAGATGAAGTTTGTTTTCGATTCGGGTACCGCAAAGCCCCGTTTTCTCATTTCGGCGGATATATATCCGCGCGTTTCCTTTATCGAATTTACGCATTTTTCAAAATATTCGGCGTCGAGCATAGCTTCTTTTCCCGCGATAATCGAAAGGCGGTTTATATTGTACGGATTAAAAGAAAATTTCATTTTGAGCATATCGGCTATTATATCGGGGTTAGACACGGCGAAACCGAGCCTTGCGCCGGCTAAATTTCGTGATTTTGAGAACGTGCGCGAAATAATAAGATTCGGATATTTGCCGATAAGGGAAATTGCCGAATCCGCGCCGAAATCAACGTACGCTTCGTCAATCAGCACAATATTGTCCCTGTTGTGAATAAGTATTTCTTCTATCTGAGGGAGCGACAGCGCGAGCGACGTCGGAGCGTTCGGATTCGCGATAAAAACAGGCTTGTTTTTATTGAAATAATCTGACGGTTCTATTGATAAATCGTCTTTAAGAGGTATGATTTCGGGTTCAAGATTGAAAAGCTCGCAAAATACGGGATAAAAACCGTAGGTTATGTCGGCAAAGCACGGCTCGTGTTCTTTATCGCAGAACGCCTCAAAAGCAAAAGCAAGAATTTCGTCGGAGCCGTTGCCCATCATAATTTGGTTTTCATTTACTCCGAGAGTTTCGGCTATAGCCGAAATCACCTCGCGCGTATCGGGGTCGGAATAGAGATTCAGCCTTGAAATTTCCGTCTCATTCAGAGCCTTTATTACGTTCGGTGAGGGCAGGAACGGGCTTTCATTCGTATTTAATTTTATCAAATTCCGATTTTTCGGCTGTTCGCCCGGAGTATACGGCTCGATTGCAGAGTATCTTTCAGATAAAAAACGTGACATTTACAACACTTCTTAAAAATAATTGAAAACGAAGAGCGGTTCGGGTTTGGCTTTAGAATTTCTTAAACCTTATACCGATTGACTTTCCGTGAGCCTGCAAGCCCTCTCGGTTCGCGAAATCCTCTATTCGCTCATGTGATTTTTCAAGAGCCTCGGCGGAGTAATAAATAAAAGATGACTTTTTGATAAAATCGTCAACCGAAAGCGGCGACGAAAATCTCGCCGTGCCGCTTGTGGGCAGAGTGTGATTGGGACCGGCGAAATAATCGCCGAGGGCCTCGGGAACGTTTTTGCCGAGGAATATACTTCCCGCGTTGGTGATTTCGGGCAGAAGCTCAAACGGATTTTCAACGCATACCTCAAGATGCTCGGGAGCTATCTCATTGCTGAGCTTTACGGCGGTTTTTATTGAATCGACAATAAATATTTTTCCGTTATTATCAATAGACGCCCTCGCGATTTCCTCTCTCGGAAGCAGTCTTAATTGTCTTTCTATTTCGTCCGATACCTTGTGCGCAAAGGAAATATCGGTAGTTATAAGCACCGCGCTTGCCATTTTATCATGCTCCGCCTGAGAAAGCAAATCGGCGGCAACGCAGGACGGGTCGCAGCTCGGCTCGGCGATAACGAGAATTTCGCTCGGTCCCGCTATCATATCTATGCTGACCTTGCCGAAAACCTGTTTTTTCGCCGTCGCGACAAAAATATTTCCCGGCCCTACTATTTTATCGACTTTAGGCACGCTTTGAGTACCGTAAGCGAGAGCCGCTATAGCCTGAGCGCCTCCGAGCTTGAAAATCTTTGTAACGCCGGCTATTTTCGCCGCCGCAAGAATCGCGGGATTGATTTTACCCTCCGGCGACGGAGGCGTGACCATCACTATTTCTTTAACGCCGGCTATTTTCGCGGGAACGGCGTCCATAAGAACCGTACTGGGATATGCCGCCGTACCGCCGGGAACGTAAAGTCCCGCTTTCTCCACAGGCGTTATTTTCTGACCTAAAATAATCCCGTCCTCTTTCGTAATGACAAAATTATTCCTGACCTGTTTTTCATGGAAAGCGGCGATATTATCTCTCGCCTGTTTCAGAGTTTCTATAAAATACTCGTCGGTCGAGCGGTACGCTTCTTCAATTTCATCTTCCGATACAAGCAGAGAATCGAGCTTGCATTTATCAAATTTTTCGCAGTATTCAAAAAGAGCCTTGTCCCCGTTCTTTTTGACGTTATCTATAATGGCTTCGACCGATTTTTCAATCTCCTCGTTTTTCTTTAAGTCCTCCCTTGAAAAAACGGTGAAATCCGTTACTTGAGACGTATTGATAATTTTAATCATTTTTTAATTCCTCACCGAACCGTGAAACTATTCTTCTTATTTCATCGGTTTTGAATTTATAGCTCGCCTTATTCGCGATAAGTCTCGCGCTGATAGGCATTATTTCCGTCAGCACGCCGAGATTGTTTTCTTTAAGAGTTGTTCCCGTCTCCACTATATCCACAATAACGTCGGAAAGACCGAGTATCGGCGCGAGTTCAATCGAGCCGTTGAGTTTTATTATCTCGATATCGCGGTTAATGCTTTTATAATATGCCTTAGTGATATTGACAAACTTTGTGGCTATTCTCAAAGCGACCTCGGGATTATCCTTAAAATTATTTTTTCCCGCGACGCACATTTTGCATTTTCCTATGCCGAGGTCAAGCAATTCGTATACGTCGGGTTCGTATTCAAGCAGGATATCCTTTCCGGCTATCCCTATGTCGGCGGCTCCGTGTTCAACGTAAATGCTTACGTCCGAGGGCTTTACAAGGAAGTAGCTTATGCCGTTTTTCTCGCTTGTAAAAACAAGCTGTCTTGAATCCGAACGCATTTCTTCGCAGTCGTAACCGACCGAAGCAAAAATATCGAACACTTTGTTTCCGAGCCGTCCCTTCGGAAGCGCAACGCTTATCATAAAGCGCCCTCCTTTACATTGCCGCCGCTTATTATATACACCTTAACTCCCGTAAGTCCCTCGGGCAGAGAAGTCACGGCGGTATATGATACGTTCTGTCCGTCAAGCGATTTTGTCAGCGAAATGAGAGTATCAATATCGGAATCTCCGCCGTAAAGGATATAAGCGTCCGTATTCTGTTTTTCTTTTTTATGAAGTCCTCTGTCGAGCGCGTCAAAATAAATCGCGAAGCCCATTGCGTGAGCGCCTTTTTTTCCCATTTTGCTCATGAGCATATCGTATCTGCCGCCCGAAAGGATATTTCTCGGGATACCGTGAACGTAGCCCTGCATAAGTATGCCGTTGTAATATCCGGGGTCGCCCGCCGCGGAAAGGTCGATTTTCACATGATTTTCAAGTCCGAGCTTTTTAAGGCAGGCGTAAATGCTTTTTATTTCCGTAACGGCTTCCTGCATTTTTACGTTAAGAGCGTGTTCCTCAGCAGTCAGAATCGTTTCCTCGTTTGCCGTTACCGGTTTCATTATTTCCACAGCGGTATTGACGGGATTTTTAGGCAGCGAATTATCTTCCGCGAGCTTTATAAGGTCGTGCGGATTCTTGCTCAAAAGCAATCTGTGCAGCTCTTTTTTTACCGATTCGTCCGAAGATATGCAGTCTATAAGCCCCTCTGTATATCCTATATGAGAAATTTCAAGAACCGCGTCTTTGTCTATTTCCGTAAGACTTTTTATCGCGAGAGATATTATCTCGACGGTTTCAAACAAATCTATATCGCCCAGTACCTCAAGACCTACCTGAAAAATCTCCTTAAATTCATGCACGTCCTTTGATTCTCTGTATACGTTCTCCGTATAGTAAAGCTTTTGTCTGCCGTTTGAAGGCTCGTCGGCGTTTTTGACTATGCTCAGAGTAACGTCGGGCTTTAGCGCCATAAGCTTGCCGTTAAGGTCGGTAAACGTTATGATTCTGTTGCCGACGAGAAAATCCTTATTTCCCGCGTAAAAATCATACGATTCAAATTTACCCATTCTGAATTTTTTAAAGCCGTGATTTTCATAAAGCCGCCTTAGCTTCAGAACCGTAATTTCATCGTTATATAAAAAGTTAAATTTATCGGTCAAAATATCACCTTATTTCAACTCTTCAGAACAGACCCTCGATAGTTCCGTCCTCATGAATATCTATTTTCAATGCGCTCGGAGATTTCGGAAGTCCGGGCATTGTTAAAATGTCGCCCGTCATAACGGTTATAAATCCCGCGCCCGAATAAAGCTTTACGTCCCTTACCGTTATTTCAAAGTTTTCGGGCTTGCCGAGCTTTGTCGGGTCGTCCGAGAGAGAATACTGCGTTTTTGCTATACAAACGGGGAGCTTGTCTCTGCCAAGTCTTTCAATTTCTTTTATTGACTTTTCGGCGTTCGCGGTGAATATAACGCCGTCGGCGCGGTATATCTCCTTGGCGACAGTCGCTATTTTTTCTTTTATTGATTTTTCCGTATCGTAAATATAACGGAAATTATTTTTTCCGCCGTTCGTTTCTATCGTTTCACAGACTGTTTCGGCAAGCTCCGCCGCGCCCTCGCCGCCTTTTGCGAAGCCCTCCGAGATACACGCGGTTACGCCCTTTTCGGCGCAGTATTCCTTAACAAAATCAAGCTCCGCGTCGGTATCGGTATAAAATCTGTTTATTGCAACGACTACAGGCACACCGTACTTCTGCATATTCTCGATGTGCGTGCCGAGATTCACAATGCCTTTTTTGAGCGCGTCAAGATTTTCCTTTGACGTATCCTCTTTTTTAACTCCGCCGTTGTATTTAAGAGCACGGCAGGTCGCAACGAGAACGATGCAGGACGGTTTTAATCCCGCTGCCCTGCATTTTATATCAAGGAATTTTTCGGCGCCGAGGTCGGAACCGAAGCCCGCCTCCGTGATTATATAATCGGCAAGCTTCACTGCGAGCTTTGTTGCCCTTACAGAGTTGCAGCCGTGAGCTATATTCGCGAACGGTCCGCCGTGGATTATGGCGGGAGTGTTTTCAAGCGTCTGAACGAGATTCGGATTTATCGCGTCTTTCATAAGCAGCGTCATGGCTCCGGCGCACCCGAGCTCTTTCGCGTAAACGGGTTCGCCCGAATAATTATACGCGACAAGGATATTTTCAAATCTGCGCTTTAAGTCCGTTAAATCTTCCGCAAGACAGAGTATAGCCATTATCTCGCTCGCGACGGTTATATTAAAGCCGTCCTCGCGCGGTACTCCGTTCGCTTTGCCGCCAAGTCCCACGACGATATTTCTTAAAGCGCGGTCATTCATATCCATACAGCGTTTAAAAAGTATGCGCCTCGGGTCAATGCCGAGAGCGTTGCCCTGCTGTAAATGATTGTCGATAATCGCGCAGAGAAGATTATTCGCCGCCGTGATAGCGTGCATATCGCCCGTAAAATGCAGATTTATATCCTCCATGGGAACGACCTGGGAATATCCGCCGCCCGCGGCTCCGCCCTTTATTCCGAAAACGGGGCCGAGCGAAGGCTCGCGCAGAGCGATAACCGCTTTTTTGCCGATGACTTTCATAGCCTGTCCGAGACCTACGGTAACGGTGGTCTTGCCCTCGCCCGCAGGCGTGGGATTTACGGCTGTAACGAGAATCAGCTTGCCGTCCCTGTTGTTTTTAACCTTTTTAATTAAATCATCGCTGAGCTTCGCTTTGTATTTTCCGTAATAATCAAGGTATTCCTCACCGACGCCGATTTGCGCGGCGACCTCCTTAATGGGAAGCATTTTACAGCTTTGAGCTATCTCTACGTCTGACAGCATTTATAATCAACTCCGCAATAAAAATATTGTATTCCGATTTGTTTCTATTTATTATCTATATATTATAGTATTATCGTTTTGAATATTTTTTCCAAAACAGAAAAATAAGTAAAAAATATCACACTCATTCAATCAGTTTTTCCCTAAGTACCTCTGATTGAATCCTATGCGTAAATTGTTCAGCCAAAATTTTGTCAGATTTCACATAAATTTCAAGAGAACAACTAATTTATCCCCGCGCCGCCGAATTTTCCGAACATCGTTTTTACTGCGGCTTTAAGCGTTATATGCTCGGGCAGCAAAAGCTCGGGGTCGGCGACAAGTATATTTTTTGCCTGCTTTTGCGCGGCATAGAGAATATTTGTATCTGTAACTATATTTGCAAGACGCAGTTCTGGAAGTCCGTGCTGACGCGAACCCAAGAAATCGCCGGGGCCTCGCTGTTTTAAATCCTCCTCGGCAATTTTAAAACCGTCCGTAGTATCGCACATAACTTTCATTCTTTTCCGCGCTTCCTCATTCTGCGCGTCGGTAACAAGAACGCAGGTGGATTTAAACTTCCCTCTCCCGATTCTTCCCCTTAACTGGTGAAGCTGTGAAAGCCCGAATCTTTCGGAGTTTTCTATTATCATAACAGCGGCGTTAGGCACGTCTATCCCAACCTCCACAACGACGGTAGCGACAAGAAGCTGAATTTTGCCCGACGCGAAATCGCGCATGACTTCATCCTTCTGTTTAGGCTTCATCTTTCCGTGAAGAAGTCCGACGCTGTATGATGAAAAAACCTCTTTGCTCAAATATTCGGCGTATTCCTGCGCCGGAACAAGCTCCGTTTCGCCCTCCTCCACAAGAGGACATATAATATATCCCTGCCGTCCTTCGTCGAGGTGCTTTTTTATAAATTTATAAAGGCGGTTATGATAATCCGCAGTCACACAATACGTCGCGACAGGCTGTCTGCCCTTGGGCAACTCGTCGATTACGGAAATATCGAGGTCCCCGTATATGATAAGACCGAGCGTCCTCGGTATGGGCGTGGCGGACATTACAAGAGTATGAGGGTTTAATCCCTTTTGCGAAAGAGCCGCTCTCTGCTTTACTCCGAAACGGTGCTGCTCGTCCGTTATAACAAAACCGAGCTTATTAAACGCAACGTCCCCGCTTATGACCGCGTGAGTTCCTATTACAAGGTCTATGCTTCCGTCGGCAAGACCTTTTTTTATGAGTTTTTTCTGCGACGCTTTTACCGAGCCTGTCAAAAGAGCGATATTTATTCTGTCTCCGAACAGCTTTGACAGCGAAGCAAGATGCTGCTCCGCAAGTACCTCCGTAGGAGCCATAAGCGCGCATTGATAGCCGTTTTTTACCGTGTTGTAAATCAGCGCGGCAGCTACGGTGGTTTTTCCCGAACCGACGTCTCCCTGAAGCAGTCTGTTCATAGGACGGGAAAGCTTCATATCTTTTATACATTCCTCTATACAGCGCTTCTGCGCGTCGGTCGGTCTGTACGGAAGCATTTTATAAAATTCGGACGAACAGTCGTTCAAAACACGTACGGAAGTATTTCTTCTGCCACTCTCTCTTAAAAGCAAAAGACCGAGCTGCATATTGAGAAGCTCCTCAAAAATCAAACGTCTTTTAGCCAGACGCAGCGCCTCGTCATTTTCGGGGAAATGCATATTGAAAAGAGCTTCTTCCCTGCCCATAAGCCTGTATTTTTTAATTATATATTCGGGGAGAGATTCGGATATATTACCCTTTAGCGACGTAAAGGCGTTCCGCGTTACTGCCTCGATTTTTCTGCTTGTGAGCTTTTCCGTCTGACGGTAAACGGGGTGGATTTTATCGTTATCCGCAACCTTGACAAAACGCGGCGAAAGCATTTCTATCCCGCCTATGACAGACTGATTTATTTTTCCGAAAAATAAATATTCCTCGTCCTCAAAAAGCTGATTCACTATATACTTATTGTTAAAAAAGGTGAGCATTAAAACGCCGTCGCCGTCGGTAGCCGCCGCTTTGAAAATCATACCGCCGTTTTTGGTTCTGCCGCCTACGGGAGCGTTTATTACGCGGGCTTTAATACAGCACCTTTTGTCGTAAGGCGCTTGGGAAATGGGGATAATTTTGCTCCAATCCTCATAATCTCTCGGAAAATTATATAATAAATCACAGACAACACCGATACCGAGCTTGTTAAGCTTCTCGGCAACGGCGCTGCCCACGCCCTTTACGTATTTTACGTCGGTAGATAAATCCATAACTCTGAGCTGCAACGCGAATTGACAATGTACAATGTACAATTGACAATGTACAATTGACAATTCGGTTTGTCAATAAAGTAAATTTAATCGAATTAGGAATGATGAATTATAAATTATCGGAAGCAAAAAAGACTTAATTATATGTGAATTTAAAAATACTTTAATTAAAGACGCGAAGCGTCTACCGATAATTCCTAATTCCTAATTCCTAATTCCTAATTATTGTTTAACAACGTATAATTGTCAATTGTCAATTGCTAATTGTTAAACAGTTCCGTAGAAAGATATTTTTCTCCCGAATCGGGAAGAAGAACAACAATATTTTTATTTTTGTTTTCGGGCATCATTGCAATCGTTGAAGCGGCGAAAAGAGCGGCTCCCGATGATATCCCGACCAAAAGTCCCTCGGTTGCCGCGGCTGCTCTCGCCGCGTTGTACGCCTGTTCCGAAGTTACGTCGATGATATCGTCCACAACGCTCATATCAAGGTTTTTCGGGATAAAATTCGCGCCTATTCCCTGCAAGCCGTGAGGAGCGGGACTGCCTCCCTTTAGCACAGGCGAGTCCTTAGGCTCCACGGCGATTATTTTAATTCTGTCATTAAACGCCTTGAGAGTAGCTCCCACACCGCTCAAGGTGCCTCCCGTACCCACTCCGGCCACGAAATAATTTATTCTGCCGTAGGTATCGTGAAGAATCTCCTGAGCCGTCGTTATCTTATGGATATTCGGGTTCGCCGGATTGGTAAACTGCGACGGGATATACGCGTTTTCATATTCGGCGGCAAGCTCGTTCGCCTTATCTATGGCTCCCTGCATACCCTTTTCCTTGGGAGTGAGCACGACCTCGGCGGAAAGCGCCTTCAAAAGCTTTATTCGCTCCTCGGACATATTTTCAGGCATGGTTATAATGAGCTTATATCCCTTTATTACGGCCGCGAACGCAAGCCCTATACCGGTATTTCCGCTCGTAGGCTCTATTATTACGGAGCCTTCTTTAAGCAGCTCTTTTTTCTCCGCGTCCTCAATAAGAGCCGCTCCGACTCTGTCCTTAACGGAGCCGAGAGGATTAAAATATTCGAGCTTTGCTATTATTTTGCCGTAAAGACCTTCCGCTTTTTCAAACCTGCTCATTCTCAGCATCGGAGTTTTTCCGACTAAATCAAGAAGGCTTTCAGCGATATATTCTTTCGGTTTAAAACCGAAGCCGTAAGTAAATTCTCCCATGATTCTTCTCCTTAAATACGATTATATAATAAGATTATATACCGAAATACTCTTTTGCGTTATAGAACGAAATGTTCTTTACGGTTTCGGCGAGGACGTCCTCATCATCGGGATATTCTCCGTTCTCGACCGTATCGCCAATCAAATCGCACATAATTCTTCTGAAATACTCATGCCTCGGATATGAGAGGAACGACCTCGAATCGGTCACCATTCCAACAAATTTGCCGAGCATACCGAGATTGCCAAGAGCTTTCATCTGTAGGCGCATACCGTCTATATTATCGTTGAACCACCACGCGGAACCGAATTGCAGCTTTGACGGCGCGTCCTCGTTCTGAAAATTGCCGAGCATAGCTCCGAGAACATAGTTATCCTTTGGATTAAGAGTGAAAAGAATAGTCTTGGGCAGGCTTTCCTCACAAGCGAGAGAATCGAGAAACGCCGAGAGTCTCAGGGCTATTTCGCTGTCGCCTATCGAATCGTAGCCCGTATCGGCTCCTATTCTTTTAAACATAAGAGTATTGTTATTTCTTATGGCTCCGATGTGTATTTCCATAACCCAGCCGTTTTTATAATACTCCTTCGCGAGGAACCTCAAAAGCTCCGTTCTGTATTTATCTGCTTCCTTAGCAGTAAGACCTTCGCCGTTTCTGCCCTTTGCGAAAATCGCTTCAAGCTCTTTTTCGGAAGCTCTCGAGCAGGGGACGTAAACGAGAGCATGGTCGGTAGCGCGGCAGCCCATTTCCTTGAAAAAATCTATTCTTCCCTTGAGAGCGTCCTTGAGCTTTGAATAGGTATCTATCTTTACGCCGCAGGTTTTTTCAAGCGATTCGAGCCACGGTACAAAAGACGGTGCTTCGATATTCAGCGCCTTATCGGGACGGAACGCGGGAATCACTCTGCATTTAAAGCTTTTGTCCTCGGCTATAAGCTTATGATATTCGAGAGTGTCGGCGGGGTCGTCGGTAGTGCATACGCAGACTACGTTTGAACGCTCAATAAGCTCCTTCGGTCTGAAACCGCCCGATTTTATTTTTGCATTCGCTTCATTCCATATGGCTTCGGCCGTTTTTGGCGAAAGAGGAGTGTCGATACCGAAATAACGCTGCAATTCAAGGTGTGTCCAATGATAAAGAGGATTGCATATACAATAATTCATAACCTCGGACCACTTTAAAAACTTTTCGCGGTTTGAAGCGTCTCCTGTAATATATTTTTCCTCTATACCGCAGCTTCTCATGCCGCGCCATTTATAGTGATCGCCGGAGAGCCACAACTCGGTTATATCCTCGGGCTGCTTATTTTCATATATTTCCTTGGGCGAAAGATGACAATGCCAGTCAAAAATCGGCGTATCCTTGCAGATATCATATAATTTTTTTGCCGTATCGGTCGAAAGCAGAAAATCATCGTCCATAAAATTTTTCATATATAATCAATTCCTCCCGTAAATTTCCATTCTCATGTAAATTTCTTCTTAATTATAGCACAACGAAACAAAATATCAACCGTTTAAATATAAAAAAACTCTCCGCTTATTTTTTGTTTCACCTCGCACTTGTGACAATTTTTTCGCCTTGGTTGATTTATAATTTTTACGCACAATGACCGCAAGTAATAAAAACGCCGTTTATAGGCAATACCGCACAATTAGCGGCTACCTCCTTTGCCGCGCATCTGTACCGATATTTTCCGTCATTTTTGCCAAAAGCTCCTTGAAATACGCCAGTATTCCTGCGTCACTTTTGTCAATCTGACGAAAAATCTCATGGCACATCTGCACGACAATAATTATGCGGTATTGCCTATAGTTTTCGGTATAAAAAAGATTGGGTGAAAAAGTGAAACAGGTAATTTACATTGACGTTCTTATTGCTCTCAACATAATAATAACGTTTCTTTTACTGCTCGCGTCGTCAAAAATCATGAAAACGTCCCCGTCGGCAGGCAGACTTCTGTTAGGCTCCGTTCTCGGCGGAGCGTCGTCGCTTATAATTCTCGCGCCCGACGTCGGTTTTATCCTTTCTCTCGTTACAAAACTGCTTTTTTCGGTCATTATAGTCGTTTCGGTCTATAATTCAAGGAACATAAAAACAATATTGACGCAAGCCGGAGTTTTTTTCGCCGTAAGCTTCCTGTTCGCGGGAATAATGCTTTTCGCAAGCTCGCTTCCGGGGATTTCAATAATTCGGTACAACAACGGAGCTGTCTACATAAATCTGTCGTTTTTCTCTCTCACGGCCGCCTGCGTTTTATGCTACGCCGTAACCTGCATACTCGCGAAAGTGACTAAAAGAAAATCTGTCGGCGAAGATTCATTTTCAATAAAAATAATTTCAGGCGAAAAGACGGTAACGGGGCGTGCTTTTCTTGATACGGGAAACGCTCTTTCCGACCCGTTTTCGGGAGAAGCCGTAATAATTGCCGAAAAAAATTTTATAAAGGACGTTTTACCGCCAGACGTGAGCTTATGGCTTGACGGCGGCGGCGATAAATGCGAAAAGGTGCGCCTTGTACCTTTTTCCTCGGTAGGAAATTCCGGGCTTATGCCCGCATTTAAAGCGGACAAAATAATAATATCCGACACCAAAAACGAATATATTATAAAAAACGCGGAAATCGCTGTGAGCAGCGGAAGCATTCCCGACGCGCTTCTGCCGCCCGAAATTCTGACTAATACCGAAAGGAGCAATAAACATGACAAGATTTACAAATAACTGTATATCATCTGTAAAAAAAATTATATTAAAAATAAAATTAAAGCTCGGAACAGACGGAATATTTTATGTGAACGGTCCCGCGACGCTTCCGCCGCCACTAAAAAAGAAAGAAGAGGAGGAATGTCTGAACAGAATCGCTTCGGGCGATTATTCCGCGAGGGAAATACTGATAACACATAACCTGCGTCTTGTGGTTTACATAGCCAAAAAATTTGAAAATACGGGCATAGGCGTTGAGGATCTCGTTTCAATAGGCACAATAGGTCTTATCAAGGCGGTAAATACGTTTTGTCCCGAAAAAAATATAAAGCTGGCGACATACGCCAGCCGATGCATTGAAAACGAAATACTTATGTATCTGCGCAAAACGAGCAACAGAAAAGCGGAAATATCATTTGACGAGCCTCTGAATACGGACAGAGACGGTAACGAGCTGCTGCTGTCGGACGTCCTTGCGGAGGACGCTGACAGCGTCAACGCCGATATCGAATACGAGGACGAAAAACGCCTTCTCCATTCGGTGGTGGATAAACTGAGCGACCGGGAAAAGCTTATAATAAATATGCGCTTCGGCATAGACGGCGAAGACGAACATACCCAAAAAGAGGTAGCCGATTTGCTCGGAATATCGCAAAGCTATATTTCACGCCTTGAAAAACGCATAATTTCAAGAATAAAGAGAGAAATGGAAAAAGCTATGTAAGGAAAAACGCGGAGCGTCTGCCGACAATTTCTCACTTCCGATTTCTATATCAATTTCTATATCACACTAATAAAGCGTCAGACGGTCTTTAAAAGCTCCACGGCGGATTTTCTGTCGTCCGCTTTGAATATATAGCTTCCGGCGACGAGTATGTCGGCGCCGTTTTTGACAGCTTCGGCTGCGGTTCTGTCGTCTATTCCCCCATCGACCTGAATATGTGTTTTCAGTTTTCTTTTTGATATTTCTTCTCTTACTTCTTTCACCTTGGGCATAGTTTCACTCATGAAGGACTGTCCGCCGAAGCCCGGCTCAACGGTCATCACAAGAACCATGTAAAGGCTGTCAAGATATGGAAAAACAACGTCCGCGGGAGTTGACGGCCTTATTGCGACGGCAGGCTTGCAGCCGGCGGATTTAATTTTATTTATCGTTGCCGCGACGTCGGTTGATGCTTCGGCGTGAAACGTAATTATATCCGCCCCCGCCGACGCGAAGTCGTCTATATATCTTATTGGTTCTTCTATCATAAGATGAACGTCAAACGGCAAAGAGGTTTTCCCTTTTAAGCATCTTATAACAGGTGCGCCGAGCGTTATATTCGGGACGAAAATGCCGTCCATAACGTCGATATGGACAAGCTCGGCTCCCGCTTCTTCTATGGATTTTATTTCTTCGCCGAGCTTTGAAAAATCGCTCGCGAGTATTGACGGCGATATAAGCATATAAATACTCCTTTATCCCTTGTTTTTATGTTTTAAGGAAACACTGATTAAAAGAAGTTTACTTTACCTACAAATTGGCATTAATTAAAAAACAGATCAGCGATTTTTTGAAAAAAGCTTATCAACAAAGAATATATACGCCGAAGAAAGCTTTGGATTTTATTTGTATTCGCCCACTGCGCGTACAACGCCGTGTCGCCATTTACGGTAATTTCATCTCCCGCTTTATAAAGCGTTCCGTCACCGTCGGGAGTTTCCGACCAGCCGAGGAAAACCGCGTTTTTATCTGACGCGGCGGGCGCTTCGGCTACAACCGCCGTATCGCCCGATTTGTATAGAACGTTATCCCTTACAAGCTTTGCAGCGTACTTGCCTCCGTCGTATGTTACAAAATAAGTGTCGGGAGAATAAGCATTTGACAGAAAAGCGTATCTTGCGTCAACATAATTTCTTATAACGTTAACATGGTTCATATAGTTCGCGTTTATTGCTCCGGAATCCGCTGTGCCGAAGATATTCCACCTCACCGCGTTCATCGCCGCAGACATACTTAAATAGCCGCTGTAAAGGTCAATGTTATCCTTGAAAGCGTCAATAAGTCCTTTTATATCACCGTTCCAGATTTTTCTGACCGCATCTCTGAAATCGCTGTGGAAAAACGCCTGAGCGAGAAGCGAATTTTTGCTTTCATTGTGATTTCCTATAAAACAGGTCTGTATGTAAAGCAGATTGGGGTCGGCAACGTTGGGAACGTGATTTATAAGCTCGTTTTGCATAGCCGTTCCGAAAGAAAGGTCATAGTCCCAGAGCGGACCGGCAACAAGCTTTCCGCCTATATCCTTGTAAAGATAAAAGCTTGAGCTGCATCCGTCAAAATTCGCGCCGAACTCATTCATAACATACATTCGCGCGAGAGATTCGATATCAATATAATCGGAATAATGCTTACCCGAAGAGTTATATCCCGTTGGAGAGTAAAGAGCGTTTTCAAACTCCTGATAATATGAGTTTATGTATTCGACCTGAGCCTTTGAAGCGTATTCGGGAGATTTTACAACTACAGGCTGTCCTATTTTCGTTATAAAGCCTGATGGCTCGTTTACATATCTGTAAATTTTTTCAAGCTCGAGAAGATATCCGCCCGTGATATTTTCCGGGTTTTTCGGTATATCGGCGTATTTTATTTTATTCCAGTCGCGCGAATTTTGGGAGCCTTTGAGAGCGAATGAGTCAAGGTCTTTGCCGTTGATATCCTCCGTCGCGCCCTCAAGGTCAAAAATATCGACGCGGTTTTTACCGACTTCAACCTTTTCCGTCAGCATATAAACGCCCTCATAACAGCCGTTTATATACATATTGAGCTGAACGGTATCGGAGGTGGTATCTACTCCTATATCCCGTGACAGGCCGTACGCAAGCTCGTTTCTTATCATAGTCGCGTCCGAAGCGTTTGCAAGGAGACACCATTTTTTGCTCTTACCCATTCCGAAAAGGTCTGTTTTTTCATCAAGCTTGATATTATAGGGCTTCTTTTCAAGGTTCCAAGTGCTGTTGCCCCTGCCCTTGATGTACTCGAGCTTCCCGTTATACTGTACTCCGCCGTTATCGCTGACAATAAGTATCGTCCCCGGCTCCTTATACTCCTTATCGGCGTGAACGGAAGAAAGCGAGCCCGATTCTGTATTGATATAAACAGAACCTATACCCGAACCTTTCATCACGACAAGGCTGTATGTATTTTCACCGCAGACGATGCTGTATTCGCCGCAGGAAGAAAAAACGTCGGTTTTTTCACCGTTTACAAGCTCCCTGCCGCCGCACGTTACTTTTCCGTCGGCTATAAAGCTTATTTCCAAATTTTCGGTATCGCACTCATTCGGAATAAACATATAATACTTGCCGTTATTGCCGTTTTTGAACCATTTTACAGTACCGAGCGAAGAATCGGCGGAGCCATAAGTCTTTATGCCGAAAGACTCAATGCCGCCGGACGCGGACGCGGTCAAACATAACAGAATACCGATTGCAGCGACCGTGAATGCAATAAATAAAAGTCTCGCTGTTTTTTTCATAAAATCCTCCAAAATTTTTTACATCGTTTACCAAACGCATTGCCGTTTAACAAACATATTAAGTATATCATTATTTCAATTCAAATTCAATACTTAATTTACCGAGATTAAAACACTCTTATAAAAATTTTTTGCCATTTCTAAAAAAAAATGCAAGCCTTCGGTTTTACACTTGACATACGAAAGGAAAAATTATATTATTTATAGTGAATAGGATTATGGCGTATCCGAACCGAACATGATTGAGGCTCATTTTAAAAGCGGTAAAAGAATTATGATTCGGAATTATATGAATTATATTTTGCACGTACAGCGCCGGCGGGAGGCGCAGCGTTTTTGCATTGAATATGAAAACGGAGGAGAATAAATGAAAGGTAAAAAAATCGCAGCGGTATTTTTGGCCGTGATAATGCTTACAGGAATCATATCGTCGGAATTAAGCGCTTCCGCGATACTTACAGTCGAAACACAATACTCATATGACGCCGCGAATCCCTCATGGCTGAAAGATATGATTATAAAGGAGGATATGACCTCTATAGGCGGTATGTCCGAAAGAGTTGAATTTCAGGCCAAAGCGAAATATCCTTACAGAGAGACGGCCGAGTCTTTCAGCGAGGAAATTTCCTACTACAAAATGCTTTATACACTTGATGAAAACATGGCGAACGCCGCTTATTTATATCTGCTTGATTTGGCGGAAAGCTTCGCACAGTCGGCAGGCTCCGGCTATTCGGACGAATTTATTCGCTCATACCTTGAAAGTCTGGGAATAGTTTACCCGTCGGGAAACGCGGGAAACAGTACCGAGACAAAAATAGTGGCGAGAGCGTTTTTCGCGATAGTATCAAAGGACGACGGCTATGTGGTAAGCAAAGGCGCGGGTTTATACGAGGCTTTCACGGCATACTTATCTACGCTTTTGGGTGTAAGCGGAAACTCGATAATTAAATTTGACAGCGACGCAAATCTTTCGAGCCTTAAAGAATACGTTCTCGCGGCGTGCAAATACGTCCTTTTCTCGGCCGGATATTCCGTAAGCGCCGACACCCCCGAAGAAGAAGTATACAGGCTCATAGCGATAATGACAATAAGGGCGCAGGGAATTTCAATAGATTCCGCGACGGCGTCATTTTCCGAAATAAAAAACAAATATCTGTGCGCGATGATGTGCAAAATTTACGGCGTTTCAATAGATACCGCGTCGTTTGAAGCGGCGGCGGAAAGCTCAAAGCTTGATTTTTATATGCTTCAGCTTATAGGCAAAAAGAACGGCGTTACCGTAAAGGATTCTTTGAGCTATGATGAAGCGTTCAAGCTCGTATGCGAAAAAACAGATTATTTTAACATTGAAAAAGGCGAGTTTTACGCGGATATTTACGAATACGACGTCCCTTTGAAATATAAGCGCGGGACGATATGGATATACCCTCAGACACTCGGAGTTACAAGCGAATCCGACGGAACGAGCGTATCCGTTTCGATAAACGGAAGCAAGGTCAGGGAAAATTATTATTCGGAAGTTAAGCTCGATTCGGAAAAATCAGGCGAAACCGTCATGATAAACGTAGATTACACCGACGCGAACGGCAAAAAAAGCTCGTCGTCATATAAGCTCAACGTTATACAGGGTTCGTCTTCGGTCGTTCAGCAAAATACCGTCTCAAAGGCTCTTTCGGGAGTAAAGGACGTGGTTCAGCAGGTTCTCGAGGAATTGGGCATGGATTCCTCGATAGCGGGTATCGTTAAAAATATACCCTTTGAGCTTCCTCAAAGATTTCTTAACATAACTTCGCTGCTTATTCCGAATTTCGGCTCGGGTTCAGCAGGTTCGGGATTTTTGCAGAAGCTTTTCGGCTATGCATTCGGAAACGATTCCAACGTGGACAGCGATAAAATAGGCGGCGTGGGCGGTCTTGATTCATTCAACGGTTCAAATTCCGCTCTGAGCATGGATTTTACGATAAACGGAGCTAACGTCAATAATTTTAACGCCGAACCCATAACAAATCCCATACCCGTTATTAATCCGGCCGACTCGCTTGTAATACAGGACAACTCCCCCGAATACCCTCCCCTGCAAATCGCGGATAACGGAAATTCCAACTGGTTCAAGGAGCTTATGAGCGATACGCCTACCGTAATTGTTCTGTGCGCGGTTCTCGTCGCCGCTTTCGTCGTATGCTTTATGCTTTTCAGTCAGCTTTTAAAGGGCAGGGTAAAGGAGAGCGGAGACGTAAAAAGAAGCGGAAAAAGAGAAAAGAATGAAAAAGTGAAAAAAGTAAAAAAAGTAAAAAAAGAGAAAAAAGAGAAAAAGTAAGCGGTATTACCTTAAAATTCGGACTGTTTCAAGACAATTTCAATGATTAAGCGATAAATTTATACCAATGTACAAGGTCGGCGAAATTCGTCATCGCAGTCCGTTTTTATTAAGGCAACACCTTAACAGATAGGAGAAGATTTGTTTGGCTAATGAAAGAATAATGATTGTTGATGATGATGTAAACATTTGTGAGCTTATACGTCTCTATCTTGAAAAAGAGAAGTATTCCACAGTAATTGTTACCGACGGACTTGAGGCTGTCAACGTTTTCGCGGAACAGAAACCGGATCTGATTCTGCTCGACGTAATGCTTCCGGGGCTTGACGGCTGGCAGGTGTGCAGAAAAATACGCAGCATATCGAACGTTCCCATTATAATGCTTTCGGCAAAAGGCGAAACGTTTGATAAGGTGCTCGGTCTTGAGCTCGGCGCGGACGATTATATAGTAAAGCCCTTTGAAACAAAGGAAGTTCTCGCGCGTATAAAAGCCGTTCTCAGAAGATCTGTCACCTCTGCTGCCGAGCAGGTAAAGGAGGTTCATTACGACAAGCTTTCAATAAACCTTACCAACTATGAGCTTAAAGTTGACGGCAAACAGATAGACACTCCTCCCAAGGAGCTTGAGTTGATTTTTCACCTCGCGAGCAATCCGAACAGGGTCTTTACAAGGGACCAGCTCCTTGACGAAGTATGGGGCTTTGATTATTACGGCGATTCAAGAACGGTAGACGTTCATGTAAAGCGTCTGCGTGAAAAGCTTGAGGGCGTTTCCGATAAATGGGAGCTTAAAACCGTATGGAGCGTCGGCTACAAATTCGAGACAAAGGAATAAACGGAAGCGTACCGATTGTTTTAATTGATTAAGGCAACACCGCATAATTATTGTCGTGCAGATGTGCCAAAAGATTTTTCGTCAGATTGACAAAAGTGACGCAGGAATACTGTCGTATTTCAAGGAGCTTTTGGCAAAAATGACGGAAAATCTCGGTGCAGATGCGCGGCAAAGGCGGTAGCCGTTAATTGTGCGGTGTTGCCTTAACGATTGATTTCATCGGCGGTTTTCGGAAAAGGAGCGTCGGCGTATGACGGGAGGAAAAAAACATCGCCGCAGCAGAGGTCTTTTTAACAGATATATAACGTTTTTTGCTATAATCGAAATAATCAGCCTTCTCGCGTTCGGCTTCGTGCTGTTCTATTTTGTCACGGATTCATGGGAGGACGAACAGAAACAGATTCTGTTTAATTACGCAAATCAGATAGCCGACAGCTACAGCGATTTGGTTCGTTCATCGGACGGGGACGATAAAGCTCTTCAGCCCGGCATATGCTATATGGTTGCCAATATGTCGTCCGCCGCGAAAGCCGATATTTTCATAGCCGATACGAACGGAAGTATTATATTTTGCAGGCATATGACGGATATGGAGGATTCCGAGCGTGATATACGGAATTGTCCGTATCATTCAAAAATCAAAATTCCGGGAGAAATCGTGACAGGCATAATCGCCGACGGTGTAATGGCCACAAGGGGCAATCTCAGCGGCGTTCTGGACGAAGAATGTTTTGTTTCGGCCGTCGTCATTTCATCGGACAATAACGGCAGACAAACGTCGGACGGGCAAACGGCAGGCGAACCGATGGGTATAGTCTGCGCTCTTCAGACAACCGAAGCGGGACTAAGACCTTATCACATAAAATTTATCAGGATATACGTATTGTCGGCCCTCGTTCTGCTTGTGGTCATAAGTCTTATAACGTACGTTTCGACCTACAATATGACAAGACCGTTGAAGGATATGTCGGAGGCGACAAAACGCTATTCCGACGGGGATTTTTCTTACAGAATAAAGCGCAACGACGGAAACGTCGTTACCGAATTCGACGAGCTTGCGGCGGCGGTAAATTCGATGGCGGACAATCTCGAAAAGCTTGAAAATCTGCGTACGGAATTTGTTGCAAACGTTTCCCATGAGTTAAAAACTCCGATGACTACTATAGGCGGATTCATAGACGGCATATTGGACGGCACTATCGCCCCCGAGAAAGAAGAGCATTACCTAAGAATAGTCTCGGACGAGGTAAAGAGACTGTCGCGTCTTATCGTTTCCATGCTTAACATTTCAAAAATGGAAGCGGGAGAACTGTGTATACGGCCGGTAACTTTTAATCTTACGCATCAGATTTTAAGTATTTTTGTATCTTTTGAGCAAAAGATAAACCTGAAAGAAATCAGCGTAAAAGGTCTTGACAGTCTTCTCAATTACTATATCGAAGCCGACCCGGATATGATAAACCAGGTTTTTTACAATCTTATCGACAACGCCGTTAAGTTTACGGACGACGGCGGAGAAATAGCGGTGGATTTGGACAGCGACGGCGAATACGTATATTTTACAATTAAAAACACGGGCAAGGGTATTGACAGCGAGGATATTGACCATATTTTTGAAAGATTTTATAAGGGCGACAAATCAAGGAGCCTTGACGCGAAAAGCTCGGGTCTCGGTTTGTTCATAGTAAAAAGTATCGTCGAGCTTCACAGCGGAGAGATAACCGCAAGAAGCACAGACAATAAATATACCGTATTTACAGTTAAATTAAAAATGCGGTTATCGGCGCATAATTTTACACACGGTAATTACAGTTAGAGAGTGTTCATACTAAGCTCTGCGCGCGTTTTTTCGGCAAATTTCCGCATATTGCAATAATGTGAACACACTCTGAAATCAGGAGGCAGCTTAAATATGGACGATGAATTTTTTAACGGAAAAAACGGACAATCAAACAGTTCCGATGAAAACAACGGCGATTCAAAAGAGTACGGAAACAGCTCCGCGGAAAATATGAACGGCGGCAATAATGATCGTGGCTCCGCCGACAACGGATATAATGAGGGCGAATACAGCTACAAAGGCTCGGATTTGAATTATACCGATAATTATTCGGGCAAAACGTATGGCAGCCCCGACGGCAGTGATAACCGATACGGCAGTTCCTACAGTCAGGGAGCGTCTCCCGACGATAACTCGGGAACGAACGGTTATGAACAGTATAACCGTCCGTACGGAGCATCTCCGTATAACGGATACGGCGGCGAAAACGGAAACGGAAACGGCGGTTACGTCAATAACGGCTCTTATGACGGCGGTAACAACGGAAATTACGGCGGCAGCTATTACGGCTCCCCATATCAAAACAATAACGGCGCTCCCGTTCCGCCTAAAAAGAAAAACAGAGGACTTAAAGTTTTTATTATAATTATTGTCGTAATAGTCGTTCTTGCCATAGGATTAATTATAGGAATATTTACAAACAACTCTGATGAAAACAAGGCGGACGAAAACAACGGCGCTGTATCGCAGACGCAGGAAAGCGGAAAGGTCAACACCGACAATGTAGGAGATATAGCCTCCTCAAACAGCTCGCTCGAAGCCGGAGAAGCCTCCGAAGTCGCAAAAATCGCGAAAAATTTTAACGTAGGTATCCTTATATATCAGAACAACACTCTGTATACGGAGGGTTCGGGCGTAATAATAAAGGAAGACGACGAGCATAAGTACACCTATATAGTTACCTGCGCCCATGTGGTAAATCATACCGGTACGGCGGTTTCCGTTCTGCTCGAGGACGGCTCGGAATATCCCGCCGACATAGTAGGTCTTGATACGAGAACCGACCTCGCGGTAATAAGAATAGAGGCGTCCGGCTTTAAAGGCGCCGAGATAGCAAATTCCGACGAACTCATAGTAGGTCAGACAGTATACGCCGTGGGAAATCCCGGAGGTTCCGAATTTTTCGGCTCCGTGACCAACGGAATCATATCGGCTATTGACAGACCTATAAGAAGCTCATCGAATACGGGCTATGAGATGGAATGTATTCAGCATACTGCCGCGATAAATCCCGGCAACTCCGGCGGCGCGCTTGTAAACGGCGAAGGTAAGCTTATAGGCATAAATTCCATGAAAATTGCATCCACGGATTACGAGGGCATGGGCTTTGCCGTTCCGTCGTCGGTCGTTATAAAGGTGTTTAACTCAATAATAGCCAACGGCTACGTTGCCGGCAGAGCGAAACTCGGTATAACCTACGCTTCGCCCTCAAACTACAGCCAGACGTACGCGATGTACGTTCAGATGAAAGGTCTGCCCTCGGGAACAATAGTTATCGCCAGCATTTCCGATGACAGCGAGCTTGCTTCCAAGGACGTAAAAGTCGGCGATATGATAACAAAGGTGAACGGCAAAGAAATGAGCGATACGAATATGCTTGCCGATATGATTGAAAATATGTCCGTAGGCGATTCGCTCACGCTCACCATAGTAAGAGTCAATACCGACAACTGGTCCCAGACGGAAAACGATATTACGGTAAAGCTTGTTGTGGATAAGGGAGATAACTACGCTAACAACAGCAATAACGGCAATAACGGCAATAGCGGAAATAACGGAAATAGCAGCGGCGGCAGCGCAAATCCGTTCGGAGGCTCGGGCGGCGACAGCTATCAGGATTGGTACGATTTCTTCAGAGAACAGTACGGATTCTAAGACAATTGACAATTGACAATGTACAATTGACAATGTACAATTGACAATGTACAATTGACAATGTACAATTGGTAATATGTAAAGATTAAAAGAAGGATTTGGGGCTGTGTCCGAATCCTTCTTTTTTATGTAAAATATTTATTTAATATATTTTTGTCTATTGCATTTTTCCCAAATTAATGTTATAATTTGTTTGAATATTATAAAGGAAGCACTAATTAAATCGAACGTGCAGATTGCGTCATGAGATTTTTCGTCAGATTGACAAAAGTGACGCAGGAATACTGACGTATTTCAAGGAGCTTTTGGCAAAAATGACGGGAAATCGCGGCGCAAGATGTGCGTTCAGCCGTTAGGCGTGATTTATTTAGTGTTTCCTTAACATCTGACAGGATTGTGATTTTATGAAAAAAAGAACCAAAATAACGGTTTCCGTTATACTCTGCGCCGTAATGCTGTTTACGTCGGTCACAGGCGCTTCGGCCGCCGGCGTTTCGGCTGTTCCCGAAAGCACGAAAAGCTCCGTAATGGAATCCGTAGCGGATATTCTTAACACAGCGTTCAACAGCGTTGTGGAGGGACTTTTAGGCGTTATCGTAAAGCTTCTGCCCACGTCATACAAAGTCGGAAGAATGAGCAATTATAAAAGTGAAAATTTCTACAGAGGAACGGACAATTTTCTTGACGCACCCGTAAAGGACGCGAAATGGAGTCTCGGTTATTCGTCGGCTTCAATAGTCCCCGACGATTTCAGCAAGGGACTCTACTGCAAGGGCGGCTACGACGTTAACGTTAAGCTTACGGAAATTATTGACGACCTTAAAGTAAGAGTTATCGCGATAGACGACGGCAGCGGCAGAGGCACCTCCGTATTTGCCGTAGTAGACTGTCTCGGCCTTGCGAACAGCGACGTAAGGCTTATAAGGGCGGCTCTTTCCGATTACGCGAGGAAAAACCGCATTGTAAGCATAAACGTATCGGCAACGCACGTTCACAGCGGCATTGACACGCAGGGTATTTACACCGATACCTTTAAAAAGGCTTTGAACAACATTGCGAAATCCTTTATAAAAAGTGATAATCTCATGCCGGCGGTAAATGAAAAATTTCTCGGCGTTATAATTGAAAAAACCGCTCAGTGCGTAAAGGAAGCATACGAAAGCATGACTCCCGGAACTCTTACATACGCTCACACGGATATAAACGAATATGTAAGGGACAGAACGGCTCCCGACCTTTCAATAGACGAAATTTACCGTCTTACGTTCACTCCCGATAACGGAAGCAAAGGTACGATAATAGCCAATATGGGCGTTCACCCCGAAACTGTAGGCTTCGGACTTAAAGTCGCGTCCTCCGATTTCGTATACTACACGGAACAGGTAATCAATAAAGCCGGATATAATTTCATGTTCATTCAGGGCGCGGTAGGAACTATCACGGAAAGAATGGATTTGTCTAACGACGGCGTTTCCAACGACCGTATAGAATCCACAAAGCGTTACGGCGAAGAAATAGGATATATACTGCTCGGAATGACCTTGACTGAGGAAGAGTGTATCGAAAAGGTGGTCGATTCCGAAAGAGAAGCAAAGGCGGCCGGTTCAGAAAGTTACACTCCATGGTACGAGGGACACAAAGCGGTAAAGGAAACACAGCTCGCGCCTGTTCTCAATATAAGACTGAAAGAATGCATGGTTCCTGTAGATAACGCAGTTTATGAGGCTTTGGGCAAGGTTTCAATGGCGAACAACAAGATGCTAACCGACGAGGACGGTAAATTCTATACCGTAACGGAAGTCGGTTACATGGAAATGGGAAACGTTAAAATAATACTTTGTCCGGGCGAAACCTACGCCGAGCTTATTAAGGACGGAGAAAATATGGAAGATTTCCCGTATGAATGCGCCTACGACGTAATGAATTCCACGGACGTAATAGTATTTGACCTTATAAACGACGCTGTAGGCTATATTATGCCCGACGATTACTTTACATACGCGACAATAAGATACATTGAAGATTCCGGCATCACTATAGACAGCTCATGGGGACTTACTTCGCTCGGAAGACACGCCGCGACAAACATCTACGGCGAGATTTACAGCGTTTATGACAGCGTAAAATAAACAAACAATGATATAAAACACAAAAATAAGCGGTCGGATTTCCCGCCGCTTATTTTCTGTCTGTTCTTTTTTGTCCGTTCTTTTTAAGGCAACACCGCACAATTAGCGGCTACCGCCTTTGCCGCGCATCTGTACCGATATTTTCCGTCATTTTTGCCAAAAGCTCCTTGAAATACGTCAGTATTCCTTCCTCGCTTTTGCCAATCTGACGAAAAATCTCATGGCACATTTGCACGACAATAATTATGCGGTATTGCCTTAAATTACTTTCGTCCGTCGGAAAAAGCCGCCCAAACATTAATTATCAATTGTACATTGTCAATTGTCAATTGTCAATTGTATATTGCTTTAATCCGTATCGTTATTAAATCCGAGTACGTCAAGAGGGTCGCTCAATTCTCCGTTTACCCTTATTTCAAGATGAAGATGCGGATATTCCGCGTCCGCTTCCGACGGAATCTGACCGAGCGAGCCTAATTTTTGTCCCTGAGATACTATAACGCCTTTTTTTATTGTGTCGGACGCCTCCACTCCGCAGTAAGCCGCGACTACTCCGCCGCCGTGGTCAACCGTGACTACAGAGCCCAAAATCGGGTCGTCGTAAACATCTCGTATAATCCCCTCGGCAATCGACTTTACGCCGTCGCCGTAAGCTCCGTTGAAATCGACTCCGTCATGAGTGCGCCAATCGTTCATTACCGAGCTGTAAACGGGAACGCTGAAGCTGAAATCGGTTCCCACGTCTCCTCCCAAAGGCAGAGTATACGACACGGGAGCAGGTCTTTCATTTTCTTTGTTCTCCACGTCCTGAGCCGTCGCGTCAACGTCCTCCGCTTCATCACCGGATACTTTATCCGTTGTAATTTCCGTAGCCGGAACAACGATGGTAAGGTCGTTCCTTGTATCGGGAATATCGTTGACCTGAGCCTCAACGTTTTTTGTCTCCGATACGGGAGCCGTCGTCGAGGGCGCGGGTTCGGGCTTGCTTGTGACGTTCGTCGCCGCAATCGCCATTATAGCCAGTATAAGAGCGCATGAGCCGAGGGCTATGGCGTATTTTTTTATTTTTGACTCGGCGTAATTCATTTCTTTATTTTCATCATTCATCATTGTATTTCAATCCCTTCTTGTCATCTAAATACATTTTGTTCAGAAAGAGTGAAATTATTCAAAATCTGAAAAAGTATCTCTTGCAAAAAATAACGTTGTGATTTATAATGTAAGGCAATAATATAGTGAGGCGGCCATATAACGGCAAAAAACATAGCGCCTGCGGACACGGCGATAAAAACGCGCCCGCGCTGCCGGAGCTTTGCGTTATTTGTCAAATGGACAGTTTTTATTACAAAACCGTCGCATTTGCTCTTTTATAAAAAATCAATGTGAGTGGTGGTTACTGTGTTAAAGAAATTTCTATCTTATTACAAACCTCATAAACTGATTTTTACGCTTGACATGAGCGCGTCTTTTTTCATGTCCGTCATAGGAATTTTCTACCCTATAGTTTTGAGAAAAATGCTCAATGATTTTATTCCCGACCGAAATTACAAGCTTATTATAACGTTTGCGCTGGTTCTTCTCGGGCTTTATTTTATCCGTATGTGGCTGAATTATTTTATTCAGTACAGGGGACACGTTATGGGAGTAAAAATGCAGGCGCAGATGCGCCGCGATATGTTCTCGCATCTTCAGACTCTCCCCTACAGCTTTTATGACGACAACGAAACGGGCAAAATCATGTCGAGAATGACAAACGACCTGTTTGATATAAGCGAGCTCGCGCACCACGGCCCCGAAAATGTTCTGATATCTACAATCTCAATAATCACATCTTTTACATATCTCTGCACAATCAACATTCCGCTGACCTTGATTATATTTATCTGCGTTCCTTTTCTCGCTCTTATAACGGGTAAGCTCAGAAAAAAAATGAAAAAGGCGTTTATGGACAAACGAATCGCGACGGCGGAAATCAATGCCGCTCTTGAGAGCAGTATATCGGGAATAAGAGTTACCAAGGCCTTTACAAATGCCGAGAAAGAAAAGGAAAAGTTTGAAGTCGGCAACGGAGAATTTGTCGATGCGAGCAAATCTGCTTATAAGGCGATGGGACAGTTCCACTCCGCGACAACGTTTATAACTGACGCTTTTAATGTAATAGTTCTGCTCGCGGGAGGTCTTTTTCTTTACTCGGGTAAAATCAATTTCGCTGATTATTCGGCGTTTATCGTATCTATCAATTTGTTTATAAATCCCGTCACAACTCTTATCGGATTTATGGAGCAGTACCAGACGGGCGTTACGGGCTTCGAGAGATTTTTGCGGATAATGGAAGCGGAACCCGAAAAGGATTCGCCTTACGCGAAAGATATAGATAAAGCGGAGGGCTGTATCGAATTCAGAAACGTATCTTACGGATACGGTGAGGAAAAGAACGTTCTTAAAAATATAAGCTTGAAAATCGAAAAGGGAAAAAAATTCGCTCTTGTTGGGCCGAGCGGTGGCGGAAAAACGACGATATGTCATCTTATACCGCATTTTTATGATATAGAATCAGGAGAAATCTATATAGACGGTACGGAAATACATAACATAACATTAAATTCGCTTAGAAAAAACATCGGCATAGTTCAGCAGGACGTATACCTTTTTAACGCGAGCATAAAGGAAAATATACTTTACGGCAGACTTGACGCGTCCGACGATGAGGTTTATGAAGCCGCGAAGCGCGCAAACATACACGATTACATTATGACGCTCGAAAAAGGCTACGATACTGTTATCGGCGAAAGAGGCGTAAAGCTTTCAGGAGGACAGAAGCAAAGACTGAGCATCGCGAGAGTTTTTTTAAAGAACCCGTCCATACTTATACTTGACGAAGCGACGAGCGCGCTCGACAACGCGACGGAAATACTTATACAAAACGCCCTCGACGAGCTTTGCAAGGGCAGAACTACGCTTGTAGTGGCACACAGGCTTTCAACCATAAAGAACGCGGACGAAATAGCCGTGATTTCGGACGGAAAAATAGAGGAACAGGGAAGCCATGATGAATTGCTTGCCAAAAACGGAATGTACGCCGAGCTTTACCGTCTGTCCTCGTCCGACAGATGAAAACGCAGAAGCGCGACCGTAAGCATAAACGCGGAATGCGGGAACATATACCATGCGGAACGCATAATATATAATGTCAGCCAATCAAATGCCGATACAATTAGATTTATAAAAAACTGAACAGACTGAAAACAAGTTCGGGTCGGGCCGCGCAGGCGGCAGTGGCTTTATCACCCACGGGACAGTAATTTTCATTACAGTTTTCGCGAGTGATTTTATTATTTTAACCGAATAAAGCAAAAGGCTGCATTAAACCGCTTTTCGCTTTATTTCGTGTACAGGATTTTTTAAAAGAACCTTGCGCTTACGGCGCAAACGCGTTGCAACGCAAACAGGCGCTTCAACGGCAAACTGTTTTAGAGTGTGTCCGCATTTGTGCGGCAGACGTTATTTTATAAATTCGGAGGCGACTATTATAACAGACTTTCTTTTGAAGCTTTTTGTAAAGGATTTTAAAAATAATCCCGAAAACGCGGCCGTCCGCGCAAAAGCCGGAAAGCTTGCCGGAATAACGGGGATAGTATCAAACATTATTTTAACCTTAATAAAGCTGACGGCGGGGCTGCTTATAGGCTCGGTTTCCGTTTCCGCCGACGCTTTAAATAATCTCTCCGACGCCGCCGCATCTGTTTTAACGCTGCTCGGCTTCCGATTGGCGCAGCGTCCTGCGGATAAGGAGCACCCGTTCGGTCACGCAAGATATGAATACCTCTCGGGGCTTACGGTAAGCGCCATTATCCTTCTAATCGGGCTTCAGCTCGCATACGCGTCCGTAAATAAAATCATTCGCCCGTCAAACGTTGATATTTCCGCGTTCACCGTATTCGTATTGGTCTTTTCCGTTCTTGTTAAAATTTGGCTGACGGTTTTTTTCAAAAAACTCGGCGGAAAAATAAAATCACCTGTGCTTCTCGCGTCGTCCGTTGACAGCCGAAACGACGTTGTATCGACTGCCGCCGTTTTGTTTGGATGTATGTTAAATTATTTTGCCGATATAAATATCGACGGATATATCGGTCTTGCCGTATCAATATTCATTATTTGCTCCGGCATTAAAACAGCGAAAGAAACGCTGTCGCCGCTGCTCGGCAAGCAGGCTGACAGCGAGCTTGCGGAAAGCATCAGCCGTTTTGTGACGTCGCATGACAAGGTGCTCGGTATGCATGATTTATTGGTGCATGATTACGGCCCGGGACAATGCTATGCTTCCGTTCACGTTGAAATAAGCGCGGAGTTAAATCCAATAGACTGTCATAATATCATTGACAGCATAGAAAACGATATTATGGAAAAACTGAACGTTCATTTGGTGATACACTGCGACCCGGTCGAAGAACATAATAAGGAACAAAATGAAATGAATGAAATGTTGGCTGATATTATCCGCACTCTATACCCTCAGTTTTCCATGCACGATTTCAGAATAGTCAGGGACGGCAACCAAAATAAACTTGAATTTGATTTGTCCGTTCCTTATTCAATGCTTGACAGCCGCCGCGAAATTAAAAACAGCATTGACAAAGCCCTTATGCAAAGAGGTAAAAATTACATAACGGCGATAAATTTTGACGGCAAAGATTGACAGGGACAGACACAAAAAAGACGCGTAATGCCGATGAGCATTACGCGTTAAAATATGCTTTTTTTTCTTTTCGTCTTTGATTTTTTTCTTTTATAAGACAATACCGAACAATCGGCTACTCCTTAATCCTTTTTCTTAAAAAGCGAAAGCAGCCTTTCAAATCCGGCGCCCAAAAGCGCAAAGAAATTTGCAAAGTACGCGAATAAATCCGCGAGCAGACTGTTTGTGCCGGGTTGCGGGTCAAGAACAGGATCAAGGTTTGCGGTATCTATTCCTTCATTCATAAAAAAAGCCCCCTTAGTATAAGTAATTTTACGGAACTCTCGGGGAACACTGAATAAATCACGCCTAACGGCTAAACGCACATCTTGCGCCGAGATTTCCCGTCATTTTTGCCAAAAGCTCCTGGAAATACGTCAGTATTCCTGCGTCACTTTTGTCAATCTGACGAAAAATTTCATGACGCAATCTGCACGTTTGATTTAATCAGTGTTTCCCTTGATTTAAGCCGCGATACGCGTCAAATCAAATTCAAGCTTCCTCAGTTTATAAACTGATAATAGCACAGGATAATTTTAGTATAATTATTTTTTGGAAAAATAAATAATTTAAAAAATCCGTCAAAAAAGTGTAAAATAAGTGTCAAATTTATGACATATCATGTTTTTCGCGTACAAAAAATTCCGGCGAAGCGCATTTCAATCAACGCGCTTCACCGATTTGAGATTTCTATGTTTTATTATACGTTATTATACGCCTGATGAAAATTTTGCAGACCTATGATTTGCCCGTTATTCGTCGTCCTCGACTTCTTCGATTTCGTCTATAACGTAACCGCATTTTGGACAGGTAAGAGGGTCGTCGGTTTCAAACGCGCTCTCATCAAAGGTAAAGACCTCACCGCATTCGGGACATTCTATTTCGTAAATGTCCGAATCGTCTTCGTCCTCGTCCTCATCGTCCCAATCTTCATCAAAAGAGTCGCAGCCGCCGCAGTAATCGCCGTCATCATCGCCGTAAAGCTCGTCTTCAACGTCGGCAAGATCCGCGTCAACAGCGTCGATATGCTCCTCAAGCTCGTCGATATCATCGCGGACAGCGGCGATATCGTCCTCGGCGTCCGCAAGAGAAAGCGCGATATCGTCGATAATATCAATAAGCGCGTTTATTATCTTAGTCTCTTTTTTCGCCGGGTCAAGCTCCATACCCTGAGCAAGACCTTTAATGTAAGCAGCTTTTTCCGTAATTGTCATCATAAAATACCTCCGGTTTTATAGGCTGTTTATTTATAAATATGTGCCGAAAATTAATATATTATTCTAAGACTGTAATTCTTATCGGAAATTCGCAAAAACAAAATGCGTAATCCCGAAAATCAAGCTCTTGACATATATTCGCCGGTACGAGTATCGACCTGAATCATTTCGCCCTCGTTAATGAAAAGAGGCACCTTTATCTCAACGCCTGTTTCAAGAACGGCGGGTTTAAGAGTATTTGTAGCCGTATCGCCTTTGAAGCCGGGGTCTGTCTTTGTAACCTCAAGAGTTACAAAGTTGGGGGGTTCAACACCGAAAACCTTACCCTTGTAAGAAAGGATACGGCAAACCATATTCTCCTTGACAAATTTAAAGTTATCGCTTAGGTCGGATTCGTTTATGGGTATAAGCTCATATGTTTCGGGGTCCATAAAGTAGTAAAGATCGCCATCGCTGTAAGAATATTCCATTTCTTTTCTTTCAATAAAAGCGGTCGGAAACTTGGCGGTGGGGTTGTAGCTTTTTTCTACAACGGCGCCCGTAAGAACGTTCTTTGTCTTTGTGCGTACGAAAGCGGCGCCCTTTCCGGGTTTAACGTGCTGGAACTCAACGACCTGAAGAACGTTTCCGTCCTCCTCAAATGTTACGCCGTTTCTGAAATCGCCTGCTGAAATCATAATTTTTTCCTCCGATTATAGATATAAATAACTTTTACAAAGGCGTATCTGAAAATCGGCAATATGACCCGAAAACGGAGGACTTTTTTATCTGACAAAGCGGTTGTTCGCGGAAATACCCTGTGTATTTCATGGGAAACAACGCGGTAAGACGGAAAAAGCTCCGTTATTTGGGCATTTTGAAGGTTTTCAGATACGCCCAAAATAATAATAGTATATTTTTAATTATTTTTCAAGTGTTTTTTGCAATAAAGTCAGATTATAATAAGAGATTTTTCGGCGCTTGTAAGATTTTCACAGCCGTTCTTTGTAATAAGCGCCATATCCTCTATTCTAACTCCGAATTTTCCGGGCAAATAGATTCCCGGCTCCACGGTTACAATATTTCCGCTTACAAGAACCGATGCTGATTTTGGCGAGAGATTCGGCAGCTCGTGTATTTCAATTCCCACGCCGTGTCCGGTTCCGTGACCGAAAAAGTCTCCGAAGCCGCTTTCGGCTATAATGTCCCTCGCCGCCTTATCGGCCTGTGAGCAGGAAAGACCGTCTTTCAGAACACCGAGAGCCGCTTCCTGAGCTTTCAGCACGACGTCATATACATACCTCTGCTCGTCGCTCACGCGTCCTATCGCGACGGTTCTTGTCATATCGCTGTGATAACCGTCAAAAACAGCTCCGAAATCGAGCGTCAAAAAGTCTCCGTCCTCAATTTTTTTGTCTGTCGGAACACCGTGCGGCATGGACGAATTAACGCCGCTTACGGCTATGGTATCAAATGAAAGAGCCTCCGCTCCGTTTTTAAGCATAAAGAAATCAAGCTCAAGCCGTATTTCTCTTTCCGTCATGCCCTTTTTTATAAAATCGAGCATATGCAGAAAACCTTTTTCCGCGATTTCCTGCGCCCGCCTTATTTTATTTACATCTTCGGGCGTTTTTACGCTTCTTAAAGCGTTTATTATACTGTCGAGTCTGCCGTCGCATATAAGCTCAAAGGAAGAAAGATTTTTGTTGTTTTTTAAATTATTGAATTGTGAAACGGTTATACCGGACGCTTCTATCGCTATATTTTTCGCATTGGCGGCTGTGAGATAATCCTTTATCTGTTTCCATACTTCCCTGCCCTCAATCACATCGCAGTTCTTCACCGTCTTTTCCGCCGCCTCTATATATCGGCTGTCGGTATAAAACACGCTTCCCGAACGCGTAACGAGCAGAAATCCGTCCGACGAATCAAATGAAGTGAAATACCGTCTGTTCTGCGGCGTGATGATAAGAGCCGCGTCAATATCGGCGGGCAGTTCCTTTAAAAGCAAATCAATAAACATAACGTCTCTCCAAAAAACATAAGCGGGCTCATAAAAGAACCCGCTGCAAAAATCAAGAAAATTATTTGTATTTGCGTTTACGAGCAGCCTCCGATTTTTTCTTTCTTGCAACAGAAGGCTTTTCATAGTGTTCTCTTTTGCGAACTTCCTGGATTATACCGTCGCGTGAAGTCTGGCGTTTAAAACGTCTGAGAGCGCTGTCCAAGGACTCATTTTCTTTAACTTTAATCTGGCTCATTATATTCCCTCCCTCCGCAGTTGCCGCAGGGTTATTATCTTTAGCGAGTATCTTAAACGATACTTAGGACATTATACATGAATGTTTTTTCTCTGTCAAGAGCTTTGCAAATGATTTTTTTTGTAATTTGTCGTTTTTTTTGACTCATTATTTTAAATCTTCTCCGATTATTTTATTTAAGAAATAAAATAATCGCTTTTTAAGGCAATACCGCATAATTATTGTCGTGCAGATGTGCCATGAGATTTTTCGTCAGATTGACAAAAGTGACGC
>CANRNI010000016.1 GCA_947631945.1 uncultured Clostridia bacterium
GCGTCATTTTTGTCAATCTGACGAAAAATCTCTTGGCACATCTGCACGACAATAATTATGCGGTATTGCCTTAAAATATTATTTTTCGTCGATACAGGCAATGCCGGGAAGCTCCTTGCCCTCAAGGAACTCGAGAGAAGCGCCGCCGCCTGTGGATATATGCGTCATTTTGTCGGAGAAACCGAGCTTCTTTACCGCCGCCGCCGAATCTCCGCCGCCGATTATCGAAACCGCGCCGTTATCGGTAGCTTCCGCTACAGCCTTTGCTACGGCTATTGTGCCGCTCGCGAAATTTTCCCACTCGGAAACGCCCATGGGGCCGTTCCATACTACAGTCTTTGCGTTTTTAATAGCTTCGGAGAAAAGAGCCTCCGTCTTTGCTCCGATATCAAGACCCATCCAGCCGTCGGGGATATCGTCGGAATCGACAACCTTATGCTCCGTGTCGGGCTTGTATTCAAGACCTACTCTGTTGTCAACGGGGATAAGGAACTTAACGCCCTTGGCCTCCGCCTTTGCCATAAGCTCTTTAGCGAGGTCTATTTTATCCGTTTCGCAGATAGACGTTCCTACTGTATGGCCGAGCGCGGCAAAGAACGTATACGCCATGCCGCCGCCGATTATAAGCGTGTCGCATTTGTCGATAAGGTTTTCAATAACGCCGATTTTATCCGAAACCTTAGCGCCGCCTAAAATAGCGACAAACGGTCTTACGGGATTTTCAAGAGCCTTGCCCATAACGTCGATTTCCGTCTGCATAAGATAACCTACCGCCGAGGGAAGATAATCCGCAACGCCCGCCGTTGAGGAATGGGCTCTGTGAGCCGAACCGAAAGCGTCGTTAACATAGAGTTCCGCAAGGGAAGCGAAAGACTTGCTAAGCTCGGGGTCGTTCTTTGTTTCGCCCGCTTCAAAGCGAACGTTTTCAAGAAGCATAACTTCGCCGTCTTTAAGAGAATCGGCAAGAGCGTGAGCGGACTCGCCTACAACGTCGTCGGCAAGCTTAACCTCCTGACCGAGATATTTTGAAAGGCACTGAGCTACGGGCTTCATTGAAAACTCGGGATTTACCTGTCCCTTGGGTCTGCCGAGATGAGAGCAAAGTATTACCCTCGCGTTATGCTCTATAAGGTACTTAACAGTGGGGAGAGCCGCTACGACTCTCTTATCGCTTGTAATAACGCCGTTTTCCATTTTGACGTTAAAATCGCAGCGTACAAGGACCTTCTTGCCCGCTACGTCTAAATCTTCAACTGTTTTTTTGTTTAAAACGCTCATGATGTGTTCTCCTTAAAAAAATATATTTTTCCTTGTTTTACCACAATATATTTTATAATATTGTGAAAATTTTATCAACTGTCAATTCAGCCAAATTCGCAAATACGATAAATATAATTATTTGTATTTTATATATAATGAGGGAAAATATACTACAATTTACAACCATTAATTGTCACTTTATAATTGACAATTAATGGTTGTTTTTATTTTTTTGTCAATTACCCTTCGTAATCGTCCTCATTCTCCCAGTTATGCCATACGTTCTGAACGTCGTCGTTATCCTCGAACATTTCAAGCATTTTGCCCATATTCTTGATATCGTCGGGATTATCCAATCTCGTGTATGTTGAGGGAATATACTCCGCCTCCGCTGAAATTGCCGTATATCCGGCCGCCGCGAGAGCGTCGTTCACCGCGCCCACGTCGTTAGGCTCGGTTCTTACCTCAAACACGTCCTCCTCATCCGTCACAAGGTCGCTCGCGCCCGCTTCAAGCGCCGTTTCAAGCAAAGCGTCCTCGTCAACGCCGTCTTTTTCAATAACTATATTTCCCTGACGGCTGAACATAAACATAACTGAGCCTGCCTGTCCCATATTTCCGCCGTATTTATCAAAATAATGGCGGACGTCGCCTGCCGTTCTGTTTCTGTTATCCGTAAGAGTTTCAACTATAACCGCTATTCCGCACGGACCGTAGCCCTCGTATATACATTCCTCGTAATTATCCGCGCTGCCATCGCCCGCGGCCTTTTTAATTATTCTGTCAATATTATCGTTGGGAACGTTAGCCGCTTTCGCTTTCGCGATTACGTCCTTAAGCTTTGAATTTCCCGCGGGGTCGGGACCTCCTTCGCGCACCGCTACCGCGATTTCCCTGCCTATTTTGGTAAAGACCTTTGCGCGCTGATTATCGGTTTTTTCTTTCTTCCTTTTTATTGTACTCCATTTGGAGTGTCCTGACATAAAAATCACCTTTATAAAAAAATTCAAATCAGTACCGCATAATTATTCATACGTATGAGCATACGGGCTTTTGCGGTACTGCCTCAAATGTATTTTACCACCGATTGCCTGTTTCGTCAACAGTTGATTTTAAATATTTCCTATTATTAGCGTACGTTCAGCCGTTTCGCGTACGTTCAGCCGTCAGGCGTGATTTATTCGGTATTTCCTTAATCTTCATATTTTTTAGGGTTTGACGTAAGTCCGATAATGTAATCCACCGACGTTCCGTACAGTTCGGAGAGTTTTATGAGCATAGAGATGGGGATTTCGCGTTTTTCACATTCGTATTGCGAATAAGTATTCTGCCTTACGCCCAAGAGCGAGGCTATATAGCTTTGAGTATAATCGTTATCCTCACGCAAATCCTTTAATCTCACCATGGTCCCTCCCGATTGTATTCTATACTTATTTTTAATTAAGTATTGACAATTATCACATTTTGTGATAATATGATGATACTCACGACATACTACGGTTAAAAAACAAAAATCAAGGAGGAATTTCAATGCGTTCATTTTTTTCGATTCTGTTTGCGGTACTTACCGCGATTGCCTCGTTCTTCGGTACGTCAGGTTCATTCAAGCAGCTTGTAAACAAGGGCGATATTTCCGGCTATGCAGAAACGGTATCTGCCGATAAAGATTTGCCCGACCTTTACACCGACGAAAACGGCGATTTTACGGTTTTACAGTTCTCGGACACACATTTTACAACGGGGCTTTCATGGACCGATATTTCGACTTTAAGGAAAATGGAAGAACAGATTACCGAATACAAGCCCGACCTTGCGGTAATTTCGGGAGATATGATAAACGACGGCGATTCGGGACCTTTTAATAAAGAATTTGTCCTCCAAACAGTGAGCGAATTATTTGAAGAGCACGAGCAATACTGGGCATATATTCCCGGCAATAACGACGGACTTAATTACGGTTCAACAGAAGATATTGCGGCTTATCTTACTCAGTACGAACATTGCCTTGTAGCCGACGAAAAAGAAGTATCCGGCGGAGCGCAGTACAGCGTTGATATTTACAACGGGGATAAATTTGTACATTCCTTTATATTCCTCGACACTATGGATTATGACGATGACGACGCGGAGCATATTTACGGCTATGTTCATGAGGATCAGGTCAAATGGTGCGAAAACGAGATAAATTCAAAGCTCAACAAATCAAAGGATATAGGCATAAGCGTGTTTATACATGAAAATACTCCGAATTTCGCAAAAGCCGCATTGGAGGGCGAAGCTTATAAGGACGGCTATGCCGAGCTTGAGGAAATGTCCGAAAAATATAATATTCCCAAAAACGCTCCTCTCGATGAGCTTTTCAAGAATGCGGGCTGCGTAGGACTTTTATCAATGGGACACAGCCATCCGGACCAATGCAGATGCAGCTTTTATGATAACACATACTACCATGTAACGGCTCAGACAAAGAAAATGAGTACCCTCATTACAATTCATACGTCCGCCGAGAATACCCGTGAAATGTATGATTTTGAAATTATAAAATAATATCCGACGCTAACCCGAACAAAAAAAATTCCGCCGTGTTAACGGACGGAATTTTTTTGTTGGATTGTAACTCTTGAAAGGGTATATATCAAAAGGAGATTTTTAATTAAGTGTATAATATTTAAGTGTTTTTAAGTGTATCGTTGTATTAAAATTGTTTTTATTTAATCTGTCAATGTAACAATTGCATAATTGCCGCTCTTCAAGTATTGCCGTGCATTGGCATTATTATGTATTATATATGTAAGCTCTTCCCCCGAATTGTTTACATCAACTTAAATATCGGCAATCATGTTTTTATCAAATCATATGAAATCACCGCCTTTGCTCTCTTAAGAAAGCTCTGATTTTATCTGACGCACAAATTGTACCGATATGAATTTTTTTACATATGACGGTTTTTAGCGAAAAAGGTGTGTATCAATGCGTCAGTCGCAATCAAATTCCTTAACTGTGTCTTGATTATATTTTATCTTGCTTAAAAATGTATTGAGCGAAGCTTAAAATTAGCTTAAAAACAGACAATAAATAGAGGACGCGCTCCGATAAAATATATTTTTATAGGTTTTACCAAAATTTTTCATTACGCAAGGCAAATACTATTGTCAGACTGCCGATAATAATAATTAGGAATGAGAAATTAGGAATTAGGAATTTTCGGCAGACGCTTTGCGTCTTTGATTATAATATTTAAGAGCAGATATTTACTTTACTATAAATAATAAAAAAATCGTATATTTTATAATATATTTAAATTTAAGCCCTTTGGGCTTCCGATAATTCCTAATTCCTCATTCCTAATTCCTAATTCAATTCCCGCTACTATTTGTGATTGACTTTGAATAAAAGAGTTGCTATAATATTGGTATAGATTATTGAGGTCGTTTTTCGCGAATATGAAAAAATTAATTTGCGCTTTACTCATTTTTTCAATAATTCTTTTTTCCCTGACGTCCTGCTCGGACGCCGGGCGCGGCAGCGTTATGACTGTTAACGGAGATACCGAAATAGATTCGGAGATTTTTTCTTATTTTTTAAATTCGGCTTACTATGAAAATGAATTTACGGACGAGCAATGTATAGAGTACGCAACGTCCGAAAGCTTGAAATATATCGCCGTAAATACAAGGTTCGCTCAAATGGGAAAAACCCTGACGGCAACGGAAAAGGCCCGTGTTTCCAATGAAACTAACGCTTTGTGGAGAGTTTACGGAGCTTATCTCACGGAGCTTGGAATATCCAAAAACACATTTTTTAAAATAAAGCAGTACGAATACTTTAAAGAAAATCTGCGGTTCGAGCTTTACGACACAAACGGTACGCAGCCGATAAACGAGGATTATATAAAGCAATACTTTACAACGAATTATGTGGGAATCAAGTATTTTTTCGAGGAGCTTTACACTCCCGTGTCGGATTCGGAATACGCCGCGATGACCGAAAATGAAAAGTCGCTTTACGATTCCTCCAAGGAAAACGCGCAAAAGAGATATGATTATATAAGCTCTATCGCAAATTACGTAAACAGCGGAGTTTATTCAATGGACGAAGCGTTTATGGCGGTTACGGGAGAGGTTTCGGCCGATATAAGCGTATCGGCGATGGTTATTGACGAAAACACAGCGCTGTTCGGGCGGGAACACGTTGAGGCTATGAGAAAACAGTCGGTAGGCAGCGCGTTCATAATTACAAATCCCGAAAAAAGTCAGGTTTATCTTATCGAACGAGTAGACCTGCTCTCGTCGGACTATGATTTTTACGAGCGATACAGGGACGATTGCCTGAGAGCCGTTTCCGAAAGCTTTTTTACAAATGAAATCAACTCATGGATTCGGTCATACAGCGCCGTAAGACATCTTTCCGTTGCAAACAAATGCCTTTCGGCGGTAAAATCCGTAGACCGCAGTAAATATGCAGGTACAGAAAGCTACAGGTTCAGGGCGATTGACGTTGATTAGTGTGTGTTGACGCTAAAAGGAGGAAATAATATATGAAAAATGTACTTGCCTTCGATTTCGGGGCATCAAGCGGCAGAGCTGTTTTAGGCGGCTTTGACGGAAAAACGATAAAGCTTACCGAGATACATCGTTTTTCAAACGACCCGGTCAAGGTCGGAAATACGTTTTACTGGGACGTTTTAAGGCTTTTTCATGAAATAAAGCAGGGTATACTTAAAGCCAAGCAGTACGGAGGTTTTCAAAGCGTCGGTATCGACACGTGGGGCGTCGATTTCGGCCTTATTGATGAAAAGGGCTATCTTATTGAAAATCCCGTACATTACCGCGACGAGCGCAATATCGGAATGATTGAAGAAGCCGAAAAATATATATCAAGGGACGAAATGTACGAGCGAACAGGCATACAGTTTATGGATTTCAATACTGTTTTCCAGCTTCTGTCGCTGAAGAAAAACAGACCCGAAACGCTTGAAAGAGCGGATAAGTTACTGTTTATGCCGGATCTTTTGGCATATATGCTCACGGGTGAAACGGCGTCGGAATATTCTATCGCGACCACCTCCCAGATGGTAAACATCGGCACAAAAAGCTGGGATACGGAAATGCTCGCGAAGCTCGGAATCGACGAAAAAATACTGTGCGGTATTGTACCGTCGGGCACAAAAATCGGTATGCTAAGGCAGGAGCTTTGCGATGAACTCGGCGTTCCGGCCGTCCCCGTTATTTCCGTATGCGGACATGATACGCAAAGCGCCGTCACAGCGGTGCCTTCGGCAAATAAAGATTTCGCTTTTATAAGCAGCGGAACATGGAGCCTTTTCGGAACGGAGCTTGACGCTCCCGTCGTAAATGAAAAATCAAAGAATCTCAACGTTACGAACGAGGGAGGTTACAATTATACCACAGCGTTTCTTAAAAACATATGCGGTTTGTGGCTTATTCAGGAGAGCCGCAGACAATGGATACGTGAGGGCATAGAGTATTCCTATGCCGAGCTTGAAAGAGAAGCGCTTGCCGCCAAACCGTTCAGGTGCTTTATAGACCCCGACGCTCCCGATTTCGTGGCTATGGGCGATATGCCGTCGAGAGTGCGCGGATTCTGCGAAAGGACTAAACAGTACGTTCCCCAAACGGTAGGCGAAATAATGCGCTGTATTTATGAAAGCCTCGCGATGAAATACAAATACGTACTTATGGGAATAGAGGACTGCGTCGGTAAAAAATATGACAAAATACACGTCGTGGGCGGCGGAGTTAAGGACACTCTGCTTTGCTCAATGACCGCTTCTTCATGCGGAGTAAGCGTTTACGCCGGTCCCACAGAGGCTACGGTACTCGGAAATATCGCGGTTCAGTTGATTTCGTCCGGTGAAATCGGAAACATATCTGAAGCGAGGAAAATAATTGCCGAGGGCGAGAACATTAAGATTTACGAGCCTTTAAATCCCGAGGAATGGCAAAATGCGTTTGACGCTTTTAAAAAGATAATTGTATAAGGCAACACCGCACAATTAACGGCTAACGCCTTTGCCGCGCATCTGCACGACAATAATTATGCGGTATTGTCATAATTTAAAAAAGGAGAAATTCTTATGGCAGAAAAAAGATTTGCGGGCGAATATCCTGTTATAGGTATACGTCCCATTATCGACGCGAGAAAAGGACCTCTTGATGTAAGAGGTTCGCTCGAAAAGCAGACTATGGGCATGGCTCAGGCCGCCGCCGAGCTTTTCAGAAACAATCTGAGATACTCAAACGGCGAGCCCGTAAAGGTCGTTATTTCGGACTGCACCATAGGCAGAGCGGGCGAAACAGCCGCCTGCGCCGCTCAGTTCAAAAAAGAGGGCGTGGACATCACACTCTCGGTAACTCCCTGCTGGTGCTACGGCAGCGAAACCATGGATATGGACCCGAATACGATAAAGGGCGTATGGGGATTTAACGGAACAGAAAGACCCGGCGCGGTCTACCTCGCTTCGGTTCTCGCAACTCACGCTCAGAAAGGGCTTCCGGCGTTCGGCATTTACGGTCATGAGGTTCAGAACGCGGACGAATCCGCATCTATCCCATGCGACGTAAAAGAAAAGCTTCTCCGATTCGGCAGAGCGGCGGTAGCCGTGGCTACGATGAGAGGCAAATCGTACCTCCAGATAGGCTCTATTTGTATGGGTATCGGCGGCTCTATTATCGACCCGGCGTTTATTGAAAGCTATCTCGGAATGAAAGTCGAATCGGTTGACGAGGTCGAAATAATCAGACGTATGTCCGAGGGCATCTATGATAAGGAAGAATACGAAAAGGCTCTCGCTTGGACAAAAGCCAACTGCAAAGAGGGCTGGGACAAGAACCCCGACTTTGTAAAGAAAACTCCCGAACAGAAAGAGGAATCATGGGAATTTGTCGTTAAAATGATGTGCATTATTAAGGACCTCATGAGCGGCAATAAAAATCTTCCTGCCGATAAATCGGAAGAAATGATAGGTCACAACGCTATTGCCGCAGGTTTCCAGGGACAGAGACAGTGGACGGATTTCTATCCCAACTGCGATTTCGCGGAGGCGCTTCTCAATACGTCGTTTGACTGGAACGGCGCGAGAGAGCCGTATATTCTCGCCACTGAAAACGATGTTCTCAACGGCATCGGAATGTTATTCTCAAAGCTCCTTACAAACAGAGCACAGATTTTCGCCGACGTCCGCACCAATTGGTCGGCGGACGCTGTTAAGAGAGCTACAGGCTATGAGATAACCGGCAAAGCGAAAGAAGCGGACGGTTTTATCCACCTTATAAACTCGGGCGCGGCGTGCCTTGACGCGAGCGGCGCGGCTAAGGACGAAAACGGAAACGCCGTTATGAAAGAATGGTGGAACGTTACCGAGGAGGATCAGAAGAATATCCTTGCGGCGACCGATTGGTGCGCGGCGGATAACGGCTATTTCAGAGGCGGCGGATTTTCCTCTCACTTTATAACAAAGGCTGAAATGCCCGTAACTATGATTCGTCTTAACCTTGTAAAAGGACTCGGACCCACTCTCCAGATTGCCGAGGGCTGGACCGTAGAGCTTCCCGACGGCGTTACCGATACTCTTATGATGAGAACCGACCCGACATGGCCCTGCACATGGTTCACACCGAGATGCGACGGCAAAGAGGGCAGCCCGTTCAGAACGGCTTACGACGTTATGAACAACTGGGGCGCGAATCACGGCGCGATTTCATACGGTCATATCGGCGCCGACCTTATAACGCTCTGCTCTATGCTCAGAATCCCCGTAAGTCTCCATAACGTACCCGAAAAGGATATATTCCGTCCCGCGAGCTGGAACGCTTTCGGAATGGATAAGGAGGGGCAGGATTACAGAGCCTGCGCGGCTTACGGTCCTCTTTATAAACAGTATTAATCAATATTTCTTAATTGAAATAATGTACTAAATAATAAATTTAAAAAAGGGCTGTACCGCACACCTAAAATGTGTCGGTACAGCCCTTTTTGATAAACCGCCATTCGAGCTGTTATTTTGAAATATTTCTTGAAGTTGTAAAGGTGTGTATCAATGAATGAATATATCTCATAAGCTCACCTATAATGGGAAGAGATTCAAGTTTAGCGTAGATGCCGCAGAAGAAACAGGTGGTCTTATAATCATAACCGCTGTTTTTCATCTTTGACGCTTTGAAATTATCAATATCCTCCTGTGTATTGAACGGAGCGTTTTCAAGCTCGGCATAGGGCAGATATTTTTTTGCAACCTGATAGAGCGACGCTTCTCTGAAATTGCCGCTGTTTGTTCTTATGCCTTCGCCCCATTTTTCTGCGATTTCCTCGTAGCTGTCGTTTGCCGCATCCACAATAAGCTCATCCGAAAAGCTGCCGTATATGAACCAGTCCGCCCATGCAGCCCAACTGTTGTAGCCCTTGTATGTCCAGAGCGTCCAGCTTATGTTGTTGCGGTCGTACGCTTTTATCGCGAAATCAAGATTTACTTTATCTCCCTTAGGATGGAACTCTCCGGCCAACTGCGGAACGTTATAACCGCAGGCCCAGCCCGATGCGATTCTTGTTGTATAATCCGATTCGTTTTTATCATACTGATGATACTGATAGATAACGCCCGTCCAGCCGTAATCGTCGGGATTCGGGAGCTTATCAACGCTCCATGTGCCTATCATGGATATAAGTCTGTCAGGATCCTTTGCTCTGATTTTATCATAAGCGAGGTCATAGTATTCCCATATATAGGAATAAATCCTGTTTATCATAGGCACGTCGCACATAGGCTCGTTCAGCAAATCAAACATCGCGACAGCGGGATCTCCGGCAAAACGCTCGGCGATAACCTCCCAAAGCTCGGCGGCCTGTTCGCGATACCACCGACCTTTCTCGTCACGGTCAAAGAAATGATACGTGCCGGAAAGACCCGCATGGTCGGCATAACCCTGAACGCCGTTAGCGGCGTGTAAATCAAGAATAGCGTAAACGCCGTACTTGCGGCACATCTCTACTGCCCATTCAAGCCTTGATAAATCAATCTCGCCGTTTTCATCGAGAATCCACGTTCCGTTTTCGTCCGACTGGAAGTTCCTGTACCAGAAAGGAATCCTTACGCAGTTAAAGCCCATATCGGCAATATTTTTGAAATCTGTTTCTGTTATCCAGTTATCATAATATATATCGAAAAGCTCATAGGCTTTTTCCGCTCCGAAACGCTCTGTCAAAATCCTGAAAGTGTCTAAATTTCCCTTAGAGGTGTTGACGGGAGTGAACCAATCCTCCTGAATAAGCCAGCCGCCGAGGTTTATTCCTCGGAGAAAGACCTCTTCGCCTTTCTTATTGTATATTTTTTCGCCTTTTGTATAAAGAGCGTCCTCGTCGGTGATTGTAACGTTGCCTGTGTTTTCCTCCGCGAACGCAACAAACGAAAAGCTTGCTGTAAAAACGGTCAGCGTTAAAAGGATTGAAATTAACGCGCGGATATTCTTTTTCATTCCGACATCTCCTTTTTTTGTTTAGCCGAGTAAAGCAAAAAGCTGTATTCTTATTCAAAGTGCAAGGCTTTTTCATAAATGCCGGCGCGTGTCGGCATTTGTTCGGCAGATATTATTATACAATAAATCTTCGGAAATGTCTACAATTTCAGGTAATTTTCAGGAGTATTTTTTATCATGTATTTTTCTTGCGATATAAACGGCGGGAGTATCCAAAAGGCTCGTAAAAATGAATATAACATAGCTTGAAAGGAATATTGACATAATCGTTTTCGCGTCGTAAGTCCCGATAAAAGCGAAAAGCGTAAAAAGAAGCGTGTTCACTATTTGGCTTATAAGCGTCGAACCGTTGTTTCTGAGCCAAAGGTATTTTCTTTTGCTTCCGAAGCGTTTTTCGGTAAACGCCCACCATTTATGGTACAGCCAGACGTCGAATAACTGGCTTATAGCGTAAACCGCGAGCGAGGATATTATCATTCTCGGAGTGTTTGAAAAAATCGTAAGCATTGAATCGTGTACAAAATCGTTTTCATTCGGTATGTACAAAAGCCAGCTTTGCGTAAGCAGCAAAAAGAAAACCGAAGAAAAAACGCCTATCCAAACAGCTTTATTCGCTTCCTTTTTGCCCTCGCACTCGGATAGAATATCCGTAATAAGAAACGTAGCCGCGAAAAGAACGTTGCCGAGCGTCTGCTCCATTCCGAATGCCGTTATCATTATCAAGACTTCTATATTCGCGAGAATAGTTACAACCGCCGAGATACAGAAAAGTCCCGTTTTTCCGAAAAGTTTATATGAAAGAATTACCGCTCCGAATATAAATACGACGGAACCCGCAAGAAATAATTCATTAAGCATAATTAACCTCCAACTCCGAAATCGGTATTTTTTATGAGTATATCAACCCTTTTGTCATCTCTGTAAATCGGATATATCAGATTCATAAATTCCGAAATTACATTTTCGTCGGGCTTGATTTTTGATGAATTTTCGCACATTATATTTACGCATATACGCTCAAAATATTTTAGTCCCAATTCCATATCGCGTTTCATTGTATCCGCATTTTGTCCCGTTATTCCGAAAAGAAAATCAGCTTCGTCAAAGCTTTCTGAAATTTTTTCGGGACTTCGTTCGTTTATGCCTTTTTTCAGGATTTTTTCCCTGAAGCCGTAATCAAACGTTTCAAGCCCCAATTTCAGCTTTAAATCAAAATCGCCGAAATCTTTTCGCAATCTCTCTATTCGGTTTTTATACAGGAAATGGCTTTCAAAATGAATCGTGCTTATGCCCTTGCTTCCGCAAACGGATTTAATAAGGGATAAAGTATTCTTATCCAGTTCAAATACCGAGCCGCTGTTTATGACCTCAAGATTTTTGTAAATTCCGCGAACCTTTTTAAGAACCTGTCTGTTTAAGTTAAAGTTTTCCTCCTCATTATCGCATTTATCATAATAATAATCACAGAACGCGCATTTTTTATAAATGCACCCCGTACCGCGCAGCAATACTATTTCACGCGGATTTTTTTCTTTAATTATATTGTATCTTTCCATAAAACAAAAAGCGCGCCCTAAGGACGCGCCGAGGCACAATAATCATGATACGCAAAATCATGACAATGAACAGTATTATGCCTTTTTTCTCCCTTAGTTTTGATTCAACGGCTGTCGCCGTTCAGGCAGGATGGTTACGAACTGCACTGATATTATATTTTTTAATTGTTATTATTTTGTTATTATTAAAACTCGATTTTTTCGGATATATAAGCTTCAATTTCATCAATCGGAAGTCTTATCTGCTCCATTGTGTCCCTGTCGCGGACGGTTACACAGCCGTCTGTTTCGCTGTCAAAATCATATGTGATGCAAAACGGAGTTCCGATTTCGTCCTCTCGGCGGTACCTCTTGCCGATGGAGCCTGTTTCGTCATAATCCGTCATAAATTTTTTGCTCAATTTATTATAAACGTCAAGCGCTTTTTCGGAAAGCTTTTTTGAAAGCGGAAGAACGGCCGCCTTATACGGCGCGATTGCCGGACTTAAATGAAGCACCGTTCTCACGTCGTTTTTCGCTTCGTCTATGACTTCCTCATCATATGCTTCACAGAGAAGGGCGAGCACCGTCCTGTCAAGTCCGTACGTCGATTCTATAATAAACGGGATAAATTTCTCGTTCGTTTCGGGGTCGAGATATTCCATCTTCTGACCGCTGTATTCCTGGTGTCTTGTCAAATCGAAATTAGTCCTGTTGTGCGTGCCGTTAATCTCGCCCCAGCCGAACGGGAACAAAAATTCTATATCGCACGCGGCTTTCGCGTAATGAGCGAGCTTTTCATGGTCATGATATCTCAGGTGTTCTTCGGGTATTCCGAGATTCTTGTAATATTTCATGCCGTATTCCTTAAAATAATCGTAAAGCTCGGAATCCGTGCCTTCCTTACAGAAAGTTTGGAACTCCATCTGCTCAAATTCAATTGTTCTGAACGTAAAATTACCGGGAGTAATTTCGTTTCTGAAAGCCTTGCCTATCTGACCTATGCTGAACGGGAGCTTTGCTCTCATGGTGCGCTGAACGTTAAGAAAATTAACGTATTCGCCCTGCGCGTTTTCCGGACGCAGATAAATAACGCTTTTGCTGTTGTTTGTAACGCCTCTGAACGTTTGGAACATCAGATTAAATTCTCTTATATCCGTAAAGTTATGCTTTCCGCAGTTTGGACACGGTATATGATGCTCTTTGATATATTGGAACATTTCCTCTTTCGTCATGCCGTCGGCGTGAGCGTTCGGGTCGAAATCGTCTATAAGGTTATCGGCCCTGTGGCGCATTTTGCACTCCTTGCAGTCAAGAAGCGGGTCGGAAAACGACGCGACGTGGCCGCTCGCCTCCCATACTCTCGGATGCATAAGGATATCGGCGTCAACCTCGTAGCTGTTCTTTCTCTCCTGAATAAAACGCTTTCTCCACGTATCCTTTACGTTATTCTTGAGCCTTGCCCCGAGAGGGCCGTAATCCCAAGTATTCGCGAGTCCGCCGTAAATATCGCTGCCTGCGAATATAAAGCCCCTGCCCTTGCACAGAGCTACAATTTTATCCATTGTTTTTTCGGTATTATCCATATCGACCGCCTCCAACGCGGAAAACTGTTATTATTATAAAACTTCGGTTGATATTTTAAGGCATTGCAAAAAAAATGTCAAGCGGTTAAGCGTTTTTTATGGTTAGGAACGTTTGAAAACCGAGTTTATTTTTTTGAAATACTCTTTATCGACAGAATCAATAGTTTCTTTTGTAGTTCTGAAACGCCAGTTTTTTTCCGGAACTCCGGGAATATTCATTCTCGCGTCCGAGCCGAAGCCGCACATATCCTGAAACGCTATCATAGCCGTATCGGAAGCGGAACGCCATACACATTCGATGATTTTTCGGCAGCTTTTGGAGCGATAGCCGCCGTCTCCCCAGTTTTCGCCGTCAAAACCGGCGTAATCGAGAGCGAATTTTCTCTCGCGTTCGCCGGCCTCCCAGAGCCAGCCGAGAATAGTGTTATTGTCGTGCGTTCCGACATAGCTTACGGAATTTTTGTCGGCATTGTGCGGAAGATGCGTCGAATCCGAATCGGGGTCAAAGCCGAACTGCACGACTTTCATTCCCGGGAATCCTGTATCTTTAAGCAGCTTCACAACATCGCTGCCGAAAACTCCCAAATCCTCCGCTATAATGGGAGCGTCCGGCAGAAGCTCAAACACTTTGCCAAACAGCTTCATTCCCGGCCCTTTTTTCCATTCGCCCGTTTTCGCGGTCTTTGAATCGGCGGGAATTTCCCAGTAACTCGCGAACGCTCTGAAATGGTCAATTCTAACGACGTCATATGTTCCGAGCGCGTTTTTAATTCTCGAAAGCCACCATTTATAGCCGTTTTTATCCATTTCTTCCCAATTGTATATGGGATTGCCCCATAATTGACCGTCCTCGCTGAAATAATCGGGCGGAACTCCCGCGACCTTTTCGGGCTTTAACTTCTTTTCGTCAATAAGAAATTCATTGAGATTTGCCCATACGTCGGCGCTGTCCATGGCGACATATATCGGCATATCGCCTATTATTTTGACGCCCTTGCCGTTCGCGTAGCTTTTAATTTTTTGCCACTGCATAAAAAATATATATTGACAGAATTTCCAGAACGCGGAACGCTCCTCATAATCGTGCTTATGATTCTGTATAAAGAGGTTATAATGAGCAAATTCCTTGTTCCATTCCCACCACGGCTTAAAACCGTTGGCCTCTTTTACAGCCATAAAATATGAAAAATCGGTAAGCCACGGATTTTCGCTTTCAAATTCTTTTATTTTACGCGCAGTTTCCGAATCTATTCTGCCGAAAGCCGTTTTAAGAAGCGCAAGACGGCTTTTGTTCGCAAAATCGTAATCGGCCGTATATGGCGAGCCGTTATATATATTGCTTTTTATTTCCTCCGCGGTACACAGTCCCATGTCGTAAAGACCTTTGGGGTCGATAAAGAGTATATTCCCGGCAAACGCCGAAGCAGAGCAGTACGGTGAATTTGCGTGGTCTATGGGATTAAATGGCAGAACCTGCCAGTAAGAAAATTTCATATCGGCAAGAAAATCAGCGAAACGCATACAGTTTTCGTCAAAAACTCCTATTCCGTAATCGGAGGGAACAGAGCTGATATGCATTATAACGCCGGCGGAACGCCGTTTTAACATAGAATCACCTCAAAAGCGGTATTATAATAAAAGTATTATATCACGGGGCTTATGAAAATACAATATTTTAATCGCGTTTTAATCGCGTTTATCGCGCCGCAGCGGATATATTTTCTATAATTTTGTCGAAGCACTTGAAAAAATCAGCGCGATAAATTATTATATAACTAATAATTACTGAGGAAGTAAAAATGATAGGGTGACGAGAAAATGAACAGCGATAAAAATAAGCGGATAGCTCCCGCCGTAGTGCTTGCTCAACACGGCAACAAGAGCGCGTACCGCGACATATATATCAGTTATTATAAGGATATCTTTTTTATATGCCTTTCCATGACGGGCGACGCGGCTTTGTCAATAGACCTTACAGCCGAAATATTTACGAAAATGTTTGCCGCTGTCGATAAGCTCGGCGACCATATGGCGTTTGAGCAATGGTTTTATTCGCTTGCGATAAATATTTGCCGCGCTCATATGAAAGAATCGGGCGACGCGGATATTATAGGCGAAAGAATCCCGCTCCTTGCGAAAAACGCTTCGGAATGTGCCGTAAAGCGCGACAGAGCCGGCTTTGAGCATAATATAGAAAGATTGATTGCCGAAATGATAGCAAAACTTCCGAATGAAGCGAGAGTATTCTTCTTTTACGGTTGCTTCACGGCACTCGGAGCCGAAAAAACGGCCCTCCTTGAAAAGCTCTCCAAAGAGGAGGCGGAAGCGAGGCTCGACGCTGTTTATGTGCTTCTGGGCAAGCAGACGGAAAAAATTCTTGAGTACGGCATCGACGTTTCAATGTTTATAAACGATTTAAGCCATACGCTTGAGCATCTTGTTATTAAGACCTTTGTTCCCTCGTCCGTTCACGAAAAGGTTTCAAAGGAACTGGGAGTTAACGTAGACCCTCTTTACCAGGATAGCGGCAAAAGCCTGCCGTATAATGACGGTAATTCTAACACTGAGGATTACAATAATATCGTAAAAGACGGCGGCAATATTCGTGAAGATGAACGTTCGGAACAGACTGAAGATACCGACAATCACGGCGAATCCGAGGACTCCGAAAAATCGGACGGCTCAGAAAAGGACGTAAAAAAAAACTTTTTAACTAAAGGCGATTTGATACTTTTTCTTGCGGTAGCCTTGGCGGCGCTGATTGTTTTTTCGGGCGTAAAGCTTTACAAAAAATCAAAAAACGAACAGAATTATCCGAATCAAATCTCAACAACGGAATCAACGGACATGAAAGCGGCCTCGGTTTGGAACGGAGCGGCGGCGGTATCGTTCGCGTCAGGCTCGGGAAAAAAAGAGTCTCCCTATATTATTGAAAACGGAGCGCAGCTCGCGTACCTTTCAAATCTTCTGCGCGACGGCAACTCATACTACTCATCATGTTATTACAGACTGGATTCGGATATTATTCTAAATGACGTTTCTTATTTTAAAGATTGGAGCGTAAAGCCTCCGAGAAACGCGTGGCAGCCTATAGGCTACAGCAAATCGGAAGACGACAACTGCTGTTTTTCGGGTGTCTTTGACGGTAACGACCACGTTATAAGCGGTATGTATATTTCAACAGAAGAACCGTACTCGGGGCTTTTTGGAATCATACGGAACGGAACCGTTTCAAACCTTACAGTTAGGGATTCGTACATTAAAGGAGGCGAATTTTCCGGAGGAATCGCGGGATATTTCTCCTCCGACACCTCTGAAAATTCGGGATTTAGTTACTGCTCTTTTTCGGGTATAGTGAGCGGAAGCAATAACTGCGGGGGAATTACGGGATATTTCCGCTCCGAGAGCGGCGGAAATATTCCTTTTATAAACAGCTGCTGTGTTTCCGGCACAGTAAGCGCCGATGCCGACTGCGCGGGAGGAATCGCCGGTACGGGCGAAGCCGCCGAAGGTCCGGTAAAAATAATCGACTGCTTTAACTGCGCGTCCGTTTCGGTAAAAGACGGAAACGCGGGCGGAATTACTGGCGCGGTAAGAGCCGACGGCGAAGACGCCGTAATAATAAATTGCTATAACGTCGGGAAAATTACCGGTAACAATAATGTCGGAGGAATCTCCGGCAGCGCGGAACGTACAGGGGAAAACGGCGGAATAAATATAAGCTTCTGCAATATGCTTTCTTCGAGCGCAGATATCGAAGCGGCAACGCAGAGAAAAGACGATAAAATCGTTTTTACCGATATTAAAAAGCTTTCCTCCGATGAAATGCAAAAAAAAGAAAATTACGAAAAATTCAATTTTGACGAAATCTGGGGAATTGCGGCTTCGGGAGATTATAAATATCCCCTGCTTCGCGGAGCCGAGCTCGTTCCGTTCGCTTATTCCGAGGAGGATAGCACGAGCTGACGCGCTACCGTGAGTTTCGCCAATATAAATGTAATGTATAAATTTGAAAAAACTTATAGAATATATAAAAATTATCGGTTGAAAAGTATTCTAACTATTAAAATTATATAAAACTATTGACACGGCTTTAAAATTAAAATATAATTTATAGGAATCATAATTTCGGAGTGGTTGTATGAAATCAAAATTATCAGTAAAAAAAGTGTTCACAGCCCTGTTGATGTTTGCCGCGGCGTTTATGCTTTTTACCGTTACGGCTTATGCGGACGACTACGGCAATTTCTCATATTCCCTTGTAGAACCCGAGGACGGAGAAGAATTTGAGGCATATAATGAAATTTCAGCTTACAGAGAAAACGACGAATCCGCTGATGCTGTTGTTGAAGTTCCGTCCGAGATAGACGACACGCCTGTTACAAAAATCAGCGCTTCCGCTTTTAGTTGGAAATCAATGGTTAAAGAATTTATAATACCTGATACTGTTACCGTTATTGAAAACGGCGCGTTTTATAATTCATCGTCTTTAAAAACAGTGGTTATTCCCGATTCGGTTACATATATCGGAGAGTCCGCTTTTCAGGGCTGTACCTCGCTTGAATACGTTATAATAGGCGATGGGGTAAAGGAAATAGGCGATATAGCGTTTAAAGACTGTACGTCGCTTAAATATCTCAGAATAGGTTCTTCTGTTGAAGAAATAGGCGACGGCGCGTTCTTCGGCTGTACGTCGCTTAAAGACGTAATAATTCCCCCGTCCGTTAAGAATATCGGAGAGCTTGCTTTCGGCATGACTCAGAACGGCGATACCGAAGGTTTAATCGACGGCTTCACCTTTTATGCCGATAACAACGGCGCTGTAAATGAATACAACGCGCGTTATTCTGACAGCCAAACGGCAGGTAAAGCAGCGTTTGACGTTTCGGACGTAAAGGAGTGTTCCGAGGGCGCTCATAAAGCCGAGTACGCTAACATAAGAACCGCAACCGACGCTTACGAAGGACTTGATATAGCTCAATGCTCGGTATGCAAAGCGATAATAACAAGACCCAATACCGATATCGCGCCGGAGGAAGCCTCCGCTTCCCAGTGGGTAACTCTCGCCGTAGTTGCCGCGGCTGTTATCGCGATTGTTATCGCGGCCGCCGTATATGTAAAAAAATCCAAAAAGAGAAGAGCCGAGGCTATAGAAGCGTATAAAGCCGGAAAGCCTATTCCCGATCTTGCGGATAAGGAAAAAGCGGACGCGAAAGCCGCCGAAAAAGCCGCGAAAAAGAGAGCAAAACAGGAAGCGAAGCTGAAAAGCTATCAGAACCTTAAATAAAAACGGAAAGTCCGATAAACGTCGGACTTTTTTGTTACCCGATATAAGGAACCACCGAATAAATCACGCCTTACCGACTGAACGCACATATATATAAAATCTTTATAAATTCTTTGAAAAAATATGTATTACAATATTGTTAAAAAGGTTGAAATTTATTCTGTCCTTTGATATAATTATCCAATAAAGAGAAAAATATATGGAGGTAATCTTATGAAAAAACAAAGCGGCGCAGGCAACGTGCTTGACAGTATTATGAAATTTGTCGGAAATATTGTAAACAAAATTAAAAAAGCGGACAAACGTATGCTTCTTATGGTTGCGGCGGCAATCGTACTTATAATTATAATTCTTTCGCTTATAATTCACGGCATATCCGCCGGTAAAGATAAAAAAGAGGTTCCCTCCGGAAGCAGCGCAGGCGTCGGTTCCGTCTTAACCGACAGGACAACAAACGACAACGCGGCGAACGCCGCCACTCCGGAAGCAAACGCGGCCGGAAAATATAAGGTAGCCACAGGCTCGGAAACGCCTCTCAATATGCGTATCGCGGCTGATTCGTCTTCCGAACGCATTACGACAATTCCCAACGGAACCGAACTTCAGGTTCTTTTTGTCGATGACAGCAAGGCGACAAATCCTGGCGATTACGGCTGGGGCTATGTCGAGTATAAAGGCGACAGGGGCTGGGTCTCAATGGAATTTTTAAAGGCCGAGCAATAATCGGTATAATTTGATTAAGGCAATACCGCATAATTATTGTCGTGCAGATGTGCCGTGAGATTTTTCGTCAGATTGACAAAAGTGACGCAGGAATACTGACGTATTTTAAGGAACTTTTGGCAAAAATGACGGAAAATATCGGTACAGATGCGCGGCAAAGGCGGCAGCCGCTAATTGTGCGGTATTGCCTTAAAGCCGCGAGTAATATCCCATGCTTTTATCGTGTTTTGTATTTGGGCGTAAAACGTCCCTCGGTCTTTGCGGACAGTAATTTTTTCACAAAGAAAAAGTGAGGAAATATAAAGAAAGGAACGGTACGGAAATCGCGTAAAACTTAATTTTTCAATTAAGGTTTTCGCTTTGCGCGTATCGGACGGCTGATTTAATGGACGACAGTAACGGCGGGAACAGAATCCCGCATAATACGAATAATAACTATAATAAAAGCAAGCAGGTCGGCGGACGCAGACCTGCAAATTCCGATGCTCAGTCCGCTCCGGGCAAAACGGATAACGGACGCTTTAACGGGAAAATTTTATTCGGCGAAAATGAGACAGGCTCGAATACCGCCGGCGCAAACCCAAACAGAACGGGCGCAAATGCCGACAGAGCTTATTTGAATCGGAACAGAGCGGACAGTTTTAATAACGCCAAGTTAAATTCCGTCAGGGCAGGCTCGGGCGCGGAAAGCTCAACCTTAGGACGCGCAAAAACGCCGAACGAATCACATGATGAATCCGGGAACGGTCATAAATCGCCGCCTAAAAAGAAACGCGGAGAGCATAAGGGCTTCAGACGCTTCGGTATAATTATTTGTTCGATTTTTCTTGTCGGCCTTATTTCCGTATCGAGCGTAGGTCTTTACGTGCTTAAAAATATGTCCGATTTCGTCAACGGAGAGGTTGCGATAGATCTTGACGAATACAAGGCAAACCAGAGCCAGACTACTATTTTATACACGCTTGACGACAACGGAAATGAAGTTGAGCTTATAAGACTTCACGGCGAGGAAAACAGAATTTGGGTAGACCTCGATGAGATTCCCAAAAATTTACAGAACGCTTTTATCGCTATTGAGGACGAGCGTTTCGAAACACATCATGGCGTGGACTGGAGGAGAACGATATCCGTTATAGTACTGCCATCCAACGAGGGACAGGGCGGCTCCACCATAACTCAGCAGCTTATAAAAAACCTTACGGGCGAAAGGGACGTAACGTATATAAGGAAATTCAGAGAAATAATGAACGCTCTGAACCTTGAAAAGCATTATTCAAAGGAAACGATACTTGAGGCGTATCTCAATACGCTCTATCTTGACGCAGGCTGCTACGGAGTACAGACAGCTTCCGAGCATTATTTCGGAAAAAACGTAAGCGAATTGAATCTCGCGGAGTGTGCCTGCATCGCCGCAATCACGAACGCCCCGAGATATTATGACCCTATAATCAACCCCGAGAATAATAAGGAAAGACGCGTTATGTGTCTTAATTATATGCTGAAACAGGGGTACATCAATCAAGAAGAATATAACGAAGCCATAGATTTTGACCTCGTTTTCACCACGGATGAGGATTACGTTCCGAAAGAGGACGACGACAAGGATAAGGACAAGGTCAACAGCGACGGCATGATAGACGTAAACGAAAATAACGTAGGCAGCGACGGCGAGGAAGTTCAGAGCTATTACGTCGATTACGTTATTGAAAAGGTAATACACGACCTTATGGAGGGATTTTCCTACTCCTACAATGAGGCTTGGAGGCTTGTGTATTACGGAGGACTTAAAATTCATGTCGCGGTCGATCTTGATATTCAGCATAAATTGGAGGATATCTATTACAACCGCAAGGGATTCCCGAACGCGGTCAATTCTTACGGCGAACAGGTACAGTCATGCATGGTGATAATGGACTACACGGGCAGAGTTCTCGGAATAGTCGGTCAGGCAGGCGAAAAGGTCGGCGCGAGATGTCTTAATATAGCAACCGATTCAAAGCGTTCACCCGGTTCGTCCATAAAGCCTTTGAGCATTTATTCTCTTGCCATCGACTCCGATATGTATACATGGTCTTACCCGAAAGTGCAGAATTACGGAATAATCGTTGACGGAGAGAGATGGCCGTTTAACTTCGGCGGAGACCCCGGCTCGCCATACAGCTACGAAACTATCCAGCGCGCTCTCGCTCCCTCGCATAATACCGTTCCCGCTCAAATCCTTAAAGAAATGGGTATAGACAAATCATATGAATGGCTTACTCAGAAATTTAAAATGTCGATAGACGAAGAAGAAAAAACATATTCGTCTTTGGCGGTAGGCGGAATGCATACGGGCGTTTACGCTCTTGAGATGTGCGCGGCATATACCACTTTCGGCACAGGCGGCGTTTACTATGAACCGTATTGCTATTATACGGTAACAAACAGTTCGAGTTCGCTCGTATACCTTACGCACAACGACGAGGGCGAACAGATTATGGACACAGGCTCGGCCGAAGTAATGAACAAGCTTTTGCAGACGGTTACGACGGATTATGACGGTACTGCGCGCAATTACAGAGTTACGGGCTTTGATATGTACGCGAAAACCGGTACTACGTCGGACGAAAAAGACCGTTGGTTCATAGGCGCGACTCCTTACTATGTATGCGCGACATGGATGGGCTATTCGGAACACGCGGAGGAGCTTTCGTTCTCGACTAACTACTGCGGTCAGCTATATCAGACCGTTATGAACGATATTCATAAAAATCTGCCCTCAAAATCGTTTGAGTTCAGCGATGAAATCGTGAAGATGTCCTACTGTACGCGTACGGGACTTATAGCAAGCTCGTCATGTCCGTCGGCCGTGGGCTGGTATAAAACTGATTCGATTCCATCTACTTGTACGTCATGTTCCGGCGGATATACCCCGGAAAACAACGATACTCCGGAAACGACGGCGGCTCAATCAACTCCCACGACACAAACGCCCACCACACAGCCTCCTCAGACACAGCCTCCTCAAACGCAGCCGGCCGCGGCTTCCCCTGAGAATAATAACGGCAACGACGCGGATTGATTTTATATGATTATAATGTCTGTAGATTACGGCGACGCAAGAACAGGTCTTGCCGTCTGCGATAAAAATGAAATTCTTGCCTCTCCCGTATGTGTGATAAAAGAAAGCGGCAGAAGCAATCTTATAGAAAAAATCGTTTCCGCCGCAAAAGAGAATGACGTTAGGTTATTCGTAGTCGGACTGCCGAAAAATATGGACGGCTCAGAGGGCTTCAGAGCGGAGGCCTGCCGTGAGTTCGCCAAGGAGCTTTCGGAAAAATCAGGACTTGAAACGGCGATGTATGACGAAAGACTTACCACCGTTGCCGCCCATAACGCTCTTAATGCCGTTGATATACGCGGCAAAAAGAGAAAAGCCGTTGTGGACGCCGTATCTGCGGTCATGATTTTGGAGGATTATATGGCATACCGCCGTAATTTGAAAGCCGAAAGCTGATGCCGCTTTCCGGTAAAATTACCTTAATGCAATATCACTTGGATTTTATTGTGCAGACGTCGGCAACGGCATTAACCGCTTAAGCGATTTTGTCTTAAGGCAATACCGCATAATTATTGTCGTGCAGATGTGCCATGAGATTTTTCGTCAGATTGACAAAAGTGACGCAGGAATACTGACGTATTTCAAGGAACTTTTGGCAAAAATGACGGAAAATCTCGGTGCAGATGCGCGGCAAAGGCGGTAGCCGTTAATTGTGTGGTGTTGCCTTAAAGAATAAATTCCATATTTCCTTTTTCGGTAATTATTTTTACCCTGCTGTCCCTGAATCCTATGGGAAGGCAGGGATTTATTTTTATTTTTCCTCCGGCCTGTCTTATTCCGAGCATTCTTTCATATACAGTTCTGTAGAACCAGCCCGCAGAGCCGGAATATATGCTCCAGCCGCCTCTGCCCTCCTGCCCGGGGTTCGCGTATACGTCGCCCGATAAATAATACGGTTCTGTTTTGTAAACGCTTACGTCTTTTTTTGCCGGATTTAAAATGTTCAGAAGCTCATAACCCGTATCGGGTTCGTTGAGCCTGAAGAACGCGTCGGCAAGCCATACCGCGCCGTGAGTGTATTGACCGGCGTTTTCCCTTATCCCCTCGGGATATATATTAACGTATCCCGCCGTTTTTCCGTCCGGCGTAAATGCCGGAGCAAACAGCTTTATTATATTGTGCTCCTTATCCACAAGCTTTTCATATGCGGTCTTAACAGCGGTTTTACACCTGTTTTTGTCCGGCATTCCCGAAATGACGCTCCATGACTGCGGCAACAGGTCAATGGCACACTCGCTGTTCCCTGTTTTTCCCATAGGCGTTCCGTCATCGTAAAAACAGCGCAGATAGTGATTCTCGTCCCACGCACTTGTATCAACAGCTTTTTGAAGAGCGTCCGAAAGCATCATAAGCCGTTCGCAGTTTGCCCTGTCGTTATTAAGACCGCACAGAACGGAAAAGTTTTTTACTGTATGACTTAAAAACATCGCAAGCCATACGCTTTCGCCCCTGCCGTCATTTCCGACTTTATTGAATGAATCGTTCCAGTCTCCGCCTTTTATAAGGGGAAGTCTGTGTTCGCCGAATTCACAGGCGTGCTTTATCGCTTTAAGACAGTGCACGTAAAGCGTGCCTTTTTTATCTGACGCGGTATATTCTCCGAAGCGCTCTTTTTCGCCCTTTTCGAGAACGGGAGCCTCAATATACGGTATCGGCGTTTTAAGAACGGATAAATCGCCTGTTTTTATGCAGTATTCGCTCACAGCGAGCGGCAGCCATAATAAGTCGTCGCTGTAATGAGTTCGTACTCCCCGAAGTACGCGTCTGCCGCCGAAATACAACTGGTGGAACCAGTGAAGCACGTCTCCCTCGGTAAACTGAGCCGCCGCGCAGCGAAAAATCTGTACCTTGAGAATTTCGGGATTGGTCAAAACGACGGACATAGCGTCCTGAAGCTGGTCTCTGAACCCGAACGCTCCGCTGCACTGATAAAATCCTGTCCTCGCGAATATTCTGCCGCCTATTATCTGGTTTGGCAGAAAATCATTGAAAAGGCGGTTCAGCTCCTTATCGGGCGTTTCTATTTCTATTTTATTTTCCGCTTTCTTTTTGGGAACGATATACGGCATTTTTTCGGCCGCTTTAACGGTTGAAGCGTAGGATAAACAGAATTTGACCTTAGTGCCGGATTTTCCGGGCAGTTTTACGGTTCTTACCGCGATAATGCAGTCCGATGAATCTCCGACTGACTGTTTATCGGACAAAAAAGATATTTTATCAAAGCTGAAATCGCATTTTTCATCGGAATTTATTAAAAGATATCCCGTAAAGGTTTTGTTGTACGGCGTGTGAGCATATGCGCCCGAGGATATAACTCCCTTTTTTATATAGCCCCCGTTTGACGGAAAATCTCCGAGAACAGGTTCTATATAATATGAAAGCTTTAACTCCTTATCATATTCGCTCTCGTTTTCCAGTTCGGCGCTTATCACCTTGCACATATTTTCACCCGGAACCGTAACCGATGTTCTGATTTTTATATCTCCGACAGACGAACAGTACTCTCCCCTGCCGTCCGAGAAAAAAGCTGTGCTGTTTTTTATAACGTCGTATCTGTTTCCGTCAACCGTAAGAATCAGTTTCTCGCCGTTAAGGTCCGTTCTCGTGTCGTTGCTCCATGGCGTAAGCTTGTTTTCCCTTGAGTTAAGCGCCCACGTGTACCCCAATGAGGAGTCGGTAATCAGAGTTCCGAAATTCCTGTTGCATATAATGTGGCTCCAAGGCACTTCGGGCTTTTTTCCTATTATATATCCGTTTTTTACAAAGCCGTTCGCGGCTTTAACGGGAATCTCCGCCGCCGAAAGTATCGGCTTGTACGCGAACGCTCCGCCGTTATCGTTCTGTCTGCTTTCGGGATAGACGGCAACCGCTCCCGCAAGCAGTACGCCGAGGCCTTTTTCGCTAATATCATGCGAGTTCAGAATAAAAACTCCGCTTCTTTTGTTTATAAGGTCTGCGTAAACTGCTCCTCCCTCGGCGAGTATAGCTTCTTTAAGCTTATCATTGTAACCGTCCGTTCTATCGGTTATGAAAACCGTTTCCGTCATAATGCCTATATTGCGCAGTCTGCTGTGAAGCTTTATAAAAACGGGGACGTAGGTTAAATCGTAATCGGTGATTTCAATAAGCGTTATAGGAAAATCTCCCGATATTCCGAGCGCCCACAGGTCATCTCTCGAGCCATTGTTTACTTTCGCCGCCTCAAGCACTTTTTTCGGTTTTTGTCTCCCGAACAGCGACCTTTCAAGAATTTTCGCCGCGTATATACCTGTAATGCTCGAGGGGTCAAACGGCGAAACAGCGCATTTTGAAGGCGCTATAGCGCCCTCTTTTCTTATGCCGGCAAGTCTGTTCAAGGCTTCCGCCTCGCTTGAAGCGCCGCATATTATAAATGTGAGCGTTACGCTCGAATGTGCCGGCAACGATATTTTTTTCTGTATCGCCATACATTTATCAACCGATTTTGTTTTTGTATCATAATTTTTGGAAAAAACTCCCGATATGCCTTTATCGCGCGGTATAACGTATTCCCTGTCGGCCGAATAATCAAAATCGGATTTATTTAAAAATCCCGCCGCGATATAAAGCTGTTCGTCTCTGCATTCCGACGCTCTTGTAAAGGTCAGCGCCTTTTCGTTATCGTTATAGTTTTCGCTTATGAAAAGCTTTTGAAAAGCCGGATGACTGCTTACCGTATTTACGCTTCCGAGCATAGGTTCGGCGTAAATCATCAATGACAGATTTTTCTTCGATTTTGTTTTGTTCCTTATTGTAAACGTGTGGAGCTGCGCCGGAAGACGAGGGTGGACTGTTACCGTCTGAGAGCATGACAGCGCGGAATCCCTGTTTTTAAAGCTTACGGAGTTTTCTGTAAACGAGCAGAAAAATTTTCCGTTTCCGTCCATAATCGGTAAAAGAGTAAAGGGCAGAATTTTGTTTATGCCGTCCCGATATTTTACCGCCGCGAAAACGCCGTCGGGATAAGTTAACGGCGAAAAATGCCTGAAAAATACGGACGAGTTTCTGTATACCGAAACGGACGCTCCCGAATCGGAGGCTATAAACGACCATTCACCGTTTGTCAGAACTTTGCTGTGCGGAGAAATGAGCGAAATGTTTTCAAACTCTGATTTGATTTTGGGTATTCTTTCGGGACGCTCGGGAGCGTTTGAACGTTCGATGTTTTTATATACTCTCGCATCGGAGGGTATTTTCTCGTAAAGCAGACTTTTTCCTCCCGTCATAGCGTCGTCCGACATAAAGCGTTTCTGCATTATATCGGAAAAAATACCGTTCGCCGCCGCTAAAAAGCTCATTCCGACATGGTGCGCCATATAACTGCGCACAACGGAAAAATCCTGACCGTCCGTCCTGTTTTTTGTAAAGTCTGCCGCTTCATAAAAGCCGAATTGACCGTACATACCGAGTTTATCAAGCCTTTTCAGATTGTTCATGCTTCCGTGCGGGTCCTCCGATACCGTTAAAAACGAGGAATACGGAGATATAACGGTTTCGTTGTATTTCGCGTTTCTCAGGCTTAAAGCGCAAACTCCGTGCGCCTTGTACTGATAGTTTAAATCCGAATCGAACGCATAAAAGCCGCTCTCGGAAACTCCGTACGGAACAGAGGCGCTTATTGATTTTTTCTGGCAGTGTATACAAAATTTAAGCGCTTCGCCGCCGAGAGTATTTCTTACCGCAGGAAGAAAAATTGCGGGCATAAAATATTCAAACATCGTTCCCGACCATGAAACGGGACCCGTATACCGTCCGCTTTTTGAAAGCGTTCTGCCGAGGACCTCCCAATGTCTTACGGGAACTTTGCCGGAGGATACCGCAAAATAGCTTGTCATTCTCGCTTCACTCATAAGCAAATCGAAGTAGGAATTTGTCATTTCTTCTTTTTCCGTATCAAAGCCTATACGGAAAAGGTTCCTTGTTTTATCAAACAGAAATCCCAAATCACATTCCGATATGAGCTTTTCACATTTTTCCGTTATTGAAGAAAGCTCGGGACGTTCGTTAATATATTCTTTAAGCCCCTCTTTGAGAGATGCGAGACAGCACAAAAAATTGCCGCTGTCAACGGTTGAAACAAATGACGGCCTCATAACCTCAAGAGTTTGAGTGTTATACCAGTTGTAAAGATTCCCTCTGTACTTTTCGAGCTTCATAACGGTGTCAAACGACCTTGAAAGAAGTGTGAAAAGCTCGCCGGTGTCTATAAACTCAAAATCTCTTGCCGCTAAAAAGGCGCACAGCATAAGACCTATATTTGTGGGCGACGTTCTGTGCGCCACTCTGTATATGGGAGTTTCCTGAACGTTATCGGGAATAAGATAATTATCCGCTTTTGTACAGTATTTTTCATAAAACCGCCACATCGACGCGCAATATGAAATAAGCGTGTTTCGCTCGTCCTCCGTAAGGCTCGGACGGCGAAAAACTCTTTTTTTTGAACTGAAATAGGAAAAAGGCAAATCGAGAATAAAAAGAATGCCTACGCATTTTACGGCGTTTCCTCCGAAAATTATCAGAATAACTCCCGATAAAGCGGATAAAAACGAAATTTTTAAAGATGAAAGCTTTTTTCCGTTTTTTTCGCTGTCGGCCGCCGTCGTCCATTGCAAAAGATGTTTTTTAGTGAATATCAGCCTGAAGGACGAACGCGCGAATGCGTCAAGACTGTAAAAAGCGTTTTCACACAGCATTACACCGTTCGCGAACGCTCTTAAAAGACAGGTAAGTGCGTAAGGCGCCGCGTCAGAAAAATAAAGCCTTGATATCATGGAGACGCCGCCCCTCACAAGCGTTGCGGCGCATGAAAAAAGCTCGGGCATTACAGCCGACATTATTGCCGCGAGAGCTAATACAAGCGACGGATACGGCTCTGTAAACAGCGCGGTTATTACAGAAATGAGCGCAAAAACGGGCGTAGCCGCTCTCCTTACGTTATCAATCAGCCACCATTTGCCGAGCGCGGGAATTTTTCCCGAGGGAAGCGAATTTGATTTTTTGAACACTGTCGGCAAATTTTGTACGTCGCCTCTTATCCATCTGTGCAGGCGCTTGAAATATGACGTTTCATTTGACGGGAATGAATCGGTAAGCGCCGCGCTGCCCGAAAAACCCGTTCTTAAAATTATTCCTTCGAGAATATCATGGCTCAAAACCCGCTGTTCGGGGAATCTGTCCGGCAGAAGCTTCGCGAACGCCCGAACGTCTATAAGACCTTTTCCCGAAAATATGCTTTCACCGAAAAAGTCCTGATATTTTTCGCCTGCCGCGCTGCTGTATGCAGGCAGTCCTCCCGTCCCCGCCATTACCGAAGAAAACCTTGTTTTCGCCGCCGATTCCACCGACGTTTCAACTTTCGGCGATATTATGCCGTAGCCGCTTATTACTCTCTGTTCGGATATTGATATTACCGGCGCGTTGAGCGGATGCGCGGCAGTCGCTACAAGCGATTCAAGACTTCCCAAAGGCATCTGAGTATCGCTGTCAAGTGCCATGATGTGCTTTGCTCCTATAAGCTTTTTTTCATCACCGAAAACGCACAGAAAATCGTTGCCGTTTTCCGTTATGAATTTTATAAGAGAGGTAATCGCGCCTCTCTTTCTTTCGGCTCCGGTATATTCATTTTCCGTCTTTGAATAAGTCCTCGGCCTTACGGCGAGAATAAATTTATTCCCGTATTTATCGTTAAGCTGCTGTATCACCCGTTTCATCGCCTTTATATCGGTTCTGTCCGATGAAGCCGTAGGAGTCTGCGCGCTTTTCAAATCGGCGAGCAGACATATGCAGGCGTTGTTTTTGCAGTTTGAAAGGCAAAGGTCTTTTAGGTGTGAAACGATATTTTTTGCATTCTGAGCCGACGGAAGAAGCGTGGAAACCGCGATAACCGTCTTTTCTTCCTGCGGTATCCCGTTCGGAAATTCCATTTTGGGAAGCGGCGAATTTTTTAAAAGAGACGATGCCGCGACGTCCGATATGAATTTAAGCCCCTCCCACAGCGGAAGATACGTAAGAGGCAGAATATACCATTTTCTTAGTAAAACGCTTAAAAAAAGTCCCGCGATAAGCGGTATCAGAGCTTCAAGAAAAATTAAAAAAGCGCCGGTTTTTCTTTTCGGCTTTTCAAAATCAAGAAAAAAACCGATATGGCGGTTTTCGCTTTTCGCCTTTTCAAGAGCGGCAACGGCTACCGATGTTTCCGTTTCGCCGGTTTTTTCGGCTTTTTTGTAAACCGAGGAACGGTATATGTTTTTGGTGGCTTCGTCCATGTTTTTATATACTCCGGCAGGGTCCTGACTGAGTATTTTTTCCGTCTCGCTTACCTCAAAAAGTATATTTGAAAAGTTTGTTTCGGTAATTCGCATAAGTGATTTTATCGAGTTTACCGCTTTTTCCTCATCGGTTCTCAGGTACTTTGACGCGGAAGAAATAAGTACGCACACCGTAAAAAGGCGCAGATGCTCAAGCTCGGGCGCGGTAATGTTTTCCGAGAGCAGGCATGAGATTATTTTACTGTCATCGGGCAGTATGCCGTCCTTACATATTTCGGAGCAAAGCTCAAACGCGCGGGAATCACGCGAACGCAGTTTTACCTTTTTTGTTTCCTTGACCGCGAAAGAGTAATTTTTTTCAATTATATGAAAATTATCGGTAAGCCAAAGCGATACGCCGCTCGTTTCGGAGGAATTAAGATATTTTCTGTAGGCTTTTCTTAGTATTTTTATATTTCTTTTAAGATTCTTTCTTAAATACTTCACTTAAATCCACCCTTAACGAAGATTTACGGTATTATGCCGTTTAACGTACATTAATTATGGCGTTGCGCCGATATCGCAAATATTTTATCCCGAATAATCGGAAATATTTACAGGACAACGGCATTTACTTTTTTGGTTCAAAAAGTATTTTAAGAAAGAGATTGATGCACAAACAGATTTATGCAGACGCACTCTAAAGAAATAAAATAAATACTTTTATTTTGACTTGCATTCTGACTTGCATTTTTAGTCATGTTTGTGTATTTTTAACCCAATCTTTCCAAAAAAATAATTATAACGATAAAAGCAAAAACCACCGAAAACGGCTGTAATGCGCGATTTTTCGGTGGTTTAATTTTGGTGACTCAGCGGGGATTCGAACCCCGGACACCCTGCTTAAAAGGCAGGTGCTCTGCCTACTGAGCTACTGAATCACGGTTTTATATAATTCTGACCTTTACGCCCCAAGGAAACCTATGAGAAGCGTTGTAGCCAAAGTCAGTATTATAAATACTGTGCAAAGAATCTTCGTAATTTTTACAAGCTTGGCTTCATTTGTACGGCCTTTATGCTTGCCGAAAAATGTTTCCGACGCGCCTGCGATAGCGCCCGAAAGTCCTTCGGCTTTGCTCTGCTGCATGAGTACAAGCACAACCAATACCAAAGAAATTAATATTAAAGCAATGCCGAGAATATACTCCCAAACTGTCATTTTAAGCAAACTCCCTTTCGTTTTCTCACTAAGAAACAAACGCGGTGTTTTCATCGCCTGTATAGATTAGCATATCGCGGAATAAAAATCAAGTCCTTTTTTTAATTTTTTTTACTTTTTTTATGTTTTTTGCGTTTTATAAAGCCGTATTCACCAAAAATGAGTAATTAACTCTTGACGAAAAGTTTAAAATTTGTGTATAATAGTTTTTAGTTGTTATTTTTTTATATGTAAAATTTTTCCGATAATTTTTTGTAAAAGTATTATTATATGGGTGAAAAAATGGCAAAGAAAACTGATTACGGTAACAATGATATTGAGATGCTTGAAGGTCCTGACAAGGTTCGCAAGCGTCCTGCCGTCATATTCGGTTCGGACGGCATCGACGGATGTCAACATTCTGTTTTTGAAATCATATCGAACTCTATCGACGAAGCCCGCGAAGGCTACGGCAATAAAATCATTATAACAAAATATCTTGATAAATCAATAGAGGTGCAGGATTTCGGCAGGGGTATGCCCGTTGACTGGAACAGCAAGTATAACAGATACAACTGGGAACTGCTCTTCTGCGAGATGTACGCGGGCGGAAAATACAATACTAACGAGGGCGGCAGCTATGAATACTCCCTCGGTCTTAACGGACTCGGACTTTGTTCGACGCAGTTCTCCTCCGAATATATGGACGCGGAAATCCACAGAGAGGGCAAGTGCTATAAGCTTCATTTTGAAAAAGGACTTATCGTCGGCGATATGCTCGAGGAGCCTTATCCCAAGCGCGATACGGGAACGCGGATAAAATGGCGTCCCGACCTCGACGTATTTACGGATATCGACATTCCGACGGACTATTTTAAAGAAATCCTCGAAAGACAGGCAATTGTCAACGACGGAATTAAATTCATACTGAAAAATCAGATTTCCGAAAGCAAATTTGAAACTACGGAGTTTATGTATGCAAACGGCATAAAGGACTTCGCCGAAAGCTTTTGCGGCGACGACGCCTTTACCTCCGTGCAGTTCTGGCAGACGGAGCGAAAGGGACGCGACAGGGAGGACAAGCCCGAATACAAGGTAAAAATCAATGCCGCCGTGGCGTTCTCCAAAACGAAGCAGCTAAAGGATTACTACCATAATTCGAGCTGGCTCGAGCACGGCGGAGCGCCCGACAAAGCAGTAAAAAGCGCGTTTGTTTCTCAGATAGACGCGTATCTTAAGCAAAACGGAAAATACCTTAAATCGGACAGCAAAATTACATTTCAGGATATCGAGGACTGTCTTGTTATAATCGTTTCGTCGTTTTCAACGCAGACTTCCTACGAAAATCAAACAAAAAAAGCGATAACCAATAAATTTATCCAGCAGGCCATGACGGAATTTTTCCGCCATCAGCTTGAAGTTTATTTTATCGAAAACAAGCTCGACGCGGATAAAATCGCGGACCGCGTCCTTGTAAATCTCAGGAGCCGCGTAAAAGCGGAGAAAACAAGGCTCGATTTGCAGAAAACTCTCGCATCGTCAAACGATATGGCGAGCAGAGTCGAAAAATTTGTCGATTGCAGAAGCAAGGACGTTTCCGAAAGAGAAATTTACATTGTCGAGGGAGATTCCGCTCTCGGCGCGTGCAAGCAGGCGAGAGACTCCGCATTTCAGGCGATAATGCCCGTAAGAGGCAAGATTCTTAACTGTCTAAAAGCGGATTACGGCAAGGTTTTCAAAAGCGAAATCATAACCGATTTAATAAGGGTTCTCGGCTGCGGAGTTGAAGTAAAAACAAAAGCAAATAAAAATATGTCAACGTTTAATCTTGATAATTTAAGGTGGAGCAAGGTTATAATCTGCACCGACGCGGACGTGGACGGATTTCAGATACGCGCGCTTATTCTGACTATGATTTATTCGCTTATGCCGACGCTTATTGAAGCGGGACGGGTATTTATAGCCGAATCGCCGCTTTACGAGATATCGTCCGGCAGTCAGACATGGTTCGCCTATAACGAGCAGGAAAAGCTTGACGCTTTAAACGAAATAGGAAACGCAAAATACACTATCCAGCGCTCAAAAGGTCTGGGCGAAAACGAACCCGATATGATGTGGATGACTACAATGAATCCCAAAACAAGGCGGCTCGTAAAAGTTGAACCGTCCGATAACGATTCCGCCACAGCAGATATGTTCGACGTGCTTCTGGGCGATAATTTACAGGGCAGAAAAGATTTTATTGCTCAATTCGGCAGCAATTACATCGAGCTTGCGGATATTAGCTGACGGGGAGGAATAAAAAATGGCAAGAAAGAAAAAAAGCGGCGAAGAAAAAAAATCGGAGGGACTCGGCTCTGATACTCATATTCTCGGAGCGGGCGAGGTTCAGCCGCAAATCATTACCGAAACTCTCGAAACCAATTATATGCCCTACGTTATGAGCGTTATACTTTCGCGCGCGATTCCCGAAATCGACGGCTTTAAGCCCTCCCACAGAAAGCTTTTGTATACGATGTACCTTATGGGGCTTTTAAACGGCACGAGAACGAAATCCGCCAACATAGTGGGCAGAACGATGCAGCTTAATCCTCACGGCGACGCGGCGATTTATGAAACGATGGTGCGTCTGACGCGCGGCAATGAAACGCTGCTGCACCCGTTTGTTGATTCAAAGGGAAATTTCGGCAAAGCGTATTCTAAAAATATGGCGTACGCCGCTTCGCGTTATACCGAGGCAAAGCTCGATAAAATCTGCAACGAGCTTTTTAAGGATATTGATAAGGATACGGTCGATTTCGTTCCGAACTACGATAACACCATGAAAGAACCCACGCTTTTTCCCGTTACTTTTCCCAATATCCTTGTAAACAATAACACGGGCATCGCGGTAGGTATGGCGAGCAATATCTGCTCGTTCAATCTCAATGAAATATGTGAAACGACTATAGCTTTAATCAAAAATCCGAATCATGACGTATCCGAAACTCTTAAAGCTCCCGATTTCAGCGGCGGAGGCCTTCTTCTTTACGATAAGGAAAAGCTTGACGAGATATACAAAACGGGCAAAGGCTCCATAAAGGTCAGGGCAAGATACAGCTATGACAAATCGAACAACTGTATTGACATAACCGAAATTCCGCCGTCAACCACAAGCGAAGCGATTATAGATAAAATAATAGAGCTTGCCAAAACCGGAAAGCTAAAGGAGATAAGCGACGTAAGAGACGAGACCGACAAGTCGGGTCTTAAAATAACGATTGACTTAAAGCGCGGCGTTGACCAAGAGGCTCTAATGCTCAAGCTGTTCCAAAAAACTCCGCTTGAGGACGCGACTCCCTGTAACTTTAACGTACTTATAGGCGGCGTTCCGAAGGTCCTGGGAGTAAGTGAAATTCTCGATGAATGGCTCGGCTTCAGGAGCGAATGTATTAAACGCAGAACAGCTTTCAATCTGCAAAAAGCGGAGGACAGACTTCATCTTCTGTTAGGGCTTCAAAAAATCCTCCTTGATATAGACAAAGCGATAAAAATTATACGCGAAACGCGGGAGGAAGCGGAGGTCGTGCCGAATCTTATGATAGGCTTCGGCATCGACGAAATACAGGCCGAATACGTTGCGGAAATAAAGCTAAGGCACCTCAACCGCGAATACATTCTCAAACGTCTCAACGATATAGAAGAACTGAAAAAAACCATAGACGATATGAATGATATCCTCGCACACAAGGAAAGGATTCAGAATATAATCGTTTCGGAGCTTCGGGACGTAATGAAAAAATACGGTCAGGCGCGAAAAACCGAAATTCTTTACGATTATTCCGAGGACGCGGCGGAATACCGTGATAATACTCCCGATTATCCTGTTCGTCTTTTCTTCACACACGACGGCTACTTTAAAAAAATAACTCCGCAGTCGCTCAGAATGAGCGGAAAGCATAAGCTGAAAGAAAACGATTATATAACTCAGGAAACGGACGCGTCAAACACTGCCGAACTGCTGTTTTTCAGTGATAAATGTCAGACGTACAAATCGAGAGCGTGCGAATTTGACGATACCAAAACAAGTCTTTTAGGCGATTACATTCCGTCCAAGCTCGATTTCGACAGCGGCGAAAACTGCGTCTATATGGCCGTTACGATTGATTACAAGGGATATATGCTGTTTTTCTTTGAAAACGGCAAGGTGGCTAAAGTCGATATGTCCTCATACGAGACAAAGACAAACCGTAAAAAGCTTATAAACGCGTATTCCGATAAATCCCCTCTCGCCGCGGCGTTTGCCGTAACGGAGGACACCGATTTTGTTATAAAATCGACCTCGGGCAGACTGCTTATATTCAATTCGGGTTCCATTGCGTCTAAAACGACCAAGAATACGCAGGGCGTGGCTGTTATGAATCTTAAAAAAGGTCACAGAGTCGCAGACGTGTCCTACTATAAGGACGGTATGTTTGTTAAACCGCAGAGATACAAAACCAAAACTCTGCCGTCGGCGGGAGCAATACTTGCCGCCGAGGATTCGGGAGAGCAGATGAGCTTTTGATATTCAGCATTTGTGTTTTTATATTTTACAAAATATTACAATAATATATTTGTCCGCTCTGTTAATAATATCAATGACGGATGCGATAAAAATATAAATTATAAAATAAGCGTTTGCAATTGTATCCGTAAGCCCGTACAGATTCTGTGCGGGCAGTTTTTTGCGTTTGTCTTTAAAATTCAATATTGATTCAATCGTGTTTTTCTATTATAATATTGTCGGATACAATTATATAGCAATACAAGATAATAATCAAAACGGAGGAATTGTAATTATGCGTGTTCTTATTGTTGAAGACGAGGTTTCCCTCGCGGACGCCGTTACCGCCATACTTAAAAAGGAGCAGTATTTCGCGGACGCGGTTTACGACGGCAGGGACGGGCTTGATTATGCTTTAAGCGGTATTTATGACCTTATTCTGCTCGATATCATGCTGCCTAAAATGAACGGTCTTGACGTTCTGAAAGCGATTCGTGAAAACGGTATATCAACTCCCGTCATGCTGCTTACGGCAAGGACGGAGGTAAACGATAAAATAAAAGGTCTTGACTGCGGCGCAGACGATTACCTTACAAAACCCTTTAACAAGGGCGAGCTTTTGGCGAGAGTAAGGGCGCTTACGAGAAGAAAAGGCGAAATACCTTCAAACGAGCTTAAATTCGGAGACGTTACTTTAAACCAAAGCACTTATGAGCTTATATGCGGCGGTCTGTCCGTAAAGCTCGGCGCAAAGGAATTTAAAATAATGCAGATGCTTATGTTCGCTCCTAAAAATATAATTTCAAAGGACGAATTTATAGAAAAAATCTGGGGCTATGAAAGCGAAGCGGAATATAACAGCATCGAGGTATATATTTCATTTTTAAGAAAAAAGCTCGGAGCTATAAAGTCAAAAGTCCAAATAAAGGCTTCGAGAGGAATAGGCTATTATCTTGAGGATTCCGCGTCATGAATATGATTAAAAAGACAAGGTATAAATTTATGGGGATAACTCTCGCAGCTATCTCCCTTGTTCTTATACTTATTTTGGGTCTTTTGAACGTGTCCGTTTACGGCGCGATTTATTTTACCGCAAAAGAGAATATTGAAGAGATTCGCGACAGACGCGGTTTTATTTTCAGCTCGGCTCCGAGCGAACTGCCGGGAGGAAGAGACGATTCAATACCCGTAATATCCGACGTATCGGGCAAAACATCATATATGTATATAAAAATAAACAACAGAACTCGGACGCCATTTATAACTACGAATATGAGCGATACATATTCCTCCAACGAGATATTTTACCTTGCCGAAACGCTCTCCGAATCCGGCAAGGAAAAGGGTATGTACAACAATATGATGTACGAGGTATCGAAAGATGATTTAAATACCGTAGTCGTTATTATTGATATGTCAAACGATTTAAGCCTTATGCACAATCTTTATAAAGTATCGCTGGTTATTATAATATTCAGTATATTATTCGTGTATATCTTTTCATATTTTCTTTCAAAATGGGCAATAAAGCCCGTTAAAAACGCGTTTGAAAATCAGAGGAGATTTATTTCCGACGCAAGCCATGAGCTTAAAACTCCGCTTACCGTCATATCCGCTAACGCCGACGTTCTTGAATCGGAAATAGGCGAAAATAAATGGCTCGGCAATATAAAATCCCAGTCGGTAATAATGTCTCAGCTTGTTTATGATTTGCTCGACCTCGCAAAGCTTGACGAGACAAAGGGCGATATGGAAATGAAGGAGTTTGATTTAAGCAGCGTCGTACTCGGCAAGGCTCTTGAATTTGAGTGTACGGCGTTCGAAAATCATAAGCACTTTGAGCAGAATATAAAGGAAAATATAAAATATACGGGCAACGAGGATTCGATAAAGCATCTTATTTCCATACTCATAGACAACGCGATAAAACATTCGGAGGAGAACGGTACTGTAAGAGTAACGCTCACGACAAACGGCGGCAAAAAAATATTTCAGGTTTATAATACGGGAAACGGTATAAAAGACGACGAAAAGGACAAGATTTTTAATCGTTTCTACAGAAGCGATAAATCGCGCTCAAAGGAAACGGGCGGCTACGGCTTGGGACTTGCGATAGCAAAAGCGACGGCCGAAGCTCACAAGGGAACCATAAGCGTTGACGGCGAAGAAGGAAAATGGATAAGCTTTACGGTAGTTTTATAAAAAAATGAATAAAAATGTTACAAATTGTTACAAACAATAAAACACACTTGATTATAGTAAAATTATGTTGCATAATAAAATGTACTCAGGTTTTATCTGATTTGCCGTGAATTTCGGTGCCGCGGGGTGTGTATTATATGGTCTTTTCAAGTCTTACTTTTATTTGTATATTTTTGCCTCTGAATTTATTTGCATATTATATTCCGAGTAAAAACAGTACGAGAAATATAATAATGCTTATTTTTTCGCTTATTTTTTACGCGTGGGGAGAGCCGTCATATATTTTTCTTTTGCTGTTTATGACTTTCGCCTGCTGGTTTTACGCTCTGCTCATAGAGAAATTTAAAAACGAGGGGAATAAAAGAAAGGCCAAGCTTTGCCTTACAGCCGCCTGCGCAGTTGCCATAGGAATAATTGCGATATTCAAGTACTCGTCGTTTTTTCTTGAAAATCTCAAGGCGGTAACGGGGTTCCCGAAAACCATTAAAAATATAGCCCTGCCAATAGGCATATCGTTTTATACTTTTCAGCTTTTATCCTACGTTGTCGACGTTTACAGGGGAAACGCCGCCGCGCAGAAAAAATATACAAATTTGCTGCTTTACGCCGGCTTGTACCACCAGTGCATAGCGGGTCCCATAGTAAGATATTCCGATATCGAAAACGAAATAATGAACAGAAAACCCTCCATGAGCGATTTTAACAAGGGTGTTATGAGATTTTCATCGGGACTTGCAAAAAAGGTCATATTCGCAAACTCCTGCGGAGCGATTACCGACGCTCTTTTAATAGGCGATTCCGAGCTTTCAAACGCCGCCATGCTTACGGAAAATATCGCAAAGCTGTCAAGCAGCTCCGCTTTATCTGTCTGGTTCGGAATACTGATATATATGCTTCAAATATATCTTGATTTCTCGGCTTATTCCGATATGGCGATAGGCATGGGGCTTATGACGGGCTTCCATTATAAAGAGAATTTCAATTATCCGTACGTTTCCTCATCGGTAACGGAATTTTGGAGAAGATGGCATATATCGCTCGGTTCTTTTTTCAGGGATTATGTGTATATTCCTCTCGGCGGCAACAGAAAAGGAAAAATCAGAACTGTTTTTAATCTCCTCGTCGTATGGGCTTTGACGGGGCTTTGGCACGGAGCCTCATGGAATTACGTTTTATGGGGACTTTATTTCTTTGTTTTCATAGCGCTTGAAAAGCTCTTTTTTGCCGATATTCTTAAAAAACTGCCAAAGTGGGTCGGTCACGCTTATCTGCTTGTCGTGGTTTATTTCGGCTGGGTGCTGTTTAAGTTTGAGGATATGTCCCTTGTTGGAACGGCGCTTAAAGGTATGTTCTGCCTTAACGGAAATCCTTTCGCGACGCATGAAGCCTTTGCCTATATAGCGGATAATCTCCTGTTTATAGTTTTCGCGTGTCTTGCCTGTACTCCCATTGTAAAGCATCTCAAGAGCATGATAAATCATTTTTCAAAGAAAAGACAGTCCGTCAATATTATCTACTCTGTTTTCAGAGCCTTGATACCGTCAGTGCTTGTAATAATATCGGCCATATGTCTTGTAGGCGATTCATACAACCCGTTTTTGTATTTCAGGTTCTGAGGATTAGGAGGAAACGTTTATGGAAAATGAAAATAAAAATAAAAATAAAAAATATGAAATAGGAAAAGACAGAATAAGAGAAGACCCGTATGACGGATTATTTGACAATGACGGCTCGTACAGCGGTCTGTTTAAAAACGCTCCGATAAAAGAAGAAGAAGAAGAAGAAAATAACGCCGAAGCTAAAAAAAACACGTCAAATAAAAAGACCGAAAAGCCTAAAAACAGCGGCGGAAAAAAGTTTAAAAATAAAAATACCATAGTAATACGCAGGCTTTCATATTTTGCCGCTTCCCTACTGTTTATAATCACTCTCACCGCAATGTTTGGACTGTCGTTTGATTTTCCCGACAGAAAATCGTTTTCGGAAAGTGAAAAAAGAGAGCTTGCCGAATTTCCGAAGCTTACTTTATCATCGCTTTTCAGCGGAGATTATTTTGACGGGATAAACCTCTGGTTTTCCGACACTTTTCCGTTAAGGGACAACTTTGTTGCATTGGCGAACAGAATAAAAACGCTTGTCGGGATAGGAGATTCAATACACAATTTTTCGGAAAACGGCGGCGACGAGATACCCGAAACCGACGACGAAACGCAAACGGATTTTGTTGATATAGAAGCGGCTCAGCCCGAAAAAGCGGAAGAAAACGACCTTATGAAGCCGGCGCTTCCGAACTCGGGCGAGAATGCGACGGCTGCGCAGGCTCAGGGGGACAACGTTATAGAGCAGCAGTTAAACTCAATATATATTTACGGAAATACAGCGTACGAATACTATAACTTTTCACAGAGTACGGCGGATAAATATATAAGCGCCGTAAATAAAGCCGCCGACGAGGCAAAGGCAAACGGAATAAACCTTTACAATATGGTTATTCCCACAAGCATAGATATAACGCTTAACGAAAAATCGAGAAGCAAGCTCAATTCTTCCGACCAAAAGGAAGCCATAAGCTATATTTATTCAAAAATGAACGATAATGTAAAAACCGTTCAGATTTTTGATTTGCTGAAAGCTCACAAAGACGAATATATTTACTTCCGCACAGACCATCATTGGACTGCTCTCGGAGCTTACTACGCGTATGCGCAGTATATGACGGTCAAGGGCGGGAAATATGAGCTTCTCAGTAACTTTACCGAATATGAGTTCAGTCCTTATCTCGGCTCGTTCTATAACAGCTCGGGAAAAAGCGCATCATTGGCGCAAACGCCCGATTCGGTATTCGCTTATAAATCAAAATATAATATAAGCTTTAAAATGAGACAGCAGGGAGATACCGATTATACGGAATGGCCGCTTATATGCGACGCAACTGACTATTCCGAATCAAATAAATACCTTTGCTTTATAGGCGGAGACAATCCGATTTCCGTGATAGAAAATAACGACATGACGGACGGAGAAACGTGCGTACTTGTAAAAGAATCATTCGGAAACGCTTTCGCGCCTTATCTCGCCTGCAATTACAAATATGTATACGTAATAGATTACAGATATTTCAGTGAGGATATCACAGCCTTCGCGAAAGAAAAGGGCGCTTCGGATATAATAATACAGAGCAATATTTCAATGACAAGGAACGCCTCCCTTGTTGATAAACTCGCCGCTTCCGTCTGATTGATTACACATAAGTCAATATCGGAGATTGATACTATATTGTCAATCTCCGATTTTTTTGTATGAAAAAGTCAATATTTGCAAATTAATGATATAAAATTTTTTTTGTATTACTTCTTTCCGCCGTGAAAACATATAAATGCCGTAAAATTACGCGGATGCTGTAAAAATCAGTTAAAAAAGCATTACGGCACTTGAAGGAGTTTTTATTATGAAAAGATTTTATTCATTTATCGCGGCGGTTATTTTATTTTTATCATGTTCATGTATAAGAACGTCAGCCGCGAACGTATTGACGCATACTGTTGTCAAGGGCGATTCTCTGTGGAAAATCGCCGTAAAATATCAAATCGGGCTTAGTGAAATAATAGAGGCCAATCCGCAGTTTCCGAATCCCGATTTGATATATCCCGGGCAGACGATATATATTCCCGTTCTCGATTCAACGGTAACTTCTTATGAGGAAAGGGTCGCCGAGCTTGTCAATGATATCAGAGTAAAAAACGGACTCGGCAAGCTTACCCTGAACTGGGAGCTGAGCCGCGTCGCGAGATATAAATCTCAGGATATGCACGACAGAAAATATTTTTCCCATACAAGCCCGACTTACGGCTCGCCCTTCGATATGATAAAGAACTTCGGGATTTCTTACCGTTCGGCGGGAGAAAATATCGCTCAGGGCTATAAAACTCCCGACGCGGTTGTAAACGGCTGGATGAATTCGAGCGGACACAGAGCGAATATACTAAACGCTTCCTATACTCAAATCGGCGTCGGATACGTTTCCGACGGAAATTATTGGACGCAGATGTTTATAGGATAGCATGGGAAACACCGATTAAATCCGGCGGCACAATCTGCACGTTTGATTTAACAGGTGTTTCCTTAACTTTATGTTTTTTTCAAGTTAATTTTAAGCAACAGCGGTTATATTAATATCACAAGATGCATCAATCAAGGTCAGCTGTCCTGACCGTTGCAAAAGAAAACGCATAAAAAGGACAGACAAATTACTCCTGTCTTCGGACGATTACATACAGTACACTACCTCTTAAAATTCCGAGCGCGGCCATTGAAAAATGACCGCGTTTCGGCGTTTATTTTAATTTTTTCCGGAAAAGCTAAGGAAGCACTGATTAAATCGAACGTGCAGATTGCGTTATGAGATTTTTCGTCAGATTGACAAAAGTGACGCAGGAATACTGACGTATTTCAAGGAGCTTTTGGCAAAAATGACGGGAAATCGCGGCGCAAGATGTGCGTTTAGCCGTCAGGCGTGATTTATTCAGTGGTTCCCTAATACTGAAATAATTTAAGAGGTGAATAAAATGCAGACGGCAATTATTACAGGAGCGTCATCGGGAATAGGGCGGGAATTTGCCGTAAGGCTCGACGAAAGATATCGGTTTGATGAAATATGGCTGATAGCGAGACGCGAAGAAAGGCTAAAAGAGCTTTCGGACGTTCTGAACGCAAAAACAAAAATTATAAGCATTGATTTATCAAAAAGCGAAGAGCTTGAAAAACTGCGAGAAACAATTCGGCGGGAAAAGCCCGATATAAAATTCCTTGTAAACGCCGCCGGCTTCGGAAAATTCGGAACGGTAAAATCACAGACAGCGGCGGATATAGAGGATATGATAAATGTAAATATAAGAGCGCTCACAGCCGTAACGCATATGTGCCTTAACTATATACAGGACGGCGGCGGCATAATAAACATGGCTTCGATTTCAGCGTATACTCCCCTGCCGAGCCTTAATATTTACTCCGCGTCAAAGGCGTATGTTCTCCATTTTTCAGAGGCGCTCGGCGAAGAATTGAAGGACAGAAATATAAGAGTTACCGCCGTTTGCCCTTACTGGGTGGCGAGCGAGTTTATATCGGTCGCGAAACAGACCGCGCAGAGCGAGGCCGTGGATAATTTTAAATTTATAACTTATCCTTATCCTGTAGTGAGCAGAGCTATTTATGACAACGGCTGCGGCAAAATGCTATCTCTTGCCGGCGCGCTTCCGCATATTCTCAAAGGTCTTGCATATATTGCCCCGTCAAAGGTTCAGATGTCGGTCTGGAACAGAATAAGAAAACTGCATACTTTAAATATCAATAATTTACTGCAGACAATACCGAATAATTAACAAACAATCTACGATATTTCATATATCATAAAGAAATTAGACTGCGCGTCTGTACGAGTATAATTATGCGGTATTAACTAATAAAGCAAAAAGCTGTATTTATCAAACCTTGACCGCTTTTTGCTTTATTCAAGGGAAACGCTTTGCACCGTAAGCAGTCATTTATTCGGCAGACGTTATATAATCAACAATCCCCTGAGCTATCGCGGTCGCGATAATTTTCTGACCGTTTTCGTCCGTTAAAAATACGGCGTCATTTTTATTCGTCAGATATCCGCATTCAATCAGTACCGAGGGACATTCCTCAACTCTTGTTACGTTATACGGGAAAAATTTATAATCAAGGTCCAGCTTATTATACGCGTCCGATTTAGGGTCGGTGTAATAATAGCTTCTGTACGCACCGACAAGCTGTTTATGAATCGACGATGCAAGAGGCATTGAATAATTCCTGTAATAAAACGTATGCGTACCGTACTGGGATTCGCTGTCCGAACCGTCGCAGTGTATACTCGCGAAAATATCGGGCTCAACCTTTCGTATCATTTCGGTTCGCTCGTTTAAAAACACGGCTTCGTCGCCCTCCCTCGTTAGTATAACGTCAGCGCCGAGATTTTTAAGCATTTCGGCGGTTTTCCGAGCTATAGCGAGAGTTACGTCCTTTTCATATACCGATAAAACCGAATAAGTTCCCGGACTTCCGTAACCTCCGTGTCCCGGGTCGAGCATTATAACTGTCCCTTGGAGCGAAGAGGGCTTGTTTTTTATTTTAAGAACAAGTCTGCCGTTTTCATCGGTATTAAGTGAATAACCGGAAAACAAATTCTTATTTTTAAGATAAAGCCTCAGCACGATTATTTTGTCGTCCTTATTCGTAAGCCATTCTATATTTGATATGACGGAATTGCCCGAAAAATCAAACTCCGATAAAACGCTGCAAACCGAGGTGTCCATAAACATAATATCAAGGTATTCCGAAGTAAATTCCTTTACGTTGTAAATTCTCTCAAGGAAGCCCTTATAATAATTCTGCGGCGATAAAACCGTTCTTGTAAAGACCGGATAGGTCGATGAAAAAGTGAAAACAGCCGAATTATCCTCCGTCACGCTTTCAAGGGTAACGTTATTTTCCGGCAGAGTATAGCCGTTTATTATAAGACGCGCGTCACCCGAATGTATCTTCATTCCCGTAGCGGTTATAAAATTTACGTGGTTATCCGTAACGGAAAACGAATCGACATAACCGTATGAGCCGCGAAGCTGCGGAGTATACGTCGGGTCGGAGGTATCGTCGTTATTTGAAGCGGGAGTTACCTCGGCGCGTTCGCTTGTTACCTCGCACATTAAGGAGCGCCCGAGCCCGTTATCGTCGTAAGGCGATACTTTTTTTTGCTCGGAACACATATTTATATCGACAAGACCGTTATATTCGGCCGCGAACGAAACCTGATTGCCTTCAAGCGAAGCAAGCCCCTTTTCCAATTTGTACACGGCGGAATACGTCACATAATTTTCTGTTTTTTCAGCCGCGCCATCACCTGACGGAGCGGCGCTTTCGGCAAGCTCTGTAAGAACGGTGTTTGCAAGCGAAGCCCACACTTTTGCTCCCTTAACGGCCGACACAGTAAGAGTTACGCTTTTACCCTCCTCGTCTACGGTCGCGGAACAGGTTTTCATAACATCAACCGCGCGGTCTATATAATATGTATACATCGCGTTCTTATGCTTTAAAATAATTTTATTCTTACCCTCCGAGAGCGGTATTTCGGCTGTAAACTCCCCTTTTTCGCCCTTTGACGGAACAGCTTTCCACGCATTGTCGGCCGTACACCAAGTATGAATCGGATATTTCGAATCGGACGTACCCTTGAAAATAACCGTTTTTTCATCTTTAAGAGAAAATTCGGAAAGAGTAAGAGCAGTATATTCAACGTCATTAAAAAATTCGTAATAGGAATAAAGATTTGTGGCCGTGTTGTTATCGTCGGAAGCGAGCTTTTCCCTCGAACTCATGACGCAGCCCGAAAAACCGCCGTTGTTATAAAGTATTTTTATAAGACGGCTTATTTCGTCCGAATTATTCCAGCCGTTTCCCGACATAACAAGGTCATTCCGCAAAACGGCGTAAAGCCTTGAATTTGATTTAAGACCACATTCCGCCCATGATTTTATAATACTCTCCCCTCCCGCTTCAGTCGAGGAATTTACGTTTATAAAATAAAAATCGGCTTCGTTTTTTTCTATTGATGATTTCGCTCCGTCGCTTATTTTTTCGGGTAAAGACAGTCCGAGGGACTTATTTTTATCGTTTAAAGCCTTTTTTAACTCGGCAATTTTCGCCGACAAGTTTCCTCCGATATTATCAGTATAAAGCATTACAGCGTCGGGCGAGTATTCGTCGGCTAATGCCGTTATTTTCTCCGTCCTGATTTTCTCGGGCTTAAATTCATCATTCGCAAGAGAAAAAACCACCGTCAAATCATTGCCGTGAGCCGTATCAATAAGATATTTAAGATAATCAAACTCGCCGGATTTGTAATCTTTACCGTCCGAATATGAAATAACCACCGTATTCGGAAGAATCGCGTCAACCTTATCAAAAACGCTTTCCACGGCGGTTTTCAAGGCGTTTTCGGACGTATCGGACAAATCTATATCCGTTTCGGGATTTATAATATAGCCTCTCATATTATCGGGCATTTCGTTTTTTTCTTCGGTAAGGAACGCGAACGCGCTTTCGGCGTTTTGAGAAACAAGCGAATTAAGATTTGTATCGGGTTTAATATCCGAGTCGTTATCCTTTTTGCCGCTGTACGCGCTGTAAATAAGTACGCCTATAAAGGCCGCCGACAACAGCATCGCGGCAACAACGGGTATTAAAATCTTTTTCCTCATTTATCCTCGCTCTTCTCTCCCTGTTTTTCCTCTCCGACCTTGTTTTTCTTTGACTTCACGTCAATATGGTCAAAGCACTCCTTGAATCTTATCGAAAACATAACGTGACTGTTGCAGTTCTTGCAATAAAACAACGCTCTGAACGACTGGTTCACGTTTTTCCATTCGGAAACCTTTCTCATTCTGCGGTGGCAGTCGTCACAGAAGCAAATCATTTTACTTCTGTCTATGCGTTCGTCGTTGATATCGGTAATATATTTCGCCTTAAAAAGCAGCCGTCTGTAAAAATCCTCGTCGCAGACCATAATAAATCCGTCTATATTATCCGCGCTGTATGATTTTCTGAAGCATCTGAGGCTCAAAAGACTGTCGTCGAGCGCTCTGTGAGTGGAATACTCGCTGACGTCTATTCCGAAAAGCGTCGCGGCGGCGGATAATCCAATCTGCTGAGCGTTTGACAGCTTTAAATACTGCTGACAATATTTCTGCAAATCCATATACCTCGAGATAAACGGTATGCCGTCGGTTCCGCAAAAGAATTTCAGATTATCAAGCATAACTCTGAGATCACCGTTGCCCCATGACATAAAAACGCAGTCTCTGTCACCGAGCCACTTTGAAAAATCGGAAATAGCCTTATTAAAGGTAACTCCGCCGTACATATCCTCATTTGATATATGCGTAAGGCTCTTAACTCTGCCGCTTAATTTGTTTGAAAGCTGTGACTTCACCAAAACGGAAAAGGTATCGACTACCTCCAGTTCTTCGTCAATAAGAACCGCGCCGATTTCGATTATCTCATTAAAAAAACCTCTGAGCTTTTTATTATATGAATTGTTCCATTCAAGATCCATTATTACAAAATGCATCTGAAAGCTCCTTTAAATTAAGGCAATACCGCACAATTAGCGGCTACCGCCTTTGCCGCGCATCTGTACCGATATTTTCCGTCATTTTTGCCAAAAGCTCCTTGAAATACGCCAGTATTCCTGCGTCACTTTTGGCAATCTGACGAAAAATCTCATGGCACATCTGCACGACAATAATTGTGCGGTATTGCCTTAAAATGTATTTACAGAATTACGTAAAATGATTACGCGTTTATCTGATTTTCGTTTTTCGCCGCAAGTTCCGGGTTATCCGAATTTCCCGTATTTACGGCGTATTCCGCGTCTGACGGAACGTCCGCGTCTTTTCCGTTTTCCGTGTTTTCAGCTTGCGCCGCTGTTTTTCCGCCTCCGGAGTCAAAATTTATTCTTTCGGCTTCTATTACAAGCGGACGGTGCATGACGCGCTTATTTATATTAAGTATGTATTCGCCGATAAATCCTATAAAGAAAAGCTGTATGGCTCCGAGGAACAGCATACCGAGAAGAATGGGCGCAGTACCGGCAGGGAATCTGTCCCAATACAAAAGCTTTAATATAAAATATATAACTCCGAGAATAAAGCTTACCGCGCCAACGCCTAAGCCCGCGAAAGTAGCAAGCCGCAGACCTATTTTTGTATATGAAGTTATGCTGAGCATCGCCGCGTCATAAAGAGAATAAAAGTTATTATGCGTTTTGCCGGCGCGTCTTTTTGGCTGTTCATACGGAATCTCCTTGCGCTCGAAGCCGAGCTCGGCGACTATTCCCCTCATAAACGGAATCGGGTCGTCAAGCTCTCTTAAAACCTCTATAAACGCTCTGTCGTAAAGTCCCGAGCCTGTAAAATGCTCTATCTGCTCGACGTCGGACATTTTCTTTATAAGCTTATAATAACAGGTGCGGAGCAATCTCATTATAGGATTTTCCCTGCTGCTCGTCTTTATTCCTATTACGATTTTATAGCCGTTTTCCCATTCTCTGACATACTTCGGAATAAGCTCCACAGGGTCTTGGAAATCGCAGCACATCTGTATAACGCAGTCGCCCGTAACCTGAAGAACTCCGTAATACGGAGAATTGAACTGACCGAAATTCTTCGCGTTGAAAATAGCCTTGATTTTGGGATTCGACGCGCATATTTTTCTTAGGATATCCCTTGTGCCGTCCTTTGAATCGTTGTCGATAAAAACAAGCTCATAGTCGTATTCGGGAAGCTCCTCAGTCATAATATTTACTACGGCCTCGCTCATTGGCCCGACGTTTTCTTTCTCGTTAAAGCATGGAATCAGAATACTTATTTTTTTCATTTCCGTACTCCTTTCAGCCACTCGACTGTACGAATTATACCTTCCTCAAACGTTAACTCGGGAACAAATCCCGTGTCCTCGGTAAGAGCGCTTATATCGGCGCAGAGATACATGACCTGCCCCTCGTTATACGGGAGATCGCCTATACCGATTTCAAGAGACGGGTCAACACAGTCTCTCATGGCTGTTATATAATCGGCAAGACGGCGCGTTTTTCCGCTTCCGAGAGGATACACGGCCCCGTTTCTTCCTTTTTCGCCTATAAGATAAAAAGCGAGCGCCGCGTCGTCGCAGTGGAGGAAATCCCACTGCTGTTCGCCCTTGGTATAAGACGTATACTCGCCCTTGAGCATCTTCCCGAGACTTGACATTATAATTGAGTTTGGATTGCCTTTCTGCCCAAAAACACTCAGGATACGCACCCAGCAATGCCTGATTCCGAGTTGTTCCGCGTACATACGGCTTAATTTTCCCGCAGTATATTTTGCTATACCGTAGCCTGTTTCGGGATTCGCGAATGTTTCCGCCGTAAGCTTTTCGCTCGTTCTGCCGTACTCCGCCTGTGAACCTGCGCTTACAAAACATTCGCAGCCCGTATCGTGCGCAAGCTTTACAGCGTCGAGCGTATATTTTATGTTATCGCTCTGAATATACGTATCGTTTCTTGTGCCGCCGAAAGTTCCGAGCCACGCGAAATGGTAAAGCACGTCGCACTTTTCCGGTATTTTTGACGGGACGGAACCGAAATCGGAAATATCAGCGTCAACAGCCGTTACGAGCGGACTTTTAAAAAAATCATCGTCCTTAGCGTCGCCGGGTCTGCACAAAGCGTACACTTCCACATTATTCTTTACAAGCGTTCTGATAAGCGCCGAAGCAATCATTCCCGTAGCGCCCGTTACTATTGCTCTTTTCATAAAAAAACCAACTTATTTCCAATTAAGAATGATGAATTGGGAATTATAGGAAGCCAATAAGGCTTGATTTATAATCAAGACCCGAAAACGTCTTCCGACAATCCTCACTCCTAATTCCAAATTCCTCATTTTTATTATAACTGCCTTTTTTCGCCAGTCCGTAATTATCAATTGTAAATTGTCAATTGTCAATTGATTAAAGGTATGAACATTATTTTTTCAAGCTCTTCCCTCGGTAAAAACGGAGCCAGATCCTCGAGCGGAGCCGATACAAGAGAGCCGTCGGGGAGTTTTTTTGTCGCCGATTTCGGCTCAAATTTCTGCTCGGTATCAACTATTATTTCGCAGAAAGCGTATCCCTCTATCGCGAGAGTTTTCTCTATTTTTTCACCGAGCTCCGCCGTTTTTTCGCATTTTACATACGGTATGCCGTAAGCCGGAACGAGCTTTGACATATCGGGAAAGCTCAAATCGCGGCTTTCTCTGCCTATGCCGACAAGAGGTTCACCGAAGAAATTCATCTGCGACTGTCTTATTGAATGATAGCCGCCGTTGTTTATCATAAAAATTTTAATCGGCAGCTTGTTCTGTACTATCGTCTGAAGCTCCTGCAAATTCATCTGAATACTGCCATCGCCCGTAACGTTGATTATATCAAGACTGCTGTCGCATACGCACGCCCCTATCGCGGCGGGCAAATCGTAGCCCATAGACGCTATCGCGGAGTTTATAATAAATCTCTGACCTTTTTTGATAACATACCCGTGACTTCCCACAACGCACGCCGAACCGTTGCCTACGACTGTAATCTGTCCTTCTTTAAGCCTTTTGCTAAGCTCCTTTATAAACGCGTAGACGTTTACCGGTTCGCTCTGTTCATAATGCTTTTTCTGAACTACGGGATAATTCTTTTTCCAATTCTGACAGCAGGCTATCCATTTTTCATGGCCGCCGATTTTTTCATCTCCTAAAATTTCATCGAAACGCTTTAAAAACGCTTTCGCATCGGCGCAGACAGGCATATCGGGATTGACCGTCGGCTTTTTAAGCTCCTCGGGGTCTATATCGACAACAATTTTTTCCGCCGCTCTCGCCCATGACTGATAATTATATCCTACCTGTCTTATACTGAGTCTTGAGCCGACCGAAAGAAACAAATCGCTGTTCTGAACGGCAAAATTGCCTGCTCTGTCGCCCATTATTCCGGCTCTGCCCGTATAAAGCCTATGCTCGTCCTCAATAAGGTCTATGCTGTCCCAGCCTGTTACAACAGGAATATTCAGCTTTTCAATAACGCTTCTGAATTGTGGAAACGCGTCCGCGATTCTTATGCCGTTTCCCGCGTTGAACACAGGGCGCTCGGCTTTCTTTATTTTATCAATTATATCATAAAATACTTTATCATCGGGAACATCGGGCAATACCTCGTCGCCCTCCCCGTCGTAAGGGTACAAATCATCTGTATCTATATACGCGCCCTGAATATCAAGAGGAATGTCGAGCCAGCAGGGACCGGGTCTCCCCTGCTGAGATAATTTAAGCGCCTTTTCAAGACAGTACCTGATTTTATTCTTATCCGTGACCATTTCACAATATTTTGTCATGCAGTCTACGGCTTTGGTTATATCAAATTCCTGATCTCCCATGGCTCTTATGCCGAGGCCCGTACTTCTCGCCGTGGTATCATAACGAACCTGTCCCGATATTATAAGCATAGGGATAGAATCAAGCCAGCCGCCGACAACTCCCGTTATGGCGTTTGTCCCTCCGGGGCCTGTTGTGACTACGCACGCCGCGATTTTATTGTGTATTCTCGCGTAGCTTTCCGCCGCTATGGCGCACGCCTGCTCATGATGATTATATACGCAGCGCATACCCTTTTGATGACCGAACGCGTCGTTCAGGTGCATAGCGCCGCCGCCCGTAACGGTGAAAGCCGTATCGATGCCGTAATCGACAAGGAACTGCGAAATATAGTTTGAAACCTTGATTTTCATATTGTTCAGCCCTTTCCGAGAGCGTCTTTTATGGTTTTCGCCATGTAATCTGTCATTTCGTCTGTCATGCCGGGATAAACTCCGACCCAGAAGGTATCGTTCATAATTCTGTCGGTATTCGTAAGCTCCCCGATGATTCTGTACCCCTTGCCCGATTTTCTCATTTCATCAAAACACGGATGCTTCGTAAGATTGCCCGCGAAAAGCATACGCGTCTGAACGCCCTTTTCTTCAACGTATTTTACAACTTCATTCCTGCTTACTCCCTCTTTGCAGGTTATAAGGAATCCGAACCACGACGGGTCGGAGTTTTCGGCAGGTACGGGAAGAATAATTTTATCGGAAACACATTCGAGAGCGGCTTTTAGACGCGCAAAATTATGCTTTCTCCTTTCGACAAACGACGGAAATTTTTCCAATTGAGCGCAGCCTACGGCCGCCTGCAAATCGGTGGCTTTAAGATTATATCCGAAATGCGAATAAACATACTTATGGTCGTATCCTGCCGGCAATTCACCGTACCGACCGTCAAAACGGTGACCGCAGAGATTATCCTGACCCGACGCGCAGCGGCAGTCGCGTCCCCAATCGCGGATTGAACGGATAATTTTGCTAAGTAGCGGATTATCCGTATAAACGGCTCCTCCCTCGCCCATAGTCATATGGTGCGGAGGATAAAAGGACGACGTGCCGATATCTCCGACAGTACCCGTAAATTTCGTTACGCCGTCAATGGTACAGCGGGAACCGAGAGCGTCGCAGTTGTCCTCTATAAGCCAAAGGTTATGTTTATCGCAGAACGACTTTACCGCTTTAAGGTCGAAAGGATTTCCGAGAGTATGAGCGAGCATAACGGCTTTTGTTTTATCCGAATACGCGTCCTCAAGCTTCGTGACGTCAATATTATACTGCGGAATCGTAACGTCAACAAAAACGGGAACCGCGCCGTACTGTATCATGGGCGTAACGGTCGTCGGGAAGCCTGCCGCGACTGTTATAACCTCGTCTCCGGGCAGAATTTTTCTGTTCCCGAGAAGCGGCGAAGTAAGTGTCATAAACGCGAGGAGATTCGCGCTCGAACCCGAATTTACAAGAGCGCAGTACCTTATTCCGAGATACTTTGCCAGCCCGTTTTCAAATTTATCGGTATATCTTCCCGCCGTAAGCCAAAATTCAAGCGCGCTGTCAACGAGATTTACCGCTTCCGCGCTGTCGTAAACTCTCGACGCGTAAGGTATCCTCTGCCCCTCTTTAAATTCTTCTTTCACATGGTATTTATTGAAATAATCGGCGACGGCGGAAAGTATCGCCTGTTTATCCTGTTCCTGATTGCTCAAAATTTACATCCTCTCAAATCAACGTACAATCGACAATCGTACATTGAAAATCGTTAATTGCAATTAAAAAATTCTTTAATTTGTTTTTCCGTAATTTCCGGTACGTCGCCGCCGGAAGCGTAAACCTTAGTCCATTCAACCGTTTTTTCAACCGCCTTTGCGGCGCTCCACACGGGCTTCCAGCCGAACGACGATTTTAAAAGGGAACAATCGAGCTTTAAGAAATTCGCTTCGTGCGGACCGTCCTTTTTAAGACATTCGTATGTCTGACCGTCTCCCCACGCGTTACAGAAAATCGACGCAAGCTCGCCCGTCGTAAGGCAGTCCCTGTCATCGGGGCCGACGTTATAATATCCCTGCTTCGACTTATCCTCATACTGCTCTTTCGCTATCATCAGGTAAGCGTTGAGCGGCTCCAAAACGTGCTGATACGGTCTTGTCGAGTTCGGATTTCTGACAGTTATCGGTTTCCCCGCCATTGAAGCCCTTACGCAGTCGGGAATTATGCGGTTATCGGCAAAATCCCCTCCGCCTATTACGTTGCCGGCTCTCGCCGTTGAAACCGCCGTATCAGTATTATCGAAAAACGATGATTTGTAGCTGTGAGTTACTATTTCCGAGCATGATTTTGAGTTTGAATACGGGTCGTATCCGTCAAGAGGCTCGTTTTCTCTGTAACCCCAGCACCATTCGTTGTTTTTATATACCTTGTCCGTAGTTACGTTAAGAACTGATTTCACGCCGGACGACAGTCTGACACATTCAAGAATATTTACCGTTCCCATTACGTTCGTTTCATAGGTATATCTCGGCTGTTCATAAGAGGTAATAACGATAGGCTGCGCCGCGAGATGAAAGACTATTTCGGGACAAGCATCGTCAAACGCCGCTTTAAGTTTTTCAAAATCCCTTATATCGCCTATGACGGACGTTATTTTGCCGTCAAGTCCCGCGATATCGAAAAGATTCGGGTTTGTGGGCGGCGTGAGAGCGTACCCTGTAACGTCCGCTCCCGCCATAACGAGAATTTTTGACAGCCACGAGCCTTTAAATCCCGTATGCCCCGTTATAAAAACCTTTTTACCTTTATAAAAATCCAAAATCATATTTTTACCAGACCTTCCACGGAGCGTTGCCCTCCGCCCAGAGCTTTTCAAGATAATTCTTATCGCGCAGAGTATCCATACACTGCCAGAAGCCGTCGTGAGTATATGCCATAAGCTCGCCGCGTCTTGCGACCTCCTCAAGCGGATATTTTTCAAAGACCGTGGAATCGCCTTCGATAAAGTCGAATATTTCGGGCTGCATTACCATAAATCCGCCGTTTATAACGCCGCCGTCCTGCTGTGTTTTCTCTCTGAACTGCTTTATACAGCCCTCCTCGTTTATATCGAGGACGCCGAAACGCGCGGTAAGCTTTATCGCGGTAAGAGTTGCGATTTTTCCGTGAATTTTATGGAACTCAAGCAGCTTATTTATATCTACATCGGAAACGCCGTCGCCGTAGGTAAGGAAAAACGGTTCGTTTCCTATGTAGTCCTTAACTCTTTTTACTCTGCCGCCCGTCATTGTGTTAAGTCCCGTATCGACAAGCGTGACTTTCCACGGCTCGGAAAAATTTGAATGAACCGTCATGTTTCCGCCGTTGGTAAAATCAAAGGTTATATCGCTCCTGTGAAGATAATAATCAGCGAAAAATTCCTTTATAACGTGCTGTTTATAGCCGCAGCAGATGATAAAATCGTTAAATCCGTAATGCGAATACTGTTTCATAATATGCCAAAGAATAGGCATATCGCCTATCTGAATCATAGGCTTGGGTATAAGATGGCTCTCCTCGCTTATTCTTGTTCCGAAGCCACCGGCAAGAATTACAACTTTCATAATAATCGTCCTTTCTTTTTATTGCTTGTTTTAAAAATAGGCAATGTGCTCAATGGCGAACGCCGGACAAGACACAAAATCCGAAGTAATACTTTTGCTTTATGTGCCGACACGTCTTTATTTCACTATGTTATTATATGTAGTGAAGATAATGGGAATAAGATAAACTATAGCCAGAGAGCCGAACATTCCGACATAATAAATCTTTTCAAAAACTTTAAGGAAAGTATTCGACGCGTCATTCTTAAAGGGCTTTTTCTTTTCGATTACATAAATCGCCGCCGCAACAAGTAAGGTTATAACCGTGATAACGGCTCCGAGCTTCATGCCGTGAGGCAGATAGCTCATCTCTATAACGTTCTCGCCCTTTTGCAGTTTGACCGCCATAAAGCTGCTCATGGCTATATCTATATCCTGTTTTTCGCCGTTGACCTTGCAGGTCCAGCCCTCATCGTACGTTACGGGCAGGAACATATAATCGTTTCCGTCCTCGCTC
>CANRNI010000017.1 GCA_947631945.1 uncultured Clostridia bacterium
AAAGCCCTTGATTTCAAGCCATTATGCCGTTCTGACAACGGCATTTATTTGTATCAATTCTTGGGTTTACATTTCCGCATAAATATCAACTAAAGTCATATCGCTGCTTTGCTTGATAAAATCGGTATAGTATTTGACTTGGGCAATAAAAGAATTTACCTGATCGGACGAATCTGTGGAAACACGACAATATGCCGCAACTCTTTTCAGTTTATCAGCAAATAATCCTTTTGTCGGTCGAATTATCTGCACTTCTTTTTTTGCTTCCATTGTCGAGCCTCCTGTTAAAATGTGTTTTATTATTCTGTTGATTTGAATTGCAATTTGATATTGCTTTCAACCTCGTTGCCCCAAACATCCCATCCGGGAGAAATCTGTCGGGCGAAAACTTCTAAACGAGGAAGATCGCCCATGAGTTCCACAATCTTATCTCTTGTAATCGACGGCTTTTTACTATGTTCCTCTATTGGACTTATGATAAGCTGATGAACTTTATTTGATTTTCTGCGCGGTTTTCCCTTTGTCGCAAGCAGACAAATTTCAGCATTTCCCCGTGTCCAAAAGCCCAAACCGAAAAACCATCCGTTTTTGCTCTTGTTTTGTTTGACCCAGACAAAAGCTACTGTCTTATATTGGAATCCCCATGCTTTAATAACCTTTAGAGCTTCGGGCAATTGCGGGAATGTTGTCCACATAAACAGCGTACAGTCATCGGCTGCGACTTCATCAATATTGAGATTACAGATTTCCTCAACACTCAAGGTGTTGTAATGATGTTCCGCCGCTCCATGCAAATTTTTTTGTCGGTACTTCCATGGCGGGTCTAAATATAAAATGTTGTACTTTTTCATTTGCATCCCTTGTTCCCTATTCTAATTTATTATTTTCCGTTTCACAAATGTGCGATTTTAAAAGAGCAACGGTTTACAGCCCTGCTCCTGCGCATTTTTTCTGTTTAACCTGTCAAATACTTCTTTTGTTATTTGCTGATTCAAGTACAGTCTTTTTAATAACGAAAAGATTGCAAGATAAGTGATTTCTTTTCTTAATTAAATGCAAATGCTCTTCCTGTGGTAAAAATAACTGTGTTTGCGATCGTGTTCATCTCGCATCTCTCCTTTCACTGTAAGATTTAAAAGGTAGATTTAATGTGTAGCAAGGATATTCGTTTACATTTTTTCCGCCAGGCACAAATATACTTTTTACTTCGTATTTGGGTGACAATAAATCAGTCAAAGACCTTGCAGCTTTCCTCCCTGCGAAATCTCTGTCAAGGTGTAGCTTTATCTTCTTTATACCGCTGTGAGTTTCAAGAAATGATTTCATCGCAACAGGCACTTTTGCCATATCACCGTTAGAAACACCAGATAAAGAAACAAGGTTCTGACTGCGAAGGTCAAAACCCTGTTGTTCCATAAATGTTGCGTATGAGAGTAAATCAATAGCGCCCTCGAATACATGAAGTATATCCGATTCATCGTTATACAACCGAAAAGAAAAAGCCTTATCGCTTCCGCTTACATCACCGACAAATCTGTTACCGCCTGTACCTCTAAGTGCTGCATACCTTGCTTTGTTATTTTTATCGAAGCCAACAAAAACAACATTGTTCATACCCTTGCTTTGATAAAGCATACCGTTTTCAATTCTCCTTTTGAATTTCGGATAATAAATCAGCATCTCTTTAAAACTTTGCTTACAGCTATACGCACATTTTTTGCACTGCTCGTTATATGTCGTTCTATTAAATTCGTTGAGAAAAAACTGCCATTCTTCTTTAAGGCAACACCGCATAATTATTGTCGTGCAGATGTGCCGAAAGATTTTTCGTCAGATTGACAAAAGTGACGAAGTAATACTGTCATATTTCAAGGAGCTTTTGGCAAAAATGACGGAAAATATCGGTACATATGCGCGGCAAAGGCGGTAGCCGTTAATTGTGCGGTGTTGCCTTAAACTTTTTACTTAATCTTGCCACAAATAACCTCCCTTCAGTTGTGATTGAACAATTCTCAAAAACAGGCAAATTGAGAGCCAGTATTTTGAAGATTTTTGACTTTGTAAGGCAACAAAAGAAAACGGACAATATGTCTATATGGTGCAGTTTTAGACGAAAAAAAATGGTCAAAATAGCTCCGTTTTTAAAGCAATGACATATGGCAGAAAAGAAAAAACTGACGGCTCTAAGGAACTGTCAGTTTAAATGTATTTACTTTTTTTGCGTCGTATAGCAGACTTCTTGACGTCTAAATAAAACACAATGTTTAGGGTTCTCTCAAAATAGCCTATATCCTTTTTTCAAGTCATACCGCATTTACAATGCTGCAAAACGGTAAACTGCTGTTTCATTTTTCGTCCGCATACAGGACAAATCTTATTACTCTTACCTCTAACAATTACCGTGCATCTACACTTTATGACTCCGTTCTCTTTTTCTCAGCATTTCAAACGGATAATCAATAGTTCGTTCTTTTCTATATTCGAGCATAGTGATATAGAACTGCTTTTGAAGATCGGATATGCACGGTATTTCATTTATCATTTCTTTAATTGCTTGCATGTTTATTTTCGGTACAATACGCTTCAACGCTCTGTTGCAATCATCGTTCTGCAAAGAGAAAATGAAATCAAAAAACTTTATTAACTCTTGTCAGTATCTTTTATTTCAACATATCCAACATTCTATAATATATTAAATCGGTACTTTCATCAGCTATATATTAAAAGCTGCATAACCAATTATAAGCCACGCAAAAAAAACAAACCACCCTATAACGGAAAAAATAAGACCTAATTTCTGATAACCAAACTTCTTTGTGCAAATTTTAGCAGCAGCATATATTTGATTTGATAAATCTTCTCTCACATTTTTTTGAGAATACTTAAAAACTTCATCCATGTATACATCCGCTGTTTCTTTCTTTGCCACTAAAGCAAAAAACATTAATGAGGGCTTATTGCTATCAATTCTTGGAATAAGAACAGCAATAAGAAAACTTATCCCCAATATTAAACATATACATGAAACTACCAATGCAAAGAAATATATACAAATGACTACAGACTTGTCATTTAGACAGATTTTTATAATCTCTATTATCTTATTAATAACATCCGAAACAAATATAAGCGAAAAAGCAACTCCGTAGCCGCCTAGTATTACAGATGCCTTTGTATCACAGTTCGCTGTCCAATTATTGATATTATTTAAGGTGTTGAAAAGTGTATCTTCGTTCATATTTGACCTTTCATAAATTAAAATAAATCATACCATTTGCCATCGGAGTTGTTCTTCTTGTTTTTGAAGAACGATAGCGCAGCTTTAATAGAATCATCAAAATACATAATTGCATGTTGTACTGCACTACTGTCCACATTGTATTCTTTATGTTCACCAATTTGTGCATAATATGAATCTTCTTCAATTTCTTTTGCATTAAGAGAAACAAACTTGTCCTTCACATCTGATTCATCCACAAAATCCACTTTTAGATATTGTTTACTCTTTCTTTTTTTAATTATGAATTCGTTGATATTCTTTTTTAGTTCTTCCAGATCATGGGTGTCGTCCAGTATTTCCGCACAGCACAATATGCTATTATGCTTTAAATTGTTTCTATATGTTGCACAAAAATGTAACGGTATTATATTTTCTTCACTTGTACCATCCGTGATTAATTTTACATTCAGATTGAATTCGGTTTTAAAAAACTTAGCAATGTTTTCTTTTATTCCAGTATCATTATGTTTTTGGAAACCAAATTCCCAAACACCACGAAGATGTTTGCGCTCATAACTACGCTGAGCTATCAAAACCTTATTATCTTTAATACATGCTATAGAGTAATATAGTTGAGCCAAACCATGCCTTGAGAAAGATGTTGAGAATTTTTTATTTTTAGAGATCAAGCGAAAAATATCCAAAATATCCTTTTCCGTTTGTACAGTTTGAAAAACCTTAAGCAGATCTTTAGAATAAAACTTATTTTGTGTAGTATCTACGGGGTTAGTTTGTCCAGACAACAATGAAATTGGTTCACTTTCAAAATATTTCAATCTGTCTTTTGATTCAAAATACCAATAAATAGGATATGGAGAATAGTTCCAAATTCCTTTTAAATTTTCGTACCTAACAAAATAAACATTTTTCACAACGTCAGAAATCATATTTCTTACAGTATTAATATCAATATTTTTCTTTATGGATTCTCTTAACTCTTTATTCACATTTTCCAAAAACTGATTTGAAAACTGTGAATACGAATTGTTAGGGCTTTCTATCGCATCAATACAAAACAATGTTAAAAGAATAAAAACAATCTTAGGATCCAACAACAATTTTCCTCCAGAAGAAAAATTTGACATCCTAAAACCCTCATCTATTTGCTTCCCGATAAATTCATCAAAATCTTGCATTCGAACAGTTTTCTTAATATCTGTTTCGGAGATATATGCAATCCACATTGTTCCTTTGATATTGATAGTAAAGGGGTCGGATTTAGTTTTTATTTTTTTGTTTAATGCTTCTTGTAAAGTACCAATTTTTCTATATGCAAATTGAATTAGTGAAACAAAATCATATATTCCATGGTATGGTATGTAAAAGACTATTTCGTCACCTACAAATTTCCACAAACTCATATATTTGAACTCAAACTCAGTCCTATAAAATTCAACAATAACTTCTTTCCAATTTTTAACGTAATCTTTCATTTCTGTTGAATTACAAATATCAAAAGATAGGAATATAAACATGTTGTCATTTTTGTTTTTATTCCTTCTTGTATTAGTTCTTTGAATTTTAGGTTCTACAGGACCGCCTTGTTTAAATTCATCAACATTATACGCCGACATTTTATCAATCCCACAACATTAATTCTTTTCCGCGAATATATGCATGGATATATTCAACTCCAAAAGTTTCTGCGACACTATAAATATCACATTTATTTGATTCCGAATGAATAGTTACTATTCGCAGGAATCTATCTCTTGGCATAACAAACGCTCTTCCAAAAGTATCAACCATATATTCGGATTTACTGATAGATTCATCTGACCAAATTGGTTTATTAATTTTTAACCTATCTAAATCTAAGAACAAATGACCTAGTTCATGGACACAATCCATCAATTTAAAATATTTACACCCGATTTCAAAACTATTATTGGATGTCTTCACAATATAAGAGCTACCTTTGACATCTTTTTCATCATATTTTTCTTGTAAATATTTTCTCATTTTTTGTTCAATTGTTTCTGGATTTATATCACTATTTTTGGTATTTTTGGAAAAATTGAGAAATTTTCCGCCAAAATTACAAATGATCTGCTTGATTATGCTTTCATTTAAAGCCATTTCACATTTGTCTATCCTATTAATCTCTTCGCTATTAAACTTTTGAACAATTTTATTCCAAATATATTCGCCTAATCGCATTGAATACATCTGCATTGACAAATCATCATTGTACATAAAATTTTCCTCTCACAATGTACGGGGGGATGCACCTCTTTATTCCCGTATGATTAGTGGAATTGTGATTTATTTCTTCACGATATATTCTTTAAGACCAGCATTTTTCTTGATAACTTCTATGTTTGGAATAGATGCTATGTTATTAAGAAATAATGTTCCTAAAGTACTTTTATCCCCTTGTGGAATCCGTTTCCACTCATAACCCTTGAATAAATCTTTTAGGGAAAAGACTTCACCCGGGAGTAAATACTGTAACTCATTTAATGCAGCCTCTAAAAGACAGTTCACATCCATAGCCACACCACCAACTAGTAAAGTTTGTTTATGAATTATACCATAGATTTATCGAAATGTCAACACTATCCATCGATATAATAATAGCATTATCTACAAAAATTTCAACCGTAAACTATAAATGTGAACTGTCCAAGTCAACTGACTCATTAACAATTCCCTTTGTATTATATGTTAATCATGCCACTTTGATACGGATACGATTAAATTTATTTCTCTTTCAAAAAACATATAAAGAGTTTTGCTCCGTCTTATCGTATAGCTCCTCTTGAGATTACAGATTTCCTCAACACTCAAGGTGTTGTAATGATGTTCCGCCGCTCCATGCAAATTTTTTTGTCGGTACTTCCATGGCGGGTCTAAATATAAAATGTTGTACTTTTTCATTTGCATCCCTTGTTCCCTATTCTAATTTATTATTTTCCGTTTCACAAATGTGCGATTTTAAAAGAGCAACGGTTTACAGCCCTGCTCCTGCGCATTTTTTCTGTTTAACCTGTCAAATACTTCTTTTGTTATTTGCTGATTTAAGTACAGTCTTTTTAATAACGAAAAGATTGCAAGATAAGTGATTTCTTTTCTCAATGCTTCGTTCATTTGATTCCTCCTGATAATCCAAGACTGATATTCAGCGCGTTGTTGATTTCCCGAATACTTCTATCATCTACCCGACCGATATAATTGCGGACATGAACGATTTTATCTACTGTGATGATTTGTTCAAGCATAACCATTGAATCCTCTTTCAGACCGAAACGGCTGCCGAGAATGATGTGTGTCGGTAAATCTTTTTTCTTTGTGACAGATGTGATAGGTGCAACGATCAGTGTTGTGCTGTATTTATTTCCTATGTCGTTTTGGAGTATAAGGGCGGGTCTTAGTCCGCACTGTACGGAACCGCCTACATCAATAATATTACAGAAATAAATGTCGCCCTTGCGAAACACTTTCTGTTCGTTATCCAACATTTAAACCACCTCATTTTTTTTGACGCGCATAAAGGCGCGCTATGTATGCAGATACGGAAAGCGTCAACAGATTACAATGTTTTCTTGAGTTTCCGTATCTTTAACAAAACACACCTTTTGTCCTCGACGCCCGTGTGTAAGGAAGTCATCAAGCGGCTGACGGCTGTATCAGCGCCACGGGAATTTCACCCCTCCGAGGATCTCTCCGAGCCGCTCTCATTGGTTGCGACGGTTTTATCACGCTCGACCTGTGACTGAACGGGAGTATCATTGTCCCTATTGCCTGTCATCGCCGCGCCGGAAGCCGTCCGACGCTTATAGCAAAACTGTTTCTCGCTTACCACCGAAAGCAGAACATGAAGCTGTTCACTTTCGGCGGATCATGGCGCAGTCGCTATATGGCTTATGCTCACCGCAATAGCAATAGGAATGTGCTTGATGAATGGATATTCAATTGTCAAAGTTCAAAAGGATTTTTTATCCCTCTACCTTCTAACGGACATTTTTACGGAAAAAATCAGGGGTGGTTGAAAAATTTTTTTGCTTTTTTTCTTATGTATTTTATTGATTCATTGACGCTCTGAATTTTTATCCCTTTCCTTTTTGCAAATTCTGCTTGTGTTTCTCCGCCAAGAAGAACGCACATGAAAATTTCTTTCTGCTTATCGCTTAACTGTTCTATAAATTCTTTTTCATTCTCTTTATCAGCCTGATCTTCCTCGATATTTTCATTTGATTTCAGCCATACCGAATCCTCGTTTTCATCGTCGCTATAAATATCAAAAGATAACGGGAAACAAATGGATGCCTTTGTCTTTATTCTCAAATCGTCAGAGTTAAGATTTTTCTTTAATTCCTGTTCTCGAAACAATCTTTTTTCTTCGGCTCGCAAAAATTTCATGGTTTTCTCGCTGATTTCACTTACCTCGCCCGTACTTCGCACACGCACAAAACATTTCCCGTCCGGGCTTGTCCACAGGTCATAATCAAAATCTTTAGCTTTATACATTTATGTAATCTCCTTTGAATTTTTGAAGTTTGTTAAAATCAAAAATTCGGAGATTACGGATATTCAGCTACATAACAAAGCCATTTGCATATAAAAAAATCCTTTCTGCAATTACGCAGAAAGGATATAGAAATATTGTTAAGTTTATTTTCTTTAATTAAATATTCGGTTTCTCGTTTATGACGAAAGTCAATTATACTTATTCGTCGATATTTCATTATTCCAATTACGCTTAAAAAAGGCGTAATTTTTTTTCTTCCCCATCACAAGTAGATTTAAAAAACTTTATATATGTGCATATCGCAGTTTTTTACAAAAGAAAATGTTATTTTGTGTTTTACATTTAGGAATAACAGCAATTTCCATCTCATTACAAATTATACATGATTCTTTTTATGTATTTTGTCATTTTATGCCGACAGTTTTATGCTTTTTTATCTTATGGAAATAATTTGACGTATGACGATGAACAAGTGTGTGAAAAGTTTTTTATATGACGCTTTTTATCACTAATTTTCGCTATGCATATTGATATGTTTACCTTTTTTAATGAAAAAAGGATCGGTCAAGAAGTTCTCAACCGATCCTTCTTATCTGTTTGCGGAGTGTGCTGTCTACAAGTTATACTTCAATGACATTGAAGATAACCGAACAAGTGTTAGCTCCTGTGTAATTTTTCGTGAGTCTGTATTCACCAACATCAAGTGTTTTTCCGAACGCTTTAACGATATTTATTGTTATTTCAGCGGAACGGATATTTTTGATAACTCTTGTTATGTCATTGACAGACCCGGATTGAGCCACTTTAACCCACTCGTCATTCTGTTTAACTTCAAGTGTAAAGTATTCGTCCATTTCTATATCCTGACCGGTATAGTTAAAGACTTCAACAACAATGCTTTCACTCTGAGTTGTAACAGCTCCTTTAAGCTCAAACGTGATATTGCTCATTTCAGCGCCGTTAAACATAGCTATAATTCCGAGAATAATGGCAATAATTCGGGAAAGAACAGCGCTTTTTACTATTGACATTATAAGCCTCCTATCTTATATTCTACCTTCAACAAATTCGTTGAGATAATAACTTACTTGAGGTGTTATTCTTACACCGGAATTCATTAAATCGCTACCTGAAGTATGTATACCTATTACTTCGTTATTCTCATTGAGAATAGGAGCGCCGCTTTGACCGCCGGAAGAATCAATTGTATAGAAGAATCTATAATCGCCCAAAGGAATAACGGTGCCGGACATTTCATATTGCTTGGTTGTGCTTAATTTTTTTGATGCAACTTCAGCGGGATAGCCGCTTATTCTTGCGTTAATGACTGACCCTGTATTCTCAAAAACCTTTAAATTAAATGCTCCGGGCTCTCCAACAAAACTTTTATGAACACGAATTGCGCCCCAGTCATAATTGCTGTCAAAATTGGCATAGTATTCTTTACTGACTGCGACTGATTTTGACGTGGCAAGTCCAAACGGTATCAGCGCGCCATTTCTACCGGGTCTAACTGTAACATTTGTTGCCCAGCCGTATTCTTCGCTGTAAAGACAATGTGCTGCTGTAACAACAACATCATCGGCAATTAAAAAGCCTGTGCCACGGTATACGTTCAGTCCAAAGAATATTTCAAGATGAACAATTGCGGAATAAGGGAATATTTTTGTATTTTTAACTTCAGTTCTATCGTCAGTATCTATAATGCCGTTTAATTCCGCAGCGGGATCAGGAAGCATTGGAGTTGCAGAGGTAAAAGATTTAGTCTCATCATCTGTCCATGAATCAACAGTTTTTACTGTGTCAATGCCGTTAGAATCGCGTGAATAAATCTTCTCTTCGACAATATTTGTATCGAGGTCTTTTTCTAAAACTTCGACAGCAGTGGATGATGGGTCAATGATAGATTCTTCTTCTGTTATGTGTATAGCACTCGTCGGCATGATTAATATGCCGCTCAGAAGAATTACACATAAAAGAACTGATATAATCCTTTTTTTCATGAAACAAAACCTACTTTCTTTAGTTTTAATTTTTTACTTCTTACATAACAAAAAATACTAATAGCAGTCTTATGAATAAAAATATCTGTTACATTTTAAATAAAATTCATTATTAAACCATCGGCATATCACCTCCTAATTTTGTTTCAGCAAAAATTTACTTTTTGGTTAATGTTTAGCATCACCTTCTTTCAATGGCGCAAAAAGATTAAATGCGCTAATTGTATGCTCATAATGAAGCATATACATTTTTTAGTTACATTTGTTTTTTAAACCCGGATACACATTTTACAAGATACCCTTGTAATGTAACGGCTTCAAGAAATAACCGAAACATTATGATTCCGAGCGTTGTCCTATTCCTGTCCCTGACAGGTTCAAACTGTCAGGGACAAAAAAGAAAGGAAACAAAAAGTAACTAAAAATCAAAGTAAAAATATACCCGCGCTGTTTGATTATGTGATACTGTAATGTTGTCGCGTCAAGAATAGAAATTATTTTACGGACGATAATTTTACCAAATAACCGCCGTCGAAAGTAAAGACTTCCGAGGACGCTCCGTCCGTTTTGGGCGGATAATCGGTCGATAGAATTTGCGCTCCGCTTTGTATGGCGGTTTGAGCGGTTTTTTCATCGCGGTTTGTGAAGCTGTCCGCGCGTGTCCGCACTATCAGATGACAGCGGTCGATCAATTCCGATTTATGCGACAGCGCGTCGGACGGATCGTTATCGAGGATAAACGAAGCATAGGAGCGATCGCGGTCGCCGTATGAAAGCATCGGGAACATCGCCTGTGTTTTGATCGATTCATCCCGCATAATATACGAGTGTGTGATAGACGTATCGTGCAAAAGCACCAATATTTTTCCCATGGTATCGCCGAGCGGGAGCCAGTCGTCCTGCTCTCGCATTTCCTTTAGCGACGAATGGGTTCCCATCATATCGGCGGGCGTTAAGAGCGTTTCCCCGAAAACTTCGCGCAGGAGCGTATCAAGCTCCGCCGCGTAATCCGCCGTAAAGCCGCGCATATTGCGCAAAGGTAAAAGGTATTCTTTCGGCTCGATCATCAGCGTTATCGGCAAATGTTTGGGGTTTGCGTCCGACCACAGCTTGATTTCCTCAAGCGCGCTTTCAAGCCTGTAACAATTGGAGGGTTCGTCCAAAAAGGGGATATGACTGACCGTAAATCCAGTCTTGCCGTTTTCGACAACGGTCTGAATATCAAGCTCAAAGCTCCTGATGCCGACCTCTAACTGCGAAGTGAGCGATTCCATGGAAAAATCAGCCCTATCTGCGCTGATAAGTCCGAATGTTGCGGTATCTATCGCTTGAAAAACGCGCGCATATTCCTGTGTCGCAGCCAACTGATAGCTGTTATGCGTTCCGATAAAGGAGACTTCGTTGAATTTTACCTTGTCCGTGATCGCTTTGTCGAGATCAAACGCGGTCAGACGGGATTCCGCTTTTGGCGTGTAAGTTTGATAAAATTCATTCCTCAAATGATTCATATGCTCATTTTGCAATGAGATATTTTCCTGCACGACGCGATTGCTCACGGAAAGTGCCGCCGGGATCAGCGCGAGCAAAGATAAGATCGCAATCAGTGCTTTAATGGGACCGTATTTTAAGAAGTTCATAAAAACATCACCCAACCATATGAAACACATAATATTCAACAAATAAAGGGGAATTTGGGATTTCTTTTTCATGTTGCCGTCCCGCAGAATATCTGACGAGACGGCATAAAAAAGGAAATTAAAAAGATGAAAATCTATTTTTATCGAAATTTCAAAGATCCGGTTATATTCCGCTGCCCCGGCGGGGGGGGGTAATATTTGCCGGGACAGCATAGAAAGAGGGGGTAGGTGTAATTAAAGCGGGAATATTCCCAAAAATATATAAATTTTAGATTACATTCAAAATTAAATTTTTCTATCGTTTATCTCACACTGTCCTCGGCTTTTTTTGCCGAAAACAGTGTGAAACAAAGAAATGTAAAGGAGTAAAAACGCGCTAAACATATATAAATTTTTGACTATTTTCAATGTTACGCGTAAAAACCGAAGTGATATGTATAAACAGAATACCGTGATTCCGATTATTTTCGTATTTAAGAAATGTTTTTTGTTTTTGCTATTTAAAAGGGGCGTTTTTTTATTTGAAAAAGAACCTGAAAAGTATTAAAACATTTTTTGGGATCCTGCCCTTGACAGTTTTACCTGCAAGGGCAGTTTGAAAAGAGTTAGTAGAGTATGAGAAAGTCTTACATAAAATTTGGCAAAATGGGAGGGGGAATTAACATTTGCCGGGACAGTATAAAGAATCGGATTCCAATCGACGCAATTCGTCTAAACAATATTCCAAAAGATCGGGATCTATTTCTTCTTCTGGTTTTTCAAGCTCTTCATCAATAATTTTTTTCAAATTCTCCTCGTCTGATTTGTTTAATGTATCGTCGAAAAGAATCTGAAAAAAGACTTTGTCTGAAATCATGATTTTACCTCCTTATGAATAGTGGCAAAAACTCCAGAATCTTACGCATTTTTTAAATTCAAAAAATTAACAATTCATTTCAATAAAAGAATACTTATTGATCTTCCAAAAGTTTTTTTTACTTTGATTTTCCTATTTAATTTGAAAATTTAAGGGGGTAGGTGTAATTAAAGCGGGAATATTCCCAAAAATATATAAATTTTAGATTACATTCAAAATTAAATTTTTCTATCGTTTATCTCACACTGTCCTCGGCTTTTTTGCCGAGAACAGCATGAAACAAAAAAATTTAAAGGAGTAATGACACGCTAACTATATGCAAATTTTTGACTGCTTTCAATGTTACGCATAAAAGCCGAAGCGATATATATAAACAGAATACCGTAATTCCGATTATTTTCATATTTAAGAAATGTTTTATGTTTTTGATATTTAAAAGGGGAGTTTTTTTATTTGAAAAAGAACCTGAAAAGTGTTAAGATATTTTTCAAGCCCTGCCCTTGACAGTTTTAGCTGCCAAGGGCAGTTTGAAAAGAGATGGTATAATATGAAAAAGTCTTACTTAAAATTTGACGATATGTAAAAACTTACGAATTTCAGCCTACTACCGTAAGAAGCTGTGCAATAGCGTCAAACAATGCTTTCAACCTTGCAGCAAGATTGTTGAGCCACTTGACGAAGTTGGCGAAGCAATCCGAGAAGTTATTGCCGCCGTTGCTCTGCGTCTTGTCAACGGCTTCAACGGTGATCGGATGATCCGGCATAGTAAATGTAATTCTTAAATTCTGTGAAGTTTCGGTGTAATTGAAATCCTTAATTTCTTTTCCGCTCTCGTCATAGAATTTCCATCCGCCGAATTTATCGTTTGTGATGGTTGCGTCCACCATAACTTCCTCGCCGTAAGTCGCCTGTCTCGATTCAAAATGAATGTTTTTACCAGTTACAGTCCAGCTAAGAACAATGTCCTTCGATACCTCAACGGGATTGGGCAATTCATATTTTTCATCGTTTGTATCATCATATGTAATGGTAAACGTGTACTTGCCGCTCTTGCCCGGATGGTATTCAAACGGTACGTTTAATTTGATGTCGGTAATTGTCTGCGCGTATTCGCCTTTTTCACTTTTCACCTCTACGGTAAAGAGACCCGCAAGAGTTGCGCTCGAGAAGATATTTCTGTCCACGACCGCAAACGTATTGTTTCCCTGCGATTGAATATTGGGATTAATTTTGTTCTTTACAATAACAATTTTAAACTGTACCGTATTTGTATAATTGTTGTTTTCCTGAGATTGCAATTGCGCTGTGGCGGCATATCCTTCTTCCTTGTTTTCCAAAGTAAAATCACAGTTATTCAATTGATGTCTCAGCTCAATACCTTCTATATTAATATCCCCGATTTTAAATGTTCCGCAGTTGGCTTTTTTGGCTTCAAGCATACTTCTAATAGTACCGAGCGTACATGTTCCCTGGGTTAAGGGGAGTTCGGGAACATAGGCTTCGCCGTTTTCGTCAATAAAAGCTACTTCAGCTTTTTCGAGATATAATGTGATTCGTTTTAATATAGGCTGACTAAGTTCATCTTGTGGAATAAAAATAATATCAATATTATTATAACCGGCTTTTAATTCCGCATCAGGATCGCTGAAGCTAAAATCTCCGGGAATCGTTGCCTTTCCACCTTCAAGCTCTAAATCACCAACTTTTAACCCTTCATGCCACTGAACGGGAGGATCTTTAATAGTGGGATATTGCGTAATTTCTACTTCTCCCGGAACTTTAACATAAACATCTACCGTAAGAGTTTCATAGTTGGTTTTAGATACCATTGCCGGATAAAAACCACTCTCATTAACAATTGCAGTTGTGCTCCATTGCCATTTTACATCCTCTACTGTTTCTCCAGAAAGTGTGCATATGACAGGAACTTCGTTTATTTTGGCATTACGCAAAGCATCGCCGGCCTTTTCAATATCTGCCGTAACAGTAGTGTCCGGATCAGCAAGCGCCAGCGGTGCTTTTTTTGCTTTAAAACGCATATCTTTAGATTGCGTTACCTCAATTGTGGAATATAAATCTTCATTTTCGGGTATAAACTTTATACTTCCGCGCTGGGCAGCAGTAGTAGAAGTTGGAGTAAAATTCGGATCAAGCCACTCGAAATGTCCCGGAATTTCTTCTCCCTCGGCTGTACAGTCGGTTGTTACCTTACCTCCCGTGAGTGTTAAACAGTCGCCTACTTTTTGCGTAAAATATATTTCTCCCTCAATAGTGGGATATTCTACAATATTGTTTTCTGTCAGCTGAACGTCTGCCGCGAATGCAGGACTTATTGACATAGCGACCATTAATAATGAAAAACAAACAACAAAAACTTTTTTTGTCATTTTGTTCGCTTGACTCAACATCGTTCTATCTCCTTTTATTCTTAAAGATAGGGAAATACCATTTCCGTACAAAATTCTACCATATAAAGCAGATTGCTTATTGAAAATCTGATTGATTACCAAAGTGCTTCTGAATAGTGGAAATCAGACGGGGTTTCAAGTTTTCCAACAAGCAATCTGCATAAAAGATCTAATTCAGTATCTCCCTCGGATAACCGATAGGGGGCGAAAGCCACCCTATCGGAAAAAATTGAAATTTACATCTTTGATTTATACTAAATAAGACCTTCTAAGATGGATAAGTCTGCGCCATCAACAAGACCATCATTATTCATGTCAGCAGCTGATAAATATGCGCCGTCCAATTCCTCAAATCCATCTATAAAATCTTCAAGTAAGATTGAATCATCTTCGGTAATTGAACCATCTCCATTAAGATCGCCGCTTACAACGACAAGATATGTTTCAACAACGGCTTCATCATTATTTATAATTTCTATTTCAGAACCCGTGCCTATAAATGATTCAGTGGATATATAATTGATTGAATAAGAATCATCGTTCGCCTTAACATAGGATTCAATGTTATCACTTTCAGGCTTTATACCCTTAACGAACTTATTTTCATTGTCAAAGTAAACACCACTATTAACAGTGACAAGGTATCCATCGGCTGAAACGATAACTTTCGCCAACCTGCGCACCGAACTCATAAGGTCAACACGCGCGGCGTTTACATCCGTCTGGAGCAAATCGGTAGATGTGCTTGCGCTTACTTCCTGTGCGTGAGCGAGAGCATCGGCAAATCCCGCCCATGTATCAGCCGTATAATCCGCCTGATTCAATTTTACCGCTTTCGCGATTTCCTCATCCAAGCGATCTTTTACAACGGCATTTTTGATAAGACGGGGGTACGTCAATTCGATCATATGCTCCGCATAGATAAGGTCGAAAGCGGGGATCGCGGGAGCGGTTTCACCTTCCGCAACGTTCTGCGAGCTGACCAGACTGTTCGCGTTTCTGTACCACTTTCTCCAACGGTCGTAAGTAAAGAGCTTGTAGTTCTCTCTTCTTACGTTAGCCTGCTCGTCAACGGCAGCCTGAAGCGAAGCAAGAAGCGCAGCGTCGGTGGGCTTAACCTGTTTGTCGAGAGCCTCGACTGCCGCATTAACAGCGTCAACCGCAGCAGCATAGGCGTTCGGTGAACCATCGGGTTTGGAGGGATCAGCAAACATCTTGCTGTGGTCGGGATTCGCCTGAAGCAGTTCATAACCCGCGCTTACAGCCGCCAGATACGCATCCCATTCAGCACCGGCAGTATCAAGATAGTCCGTGCGCTGTCTGTTGGCGTTCATAACGTTGTTCAGAAGTCCGGGAAGCCCGAAATCGTTGTAAATAACGATCGTATGATCTCTCGTTTCGGTAACAGTGCCGGAATCCGCATCCTTGCTGCAAATTTCAAACGCGATATCAACATCATATATACCGTAAGGCTGTTCGGCATCGGGGTCGATATTCGCAACATAGGGGTTGACCGCGCCATAGGAATCAACGCTTACGGAAGCGGCTTCAAGGGAAACGATAGGACCGTCGTCGGGATTATTGGCTGCAAGTCCTGTGGGCAACGTACCGGTTACGACGGCTCTGCGAACGTCTCTTACAGCGTTACCGATAAGAACGCCGTTATTGGTCGCCATAATGGAGAACAGAGAAGCGTCGTAAACATCGGTCGTATAAAGGTATCTTGAGAAGCTGTCGAAGCTTACTCTGTTTGTTTCGCCGATGGCGGGGCTTGTAACATCGTAATTACCCGATTCGGTATAGAAATGGGAATATACGGACTCTACAAGCGGAGTGGTGTTCAAACGTGCGCCTGTTTCATCAAGGATGTAATAAGAAACGTCGAAGCGAACCTCTGTCGTACCGGCTACCGAACCGGAAACAGATACGTCAAAATGACCGTTCGCGGGGATCTTTGTACCGGCGACCTCGCCCGTCGTAAGACCGGCGTTGTTGCTCATGGAAACAAGCTCGATCTCATACATCTTATCCTGATGAAGCGTACCGGCAGTATCTCTCCAACCGCGGTTTACGCCGTTTGAACGGTTGGAAACGCGAATCGTCTGTCCCGACGGAACAGTACCGTTTTCACAATAAATACGGCTGTTCATATCAAGGTCAACATCGCCGAGGGACTGCTCGTTGGAAGCGCCCATCAGCATGGTGGTAAGGTTAAGCGTTGTTTCAACAAGCTGACCCTTTTTGCTGAGGGCTACAATAATGTTCTGTAAAATTGTTTTAAGATTCTTTGCCTGAATCGCATCCTCAAAGGTGTTAATACCTGCGGGAACGCAATTTTCAGAGCCTTCGGGGGTAAACGCACCATTCAGAATATCGCTTACTACGTCAATAATAATCTGACGGGCAGGCTGATTGAGACAGCTTACATCAGAATGACTAAAGAGCGCGTCGACCTTCTTGAGGTCAAAGTTGAAAATGGTGTTCAGAACGAAATTGACAAGATTATACAAAGTGACGTCGGAAAGCTCGCCCTTGCCGTTTTCATCTTCAAACATTACGTCATAGGAGAAAACATCCTGCGGAAGAATGCTCCAGAGAATAGCGTCGACCTGATCCCAACCGTCCGAATCCGGCTTAAGACTTTCGGTGCTGTAAAGACCGTTTACATAGGGCTGACACCACGCGACAAACTTCTCAAGGAACTGAGCCGCCGTCGTGTTTTCCATGTCGCACTCAAGACCAATGTTGTTCTTGAGATAGAACATACCGAGGTCGGCCGCCATCTCAATAATAGCCGTGTTATAGTCGGTCGTAGGCTCTTCGGGATATTCCATTTCAGGAATCGTGCTTGCGCAAAGCTGACGCAGACCGAGGTATGCGATTTCAGGCATGCTGTCGCCCTGTTCAAGATCCATGTGCTTGACGAACTGTTCAACAGCTACGCGAGCAATGTAATCGCCGAGATCCTTAAGGGTGTAAGTGGAAACATCCTCATTTTCGCCGCCGGCTACAATTATCTGTTTGAGAAGTACGGTAAGGTTCTTTTCAAGAAGCTTAATCTTATCGGTCTCAGGCTCTTCGGAAGTCATTATCCATTGGGATTTGCCCTCCTTGAGCATCTGCTTCACGACTGTGCCGAGCACGTCGTTGAGCTGATCCATGACGCCCAATTCCGTATTAAAATCATATTCGGTTACTTCATAGTCCTTGTTGATAAGGTCGCCAAGTCCGCCGCCGTCATTTGCGTTGGCGTCAATCGCGTTCCGAATAACGTCTTTAAGCTGATTGTTAAGAAGCGGAACTATGTACTTATTTGTGGCGCTGTAAATAGCTTTTTCAATCATCTCATACCCTGTCGCAGTTTCAAGATTAACTTCAAAACCGGGCAGAACATTGTTGCCGAGCTGATTGCCTAAAACATACTGTACAATGCCGTCAAGAGTTTCGGGCATATTCTGCGCACCTGTAGTATTGACAAGGTTCCACAAGGTTTCTTTAAGGAATCTGGGAACATTGTCGGTGATGACTCTGAACTCAGGAGGCAGGAAGCCCTTAACGACGCCCCAGCTAAATGAATTGTCAATGATATTCACAAGCGTGGGAGCGCAGTTGCCGAGATATTTGACAAGGCTCTGAATCAGAGTGTAATCCGTTTCGCCGGCTGTGGTTCTGCGGATGGTGGAGATGTCGTCCCTGTATGTTTCAAGAACAACGAGATCGCCGACCGTCAGTCTGCCGTAAAGCCAGTTGCCGGTAACGTTGTAAATAGAATCGAGCGCCTGATCAACGGAGCGAAGATTGAGAGCGCCTATAAGCGGAATGTCGATGTAAATGTCCTGATCCGCAAGCAGAACATCGAGTTTGTCGAGAAGAAGTGTTGACTTCTGCTCTTTGGTGAGGTCAACCTTGTCAACAATGTTGTACTGCCCCATAATAGCATCGTCCAGATAGGGTGCGGACGCCGCGGACGAAATTACCGAGAAGGAGCTAAACAACATGACCATCGACAAAATGACGCTCATGATTTTAATCTTTGTGTGCCTCATTAAAGGACACCTCCTTAAAATTATCTGTCCGGACTTTTTTACGAATATATCTTGCAGACGAACTACGACTTACCCAAAAGTCCAAAAAAGATAAGCTTTCATTTGTCCGCAATTTATGCTGCACTGTTACCTCCTCCTTTTGAATGGATTGTTTATTATAATAACCGTATTCGCGTGCAATCAACATCCCTTGACCGTTGTTAGTCGAATGTGAATAGCATATAGCTACTGACATTTCTATTATTTATTTTATTATGTTTTTGAATGTGAGCAACGGAACACGATTTATTATAACCACTGTTAAAAGGCGTTTTATTGCTGTGCGAAGTCTATATCGGCAACATATTCATCAAACCTGTCGGCTTCGGTCAGCTCGCCGTTCTTTGCCGTTACGGTGATCATCAGCGTCCGACCGCCGACCTGTGCCGCATATGTATACGTCGTAAGCGTAACGCCGTCATCTCCTTGGATCTCAATGCCAAAGCGTTTCATTTCCATATCGGCAATCGTTACGTCCTTTAATTCGTCCTTAACAACGCCGAGCGTTTGATAGGAGTTATACGTTTTTTCAACATAGGCGTCAAAATCGGAAGCAGATTCTGTTTTATCCATAATGTTCAGTTGTACCGTTCCCTGCTTATTTTCAAGCAACGGAGCCGTACCTTTTGACTTTATTTCAAAATCCTTGGGAATTTCATAGACATATGCCGGAGTTTTTATTGTGTCGTTATCTACGATCAGATAATCATCGGAAAGAACGGTTGTAACGGCATTGCCGTTTTCGTCCTGTCCCGCGACAACGATGCCGCTTTGTGAAGCGGATTCATTGCTGCCGTTTTTATCCTCGACCAATTCATACTCTTTTCCGTCCGCGCCGACAACAACAGTCGATGAGTTTTTACACGCGCTAAGAACGAATACCATTGTAAAGATCAGGGTTATCACAATAAAACGCTTCATTAAAATTCCCTCCAAATGCAATTTCTGATTCGTCGTTTCTAACTGTCCGAAATTTCCCCTTCTTTTTATCAGAAGTGCTAAATTTTACAGAAAATTAGTGACAAAACTCAAATTAAGATGTAGAACAGATTGAAGAAAAATCTCTCCTTAAAAAGTCCTCTCATATATATAGTCCTTTTTAGAGCCCAAGTGTGACACTTTTTTTCAAAAAAATTGAAAATTTTTTAAAAAAAGTTCCCGATTCCGCTTTTTTAACGGAATCGGGAGCTAAAATACATACTTATTATTTCATTTCATCTCATCTTATACAATATTTGATACGTTGTTTATCGTTTCAGTTGAGAGAATATTTTTCTTGGCGTAATGCTTACAAGTGGCGCGGTACTGGTAGCCGCTCGGAACGGTAATAGATTTTGCCAAAGTGTAGCTACTTGAATCTATATATAAATCCGTATAAGTTTGATAATCGCTCCATGCAGACGAACTTGAGGCTCTACACTGGATTACAACTTCTTTAAATCCGCATTTGACAACCGTGTTAACACAATAAGTTTCTCCTGCAATTATAATCGTATTTCCACTTCTTTTAAGACCGATTGAATAACTGTCTATCAATCCAGTAGCACAGGGTGCAACCGCGTTATTCGGGTTATTTGCCAGAATACTGTCAAATTCCTCCTGCGTAAGCGTTATATCCTGCCACTCAGGCTGTGTTTCTCCGTCCTCTGCAAAAACGGTAAGATTCTGACCCAATAAAACAATTGATAAACAAATAACTATTGCTGAGTAAAGTATTTTTTTCATGTGCATCACCCTTTATTTTAGTGTATTCGCTATTTCCACGGCCTTTTCAAAATCACAGTTAGTTAAAGCAATGCTGTAATTGGTATTTGTATCCAAGTAGCGTATTAAGGTTTCATTATTATCATTACAGTATACTATGATGTCAAGACCGTTTACATTAATCTGTTCAATACGTTCAAATCTAGAAGATACCTTGACATCTCCTAGTACGAAAGATGTAGAATCATCATATTGCGTAATTGTTATTCTGCCTTTTATCTTTGATTCGGTATCTTGTATATCAATTATTGCAGATGTAAAATAATCATCACCCTCCTGTACAACAATATCTTTTGAATAATCAAAACTTAACAAATCAGAAGGTAAAATTACATATTCAAACCCCCGTTCTTTCAATTCTTTTATCAAATCCGAATTATTATTCGAATAGTGATTCGCATTTGTGCTTCCTTTGCGTAAATCCATGTGAAAATAATCCGAACAAAATTGCACAATTTTATCGGACACTTTGTTATGCGAAAATGCGGCGGATACGGGAACGGCAACCGCAATTATCAACACAATGATCGCGGCAACAATCAATACCCGTCGCACCTTTGTCCCGGTATGCTTCTTTTCGGCACGCTCCTGTTCCTGTTTCTGTTTTTGCTCCTGTTCGGCATATCCCTTTTCAAGAATATCGATGCACAGGTCAACCAGTTCTCCATCCATTTCTTCCGGCTCTTTTTGCAATTCTTCTTCCATAATACTATTGATTTCATCAAGAGGGAATGAAAAAGACGTGTTCATTAATGCTTTTATATATGTTTTGGTTTTCATCAAATCATCCTTCTATAATATAAGTTCATTTTGCATTGATTTTGTGACACTTTTTTTTAAAATTTTTTGAAAAAAAATTTATAATGCTTTTTTTACATTATTTCATCTGCTTTCAATTTTTTATACATAAGACGATTTATCTCACAAGAGGGAATGAAAAAGATGTAGTCATTAATGCTTTTATGTATGCTTTTGTTTCCATCAAATCACCCTTCTATAATATAAGTTCATTTTGCATTGACTTTGTGACACTTTTTTTTAAAATTTTTTGAAAAAAAATTTTATAATTCTTTTTTTCATATTATTTTTTCTGCTATTTTACGAAGATGCTCACACAATCGATGACACCTTTGCCTGACGGTAGGCTCACTTATATGCAAAATATTGGCAATTTCTTTTATTGTCAAACCATCTTCATAATAATATTGCAACAATATTTTCTCTTTATCCCTTAATTTATCCTTGCATGCACTATCCAAGTGTTCAAACAAAACGCGATCCTCAACTTCTTCAATATAATCGGTAGCGGCTGGCAATGAGTTTTCAACTGCCGCTAAATCGATCAATCTTTCTCTTGTCTTGTTTACGTCATTATATTTTCTTGCAATTCTGTTGTAAAGCGTTTTGTACAGCCATGTTTTTGGATCTTCGGGCGGTCCGCTTTCATCAACCTTTTTACATAAAGCTAAGAAAACTTCCGAAATAACATCGTCTATTTCATTCGGCATACTTTGTAGTTTCATTTTACACATTGCTCGTAAATGTGGTTCATATTGCTTCCACAACTCTTCGCATATCTTAGTGCCAATTGTTTCCACAGACTCATTACCTCGTATAATATAAAAGTAGTAGTTTTTAGCGTTCCTCTCCAAGAACGAAGACAAATCTGCTATACTGTATAGGATGCTGTGGTTTGGTATTTTCACCTACCGCGTGACGGTTTTTAGGAGGCTCCGACCACAGCCCTTTACGAGTTTGTTAATTAGTTAGATACCGCAGGCAAGTGGAGATGCAAGACGGTTAATTTAGAACGAGGTTACAAGACGTAAAGTGTTCTGTGGAATCCCATACAGCATCAAAAAAGCACTTGGAGGTATCTAATTATGGTTTATGTCGGAATCGACGTAGCAAAGGACAAGCATGACTGCTTTATCGTAAACTCCGACGGCGAAGTTCTGTACGATGTGTTTACCATACAGAACAACATGGATGGCTTTGATGATTTGTTCTTCAAAATCAAGACCGCATCGAAGGATCTGAGCAAAGTAAAAGTAGGACTCGAAGCCACGGGACACTACTCATGCAACATTCTCGGATTTCTTCATAACAAAGGTCTCTCCACCATCGTTATTAATCCGCTGTACACCAGTCTAAGCCGGAAGAGCGTCAGTCTGCGTAAAACAAAAACAGACAAAGTGGACGCCCGTACAATTGCGAGTATGATCATGTCCGACGTGAGCTTAAAGCCCTACTCGGACACATTATACCACAACGAAGACCTAAAGTCACTATCCAGATACAGATTTGATAAAGTTTCTGACAGATCAAAGTTAAAACAGTCCGTATCACGCCTTGTCAATATTCTGTTTCCCGAACTTGAAAAGCTTGTATCAACGCTCCATACAAAAGCTGTATATGAGCTTCTGTCGGAGTTTCCCGGCGCTCATCAGGTTGCATCCGCAAACCTGAAGCATCTTACAGCGCTGCTTTCCTCTGCTTCCAAAGGTCATTTCGACCGCAATAAAGCAAACGAAATCCGTGAAGCCGCACGACGTTCGATCAGTTCATATCTGCCCGCAAAGTCGTTGGAACTTCGTCATACGATCAAGCTAATCCGCGAAATGAATGATGAAATCTCCGAAATTGAAACGGAGATTAAGAAGATCATGGACTCCATCGATTCACCCACGCTTTCCGTTCCCGGAATCAGCTATGCTCTCGGAGCGGTTATCGTTTCCGAAGTCGGTGATTTCTCACGCTTTGATAATCCGGACAAGCTACTTGCTTTTGCAGGCTGTTCTCCGTCTACATATCAGTCGGGACAAATCTATTCGACCCATGCCAAGATGGAGAAACGGGGTTCGAGATATCTGCGCTGGGCGTTGTTAAACGCTGCAAAGTATGTTTGCAAATGGGAACCGACTTTTGCCGCATATCTCAGGAAGAAGCGAGCGGAAGGCAAGCACTACAATGTTGCTGTTTCTCATGCCGCAAAGAAGCTTGTTCGTTTACTTTTCCATCTTGAAACCACAGGAGAAAAATATATCCCGCAGACTCTCTCTTGAACCTGAGCTAACAAATTTACACCGCACAAGCCGGCGCAGCGTACCCTTGACAATCCGAAGCATTCAGATGCTACATTTTTTGACGAGGGCGTATTCCGGCTTTGTCGTCTTGCTCTCTCCGTCGCCCTCGCTGTCTTTTCTCAGTATCTGAATGCTGTTTGTCAAGGGCGGCGTATTTTTTTGACTTCTTCCTTTTTAGCGCTTGACATTTAATAGTTAGTCTCCTAATGTTGTCTCTTAAAGCGGATTTTAATGCCTGTATGGTTTCTATTATAACAAGTCTTTCGGCTTTTGTACAGTCCGAAAGTAATTCTGTAACAATTTTTTCGGAAGAATTTTTGTTATTTTTTAGACTACCGCATAGAAAAACATCAGAATCGCAGTCAAGGACATTTGCTATATCAATTAAAACGGGTAAGCTCAATTTTGTATTGGCATTTTCTATGTTACTCATATGGGTAATAGAGATTCCTATATTTTCCGCCAATTTTTCCTGTGTAAAATTGCGATTACATCTTTCTTGCCGTATTCTTTTCCCAATATCTACATAATTTATATCCATAACTCGTACCTCATTAAATTTTGGCACTTCAATTGTATAAAAATTTTATTTATTATTTAATAAGATACATAAATAAAATTTTTACTGAGTTTAAGTGTTAAATATAAAAAATAGCACATATTGAGATTGTTTGATAAAAAATAAAAAAATTTCAAAAAAAAGTGTCACATTTTCGCTCTAAAAGGGACTTATTATATAGAGGGTGATTTATTGAAAACGAAAGCGATATTAAAAGCACTTTACGCAATATCTTATCCGATGCCTATTGATGAAGTGCAGAAGATTATGGACAAGGAATTATTAAAAAACCTTGATGAAATGGATGATGAACTGATTGACATATGCATGGCTATTCTTGAAAGAGAGTACGACAAGCAGGAGAGAAAGAAATCCATGAAGCAAAATCCACCAAAAAAACATAATATGTGAGTGATCATATTTGAAGTTTAAATTAGAACAGGATGGTGATATACACGAATAAAATAAAAAATATATTTAGAAATTTCCATAATAATATTGATTTTCCTTGTTACGTCTTTATTTTTACTACCACTCAAAGATGTTTGTTCTATAATCATAAACTTGTGTTTTCAAATTTTTATGGAGTTTTCTTAAAAGATGCGATTATATCTATTATACTATACATTATTTTGATAGGTATATTTGCACTTGCCAGTTTTAGAATTAGTCGGAGAACTGGCAAGAAAATTTGGGCTGTTACAGCTCTCATCGTATATTTTGTAGGGTTATTAGTTTTATTTTGGAAGTCGGGTTGACGAAAAAACCTAAAAAAGTTATAAAATATTGCAATAAATTTATATGTATAAAGGCGCAAAAAGAAATTTATTAAAGCAAATTTTCTTTTGCACAAAGTGAAAGGTTATGATATTAAAAATGATAAGATATAACGTGTTAGCATTTGATGACGATCCTGTGTTTTTAAGTGCTCTAAAAGACGAAATACGGATGTTAAATAAATATAACGAAAAGTACACAATTAATATTGAAACCACAACAAAATCTCGGAAAGCTATTAAAATGACCGATGACGTTTTGTATGATGTGTTTATTTTAGATATTTGTTGTAGTGCTGCACACTTCTTTGGTGAAGATGAGTACGATTATCAAGGTTATGATTTATATTCTCAGTTATTAGACAAATACCCTGGCGGCGGATGGAAAGCAAAATTCATAATTTTATCAAACTTAAAATATGATACAGCAATCCAAATTTTTAACTATCAAGACATAGAATATTTATATAAACAAGATAACTCTTGTAAAAACGTTGCATTATACTTGAAAATTTACTTTGATAAATTATTCCTTGATGATTCAAAAGAATTCAGCCAAAAAACTATGAATATTTTAGACACCGTTAGTTCTTTAAAGCAAAAAGCTCAAGATGTGCTTTCAACATCTGAATACAATAGATTTATTTATTATTTAGATAGGATAACAGATGGGGAGACATCAGAAAACAACAAGAATGATATAAATATCCTGACAGATATGTTTAAATCTGTAAAAAATGGTGCAGAGTTTATCGCTGCAATATTTTCAATAGCCTCTTTCTTTGTGTAGTATTTGTAATGATATTATTAAAAAATATAAGAATGGAGTGATGTCAAGTATGTTTTTATATCGAAAAAAAGTTTGGTAAATATTTGAAGATAAAAATAAAGTAAATGGACGAAAGGAGCTATTGTACTAGTAAAATGAATTTTAATATATCAAAAGAAGAACTGCTCGACGGTATGAACAAGATGAACTCGTTCGGCGCAAGACTGACGGGCAGCAAGGGACACAATGAGTTTGTAAAATGGCTCAAGGACGAGATCGCAAAAATGGATATTCCGATTTTCAGCGACCCGTTTTATTTCAAGCGGTGGGAAGAAAAACGCTCGTCGATTGAAATAATCGACGGTAATGAAAAAATCAATGTTCCCGTTTCTTCCGCCTATCCCTATTCGGGCGAAACGTCCGCAGACGGTATAACCGAGGAACTGGTATATGTTGACGGCGTGAGGGATATTCCGAAAACAAAGGGGAAGATCGCGGTCTACAATGTGGAGAATATCAATTTTCTGCCGAGCGAGATCGCCTTTGACAAACGGACAAGCTACCCGGAAGATGTTGTCCTTGAAAAGAACTACGAGGGACCCGTCTGTACGAGCTTCATACAGTGTTTCTATGGGATCGTTTCGAAATTGACCAAGGCAAAGGCTGTTATTCTGATCTGGAAAGGACTGCACGACGACTGCGTTCAGGGGCAGTATCTCTCATTTATCATGGGTCATCAGAAGATTCCCATGCTGTGGGTCAACGAAACCAACGGAAAAAAGATAATCGAAGCGGCAAAGACGCATAAAAGAGCAAAATTTGTCCTTGAAGCGGAAATCGAGGAACGAGCGTTCACCGAATCCTTCTATTGCATCGTCAAAGGCAAAGATCAAAAGGAATGCGTCATTGTAAACACGCATACCGACGGCACGAACTGCGTGGAGGAAAACGGACCTATCGCGCTGTTGGAGCTGATGAGGAATTTTAAAGGTCAAGAGCCGGAAAGAACGCATATTTTTGTGTTCACTACTGGACATTTCCGTCTGCCGCATTTCAAAGACATCAGAACAGGCTCGTTCCAATCCGCGTCCCGATGGCTCGCGATGCACAGAGAACTTTGGGACGGCAGGGGCGATCATTTCAAATGCGTCGCCGATTTGACGATTGAACATCTCGGCTGTAAGGAATGGCGCGACGTTGACGGCGAATATAAGTACACGGGCAGACCGGAAGTCGAGCTTGTCTATACCGGCAATGAATTTGTCGATAAGCTCTACATAGGTATGGTCAGAGATAGGAAAAACGTCCGTACCATGACGCTTCGCGGTCATAATGCCTTGCACTTCGGCGAGGGACAGAATTTCTTTACCATGGGTATTCCCGAAATAAGCCTTGTCCCCGCGCCGTATTATCTCTGCGTTGTAAGCGACAGTCAAGAGATGGAGAAATTCGATATCGACCTGATGACGGAGCAAACCGAAACGTTTGCAAGACTGATTGAAATAATCGAATACATTTCAGCCGAAAAACTCGGCAGGAGCGATTTCTATTCAATCGTCAACGCCAAAAGCGTATCGGGAGGATATGATTTCAGTATCGGCGGTCTTGTAAAGAAAGTTTTAGCAACAGTAAAAAAATAAGTCGATTATCTGTATATTTGCAGATAAGAGAACTATTTTAAAATTTAAAGAATGGAGTAATAAAAATGAAAAAATTAAAAAAGAGTTTATCTGTTTTTCTCGCAATCATAACAATCATAACATCTTGTTCGATTGCCATGCCCGTTTTTGCCGAAGGCAACTTATTTGCAAGTGAAAATACTGCGAATGAGTTTTATGAGCCTGAAGAAATGACATCAAAAATTGTAAGCGAAGTAAAAGAACTTCGAGAAGAATATGCCAAACATTTTGTTTGTGAGGACGGCTCATATATTGTAGCTACATATTCCGACCCTGTTCACTACAAAGAGAATGGTCAATGGAAAGAAATAAATAATAGCTTGGAACTTTCAGACGATGTAAAAAGCAGTTCGGGAAAGGCTATGTATACGCCAAAATCGGGAAATTTTGATGTAAAAATCCCTCAGAGCTTCTCGAACGGTCAAATGGTTTCGGCAACAAATAAGGGTTACACAATAAGTTTTGGTGCTAACCGCAGCGCATTGCTTCGCAACGACACGAAAGCAACCGTTGTTAATGAAATCGACGATTTATCTTCCAATGTGCAGACAGATCAAGTTTCTTTCACTCAGAAACAAGCAGCTTCATCAGCCGATTCAACGACAAAACAAAGCGAAATAGCAACATACAATAGCGAAGCAATGACTGTTAAAAATCAGGTCGGCGGTGTTGTATACGAAGATGTTTTTGACAATTCCGATTTGGAATATATAGTTACAACAAACAGCATAAAAGAAAACATTGTCGTTAATGAAAAACAGGACAAATACATATACAGCTTTAATATGGATTTTGGCGAACTTACTCCTGTTATTAACGAGGACAATTCTATCAGTTTAGTAGAATCGAAAACCAACGAAACTGTATTTTATATCGCAGCGCCGTATATGTATGACGCAAACAACATGGAAAGCTCAGACATTGATCTGACGCTTGCCGAAAAAGACGGAAAATATATTTTAACACTTCAAGCAAATGCCGATTGGATTGACGCGCCTGAAAGAGCGTTCCCTGTTGTGATAGATCCGACAGTTTATTTGTCGTATGACGATGTTTTTGTTATGAATGGTGTAACATACAAAAACACAACCAGAATAACAAAAGAGCTTCGTGTCGGCAGAAATCTTACCAATCTTACAAGAACATATATCATGCCGACGCTTCCGACAAATATTCCTGCCGGCAGTTATATTAACAGTGCTTATTTAAAATTAACAAAGGATTATTATTATCAGGCTCCTCTTGCTAATGATATATCTATTCTTGCTTTTGATTGTTATGATGTAGCGTCTTGGAAGCCTACCAGTGTTACTTGGGAAAATCAACCATATAGCAAAGCAAACAATGGTTATGACAACGGTCATCCGTATATATCATCCGTTGCGGCTACTTCAAGTAAAACCACATATTCATTTAACATTACAAGTGCCGCAAGGCGTTGGCTGAGCGGCGGCGTCAACAACGGATTGATGCTTGCTTCTTCTGATGAATCCGCAAAAACACAGATTGATTTCCACTCGTCAAGAGCTACAAAATCAACCGCATATCCTGAAGTATATATCACATACACAGCGCCTGCTTTAAGCATTTCATCTTGGGAAACCGGCAGCCAGGCGAGTGAAACATCATTCAAAATATCAACCGCCGGAAATTGGACAGCAAGTGCAAATGTTGATTGGATTTCTTTAGGCGCGACATCAGGAACAACGAGTAACGGTTCCAGTACCAATAAAATCATCGTCAAAGAAAACACTTCAACTAAAAACAGAACCGGAACCGTAACTGTTAAATTCGGCAATACAATCATCGGCACAATAAATGTTACTCAGTATGGAGCCGATGCGTATATCACATTAGACACAACAAAATTAAACTTTGAAGCAGGAAACAATAAGCAGACAATAAATATAAAATCAAATACAGTGTGGTCTTTCGGCGAATTACCCGATTGGGTAACGGTTACGCCCTCTACCGGTTCTAAAGATTCCGCTGCCACGATTGAAGTATCTGAAAACCACGGAAGTGCTGCAAGAGAATGTGTTATTACCGTTACTGCGGATACTGCAACGCAAAATGTTAATATTACTCAGGCTTATGACAGCGTATCGCCTGTCGCTCCCAGTCTTTATGAAGAAAACGGACTTGTCTTTATTTCTGCAAATTCGTTTGATTTTGATGAATCAAAAGACAGTCCTGAATATATTGAATACAAACTCGATTCCGGTGAATGGACCGCTTATAACGGAGAACCTCTTTCAGTAATTCGTACATATGACGTAACTATTTATGCCCGTATGCGTGATGCTGCCGGCAATGTTAGTAAAACAACATCTCTTGTTCTTGAATGTGATTTAGGCGAATATACGGCTTCATACACAGATATTGTTTTAGGCGAGGGCGTCTTACCTGTAGGTTTTGATCGAACATACAGCAGTGAAGATGGTTGGTTTTTTACATTTGAAGCCAACATTGCCGAAATCGCAAACGGCTATGTATTTACTGATTTCTATGGCGACAAACATTACTTCTTACTTACTGACGAAGGTAAATATGTTTCTGCTTACGGCGAAGAACTTAAAATTGAAAAAGGTACGCTTCTTGGAATTAATTACTCGTATTTTGTACCTTGCGGCGAACTTAAATGTTATTTCAATGAAGATGGCAAGCTCGCAGTAGTTAAAGATAATTATAGCACAGCAACATATTCTTGGACTAACAATAACCTCTATATCACCGATGAAGCAAGCAACACAAACACTGTAAGATTCAATAATGGTAAGCCTACCTATATTTCTGTTTCAAGATTTAATCCTGCGACAAATACCATATTATTAAAAGATGTACAGTATCAGTGGACAGATGGCAACCTGACAAAGTTTATTGATTCTGCAAACATTGAGCATAATTACGCATATATAAATGGTCTTCTTACCGCAAATGAAGATGAATTAATCACTTATTCCGCAGACGGCAGAGTAAAGAAGATTTCTCAGCCAAATGGTGCTTTTGTAAAATATACCTATAATGATACAGCCGTAAATACTAACGAAAAAACCTCAAACGATATAGGAGCGGTAACTGTAACAAACAGCAAAGGGGTATCTGATATAAGGTATTATTCTGATGGTTTTATAATTACAAATGAGTTTAATGATTACTCTGAAAATGCGACTTACGATTCAAATAATATTACCGGTGAAATCACAGATGATAATATTGCGAAAACAGCATATATAATAAATATTTCTATTGGTAAAGTCGATACAGAGTATTCCAAAGAACACCCACTCTATGAAGAGGATTCTGATGGGAACTTCATTTTTTATAAATATGACAGTGAAAACAATGTAACGGAAAAACTTTTAGTCATATCCGATGCTTTAACTGTTACAGATGAAACTACGTTTGAAGATGCCGAAGCTGTTGCAGAAAACAAAACCATATATACCTACGATGTAAAAGGAAATACGACTGAGGAAGTTTTTCAGAAAAGAATTGATGGAACGCTTGTCAGTCAGGAAAAGACAGCATACTCATATAATGACAGAGGGAGCATATTAACAGAATGCAAGTATCAGGCAGTTAAAGGAAATTGGTATCAAACATATGGTCAAGAATACGCTTATGACGATTACGGGAATATTACAACCAAAATCACCACAGAATATACAAATTCAGTAAATACAGATACAGGCTCTATTGAAACGACATCTAATGAAACAACTGTCAAATATGAATATGATGCTTGGTGTCAGTTGATTAAAACTATTACCAACGTTGACAAGGAAGATATGACCGTTTCCGAAACTGAGTATGATATGCTCGGCAGAAAAATATTGATTTCTGAAAATGGAAAAACAACATCATATGCTTATGATAATAAGGGCAATGGTATTGTAATGAACGAGGATGGCAATGTTACGACCTATACATATTCAGACAATGGAAATTTGATTTCAAAAACACAGCCTAACGGTTCAGTTGCCACCTATTCTTATGATGAGTATGGCAATTTGGTGAATCGTACTTTTAATGGGTATTCTTTTGTTTATAATACGCTTGGTAATGTTCTTTCTGCAAGTGCCGGTAGCAATCAGCTCGTTAATTATACCTATTCATCAAGCGTTAATCCGAATGTTCTTAACGTTGACTTTGGTAATGGACAGAGTATTATATATTCGTACAACGAAGATGGAGAAATTACCGATGTAAAACTCGGCGAAGAAACAAAGTACGGCTATAAATACTTTGAAAAGACTGATGAAAAAGGTGAGGTTTCCAAGGAGTGGACAGAACTTACCGATTATGTAAACTACATCAAAAAAATCACAGAAGGTAGCAAAACAACTGTGAATGATTTTAATGGGAATTTTGTTTATTCAGTTGAAAGAGTTTGTGAAGATGATGAAATTACAGGAAGTTTTGATGGAACTGTTATAACAATTGGTAATGATATTTATACTCTTGCTGTTGATGAGAATAAGGACATATTCAAAACCAATGGAGTAACTGATTTTATAAAAGAATATGCATATGCAAATGAGGATTTAATCAAGATTGAAACCGGGCATACAAAAACATTATACAGCTATAATACTGAAAAATTCATCTCTACTCTTGAAAACACTCTTAATGATGTTTCTCAAATTTATAGCTATGAGTATGACGAAAACAGTAATATTACAACTGAAACCTCGACGATCACAACAAAGGAAGAAGGCGGTGCGCCACTTGAAGTTAGTGATTCAATTCACTACACATATGATGAAAAAAATCAGTTGATATCTGCCGAAACCTCTGCAATTAAGTATGAATACACCTATGATGACCGGGGGAATATCCTTAACAAAAAAGAGTATGCCGTAACTGTTGACGAAAACGGAGAAAAAGTATATACTTTAATTGATAGCAATACGGATACTTATGTTTATGACGAAAAATGGAAAGACGAACTTGTAAGTTATAATGGTCAATCAATCGCTTATGACGCAATTGGAAACCCGATAAATTATATGGGTAGCACTTTAACTTGGACAATGGGTAGGCAATTAGCTTCCTTTGGTGACATCAGCTATACTTATAATGAGGATGGAATCCGAACAAGCAAAACATTAAACAATGTAACTACTAAATTCTATGTTGACAATGCAAACATTATTGAACAGACCAATGGAACAACCACACTTTACTTCTTTTATGATGGCAATGGCGAAATCGTAGGATTTAAGTATAATAACAATGATTATATTTATATCAAAAATGCAATGAATGATATTGTTGGTATCGCTGATAGTTCTGGTAATTTAATCGCAAGTTATAGGTATGATGCTTGGGGAAAAGTAATTGCAATTACAGGATCAAATGTTTTTATTGGTGAACTTAATCCGTTTAGATATCGCGGCTATTATTATGATTGCGACATTAAAATGTATTATCTGCAAAGTAGATATTATGATCCGGAAATCGGTAGGTTTATCAATAGCGACAGTGTGGATTATATTGGAATTACAGAAACCGATATTTCCTATAATGCATTTGCCTACTGCAATAACAACCCAATTTTCAGTACTGATGAAGATGGTTCTTTTACTATCGGCGATCTTATAAAATTGATAAAAAATTTTCTGAACCTTTTTAATACGTTTAAATCATATGCTGATTTAGCAAAATATACTTTGAGAATTAAAGAAGACTCAAGGGACTACAATAATAGAAAAGTCAATGGAAAATATATCATTTCCGTTACATTCTATACTGATACAGCTAAAAAATTATGGACAGAAGTTTGGAATGCCAGAAATTGCAAAAAAATTGTTGAAACTTTTACAGAATTAGTATTAGAAAAATTTAAAGATGATAAAGGAAGAGATTTTCTTTTTAGTGAGGATTGTGTTTACGATGAGCTATATTCACATTTGCATGGCTATATGTGGTCAATAGGTGAAGCCAGACTTTGTCCGGTAAGACTTACTGGATACTATGAGTATTCAAAGATAAAGAATAAAGAAACGAGAAGTAAAAAAGTTGTTATCCGTGAGGCTACAAAAGATGCAGATATTTATGAAATAGATATGTTCTGTAATCTTCCAGAAGCGGCATGATGTGGTTATGATTATTACAGTGGAATTGCCGATTGTTACAAAAATACCAGAAAAGATCCGTATTATAACCCTGCAACCGGTACAAGAAGCCGAGATTATACAAGAGTGGAGTGGTTATATGAAAACATCTAAAAAGATTTTTTTGTTAGTAAGTGGTTGCTGCCTTGTCATCTTTTTTGTGTTAGGTGTAGTCAATCATGCACTATCAAAGCCCGATTATGCACAGCTCTATCTAACTAGTGAAAATGATGAAACGGTTCCCTATGTTATATTAAATGATTCACAAAAATACCGCTATTTGATGTACTATAGTCAAAGCGAGCCGGATTTAACGATCCGAAACGGTAAAAATATGTTTTTATCGAAGTTCAGAAGGAGCTTCGGAGCCTATAGTGATGATCCGGAAAGAAATTTTTTGTACAATAACGAAGGTGATTTCGGTTTTGAAGTCGTAGGGCTTTACGCAAAAGAAAGCGCCTTGGACGATTTATTTAAACCTACGCCGGAGAATATTTCCCATGTTGAGATCTGTAAAAGCAGTGATTTTGACGACGTGTTCTCTTTTCGGGCGGAGGATGCCGAGCTTTTTGATTATTTTCTAAAAGCCTATTCAGATGAACTCTCAGATTATTTTTATCCAACAAATGTTGACGATTTGGATGTGTTCAACGAAGAGTACAGGATTGATGTGTTTTATCAAAATGACAAAATTTCCCGGTTTCTTAAACGCATCAATCAATCGGAATTTCAAATTCTGTATTCCATGAGCAAGCAGTAAATGTAAATAAATTGAGAGAAACGAGCTTTCTTATCGTTTCCCGATGTATGACTCAAAGAGCAGGGATATATTTTTGAATGCAAAGGGGATAATTGTTATGTAATTAATTACTTATATATAATATTAAAGATATAAACGGTACGAAACTTCAATAAGATATTGTAAGAAGCACAGTTTTTGTTTTACTGTGCTTCTTTTTTTAAAATATAAACTTAAAAGTCTCTAATTATCTTTTATTAATGAAACTTACTTATATTTTGTTATAGAGAGGATAATATAAGAAATACCTAATTAAAATACCCCAGTGCGTCCACTCTAACATCATTGACCCTAACTTCAAAATGCAAATGTGCGCCTGTTGAATCTCCTGTTGAGCCTACCTGTGCTATGATCTGTCCTTTTTTCACCTGTTGTCCTGCTGAAACAAGGAGCGCGGAGCAGTGGGCGTAGAGGGTGGAATAGGTATCATTGTGTTGGATTTTTACATAGTAGCCGTAGGAATCGTGCCATGTTGCGGCGACAACCGTACCATCTGCTGCGGCGAGGATCGGCGAGCCGTAGTCCATCGCTATATCCGTACCGCTGTGCGTCTTTATCTCTCCCGAAAAAGGATCGCGTCTTGTACCGAAGTAGGAGGTTATGATACCGTCGCTTTCCAAAGGCCACGCGAAAAATCCCTTTGACACATGACTGCTGTTCGACGGTAAAATATCGCCGCCGCTCAGTAAGCTGTCCCAAAGACTGTCAAATTTTTCGCTTAAAAGCTCGTTAAGCTGCGCTTTTTGCTCGTCGTTGAAGCGAAAATGTTCCGCCGCTTCGTTTGCCGTCATACGGGTAATAACAACGGTCAGGATCTTCTTTTTTTCTCCGTTCTCTTTCTTTGAGGATATGCGCCCGGAAAGCGTATTCATCTCGGAAACAATATCCCTTAAAACGTCAAGTCTTTTTTCATCGACTGTTACGACCTCCATCGGATTTTCGGAGGTCGTTGTTTTTACCGCATATACGGCAAGCGCGTCTTTCCACCGTATGGAAATATCGCCCTCGATTTCAATCAAATCATGACTTTTGGCAGCTTCCAAAGCGGATAATTTCGCATAATGCTCCGATGTTACGGTTAAAACCGCCTGCGACATTGACATTTTTGAACTTTCGGATTTATCGTTTGACAGAAAGATGCCGAAACACGTCCCCGCGATAGCGGCAAGGAGACAAATAATAATGACGACAAGAGCTGCCGTACCGCCGCCCGCAATTAAGGCGACCGATTCCTTGCCTGCGGCTATCGCCGCTTTCGTACCCTCAATAACTGCTTTTGCCACGGTCTTTGCGGTTTTCGCGCCGTTTTTTGCCGCCGCTCTTGCCGATTCTTCCGCTTTTTTTGCCGCCTTTGCCGTCGCTTCGGCGGCTTTTTTTGAAGCCTGCGCGCTCTTTTCCGCAGCTTTATACGCGTTATCCGCTGTTTTAACCGCGCGTTCTCCGATCTCTGCGCCGCCTTTGATTTTTTGACCGCCGTGGATTTGTTTAACTTCTCTCTCTGTGGATTTTATCGTCCGCCCGCTTTGATGATCCCTTGTTTTGGGCGGCGTCCGCTCGTGCTGACGCGGTTTTTTAGCCGATTCGTTTTTGGTTTTCGGCTGTTTTTTCTGTACGGATAGAGACTGATTTGACGAAGCAGACTGTTTTTCGGAAGCTGTACGATTTATGGTTTTCGGTTTTTGGGAAACAGTCCTTTCTCCGCTTTTTGGCTTTTCTTTCCCTTTTGGCTTTTTAGGATCGGTACTGTTTTGCCGAGCGTCTTTTTTATCCTTTGGCGTTTTATCCGGCATATCGTGCGGTTCGGGGACGGCTTCGTCCAAGGGAGAATCCCCCTGTATATTTGTATCCGCCTGTTTGCCGGAAACCTTTTTTCTGATCGTCCGTACCGTGAGCTTTATACCCTGTCCGACCGTTGAAACAGACGCTTCAACCGCTTCTTTCGCCTTTTCCGTTACCTGATCGGCGGCATACGCTTCGGGAGATTGGTTATTCCCGCCGTCTTTATCGCTTGAAATATTACGGATATTGTTTTCAATACTTTCTTCCGCTTTATCCTTTGTTTTTATCCCCGCGATTGCGGCTTTATCCTTTATTACGGAAACAGTGTGTTCCTTTACGTCCCGCGCGGTTTCTCGCGTCTTAATATTTTTCGCCATAAAGTCCCCTCCTCAAAAAGAAAAGCCCGCCGAAAATGACGAGCCTTTCACTTTTGCCTTTACATACGAACATTGTGCATTTTATCGACAGGCGCAAGCAATATCTTCCCTGTTCCGCGATATACGTTGACAAGTCCCTCTCCGCTTGCCGCCGAACCGATCAGCGATTTACCCGAACGCTCAACAGAAAAATTCAAGCTGTTTGACCACGCGATTGCAAAATTGCCGTCAACTTTGAGTACGTCATTTTTCAGCTCGATTTCAATCAATTCCTCTTTAGGACAGCGCGATTCAATGGCGAACAAACCGTACCCGTTCAAGGAGAGGTTAAACAGTCCCTCACCGCCCGCGACAGCGGAGGAAATATTGGAGCGCATGACAGCCTTATGCTCAAGGCTCGAATCGCAGGCAAGGAATAATCCGTCGTCAAGCACAACGGAACCGTTCCATTCCTCCGCGTTCAAAAGAATGATATGCTTGTAGGTGGGTTCAAGGACAAGAATACCTCTTCCCGTATATTCGGGCTTCACGGCGGATTCGCCCGTTACCTTGCCGCGAAACGCTTTTCCCAAAAAATCGCCCACGCCCTTAATGCCCGTCGTCGCGTTGACATCGCCGAGCATCCACTGCATAGCCCCCGCCTGCGTCGTTACGTCGGTCTTATTGAGATCGCAGACCAACTGTCTTTTGCGGACGTTCATCTCATTGCAGAAAAACGCTCTTATCGCAAAATCGGGAGTAACGCTTAAATCTCTCTTGTATTCGATAACTTTAAAAGCTCCCTGTTCGTCAAGAACTCTTACATCGTCGTTGTCGGTAAAATTTTTAATATCAAACATAAAAACATTTCCTTTCTTTTTTTAATTTGATTATTCCATTTTTGTTGTCATCAGCCTGAACAGTTCGGTATTCTTCGGGAATTTGCGCTCAAACGGCACAAGGCTTGAACCGACCTTGATAAGTCCGTGTCCGGCTTCAACGTCCGTGATATATTTCATCTGATCTTCGCTTATCTGCAAGAGATTGGCGAGATCGTCGCGGTCTGTACTGCCCTGATTGAGCATAATGACAAACTCGGAGTTCGCGAGCATCGTTCTCGCCGTATGACTTTGCAGAAGATCGTCCACATTCTGCGTGATACCGGTACAAAACGCACCGTATTTTCTTACTCGTTTCCAAAGCGTAAACAGGAAGTTCGCGGAGTATTCGTGTTGGAACAGAAGATAGATCTCATCAATGAAAATATACGTTTCCCTGCCTAACGACCTGTTTCTTGTTATCCTGTTAAAGATACTGTCAAGAACGACAAGCATACCGATGGGCATAAGCTGACTGCCAAGCTCTAAAATATCATAGGAAATCAAACGATTGTCAATATTGACGTTCGTCTGCTGTGCAAAGGTGTTATGCGAGCCTGTCGCGAATAATTCGATCTGCACCGCGACCTCCTGCGCTTCGGGTTCGGGCTGTTCCTTTAAGTTATTCACAAGGTCGATAAGCGTCGGCGTTTTTCCCTTGTACTTCTTTTTAATATACGGGGAATAGATATTCGTAAGACAACGGTCGATGACCGATTTCTGAAACGCGCCAAGCTTATCCTTGCCTACGATCTGTTCAAAGAGAGAAAGCACAAATTCGGCTTTCAGCGCGATGGGATTCGCTCCGTCCGCGTAATCTCCGTTAATATCGAGCGCGTTGATATGACTTTTGCTTGTCGCGGAAAGCCGGACGACCTGACCGTTTAACGCTTCAACCAATGACTTGTACTCTCGTTCGGGATCTATGACAATAATATCCGCATCCCTTGTTAGGAAAAGATTGACGATCTCCTCTTTTGCCGTAAACGACTTGCCGGAACCCGATACGCCTAAAATCATACAGTTTCCGTTTAAAAGATTTTTACGGTTCACAAAAATCAAATTTTTTGAAATGGCGTTTACGCCTTGGAAAATACCGCCCTCGTGCCTGATCTCCTGCGCCTTAAACGGCATAAATACGGCAAGGCTTTCCGTTATCAGGGTGCGCCTTGCTTCAATTTTGTTTACGCCGATAGGGAGCGTAGCGTTGAATCCCTCAAGCTGCTGAAATTTCAAAATACCGAATTGGCACATATGCTTACGGCATACGGCAAGCGTCGCGTCCGTTTCGCTTTCTAACTCCTTTTCGCTGTCGGCGGTAATCATAATCGTCATAACGACCTTGAACATTTTTTGATCTCTTGCCGTTATATCGTCAAGAAATTCTCTGACCACCTTGCGCTGCTGCTCCATGTCGTATGGGATAACGGCGGAATAGTTGTTATTGCTGTTCTGTTTGCGCTGATAATTGGTAATATTCGTTTCAATTCCGAGCGCCTGTTTCTCGCCGAACCGCTGAGCTTCTTCCGTTGAAACGGGGATAATATCGAAGTTAAAAATCATATTTCTGCTCGCGTCCGTCAATTCGCGGATGATCATATCCTTGATAAAAGAGGGACAGTCTCTCAAAAAGAGGACGCGGGCATACCTGTCTCCGACCTTAAAGTGATCGGACTTAAATTCAAAGCTGTCGGGAGATATATAGTCTTTAAAGGACTGCCCTTTGCGCATGGTATCTCTTAAATCGAAATGATAATCCGATCCCTCGCCCGGTCTGCAAAAATCGTGTATGATCCTCAGACGCTCCGAAAGGTCAAGCTCTGTGCATTTTGAGCCTAAACGGGAGAAATGCGCGATCAGATCCGTGCCTATCCTGCCGAAGTGTAACCGCGCTTCCTCCACGCTTTTTGTTTGAACGGTAAGCGTTATATATTTGTCCTGTATAACGGCGTTCGCGCCGTCCGCAAGATTCAAAAGCATATCGTTGATCTCTCTGCGGTACGAATCATTGCCGTCGTTCTTTTCCTCCGAAAGAACGATATTTTGCAGTTCGTCGGTCTTGATTTTGCGGTTGATAATGGTTATCTGACTGGACACGCCGTTTTCGAGAGAATTTAAAATATCGCTGTATTTAAAGAAATACGATTCCTTTTCCTCTTTGCCGGCAACGGCGTAATTAACGTCCGTAAAACGGTACGTTTTTGAAAAACAGCCCTTGCCGGTCATAAAAATGCCGTCAGGAAAAACGGACTTGATTTGAATAACGTCCTGTACGGACTTCGGTACGCTCAACGAGCCGCCGAAACCGCCGTCAAATCCCGTTTTTCTTTTGAGCGCGCCTATGAGATCTACCATTTTCTTTTTTACCCCTTTCAATATTTTTGTACGGTTCTTCCGCTTTGAAAACCAATTGCTTCGGCATTAAAATCTCCGATTTGATAAAGGCGAGCAGAGCTTTTTCGGCGGTCATGCCGTGGTACTTGAAAAATCCTATCGCCGCAAAAGGAGCCGCGCCCAAAATACATATCCAACTGAGCGTTTCAATGCCGAATAAAGGTCTTAACAAAAAATACAGCCCAACGGCAACGCCGCAGGCTAAAAGCGAAAAGATAAATTGTCTTAAATTCAAGCCGAAGTATACGGATTCACTGTAATCGCGTATCTCGCGGTTTATTTTTACTTCCATCTAAAACTCCTCACATATAAAATTTTATTAGCCATTTTATTCCGACGCTAATTTCTAAAAATTTTATTTATAATATTTATTTGATAGATTTAATAATTAGGAATAGGTGGTAATATTGTGCTTAACAACAATCTAAAAAAGATAAGAATGACAGAATACATGCTTAATAAACGTGAATTCTCAAAAAAATTAGATATTGCTGAGCAACAATATTTTCGCTATGAAAATGGACAAGCAAATCCTTCTTTGGAAATAGCAATTAAAATCTCAGTTTGCTTAAATAAAAATGTCAACGATATTTGGTTTTTGAAAAAATAATTTATCATTTTACTTTTTACTTTAACAATAAGCAAAACAAACTACATTTTTAATGTTTGATTAATTAGTTAAATAAAAAAACACTAAAATTAAATTTTTTTGCAATTAAATGAAAAAAATTCACTAACAAGTTAATTTTTTTTAGTTTGCGCATATAATATTGATAGAAATATAAATTATAGGAGACATAGTAATGCGCAAAATGTCCGTAAAAAAAGTTAATGACAAAGTAAAAAACAATGAGATTTCACCGAAGTTTAAAGACATTATATTATTTTTAAAGAAGATTATTAATATATTGAATTTGATACTTACAGTAATCCACCAAAGTATAATTATTTTACTTTTAATAGACTTTTTATTATGATATCATAATCCAATCATAAATTTTCTATTTCTTTTGCTATACTATCTGCCACTTTCATAATAAAAAAATGAATACATGCTATAATCATTCTTCCGTTTCGGTGATACGGCTACGAGCCATTTCGCAGTATTGAGGATTTAAGTCGATCCCTATAAAATGCCGATTGAGCCGTTTGGCAACAACGCCTGTCGTTCCGCTGCCGATAAACGGGTCAAGAATAATACTGCCTTCACCGCTACCCGCAAGAATACACGGTTCAACCAGTTTTTCCGGGAATACGGCAAAATGTCCTTCTATTTTTTGTTGGTTCGTACTGATACGCCACACATCCCGTTTGTTTCTCATCAGGCTCATTTCACTGTGTGTACGCCCTCGAAACAGCTTTTGTGTTTTGGAAAAAGACGCATATTTATTTGTATCCGATACGCCGCTTTTATATCGCCTCACTGTGCTGTCAGCCACTTCCTCCATAATAGCCATTTGATCGTAATAATAGCGGCATGATTTAGCAAACAGAAATAAATGCTCATAGGATTTTGTCGGTCGGTCTTTGACAGGCTCAGGCAAACAATTAGGTTTTTCCCAAATGATGTCCGATCTGAGATACCAACCGTCGCTTCGCAGTGCGAACGCCAACATCCACGGTATACCGATCATATCTTTTTGTTTTATGCCGTCCCAAACTTTGGGAATCGCTGATGTTGAATCGGTAGTATAAAAGTGATAAATCTGCTTATTCTTTTTCCTTTCTGCAATCGGCTTATCCCAAGCACCTTTTCCGCTGCCCGCATAGCTGTCCCCAATATTCAGCCAGAGCGTTCCATCTTTTTTTAATATGCGTCTGACCTCACGAAAGACAACGGTAAGCCGGGATATATATTCATGCGGCGAAAGCTCGCTCCCGATCTGTCCCGACACGCCATAATCCCGCAGTCCGTAATACGGCGGACTTGTTACGCACATTTGCAACGATTCAGACGGCAGGGAACAAAGTATCTCTAATGCATCACCGCAAAGAATTGTATCGCGTAATGATTCAATATCGGTTTTTTCGCTTAACTCCATATTTTCCCCTTTCTTCTTTGCTCGTAAATTTTCATCATATCATTACAGTCCCATCATCTCTTTTACAACTCTGTCAGCCATTTTTACGGTGCCGACAAGAACGATCATATTAAAGACGATCTCGCCGACATAGCTCCATACTTGATTAACGGCTGCCGCCGTCGTATCGACAACGGGCGGAGAATCCGCGAACAGTGAGAAAATGATACAGCCGAGTACGATGATCGCGCCTTCAAGACACACGGCGGCATAGGATTTTAAAAAGCTCTTGCCGACCGACGACGTGGGTTCTCCCGCAAACGAAGCGAGCGGCACAGGAGCTATCGCCGTATACAAAAAGAGCTTGAAAAATCTGCCGTATACGGTCATGATCATAACAAACGATAAAACCGTTATGAATAAGCTGCCGATGAGCGTTACCGCCCAGAGCGGTATGCTTTCCCAAAATCCGCAGTCCTCGATGGATCGTATAATGCTGTCCGGCAGAACTGTCTGTGAAGATGAAGCAAGTCCCGACGTTTCCATGATTTTTGCGACGATCCCCTGTGTGATTTCAAAAAATGCTTTCATCAGTTCAAGACCGTAAGTAACGGCGGCTTTCGCAAGCGCAAACCGAATAAACATTTTTACCGCTATTTCAGGTCGTTTCATTTCCGCAAAGCTGCCGCAGGTTTTCATAACGCCGACAACAAAAAAGAGTACCAACAGCGAATAACCTATCGCTTGCAGCGCTCCGTGTATATTGTTTATTACGCTCCAAATCGTGCCGCCCTTAAACTGTTCGGGCGATTGTGTTATGAGCAGCCATATTTCCGACAGCTTATCGTTCCATGTTTCCAAGGCTTTTTGGAGATTTTGGACTACCCAATTGCTTGATTCCATGGTTTCCTCCCTTCAAAAAATACAGCCGGTCTTTTACCAAGACCGACTGTACTCTTTTTTTTGTTAAGTTTTACTCAAAAAATCTAATTTACCCTCTTGCTTCTTAATTTCCAATTGATCTTTTAATAAATCAACCTGATCCAAAAAAATGTTATACAAGTTATTACCAACTTCGGTATTGAAACTATCCGACGCTAACTCGTCAAATAACTCAAATAATTTTTCTTGTCTGTGTTCCGGCGATGGATGCTCAATATAACTTACGGTTCTACCAAATAAGGCGTTATAGAAATCTAATAATTTGAAATAATCCAAAAGCATCATTGGAGCTAAATAGAGATATTCAAAAAATACCGCTATATTATCCGGCATCTCCTTTATATTCTGTTTTTGTATCAGATTCATCAAAACCAAGTAAGCAAATTTATCAGCTTCCAATTCTTCTTCAAGCGGCGTTTTCTGCTCATTGCATATCGCATGGTACATCTCGTGAGAAAAAATGAACGTCCAACTTACCCAAAAAGTGTCCATTGCTATTTCTATCAAATTAGACGGCATTTTACACATTTTTATCAAGTCTTGAAAATTGTGTACTCCTATTTCTCGCCGATTCCCCTGCAAATCCAACAGCACAATAAAATTTTTAAAGCACCTTGCAAAATTTTCTTCGTTTCCATCGTGATATAAAGAATATATCGTCAGGTAAAACGACATTAAAGTGTACTGCAACAATTCGTCACAGATGATAGTGGGTGTTTTAGACTTTATCACAGAAGCGTTCATTCTTTTTGCATATAGCGATAAATATTTCGGTTCTGTTTCTATCAAATCCAACGACAAAATTTGCTCTATGATTAATTTCTCAGTAAATATAAAATCCTTCTGTGTTTTTGCTATATCCTCTTGAGTGCTTTTTGGATAGATTTCTTTTACAAATTTATCAATGAGACCTTTGGGGATTTGTCCCAATCGCGATGGAAAAATACGTTTGTATAACTCAATCGCTTTATCATTCACATTCATAAGATCCCTCGATTTATGCCTTATTCCTCAGCAATTTTTTTGATTGCGACATTTATCAAATCATCTTTCTGTTTGTCTGTAAGAGAAAAATTACACTTAAAGGATACACTTTTCCCGTTGCAATTAAATTCAAATTTTGTTTCCTTATCCTTTGCTTTACTTTCAAAAAAGTCAAACACTTTAATAAGAATATATTTTAAAATGTCATAAGCCGCATTATATCCAATATTTTGGACTAATTCTATGATAATCAATATGGTCGCATCAGGTAAAAAATTTTTTTGATTTGTCGTACAGAAAATCACATTGTTTTTATTATCATTTAAATCATTCAATTCTGTGTTAGATATTTCTGCATTTTCAATTAAAACCATCGTATTCATCCTACAAGTTTCCCCCTCTTTCATTTTTTAGTATTATATCATACGAATAGATGATTTTCAATATTGGAGATTCACAATATGATTTTCAGCGAGATTAAATATTTTGAATATCTTCTAAAACTGGTTTTATACGTTATCCCACAATCAAATTCAGAATCTCTTTTGCGAATGTGATAACGATACCGCCGGCGACTGTCAAAAAGCCGTTAGCTCTCTGGGACGGGTCGTGGGATTTGAGCGACAAGCCTACCTGAACGATGCCGAAGCCGAGCAGGATAAGACCTATCGCGCGGATCAATCCGAAAATGAACGTCGAAAGATTATTGACGACCGTAAGCGGATCGCCCTCCGCGAACACCGTAATGCCTAAACTGAAAATCAGCGTCAGACAGATGATCAGTCCGGCGTAAAACTTAAAACCTTTTTTAACATTTCCTTTCAAGGGCGCAAAGCCCTTATTCAACTGTGTTTTCTTCTTTTTCATCTGAATCCTCCATTTCTCTTAAAAGTTCTTCGATTTCTTCACTTGAATAAATAACATAGTCCGTATTTGTATCTTCTTCCTGCGGTTCCTCCGCGTTTTCCCCCTGCGTTTCCGTAAAAAACAGTTCACCGACGGAATGATCCGAAAATCCGTGGCGGTAAGCCTGCGCTTTTCCGTCCGTTGTCAGAGCGACATTGGAATGTTTTAAAACGTCGTATTTTAAATCCATGATCGGGCGTTCGCCGCGTATAAAGAGAAGCGCGAATTTATTGTCCAACATACGCACTTCGTCCGGCGTTAAAAGCTCCCGTCCCGAAAGCTGATAGTTTGTAGAGTAATTCCCATTTCTGCCCTTTGACTGTCCGTAGGAATTTGTATCAATTGTTTCCTTGCCCAACAGCTTTGAAACATATTCGTGCGTCGAAAGCTCATTGCCGCCGAGATAAAGGAACTCGTCGCAGTTACCCACGATACTTTCCCATTGCTTTTCAAACAACGCCTTTAACTGCGCCATATTCTGAATGATGATAGACACGGAAATTTCTCTTGAACGCATTGTCGCAAGGAGTTTGTCAAAATCATCGGGCAGAGCGACGTTGCTGAACTCGTCCATGATAAAATGCACATGGACCGGCAGTCTGCCGCCGTGTACAAAGTCCGCTTGATAGTAAAGCTGCTGAAAAAGCTGTGTGTAGAGCATACCGATGACAAAATTAAAACTGGTATCGCTTTCGGGGATAACGCAAAAAACGGCGGTTTTTCTTTCGCCTATCGTGTTAAGCTCCATTTCGTCCGTCTGCGTAATGCTCGCAAGGGTATTCAAATCAAACTTTTCAAGACGGGCAAGGAGCGATATTTGAATGGATTTCAGCGTTTTCGCCGCGCCCTTGTGATACGACCTGTAATACTTCAGCGCGATATGGTCGGGATCTCTGCGTTCCAGTCTTTCAAACAGCACGTCGAGAGGGCTTATCAAATCCTCCGTTTCCTCGCTGACGTCGCCCTGTCTTATCATATCGAGAACCATTGAAAAGTTTTGTTCTTCGGGCGGCGCTTCGTAATGCAGAAAGGAGATCAACGCTTTTAACAGCATACTCGCAGTCTGATCCCAAAACGGGTCTTGCGACTGTGAGCCTTTCGGCGTTGTGTTCTTAAACAGGTTCGTAACAAGTCGCTGAATATCGTTGTCGTCTTTGATATACGCAAAGGGATTGTAGCAGTCGCTCTTATCCATATTGATAAAATCAAGTATCTTGATTTCATAATTTTTTGATTTTAAGAGACTGCCCGTATCTCTCAGCAGTTCCCCTTTTGGATCGAGAATAATAAAAGAGGTATTTGCCTGCATAATATTCGGTTTTGCGTAAAACCTTGTTTTGCCCGCGCCGGAACCGCCGCACACAAGCACGTTTAAATTTCTTCTGTGCTGTCTGCCGTCAAGTCCGATAAATGTGTTTTGCGTCAGGATCTTATTCTCGAACGTTCTCTTATCCGCGTACTTTTTTCTCAGCGTTTCGGGCTTTCCCCATTTTGCCGAGCCATGTTCCTCCCTGCGGCGGTAATTTCTTTCGTTTGAAAGATAAATGCCGATACAGAGAGCGTAAATGAGTACAAAAATGAGGACAGTTTTCAGGCTGTCCTCGCAGAAAGATATATGAAACGGATGAGAAAATACTTCGGATAGGTTTTTCACAATGCTTGCAATGCCACCGTCAAGGTACGGCGCGACCAAAAGTCCGAACCAAGCAACAGGCAGTGTTCCGCAGGCATAAATTATCAGGTTTGTTTTTGAAAATTTATCTTGCTTCAAATGTCCGCCTCTTTTCTTTTACAAATGGCGCGTCGATAATCTTTAGAAGAAGCCGGTCAACATCTTCGGTCGGTTTTTCCTCGTCCAGAAGTTTGTTGCGAAACTCATTAAAACCGTTCACAAGAAGCGAATGTTCGGTATCTTCAAGGGTGATCAGTCTTTTGTATGATTTCATATCCGGCTGTTTTATCTCGCGTCTTTGTTCTTGTTTCTTGTCCCGATCGTTTTTTCAATGCTCAGCGCCATAGAGTTTGCATCCTTGCGGATCTCCGCAAGCTCCCGTCTTATGGCTTTAGCGTCCTTACCGTCGAAAGGACGCTCGTCTTTATCCAATGACGGAGGTGAAACGCCGAACCTTGCGCATACGATAAAGGAAACGCCGTATGCTTGCAATTCGCATTTATCACGGCTGAAATCCCCGCTGTCCATTCTCGCGAACGCGATCTCCTTGGACAGCGTTCTGAAAATATCGCCGCCGCTCATTCCCTGACGGATAAAAACCGTTTTCTTTTCGCTGTCGTAAACAGCGGAAACGTCATCGGGCAATTTGTCGGTAATTTCAACGGGGACAGGCGACGTTTTGACAAGAGCTTTCACAAGAACGCGGTCGTTCGTTCTGAACGTTCGCGGTTTTTGTTGTGCGTTCGTCTGAGAAATATCGAAAACCTTTTTTGTGTTGTAATTAACGCCGACCGAACCGTCCTCTCTTTTGTATTCCTTACCCGGTTCAAGTATAGTTATCGCCCTTTCTCCCGAATTGACATATACGCCCTGCTCCTGCCAATACGCGTAATCCGCAAGTCTTGTAGCGTCGGGCATTTGATATGCCACAAGCAACGCGTTGTTTACGGAGTACCTGTCGAAGCGGCTCTGCACGTCAAGATACTGCATGAAAAGGTTGGGATCGGACAACTCGGCGATCGCGTCGTCGATCATTTGAAAAGCGTTTTCTCTGTCCATACGCTTCCTTTCTATCCATTCCTCTTTGTTAAAAGATTCATCTTGAATGGTTTTATCTGCTGCCATGTTTTCTATCTCCTTTGCTTTTTGATTTTGTTTTGACAGGCGTTCTTGTCCTGTCGGTTGTTTGTTTTTTCTTATTCTGTTCGGCGCGAATATCTTTCAGCTCCGCGCGAACGGACGGGCGTTTAGACGCGTCATAATAATCCCGATAATTTCGACGAGGGCCGTCTTTGTTCTCTGAAATAGGCGCGGACGGACGGGACCTTTCCGTCTTTGCCATAGTAGGGTTATCCGTGTGGCTTTTTTCTTTTTGCGGCGGTTTGCCGAAAAGCATATCGAGAAATTTATCGTCCACGGCTTTGCCCGGAGCGCTTCTGATCTTCGGCGGCTGCGAATCCCCAATGGCTTTATCCAACGCTTTGCGGATAGTCACGCGGTTATCCGCGCTCAGATGGAACCGTTCAAAAATACGGTTGACCTTTGATGCGTCCTCGGCTTTTACCATAATATCGCACTTGCCGTCTTTTTTATCCTTGTCTTTCAGAACGTGGTACAGAACGCCGTACTTCTTCGCCTCCTGACAAAATTTCTTTAGCTCGTCGTCTTTGATCGAAAAAACCCTGATCGGTTTATTTGATTTCATCAGCGCGGCAAGGGACGCTTTTCCTTTCGTTCTGTGCGTGTCTTTGAGCGCGAGCATAAGGATTTTTGCGATATGCTCCGCGCCGGTGCCTGTGATTTTTGCCGCGACCTGTACACCCTCCAATGTCATTCGCACGACCTGCTCAGCCGCGTCGCCTGATGCGTTCATCTCTTTTCATCTCCTTTCTGTTGATCGATCCTCTGCAATCGGCGATACGCTCGTCGATAACAGGTTTTTGTTCCTCAATTTTGCCGCATATACGGATCCTTTTCCGCAGCTTTCCCATGCGTTCGGAGAGAAGCCGTATATCTTCTTTGATTTCGTAAATCTCTTTTTCATCGCCGCCGCGAACGGCGATTTTCAGCTTGTTCCGAAGAATTTTTCTCGCTTCGTTGATTTCGGAAAGTTCGGATTGACAGCTTTCTTTAAAGGCTGTCAATTGCTCCGGCGTGTCGATGTCGTTGTCGCATAAAAGGTTCTGTTTCTCTATCAGACTGTCAAGTTTCTTTATCTCGTCAAGGAGAATTTTTTGTACCTCTCTGTTTGCGTTCGGACGCTCTTTGACAATACGGACGAGCGTAACGAAGCGAACAAAAGATTCGCGGTAGGAAAACTTCGGCAACGGAGTAAGGTATTCTTTTATATCGTCCCGCTCCGGCAAATCGATCTCATGACGTTTCCATGATTCGTCGATTCGACGCATAAGACTTTCCGGCGTATAGTTTTCGCCGAGCGTCTTTAAGCGTCGCCCGCGCTGAAAATCAGGGTGGTGAATGACGGCATACTTGTGAGAAAAATCGAAAGTGTATCCTCTCGCTTTCATCTTATTAAAAAAATCCCTTTCGCTTATCGCGAGGAGAATACACTCGTCAATATCGCGTCTGATTATGCTGTCTTTGGTGACTTCGCCGTTTTTTTCAGCCGTGTACGCGGCGTAATTTTTACCTTTCCCTATCGGTTTTTCTATGACGGATAATCCGTATTCGCGGCAAAGACGGTCGCTGACTTCACGCATTTGGTAATAGTCTTTTTTAGTCCGATGAAATTTCTTGCCGTCCACAAATGATACCGTGTTCAGCACAAAATGATTATGGATATGGGAATCTTTATCAAGGTGTGTTGTAACAAGAACCTGATACTTATTTCCCCATAATTCGGTCGCAAGTTTTATGCCGAGTTCGTGCGCGGTTTCCGGTGTAACCTCTCCCTCTTTAAATGATTGATAGCCGTGATAAGCGACAGTACCGTCCAATTTTTCAAATTCCTTTTTTACTTTCATCATGTTTTGTACAGCCTTTAACGGATCACAGTTTATTCCGTCTACAAATCTTTTTGCCGACGTCGCGTTATCCCTCTCGGTATACGCGATCAAATCGCTGAGAGCGGTTTCAGCGTTAGTATCATCATTTCCTGTTGTGATAATTTCCTTTTCCGTCGTCTTATCTTTGTTCATTGCATAAAAAATAACTTTGCCGATATATCCCTTGACGCGCCATAAAGAAGTTACCGCCATCTCAGTAAACAGCGTCCATTATCTTCCCGACCGCTTCCTGCAATTTTCTGTTGCAATCACGATAGAACGGTGCGTCAATAAAGTTCATTGTATTCGCGCGCATGGCGATCTGATTCATATTGACATTGATTTGACGCAGCTCTTTAAGCACATCAAAAAATTGCATCGGCGGCTGTTCCTTCGGACGGATATTGTTGATTAAAAACCGCAGATATTTTTGCTGTGAAAGACCGCAGTTTTTTGCTTGAGTTTTTAATGCGATATATTCATCTTCCGAAAGCCACAATAAAACTTCTTTGTTTCTTTGCCGTATAGTGCTCACTCCTTTTCGGGGTCTTAGGGGGCGTTTCGCCCCCTAACAAGCGCCAAAGTTATATACTTTGGCGATGCTTGCTAAGACTAATGCCACGGGCATTTGCCCCTTTAATACAGTTCGTCATAAAGGCTATCTTCCTCGTCCTCATCTAAAAATTCTTCATCTTCATCGTCTGAAAATTCGTCATCTTCGTTTTCCGTTTCGCAGACAACGGCGTGAAGCTCGTCGTCGCAGAAATGAATAAGGTCGGTATCGGTCAGGATCTGCTTCGCCTTTTTCGTGGCTTCGCTTATGCTGTCCGCTTTTACTTTGAGCGGTTTTTTGAATACCGCCGTAAGTGTAATGTCATAAATTTTCATCTTGTTTTTTACCTCACTTCATATTTTTTCATCTGCAATCCCTCTCGTCCATAGAGACAGCCTGCCGCTGCCGGGGAATAGAGAACCCGTAGACTTTGGCGATGTCGTCGCCAAGTCTGCGGGTGATTCTTGTTATATCTGCGCGAGTGGCAATCCCGCGGTACAGTTTTTCTTTCAGCAGTTCGATCTGCGATTCGCTTACGCCGTCTTTATAGGTGCGGTAGAGGTAGTGATTGGTTCCGTCGTGGTGAACGGCTTCACAACGCAAGTCGCCCAGCCGGTCAACATACCATGTGGAATACAGATCGTCTCGCCCGGAGTAAAGGCAATCGCTGATTTTGCCGCTCACGATCTCTTTATATCCCATGCGCCGTCCATTCCACAGTCCCAGGTCGCCGATCACAAGGATGGGTCGGGAGAGCTGCACGTTGAGATTGGCGCGCTCATCGTCCAGATAATCTCCGTTGATTTCATACATCAAAGCTACGCGCTCATCTTCGGACAGGTCGGGATATTCCGCTTCCAAATCGGCTTGCCAATCCTCATAGTTTAGATCATTGTTGCTCCAGATGATGTGTTTGTTCTCGGTCATCGTTCACGCTCCCTTTCTGTTTTTTTCTGTGCGGCGATTCGGTGCATCTGTCCGACATTCTGCGGAGAACAATGCGGTGTTTCATTTGTCATGCTAATTTCCTCCTTTGTGGATTTTTGCGGAAGTTGTAATACCCGACAAAGATATTCGTTTATATCCTTACCTGCGGGAGCGGGCTTGTTGATAACGGTATAGCTGTCCGAAAGATGCCGCATAATAGATGACGCGGCGAACCGTCCCGCCGCGTCGTTGTCCAAATGGAGATATATGGTTTTTGCTTTCGGATGCTTTTCCAAAAAGGATCGAAGCGTGTCCGGTAGTTTTGCCGGCTTGCTTTCGTCCTTCGTTTTGTACACGCCGGAAAGAGCGATCAGCGTATGCTCCCGCAGATCTGCGCCATACATTTGCAACAGCGTCGCGTAAGATAAAAGGTCTATCGCGCTCTCAAAGAAATGAACTTTATCGGCGTTTTCGGAAACGAGCCGGAACGTATATTCCTTGTTGCTGCCCGACGCTTCGCCAAAATATCTGCGTTCCGTCGTGCCTCTCATTCCCGCGTATCTCGGTACATTTTTCTCATCGAATCCGACGAATACGACATTGTGCATCGGCAGACTTTCATAGATACTTCCGTTCGAGATACAGTGTCTGATGATGTTTTCCGCGATACCGCGCCGCTTTAAATATCCGATCGCTCTGTTGTTGTTCGGAGCTTTGTCGGGCAGAACAAATTCCTTGTCTTTTTCTTTTTTCGGCGCGGCGGACGGTACGACGCACTGCGGACTGTATCTAAGGTCAAGAAGTTCCGCAACCGCGTCGTTGAAGCTGTAATCTTTAACTTTTACGAGGTAGCTAAGCGCACTTTTGCCGCCGAAGCCCCTCGACCACCACATCCACATTCCGTTGGAAATCTTCAAACTGTCGTGTATCTTTGTGCAGAAAACATTCCCGCAGAGAGGAACTAATTCCTCCGGCTCACGGGTTTGCAGATAAGTCAGCAAATCAATTTCAAGCGCCCTGCCAATATCCTCCGACGTGAATTTTGACATAAAATTACACCCCTTTTCACAGCATAAATTTACTGCCGTTTGGCAGTGAGCTATGTAAACAAGTTAATTCTCGCTTAATGAAAAACCGGGGATATGTACGGAAACAAGCCTACAAGCGGCTTGTTCCTTTTTTCGCTTACGGCGGATTTACAGCAGATTCTTTTTTCTTGAAATTCGGACAGAAAACGATCTGCGCCTTGTAACTCTGCTTGCAGTCGCTTTCACAGTCGCTGCAAAGAATGTTGTACTCAATTTCTCCTAAGTCATTTTTGAAAAAACACAGTTCATCTTCTGTGGTTTTCACATAGGCTCACCTCCTGAGTTTATTTTTTTCATAAGACCGCGTGCCGTTTCCCTGCGGTTATCCGAACATGGCGGGAGTAGCCGCAAGGAAAGTCTGTCTTTTAGAATTTCATACTCGACGCAGCCGTTACCATCGTCATAGAGAAGTTTACAATATGCCGGGTACAAATCGGAGTAACGAAACAACCTCTTTTTTAAATCTGTGTTGTATGTTATAATGCTAACTTTTTTATCGTACTCGTTAAAACAAATTTCGGTTGTTCGCTCCCGTTTTTTACTTCTGTACACTGTAAGCTCTCCTTTTTAGAAAAAATTTTTTAGCAGGACGTTTTTTTGGTTAATTTCCTACGGTTTGAACCGTGAAAAATTGAAAAAAATCAAACAGCATCGCCCTAAATGAATCACTGTTCATTCTAAACTGCGCTGTTTGGCAAAAGGTTAATTCTTCACGGTTTGAACCGTAAAAATCACATATTTATTAAAATTGCAATAATTCTACAAATTAATATGACAAAAAATTTAAAAATTTTTGTGGAATATGGAAAAGGGAGTGCGCATTTGTTTTCGCAGTCCCTTTTCCGACCTATCTTACAATTTCAGTTCTCCCTTTTTCGGGCGGAACATCTGTAATTTCCTCGTCAACGATTTCATTTTCTTTCCTGTCAAGATTGAGCATCGAGTTG
>CANRNI010000018.1 GCA_947631945.1 uncultured Clostridia bacterium
TTATCTCCAAATCAAGCTGAACTTTATTTTCTATAATTCCTCTTTTTTCTGTCTACTTTATTGACTATGATCCACATAAATTAAACTATTACTTACTATAAATTCTTTGTCTGTAAAACCTAATTTCTGAGCAATATAATAATAATCAATTTTTAGCCATTCATTTAAAATATTTTCTTTAAAATTATCCATATTCACCACTATTTTATTTTATTTTGAAACTCTATCGCCAATTCTTCTAATTTCCATATAGGAAATACTATATAATTTATCCTACTTAAAATGGGATATGATTTTATATCTATTTTTGAATTATCAAAATTCTTAAATCTTTCCTTTATAATTTCCTCAATTTGACTATAGATACTATTATTGTTCAGAACATCTATTTCTTTATTCTCATTGTACACTACTATGCAAACAAGATCAAAATACGGATTTTCAATTGTATTGTTTAAATAACTTTCGGCAATGTCATCGAGTTCAGGTGACAAAAAATCTTCATGGACATATAAGTTTAACTCTTGTTGAAAATTAACATATGTATTTAAGATACTATCTAATGAATTTTTAAATGCTGAATTAAACTGATAATCACTAGTATATACCTTTGCTTCTCCTAAAACGAAAACATTTTTGTCATCGTCTTTTCTGTAATGAATTGCATCAGCACCAAACCTTTCCATATCAGCTGATGTGGTAATTTTCATCTTTCTAACTAAAGGAGTGGCTTTCATAAATCTTTGAATAAAATGGAACAGCAACAATTCCCCCATTTGTCCCTGAACAAGTAATTTGTCAGTAACATTATTGCCTCTGAATTTTTCGCTTGCTTTTCTTTGAACAGCAGAACTAGCTGCAGCACGGCTTTTCCCTTTTTGCATCTCTTTTTTGAGAATTTCTTGATATTTTTCAGAATCATATATCCAATCCACGATAGTATCATAAAGTTCATTTATAAATTCTGTGCGTAATTCTCGTATATCCTGATAAGCTATATTTGCACCAATATGTGTATCTTTATCTGGAATAATATCAAACCTCTGTTTTATTATGTGGATGTTATTAAACAATGCATCATTATTGATTAATTTTGATTCAATGTCGGATTTTGTTAACATATTGATTGTTTCCTCGGTAAAAATTAACATGTAAAGTAAAACTATCTGTTAATTATATAACAAAAATCTGGCTCTTTCAACTTATTTATTCTAAGTTAGCGATTATTCCAAATTCAAGTTAATTTTACTTTTTCATATTTGTTTTGAACATTAAGAATATCTTCATAACACAATTCAATCCATTTGGTGTATTCTTTATCGAAATTGCTACTAAAATTGAATTTCCATTTACAGTTATAATATATTGATTATTTAAATTTTCAACGTAAGCAAAATATGTGTAAAAAGTTTTGTTAAGCGTATTATTAATTTTGTCCAAATGATAAAATTCTGAGTTTTGGTTATCAGTTATTTTACTTTCACTTCCATTAGTATCTAATACAGTAATATAATAATCATCTGAATTTCTATATTGATACACATAAATTATTATTCCGTCAGAAATTTTTTGAATTATTCTCTTTGTATCTGCTCCCGTGCCTAATTTCCAACCGTCATTTGATTTCGGAATAATAGCGTAAATATCAGTATCTCCATTTTCGCCAATCACGAAATCTGATTTTTTGCCGTTCACAACAAGTTTGACCTCACCTTTGTTGACATAACTATATGCTGATTTCGGAGAGGAAAATGTCACAAATATATTTTCAATTGGAATTAATACAGACAGTATTGTCAGCATTACGGCAATAATAATGCAAATTATATACCAACGACGCTTCCGGAGCACACGGGATTTTTTTATTAAGAAAAAGCAAACAACTAAAGCAATAATACAAAATATTAATCTAACTATTCCAAATATTGTATTGTTCTCCCATTCTAATACCCACTTTTAAACCCGACCTTTAATTCCGAAAGGAACATCAACGCGGTACGACGGAAAAAAACTCGTGTAGATACACCCTAAATGTTATCTTTTTTGACAGGCATGGCAGAAAATTTTGTGTAAGCGGAATATGACTGAAAACGACAAAGTCAAGAAATTAGGCGAGGGAAACGCTCGCAGAGCGAGTCTTGATTCCCTATTTGAGTTTTTTTTCGGTGGAGCGCGGCGGTATGTGCGCCTTGGTGTGAATGCCGCAGCGCTCCACCGAAAATACCATCTTATGGGAATCATCCGACTTTCCTGTCGGCGAACATAATATCAAGCTGATTAAGTACCATGTCCCAATTCTGACATCTTGCATGCCAGTGCTTAATAATCCTCTGTGACTCTAAGTATAGCATTCTTGACTGGGTCGTCTATTTTTATGCTGTCTTTTTTTGTCGTTTACACAGAATTTTTCGCGGTCTCTAAGTTACAGCCAAAAGCAATTGCCCATTGATTTCATGGGTCATCAAAATTAGACTTTCTATAAGACCACTTAGAGGTTCCTGTATTCAACTCAAAATTTATTTGTTTTCGCTTATTTGGATTCGGTTTACGTCGTGCATCACCTTTATATCTCGCAGCTCTGATGCATTAGCATTTTGATGTTTCTCTCTATTAGCAGCATTGGTTGTACCTTTTTTGTTATGTTCTCTATACAATACCGTATATCACATGCCGGAAATCCAAATAATACTTACGGTATAGTTCAAAATTTATTCTTTTGAGCATAAGAGTGGGTTAAAAATTTTGATTATTGTGGCATACCCTACAATACGAGCGCCTTCTTGAATAGTGATTTTTTTCCCAATCCAAAGACAGTGAGGATATGCTTCTGGCAACAGGAACGTAATTGTTCCTGTTGCAGTTCCATTTGGCGGCACCGAAGCAACTTCGTAATAATGATGAATACCTGTAGTTAAATAATCACCTGTTATTAAATGAGCAGGTCTGTAACCGTCAATTGCTGGATGTATTCTTGTGCCATTGAACTCAAATATTACTTCAACATCTGGTGATCTATTCATAGCATTTACCCCTTATGGCATAAATTTTATCGTCCTGCTAACAGCTTGGTTGAATGTACTGAGTTGATTTCCATATACAGTTAAAGTGCCGCTGCGAAATATACTGGTGTCTACTCCACCTGTGTAAAACTGATTAAGCATATTAGTTGGCACTTTTGCACTAACAATTGTATTTTGGCCCATCATACTTCCAAATCGTCTCGTTTCGGCCAAATTAAAACCAAACTGTTTACTCTCCATGCCTCCTGGAGCCAAATTAAATTGACCAGTAGCCTTTATATCTTGAGCTTCTGCCTTACTAACAGAACGATAAACTTTTGTTGTTGGGGTCTTTGTAGATACATATGCACCAGCCCCACCAAAAACAGCACCGCCGGCAGTTGCCGCAACAGTTCCCCAGCTTCCCTTGTTATTAAATTCCTTTACAGAACGTGATGTCGAAGCAGCTGATATTGCCGTCACTCCATAAATTGCTGAAGAACCTATAAAAGCCCCCGCTGCTATTGTAGAAGCTGTAGTAGCAGCAGCCATACCGCTTCCAACCATAAAAACAGCTGATACAGCAGCAGCAAATCCACCACAAGTTGCAACTGTTGCTACTCCACAACCTACTACAACTGCTGCTCCAATAACCCAATGATACCATTCTTCACCGATTGGATCAAATCTATTAATAGAATTATTTCCACAATACACAAATAGATTTAAATCTGTTATATTGTCACCTATAATTAACTGTCCATCCGCATTGATAAATCTACCCCATTCGGGATTGTAGTAACGGCTGTTGAGGTAGTAGAGATTGGATTCCGTATCATAGTAGTAGCCGCGATAACGGAACGGATTTGCCTTTGCGACTGCTGTAAGGGAGCTGAGATTAATGATTCTTCCGTACGGGTCGTACTGATATGTACCGGCAATTGATTTGTCCGCTTTCATTATATGCGTTACATCGCCCTGCAAATTGTATACATAGTAATACATCTCGCCGTTATATTTAAAGGCAGTGCGTTTTCCGCTCGCGTCATAATAGAACGGAATGGTAGTGTTTCCTGTATTTTGCGCAAGTATCGTACTTCCGTCAAGTAAATATGTTGTAGCTGTGCCGCCGATCGTCTTGATTGTCCTGATTCCGTCGGAATTGTAGTTATAGCTTGTTGTCGTCTTGCCGTCGCTGTATGTCATCATGCGCCTGCCCAGCCACGTGAAGCTTTGACCGTTATAGGTAAGCGGATTTCCTATTTTATCATATGTAATTGTTTTTCCGTTGTACGCGGTTAGCTTGTCTTTCCAGTTGGAATCTCCGTAAGTATAGTTTATTGTCTCAAGCAGTGTTTTTACTGATAAATCTTCATCGACATAATTACAGGTGTATGTTTTCTTTGATGTTATATTGCCGCTTTTATCATATGTATAAATATACGTTTTGTCTGTTGATTCGCAGTCCGCTCTTGTGAGCTGATTCAGCGCATCGTAAGTATATTTATCGTATAAAATATTATCGGTTATTACATATTTGATATTTCCGCGATTGTCATATTCATATCTGAGATTATTTATATTATCGTTATTATAAGTAATTTCTGAAACCAGTCCGCTTGTTTTTGTTGAATCGGAGGAATTATTCAGATATTTATAATCCGTTTTTAATGCGATTACATTGTTTGCATAAATGTAATCTCTTGTATTTCTGCCGAGGCTGTCATATGATTTTTTTACAAAATCGCCGTTTGTGAACATTGTTTGTTCAAGAGCGTTATCCATATTTTTATTATATGAATAACTTACGGACGCTTTTGCTCCTGCAAAGCTGTAATCAACCCCCGTCGTCAGATTCCTTTCATCATAATTCGTACGGATATACGAGCCGTCATTCCTATACATCTCTATTATTCTGCCTGACAAATCATAGGTATAATTATACACCTTATTTCCTACAGCTTCATAATATCTTGAAGTTCTGCCCGCCGCATCGTATGCCCAGTTAAATCTTTCAACCTCGTTTCCCTTAGAATCATTATATGCCTTTGTTGTAACTCTGTCAAGATTGTCGTAAATATACGATACGGAATTGCCGTTGCCATAAGTTGACTTTGTCAGATTTCCGTTATGACTCTCATATGTATTTGTCGAAAGAGTCTGACTGCCTACAGCGACTGTACTCGGATTCATAAAATTGTCATATGTGAAATTATAGGTAACGGTAGGCGTTTTAATACTGCTTAATGTTCTGTTTGACGAGTTATAGTTATAACTGACAGTTGAACCGCCGGAGGTCACGGAAGTCAGTAAATCGTTGTTGGCATTGTAACCGTATGATGTTATATTGCCGGCGCTGTCTGTAACAGTGGCAAGCGTCCCCTGAGAAGTGTTATACGTGTATGACGTTGTATTGCCCAGAGAATCGGTTTCCGAGCGCAGTTCATTTGAGTTTGTACCGCCATATGTTGAAGAAGTAACTATTTTTTGGCTTGTACCCGATGATGACACGGTTACAGAGCTTACACTGCCCTTTGCATTATAGCCGTATGTTATCAGTATATTGGAATTATTTGATTTCGCGGTAAGAAGCCGATGCTTATTTGTACCGCTTTCGTTATATGTGTAAGAATAAGATGTGTTATCCTCATAATTAGCGGTAAGCAGATTTTTCGCGCTGCTGTATGTAAATTTCTGATTGGTATTTGCATTATCCGACGCGCTGATAAGATTTCCCTTTGAGTCATAAGTATAGCTTGTTCCCGTTTCGTCTATATTCAGAGATACGTTGTCATAATAAGCTGTGTTCGCGTTAAAATAATATATTAACCTTGTTCTTATCTCCGAAATGGTTTTACCGCTGTTTTTTGATGAAGCTTTTACAATGCCGGTCACGTATTGCCAATCCGTTATGCCTGTATTATACATGAAATTGAAATATTCTTCGGTTCCGTCTGTGTATATCAATACGCCATTCAGAGCAAAATATCGGGTTTTTGCATTGTCTATCGGTACTGAATTTGCTTTTGCAATAGCGCTTAAAGAAAATGCACATTTTGAAGCCGGTTTATTGATTTTGACACTCTGATAAACGGCTTTTTTATCAGTCTGACTGCCCGTTATTTTACATGAACCGCCTGTAACGCCTTCTCCTGTACCTACTTTAGAGGATTTAACCCATACGCTTGACGAATTTGTGAACGCACTGTCTTCAAGCAGATTGTACTCGTTTACCACTTTTCCTTCTTCAACTTGAATACAGTCATAGTAAGTGGTTCCCGAACCTTTGGATGATAATACGAAATTAACAAAATCCGTTCCCGAAGGAATTGTGAAATAAAAGTAAATTCTCTTATATTCGCTGACTTGCTCATTAATTGTAGGAGATGAATATACGGCAAGAGATACGTTTGAACCGCTGCTGTTATCAAAACAATTGGCATAAATTGATGAATTGGGAGATGCCGATGTTGTTTTTATATAAGCGGAATATGTATATGTGTTGCCGACTTTAAGATTTACACCGTCAACATTGATTCTTTGATATGCTTTAAGATTAGTAGTACTTGTTTTCGCTATTTTCAGGGATTTTGTTCCCAAGTACGGGCTGTCAGTTGCCGCTGTACATGTACCGCCGCTGCCGTCAAGTGACCAACTGCTCATAGAGCTTTCAAAGCTGTGATTTTTCAGCAAATTATTGACAAAAGCAGTTTTTTGCATTGCGGCTGTCATCTTATTGCCCAAATCTGTGGACGATTCTTTATTATATGTATAATTTTCTCCTCCTCCGTTAGCATCATTTACGCATATTGTTCTGCCATAGTTATCAAAAATATATGTTTCTGAACGGTTTTTGTTATCCTTAAATTTAGTGCTGTTATTATAGGAATAATCCATAGTTAGTGATGCGCCTGTTGTGCCATCTGTTCCAAGTTCCGTAACAGATACAACACGGTTTTTTACAGAGGCATGACTGCTTGAAGGATAAGTATATGATAATGCTGTGCCATTTACAGCAGTAATTTTTGCTACACGATAATCATTGTAATTGATTTTTGTTGTAGTTCCGTCTGAATATGTGATAGAAGTTAAAAGATTATAAGTAGTATTGTATACAAAAGATGTCACCCTGCCTGCCGGATCTTTTATAGAACTTACGTTATTTCCACTGTATGATAATGTGATTATCCTGCTTGCGCCGTCCTTTATAGATGTAATTCTATTATTACTATCATAAATATACTGATAATAATTATTATCCGCGTCACAAATTTTTCTTATAGTTCCGTCGCTTTTGTAAATATTTTTTGCACCCGATTTAAATTCAAGCGTAAATTTTGCGTCTGCGCTGCTTTCATTAACAGTTAATGTATAATTAAGACCCTCTTCATCTACAAATTGTGTTGTTGAGCCTGACTTGGGTATGAAATAATGATCTGTGCCGTCAGCATCTGTATAAATATATCTGAAGCCGGCACTATATAAAGCTGTATTTAACTCACTTGAACCTTTGACTATTTTTACAATTTTTTGCTGAAAATCAAATCTCCAGCCTTTGCCCGCTCTTCCTTGTCCTAAGCCATCGTCTTTACATAAATATCCGTTATACACAAGTGAAATATTTGCAGGAGAATTATTACCGGTTCCGCTGTATATAGGAGCAACAAAAACAAGATTTCCTGTGCAATCATTAATATATGATGTTCCCGAAGATTCCAATGATTGAGAGTGATATGTCCAACGGTCTTCCAGACCTTTATTGTTTAAATATATAACTGTCAATGTTGGTTTATATGATGTACTTTCCGCATCATAATTTGCCGATGCAAATGTTGTACATGTATATTCATCTTCTCTTTCAGCCCATAAAACAAAACCATAATTTGTATATTTTCCGTTATACCAGTCTTTTACCGTTCTGCCTACATCAAAAGTCACCCAAGCTCCCCCGCTCGCCGAAGATGTATTAATATAGTCTAATTTTTCACTGTAGGGAACCGATGGAATACCTGAGAATGATGAAGATTTAATAATACTGTCATCTGTCCATGATGTTGACACTCTGCCGATATTAATTTGTGATGACGTAGAACCTACTGCTGTTGAATATCCGTTTTCTCCCGGAAATTGACATAAGCTTACCTGCCCTCCGACCACCATATCTCCGGCGGACAGATTGGGCAAATTAAATTTTAAAAACGAACGGCATTTGCCATATGTATAATTTCTTCCAACCATTAGAGAGCCATGAGGATAACTTGATGATGAACCCTTTTCAAGCGCAGTTGCATCGTTGTTGATATCTACATTTGCTTTTGAAACATAAGGGTCAATAGTTACAGGGTAAACTCTGTTTTTATCTTTCAGCCAATTTTTGTCTGCTAAAAGCTTAACTTTTAATACGCCGTCTTTTTGAGATTGAATTTTTATTGATAACTTTGTGCTTGTTGCCATATCATTGTCAAACATATACGGAGCAGCTATTTCAGCAACAGCTACATTACCATTATATAAAGTAATGGTTCTTTCATCAGTCTGTTCTGCGGACAACTCTCCTATATTGTATTTTATGCTAAAATTATTTTGTGCTTTATTTGAATTTAAAATAATATTTTCTTTTAGACCTTCCGCTGTAACTGTATATTCAATATCTACGTCATTATAGAAATGATTATATTTTACTTTACTTTCAAGGTTATCAAGAAACTTTGAATTATTATTTATCTTAGCTGTTTTTATGTTATTCTTAATTTTTGAAGCAGTTGAGTTCTTTTTTAATAAACCAAAATTCCCATCTTCATAACTCCATGATATATCATTGCCGTTAATGTTATATCTGATAAGATTGTTTGAATCAGCTTTTTCTGAAAGTTCAACATCAATTGGTGATGAATGTGGGGTTAAGTATTTATTGCCGTTTTTATCTTCTTTTTCGACAAGGGTGTTGTCAATCTCAATCCATTTACCTCCATTTTCTTTCTGATAATGAATCGGTGAAGAATATGATACTGCGGCATATGTTCCGTCTGAACAAAGAAAATGTTTCGTTGTCAAATCTCTTTTATCGGTTATTTCGCATACTATTTTATCAAATATGTTTTCTTCTGTATCTGTATCTTTGTCATTATCTGTTACATATTCAGATTCATATGTATTTTCTGATAAATCTTCTTCAACCGCTTGCATATTTTTTGCAAGCACATTCATAGGCATAATTTCAAGAACCATCAATAATGTTAAAGCTAAAGATAAAATTCTTTTTGTACTTTTTGTTTTTCTGAGCATAAATACAACCTACTTTTCTTTTAAAAATATGAACAATTAATAATGCAACTTTTCCATTTATAATATTGGAGTATGTTTAAGGTATTAATGTAAAGCAGTGATAATTAGAGCAATGCTTATGTCCGCTATCAATAATTTCATATTGTATAGTTAGGTAAAGACAAGCATGTAATTTCCCAGGTAAATCAAAATATGTTTTTCTCATTTTCTCTTCTGCCCGTATTAACGTAATAAATTTGTTAGTTACGTTTGGATCCGATTTCAAGGATTTGTCTGTCCTGTGAGGAACATATCAGCATTTTATAATTCAGTGTCTTGGTTTCATTAGACACTTCCTACGCTGAATCGTATACGCTGTTTCTTTTCGCTTTTTCGATCATAAATTTATCAAGTTTAGATTTTACTTCAATAGCTATCAGCGTTGAGCCGCTTTGCCGAAACTGAAAATGAATCAAGGAAGTCTGCGCAACTAAATTGTATATTTTTTTATAACTGCAATCATTCACAGTTGCAATCCATCTCTTTAAAAATTTTTATAAATAATATAACAAAATAATATCATAAATAGTATAATTTGTCAATAATAATATTATTTTGTTAATACAAACGTGAATAATTAACCATTAATCGAAATATTTGATAATTTGAATATAAATAGCAAAAAAATAAAGTGATTGAAACATTTATATTCATGCTTTAAAGCTTATTTTCATATAATCTGTTATGACTATTTGTACAATACTGATTGTTTACAACTAATACAGTATTTTGAATGATATCTGTGGTGCGTTTTTGCGTGTGTTGGGAGAGCGCTTGAATGGCATTCAATATTTAATGCCTGTTTTTCGTAATTTTTTAAGACATATACGACACTTTTTACGACAAGCAGCCTTTCCTTATACTTTTTAATTTAACATCAAATAAAAGAAAACACTTGCAAAAAATCAAAAATCAAGTCATAATAGAATAAAAAGGCTGTGAAATTATGGTAAGATTATATTATGCGTCAAATTGTCCGATAGACGGACCGATTTTAGGATATGTACTGGCGTTCGAGTGTGAAGAATTTTATGTTATACAGAAAACGGCATATGAACGCGCCTGTAAGAAGCTCGGCGGAAAAAGAAAACCGAAATTTAAAACTGATAAGCCTGTATATATTGATGGTGTGAACATATAAAAAAATTCCCTCCCGGAAATCCGAGAGGGAAAACTGTACGTTTTTAAATTAAAGCAACGGTGCCCTTCCTGTACTCATAATCATTCGTCCTTTCTAAGCTGTTTTACAATCTGATTTCCATAGACTGCCGCGCCGGTAACAAGTATACCCTGTATCGCGCTGTCGAACGTCCAGCCGCCGAGAGCCATAGCCCCGACTATGCCGAGCGGAAGCAGGATTACGGGAATCCACTTGTCGGGTATTTTCTGAATGTTTTTGATTATATGCCCGATTATCAGCAGTACGGGAATAAGTATAAGCGCGTTTTCCGTTATGTAATTTAAAATTTCCATAGTGTTTGCTCCTTTCATTTATGCGCCCATTGGTTTAGGTGCTTTTCAAGTTTTTCTTTTGCGGTCGTAACGCTGTGATTTGCTCCGAGCTGTTGCAGACCGTCGAGGCAGGCTTGAAGCCCAAAACAGATGAGAGTATTTTCCTCTTTTATCTGCTTGATGTCATCGTCCTGCTTTTTCTGCTTTAAGAACCAGCGGTAACAAGCGAACACTACGCCGCCGATAACCGCCGTAGCCGAGAGCAATTCCGCTGTGATTTTGATAATTTCGATGATGTTCATTTTTTCAACCCCGCCGCCATTCTGAGTATCGCTCTCGCGTCGTTCGCACCGATTTTTCCGTCACCGTCTATATCTCCGGCTTTAAGCTGTTCGGCTGTTGGTTTTTGAAGTCCCGCCGCTATCTGTAAAGCAATTCGAGCGTCGGCCGCCGTTACTTTGCCGTCTCCGTTTAAATCGCCCTTTATAACGGACGATGTTGCCTGTGACGTAATTCTCTGAACATAGCAGGAATTTAAGGATATCCACCCTTTGCCGCTTTTGAGTTTGCCCCATGAGCCTGCCTGTCCGACCGTACCTTTTGTTTCTACTATTGTATATGTACCGTGGTCTTTGATTTGACCTACTATCGCATAGGACGTACCCGCGCCATTTCGGATATTCAAATCATTGTCGATTACTTTAACAAGGAAACTGCCTGTTGCCGATGTGCCGCTGTTGGTATTCGGACTTGAAGCCGCCGCGCCGAGCCTTTTGTTTACCTCTGCCGCGATTTCTCCGAGCCTGTTATAGAGATAATCTCCCGGGCAGGATTTGTTCGCATAATCGCGGTGAACGGTCATATTACAGCCGTTTAAGTGATTGATACGCTTGTTTTTATCCGTACTCCAAACGAGCTTTTTAATGCCGTTTCGCTTGCATATATCCGTCACAAGGTCGAGAAGCGCGGCATATGCTTTGTCGTTTACGGCGTAAGGGTGCGTCGTATCGCTTGCGACTTCGATTGTAACGGCTCTGTGGTCGTTTGAAGCCGACGAGCTGCACCATGAGCGGTCTTTTTCCTCAACATACATTCCTATTTTACCGTCATAGCCTACGCCGTAATTGCTGGAAGCCTGACGGGACGACGGGTAAAATACGTCTCCGAGCGTCTGCACGGAAGTCTGACCGACAACGCAATGAATCGTTATTGTATCAATCGAGTGATTTCTGTTCTTCGTTCTGTTTGGTGAAATTTTCGTATACGATACCAATGGACTGTTTGTGTACGCCATTATTCGTCACCTCCGTTACCCGTTAAATTTTCAAGCGTTTCGGCGGTCATTTCTTCGCCGTCCTCAAGCTCAAAATCTTCAAGATTGATTTTTTCATCTGACATTTGTTACATCTCCTTAGAAATTTAAAATAAAAAAGCCACAATACTTCCGTATCATGACTTGACAAACCTTTTTATGTGTAATATAATAAAGTCAAGAGGTAACCGTTTAAAGCGGTTAGCGAAAATTGAAGATTTTTAATCTAACAACCGTCACTTAGCCGAGTGGCGGTTGTTGCTTTTAACACGGATTTGGAACGTAATTGTTCTTTTTCCTACATGAAATGTAAGTGTTAAAATCATATGTATCCACCTCCTTTCGGAGGAAATACACTAACCGCCTATTCTCAGTAAACCTCTTGACTGCGAACCTTAGTCCGCAATCAATATATTACATTATTCGACTTATTTTGTCAAGCCGTAAATTGCCGTATTTGTTTTCTGACCTCGCCAAGCTCGTTTTTAAGCTCGGCGTTTTCCTTTTCAAGCTCGGCTATGCGGTCGTCTGTCGCCGATTCCGCGTTTTCTTCAGCTATTTCACGCATAATTTGCTCAACGGCGAAAGTATATTCTTCCTCTGTAATTTCCTGCGCGAAATCGGGCACGGTATCGCCGTATGAAAAAATATCGCAATCCTGTACGCGTTGTTTGTAATATCTCATGCCCAAGCCTCCCAAAAATATGTGCCTTTTGTGATAACATAGCTTGTGGGGTCGGTAGTTCGTCTGAACCAGTAAACGCTCGTGCCGTTGCTGCAAAGCTCAAATCTTGTGCCGTTATTCGATAACACAGCTTTAGCGGAGCTTGTGCCGTTTACATATCCGTAAACGGATTTTGAATAATATACGCTTCTCAAAGTATCGCTGAAGTATCTGTATGTCGAACACAGACGATATACATCTTTTATCAGCGAGATTCCACCGTCGCTGTATTCCCTCATATTGAATACAAATATTTTCGGAGCGAAGCCCACATCAATTTTAAAGCTCGAACTTGTTTCGGACGTTGTGCCGACTATATCCGACGATAAAGTAATTTGCCCCGAAACATTTTTTGTTAAGCCCAACGGAACGTTTACATTAACGCTTGCGTAATTCTTAACGTCCTTAGTGCCGTTTGAGGTTATGGCAAGCGTTCCCGACGGAATTATGTAATCGCTCGGTATCGCATCTACGCTAACCTGTGACAAACCGTCATAGCCCAAATCGGGCTTTATTGTCTGCGCGGACTTCGTCGGAGTGGCAGATTTGGATTGTAATTTTGTTTCGGATTCTCCGACTATCTTTTCGCCGTTTTTCGCATGGGCTGTTATTCCCTTTTTCAGCGCGTCGGCAGTAACGGTATCTTCGGTCAGGTCGATAAGCGTTTTGCCGAAATAATCAACTTTGTTTATCCCCATATTATCACCCGATTGTGACAGTCTTTCCGCCTTGAGGATTGTCCGCCTCGGAGTAAGGTATCGCGTTGACCGTGACCTGCGACAGATAATCATATTCGGGGTCGGGAGTGACGGTCAATCCGTCCTTTGTCGGTGTTACGGTCTTTGTCTGTACCTTGTCCGCTTCTCCCGCATATTCGCCCGTTACGCCTAAAATTTTAATTCCCGCTTTAATGTTGCCGGGAATCAATTTCTCTTTCTCCGTGTCGTCGATTTCGACCGTTCCACTACCGTCATGAAACCCCGTCGGGATGTTATACGGCGTGTCCTTGTCGGTTATTTTGCCTTGTACGGCTTCATTGTTCGGCATTGTACCCGTGACCTTTTGACCGTTCACGTAGGCGGTCTTGTCTAAGAGAATTTCCGATTCGGAAGCCGTCGCGTCCTGAGTGTCCGCGTCAAAAGTACATGAGCCTATAATCGTTTCGCCCGATTTATCGTGAGCGGTCGCGTTTTTCAGCATTTTTTCGGGCGTTACCGTGTCGCTTGTCAGGTCGATAAACGTTTCCCCGCCGAAAATTACCTTACTGATTTTTTTGTCTGCCAATTTTAATTACCTCTTTTCTCAATTTATCCGATAATTGTCAATTGTACATTGTCAATTGTCAATTAATTTCCGCAATAATAAACGTTGTGCCGCCCGCATTGTTGCTGACCTCGTAATGCGGAATTTTTTCAACAGTTACGTCTTGCTTCATAAGCTTGTCTGCCGTCGCAAGCGTCTGATTTTCGAGCGTGGGAATAACCGTATATTCGCCGTCATATTCCTCGTTTACGGTTCCGACCGCAGCTCTGTAAAGCTTTGCCGTCAATGTTGGAGTGCGTATTCTGATTTTTACGTCAAATTCCTTTTTTTCATCGCTCATATCAGCACCTCCGAATTGTCAGCGGAAATCTGCGTATTACCGTATTTCTGCCGCCGTTCGCAAAGCTCACACGGACGCACATTTCAAGGTAGCAAGCGTCGCGGTTATCCTTTAAAAGCGACCGTGTGAAATCCGAGGATAAATAAAAAGACGCGGTATTTTTTGCGATACCGCGGCTTTTAAGTATTCTTTCTCCGTCTCCGTCATGGATTACGGTTTCTATGCTGTCACCATCGTCAAGCTCCGCAGGCGTGTTGTCTGTATTCAATATCGCAACCTCAAATCCGAAATCATCTCCCGCGACAATTTCAAATTCGCTTTCTTCACAGCATCGCATAATACGTTACCTCCTAAGTTTTATTTTCCTATAGTCATCCATTTGACGGGTACTTCGTCAATTGACGAATAAATTCTGAACCCCGTTTTTGTAGGTGATGTGAACCATAAATTTGCTCCCAAACCGAACGGTGTAATTGATATCCCATAGTTTGTATCCATGTATTCTTTTTCAAATGTTATATTAGTACCTGATTTATATACCGTAGCCTTTCCCCATTGCGTCATACATCCTGATAATGATAGTTCATAGCCCTGTGACGGCTCATCATCATAATATTTACTCTCAAAAGCATTAAATATCAAATCAAACAAGGCGGTCGTTTGATTTAAAATATCGGTATCCTTTTGTGCGAGAGCGTCTGTTACATCCTTTGTTACAAAAATATTGCTCCAAGCCGACCATGCGGAGGTTTTTCCGTCGGAGTTTGCGTTAACTTTATTATAGGTACGCATTTTAATTTGGTTATCGCGGTATCGAATACCTATTTGCAGAACGTAATCGACGGTAGTGTAATATACAAACGTTATCAAATACCCGACGGAACCGGAAAAAGGAGAATTCGCGCTGCCCGAATTGAATACGTCTACGCATATCCTTCCTTTTGTAGTAACGGCAACCGACGGCTTGTTGCAATCGGATAAATAACCGTATCTCATACAGTTTAATAATCCTGTTTCTTCGGTCAGGCATCTTTTTCCATTGTCGTATATTCCGTTTGTAGCGCATAAGCCGCCGTATGGATCTCCCGATATTTCATTTTCTCCGTTTTTTATACGAAAGCCGCCGTTGCTGAAATAATTCATATCTCCCAAAATGCTTATTATCGTAGACATAATATGATCTAATGAGGAACTTTCTCCGGCAGCGTCAAAGAACGCTCCGAAATTCGTATAAAAAGATGAATTGCTGATTCCGTATTGGGTTGAATATGCTTTTAATCCCACAGCGTCCAAAGTTTTTCCGTCCTTTGAATAAAGCTTTAAATCGGGAGATAATTCATAGTGCATTTCTATTTCGTTATTATCAATATTTGTCCGCTTGCCGTCCGTAAGTCTGCCGGTAAGAGATAAATTATGCGATGTGATATATTCGGTATTAAAGCTTCCGTCAATAGTCCATCCCTGTGTGAACGTCCAGTTTTCAGCCCCTGCGTTTTTAGAGCCGAAGCCTATACCGTTTTTATTTATCATTATGCAGTTCGTCGCGCTCTTTTCGTCGGGAGCGTTCATCCATAAAGTGGCGTAGGTATTGCCGTCGGCGTCGTATTTTTCGATTTTATAGCCGCCGTTTGTCCCGTTCATTATATCGGTAGTGTTTTTTATTGCGTCGTCGGCGTATCTTTTCACTTTTTCAAGCACTATGTCAAGCTCCGTTACAGTCTTTTCCGCCGCTTCATCGTCCGTCTTTCCTTGAGACTTGAAGCTTACGGAAACGCCGCCGTCGAACGTAAGCTCGAAGCTCATAACGGGTATCAGGCTATCCTTATATTTAAGTACGTCATATCTGTCCGTAAGAATATTTCCGACCAACTGATTTATTTCGGCTGCGGAATAGTTTATAGGTAGAAAAGAACCGAGCTTGTCAAGCTGTGTTTTTGTCATAAACGGATTCGCGAACGTCATGGCTCTGCCTTTTCCGCTTGTAAGGACTGTGTCATTTGCGGTCAAACAGGCGATAGCCGTTATTGAAATATTCTGACCGAGCGTCGGTTCCGATACCTCATCATCGGTTATATTTACGGGCGATGAAAAATTATGACGGCCGAAAGCCATCGCGCCGTTTCTGTCTATATATACGTTCATACCGAAGTATGAAGCTATGTAGGACAGCATTTGACGGACTGTAATATTCGCCGGAGCCGACTGAAATTTAAGAGAGGAAAGCTCCGCTCCGTTTGCCGAAAAATTCTTAATGCCGAGATTGTTGCATATCTCGCTGACAAGATTATCGGCGGTATTGGGGTAAATCAGCGCGCTTGTATATGAAACATCGCTGCCGTACAGTTTATCGGCGAGATTTACCGAAAATTTTTCGCCGTTTCTTTTGCATGACAATACTTTATATTCTCCCATGGGAACATATTCGTAACCTGACGGCAGAAGCAGTCCGATAAAGAACGCAGCCGTCATATCGGATTTTATTTTGTTTTCAAGTTCGGAGACATACGAGTATTCCAGTTCCGCTGCCGCAGCCGATACGTCGCCGAATGACAGATCCTCGGCCGAGGAATTTCCGCCCGATAACTTCAGGCTGATAATTTCGGCGTTTATCTCCTCGCCCGAAGCTGACATAATGAGCTTTGCCCGAAACGTTCTTCCTGTTCCCGAGTTCACGCTTTTAAATTCACTGCTGACGTTCAAATACATCAAATCACCTACTGTTCTATAAGCTCCAATTTCACGTCGCTGTAATACGCCGCGCCCCTTTTTATGGTTTTTATGCCGTATGTCATATCTGCGGAGTAAAAGCTTTTTGTAACGGACGACATATCCCCCTCTTTAGGAAATGTTACGGGAAAGAATGCGGCCGAACCTACGGCGGCTTCAAGATTTGATATTTCCGACTGAGTGAGAAGCTGCCATGAAAACGAAAGCGTATACTTTACCGCCGTTATATCACCGACCATCTTACCGCTTGCCGTTCTTCCCGTATTTTGCGACCACAGCTTGTTTTTTGTAACGCTGAAACCGTTTTCATCGGGTACGGGAATACTCCGTCCGTTTATCTTTATATCCTTAATATCCAAGCGCGTTCACTCCCGTTTTCTTAAAATTCTGCCTGTTACGCTCGACTACCGTCTTGTAGATTACGCTTCCGTCAAGCTCTACCGTAAGATTTATGTTTTCGTTTCCGCTCCTCGCCGCCAATACCTCGCTGAGTGCCTGCTTTATGGAACCAATCGGCGCTTCGTCTGAACATTCATTTTTATTAACGCTTACAGGGTATTGCCCTGACATTCCGTGCGGGATTATGCGGCCCGAAGAAACAACAGGAGCCGTAAACGTTACGTTTTTTGCAATATTTTGTAATTTATCTATAAGATTTGAAAAATTATCTGTTATTGTATCGGAGAATGCTGACAGAGAATTATTTATGTTATCCTCGGGAAAAATTTCTCCCATAGAATAAGTGCCGTCGGAAAATTCTTCCGATATAGCTTCGGCAATTCCCGAAACAGTTTTTATAACCGTCGATTCCGAATCGCTTATGCCTTCGCCTATTCCGTAGCCGATATTCAATCCGATCTCATCGTGAAAAAGCTTTGAGGGAGAATGTATTCCGAGAGATTTTTTCGCGGAACTTAAAAGGTTGTCGGCAACGTTGCTGACAGTATTTTTCAGCCAGTTCCAACCGGCGTTAATGCCGTTTCGTATACCTGAACAAATATTTGAACCAATAGATTTCCAATCTTTGCCGTTTAACATTGTCTTTATCGTGTCGGCTTTTTGGCTCAATTCCGTTTTTATGCCGTCCCACTTTTGGGAAGCGTTTGTTTTTATATTATCCCACCCTGCAGAAACAGTGTTTTTCAAATTCTCCCATTTTGTGGAAGCCGTGGACTTTAAACCGTCCCATGCGGTTGAAAGCGTTGTTTTAATTAAAGTCCATTTCGTGGAAGCTGTAGTCTTAATATTTTCCCAAGCAGTTGAAACAGTGCTTTTTATTCCGTCAAGCTTTTTTGAAAAGAAATCCGTTATATCGGACCATGAATTTTTTAGCCCCTGCCATAATCCTTCGATTATGTAACCGCCCTGTTCCTCCATTACTGTGGACGGAGAATGAATACCGAAAACCTTTTTGAAACCGTTGATAAACGGGTCGAAGATATTCTCTTTTATCCATGTACCTATAGATTTAAGCTTATCGGTAATACCTTTAAAAAGCCCCTCGACTATGTAACCGCCATCCTCATGCATTACGGTAGACGGGGAATTAATACCGAATAAACTTTCCAGAATATCGATAATTTTTTTGAATTTTTCTTTGACCTTTTGTATTTTCTCCCAAGCGCTCTCGCCGAGTAGTCCTCTGACAAACGGCTGTATAATATGTTCTTTAGCCCATGTGCCGATATCGGAAAAGCCCTCGCCGATTTTAGTAAGAATATTATCGGCTATTTCATTCCAAGATTCTCCTTCAATTTCGGCTTTGAACCATTTGTTTATGTCGCCGCCTACATCACCGAAAAAACTGCCGAAGAATTCCGCTGAAGAACGTATAGCAGTACCCAAAGAAGTAAATAGACTATTTGAAATTCCCGCATAATCAATACTGCTTAATACATTTTTAATATTCTGATAAAATTTGCTGCCTAAATCACTCCAGTTATGATCATTCATCCAATCTGTCGCGCCGTCAAAAATTCCCTTAATGAATTCGCTCAGCTTGTTAGCGACAAGGCCCCATTTGAGTTCGGTAATAAATCCTATAAGCGTATCGGGAATTGTGGCAAAAGCTTTTATCAGCAATTTTCCCGCAAAGGTGAAATCAATTTTTTCTAAAGCTCCGTTGAGAAATTCAGCAACACGACCGCCGATATTTGTGAAATTAACTTCATCCAAAAAATAGTAAGCGGTTTGAATTCCGCCGTTAATTCCTTTGCCTACTTTTGCACCGAAATCGGACCATTTTATTTTGTCAACGACTTCATTGACTTTTTTTCCTAAAAGTCTGCCTAATCCTTCCCAATCCGCATTATTAAGCGCCTTTTTCAGTTTATTCGCGAAATCGCTTATATTGTCCTCTATGGGAACTTCTTCAAACATTTCAGAAGGTGAAACGCCTCCGCCTCCTCCGCCCGAACCTCCCGAGGAATCGTCGTTTAATACGTTCATTTTATCGAAAGAAGCGAGTTGTCGCTTTGCTTCCTTTGCGGAATCGCTTGTCTTATCAAGCGAGGCGGCGTAGTTCTCTTGTACAGCTGTTGCTTTAGTAAATGTTTTTGTGCCTGTAAGAGCGGCAAACAGCTTTCCGATATATGTAACGGCGATTGACAGATAGTTAATCAAGGTTGAAAGTATAGGTGTTACTATCGTAAGTATAGGTGCGAAAGCGGCGGCAAAGCTGTTTTTAAGCTGCGTAAGCCCCGATTTCAAAGTTGACAAATGTCCATTTACATTACTTGAATACCGTGCGAGATTATCCATACTCTCCTTCAATCCGGAAATAATGGAAGATATAATTTTTCTCAACACAGCTCGTTTAAGCATACTGCCAAGCCCTGTTATCTTTTTGCCGAGCTTCGCTATTGCCGTTTCGCCGCTATTTGATGATTTTGCGAATTGCCGCATATTGTTAATTCCTGTTTTTGCTGCGTTTGCAACGCGCGAAAATGCCTTTTTTCCTATACTTCCTATTTTACCGAAAGCTTTGCTTGCAACGTTTCCGGCTGTCGTTAAGCGACTTGTGGAATCTCTTGCGCCTTCTGCCTGCGTTTGCATTTCAGATAAACGATTCTTAGCTGAGGTGAGCGCACTTTCAAGCTGTGCATATTCAGCGGTATTGCTTCCCATTTGAAAAGCAGTACCGGCGCTTTCCATCCGCGATTTTTCTCTTTCAAACCGTTCAAGATTTTCTTTCGCGATTTGAATATCATATTGGAGAGACTGCCATGCTCTTGAATTTTCTTTTACTCCCGTGGCCTGCATCTTATCCTGACGGTCGTACAGTTTGAATAGAGCCTGTTCCGCTTTTTCGCATTGAGCGGTAATATTTTCATAGTCTTTCGTGGGTACTTTCTTTTCACCGAGACTTTCCAACCGCTTCTCAAGCTCAGAAATTGTGTTTTCCAGCGCCGCCGATTTTGAATCAAAGGCAGACAAAGCGCTTGCGCTGCCCGAAAAGGCTTTTTGGAGGGTAGGACCGAGATTTTCAACCTTTGTATTCAGAGATTTTATGGCCCGTTGCAGTTCTGCACTGTCGGCCTTAAACCCTTTTGCGTCTATTTCGGTATCAACGATAATTGAGCCGTCAGCCTGTTCTGCCATAATATCACCTTCCTTTATCAGCCGAGCATTGCGTTTAGTTTATCTTTTTCAGCTTGTTCCTCTGCCGTTAATTTCGGCTTTAGAATGCATATGCCCTTGTTAGCGTTCCAATATTCCTGTTCCCACTTGTCAAGTTTTTTGTGCTTTGCCTTTTTCATGCGCATACTGAGAATATGAGAAAACACGCCCTCCGAAATCTCCATATAGTAGCCTACAAAGGTCCACCAATGTATGTATTCGGCGGTACGTGTTTCAAAACCGGCCACTTTATTTATGGCGGGAAACATGATACTTTCGTCCTGTTCCCAATCCATTACACACGGTGATTTTTTATCGCTCTCCTGTGTGCCGTGGTCGATAAAATCTAAGGCCGCCTTGAAAGCGGCCTCATATTCATTTTTTGGTATCGCGTCAAAATCCTCATAGAGAATACAAAGGCAGATGTACACCTTTTCTTTGTTTTCAAGTTCAGGATCGTTGAAAGCGCAAACGATTTTAAGAACATCCCGAAAATCCGTGCGCACAGAATAATCATGCCCGTTTACGCACACGCTTTTAGGAAGCTCACCAATCATTTTTTGCCATCCTTATGCTTTCCTGTTCTGTACCCGTGTGTGTAGCGGTCAACCCTGCTGTTCACCTTTGCAACCTCACGATCAAACTTTCGGGAAATATACTTACCCACGGCGTCAAGAGCAAGTTCGCAATAGAAACGCCCGTTAATCGGAGAAAACGGGTGCATCTTTCCGAAAAACGCTTCGGCGAAATTACCGTCAAACAGGTAATTGCAAGCCTTGAAAAGCCCGTCTGTGGCCTCTCTCATGGCCTGCATTTCGGCTTCGTTGTTTTCGTCAACCGTGCCGTCCGCATTGATATTGACGTGTTCCAAAGGCTCTGTAATTTTGTTAAAATCGCCCGCAACCTTGTTGTAGCGGTCAATTATGCCGATATCTGTAGGACGAAAATAAAAAACGCCGATTTCGTCACCGTGCTTGTTTTTAACAGATTCTTTAACGCTGCCATCGTCAACGACAATGCCCATGTTCTGAACATTTGTAATATGTTCTGCCATTTGAATAACCTCCATAATAAAAATAAGGGCGCGCAGACACAGTCAAGCTTGCCCCGTTGTTGCGACCCGTCAGTTTTGCTTTTTAAGTATCGCTGCTTTGAAATTCAGCGTCGTAATCTCAGAATCGTCAACGCTGATTTTTACGGTTGTTTTCTCGCTGGGTATGCGAATCACAAGCGTATTGTCATCCGGGAAAGCCTGCTCTTTTTCCGTCCCGCTCACATTTGTTTTGAGCGTTGTACCGCTCTTTGTCAGCTTGACAGGGAAAAAGTTGCCTTTTTGCATATTGGCGTTTCCGGGGTCGTACTCTGTGTAATCGTTCACATATTTCAGCGTACCTACAACCGTTCCGTCCGCAAGCACGGCGGTATCCGCACTTATAAGCGCAGATACTGTTTTGCCTAAAAGGGTCTGACTTTGGACGGGGATTGTCAGGGTGTCAGACCCGATTATTCCCCCACTGTAAACTTCTTTGAGGCCGCGTCCCATGTTCCCTTTACACGCTCACCGGCGTTGTAAATGGAGAAGGGGATCTGAACGCCGGAGGTGTCGCCGCCGATGGTGTTCGGAATGACGTACACCTTTTCTCTGTACGCCCACACGCACTCGCCGTCCGCCTGCATCAGAACATCAACCTTTGTAGTTACGCAGGCGTCCCCGGTCAGGCGCTCATTAGCGATTTTCGAGAGCTGCTCAAACAGAGGATCGCCCTCCTCCGCGTAGAACGGTTCAACCTCGCTCTGCACCTCGTAGCCGTTGTGACTGACGTTCTGCTCACCGAGAATGTTCTTTTGCACCTCAACGTCCGGGTTAAGCTCCTCGTTATATTCTTCAAGGTCTTTGCCAAGACGAACATATTTCGGAGTTTCCGGGGTCTTGTTGAAATCCGCGTCAAGGTAGTGCGCAAGGTATTTACGCTCAATCTTTGCCATGAAAAAATCACTCCTTTGTTATTTGTCAAATTCGTTCTCATATCTGAGAGTAGCCGATATAATCCAGTCCTCCACCCGGTCATCATAGACCGCGTTAAGGTGCGCCGGATTTGTACGGCTGATTGATTTAATTACCCGGTTGCCGGAATCCAGCGCCGGGTATTCTTTCAGCTTGTAGGGCTGCCCGTCAACCGCAATCGGTTGTAATTCGAGCCACTTTCCGAGCGCGTCCAAAAATTCTTTGGTGCGTATTTTCAGCGTTTCTGCCTCCGCACGCGGGGCGATCCTGCATATCACGTTGAACGGATATAAGCACACCTGTTTCACATGGCCTGTTATATCCTCATCGTTTGACAGGAGCGCCGCGCCGGAGGTCGGGAAAAACCCTATGCCGGAAGTTTCGGAGAGGGTGGAAAAGAGGATAGTCTTTCCACCCAGTCCGGGGAATGTGTTAAGCAGCGCAAGCAACACCTTTGTTACTGCGTCCGCGCCGTCAACATCGAACAATTTTTGCTGTGCCACGGTCAGCCTCCTCCCGCTATTTTCTTTACCCCGCTGATCCAATACTCGCCGTGCCTTGCTTTGGCTGTATCAAACCAATGGTCGGTTACCTGTGGGTTGGAATACTGTAACGGCCTGTCGGTTAAAACCTTTTTCACACCTTTGCGCGCCCACGGGCTGCCGGTCACGGGGTCAACCATCACCTTGCCGCCATACTGGAAACGCCCATACGGACCGGGGAAAACCACCTTTTTACCGTCGCTTTCGGTGTGCGACCGTTGCTGTAAGCTGCCTGTAAGCAGCGGCATATAGGCTTTGCAATCTTCGAGGACACGATTCCCCAACCACTGTTGCGCGTCTGCAAACTGCTTTGAAAATCGGTCAAGGTTGAGTTCACAGCGAAAATTACCGCTCACATAAGAAAACTTAGGAAAATGCTGCATTTCGCTCATGTCATCGCCCTCCGATCTCAAAATGAGGTAAGAGGCTGAAAAACTCCGCAGAGGTAATCATATATACCCCGTCCTGCGTGTCATTCATGCGGTGGTAAAAGCCGTTTTCCTCATCGTCTGAAATGGGAGATTGCTCCGGCCACGCGCCCGCATAAATAAAATCGCATTCCGGGTTAAAGGTGATACAGTCGGCGGGATTTTCGCACTCTGCATACGTTTTCGGCCCGGTGTAGCTTTTCGCCGTACCGTCCGCAGTAACAAAGGTTTTGTCTGCCGTGCAGTGTATAATCGCCGTTACGGTATCGCCGTTGAGTTTTCCGTCCAGCGTTGACCGGCTTGCTTTATTCACGCCTAAATCAACGCCGGAAAAAACGGAGGTGTACCACAGCCCGGTTGCCTTATGGAAGTTAAACAGGGTGATCGCGCTTTCGTACATAACGCACCTCCCCGGCGTATAAAAGATTTATGCCGTCAGCGTCGGGTATATTTGATATATATTTTTCTGCAATACTCCTGATCAACTTCCTTTGTTCTGCCGTATTAGATGCGGCAGCCGAATAGACGGAATCGGAAGAGTTACTGCGGGAATATGATATTGATTCACGTCCCGACGATACAGAAGATACTGCTAAGCGATATGTACCGTCCTCGGCTTTTTGCGCCGAAACCGCTTTGCGCTGAACATCGATATTAAACAGAGCTTCGGCTATGGCGCACACAGCCTTTTTTACTTTTTCGGCATGAGATTCTATCTCAGGAAATGCAAAGGTCAGTCTGCCGAACGTGAGCGCGTCGAGTTCATCGCTCGCAAGCGAAAGCCATTTTTCGGTGTTTTGCTTCGTAAGAATATCGCCATAATATTCAGAAATATAAAAGTTTCTGTCTGCGTACGCCATAATTATACCGCCTTATATATTCTCATCGGACTTTTTGCCGTTGTTTTTTTGTTTGATATCAGGTAACGCTTCGTAATTTTCCGATTTTTTCATAAGCTCTATAACGGCTTTGTTATCGGTACTAAGCGTATTGCCTGTAACAATATTTTTAAACCTCATTATTATTCCTCCTTGGGTTTACCTTTAAAAATAAGGTCGGGTGTTACTACCGCCGTGCCGAAATGATAAAACAGAGAAACCGCATACGCCTCAGACAGCGGGATTTTTTCCGCCGTGTACTGATTTGCCATAATCGGCTGAGCAACGGCCCCGTCAACAATAAGCAGATAATTACAATCTGCCGGAAGATGTACCGATGATTTGCAATCAACTCCGTGCCATGAATAGAACTCCTCTGCGGAGGTATCAATATTGGCGCGGCTCAGTTTATCAAGATTCTTTCTGATTTTTCCGTAATAAGCTGTGGATAAAACAAGGTGCATCATATAACGCGGAACGCCGTCCACAAAATCGTTTTTGGTATTTTCACATTCCTGAATGACCTTTTCAAGCTCGTCCTCTATCGCTGCGTCTTTTTCTATTTCAACTTCGACCGCGTCTTTTGCCGCCGTTTTAAAAAATTCGCTGTCAAGCTCTGACTGCATACGGAGAACATGATTTGCGCTTCTGCGTTTAAGCAGACCGTCAACGCCGTAAAGGGATATATCCTTTTCCTCAATTTCCTCTACGATCTCGCTGTCCTCCGAAATGGTAACGGTGACGGGCTTCGCCTTGACATTATTGCCCTTGCCCGCAGCTCTCGCCGTTCCGTATTTCTGAGATTTAGCGTTCACAAAACGTTTCGCCTCAACGGAACCTGATGACGGAGTTCCCGACAAATCGGTGTTTTTCATGCTTGCCGAAACAAGCCCTTTTTGCACGTTTTCAATTACTTTTCCGTAAAGCTCGGACAAATATTCCTTTCCGCTTTCGGTAGTAAGAATACTTAGTGATTCGATTCTTGGCATAGTTTTTTATCAATCCTTTCAATTTAAAAAATTACGGGAGGCGTGTACTTTTTGGAATCGGACGCGGGATCTCCCGCAGGGCCTGTAAAAGTAGGCGCATCCTTTTTTTTCGCGGCTTCTTTTTCGGCGGCCGCTTTTTCCTCCGCTGTCTGATACAATCCGGCGTCTTTTTCCTTTGCAGACTTCATGAAATCGTCGAACCCGAAAAAAGCGCCGTCCTTCCACTTAAGACCGTTATCTTCCGACATACAGTCGGCGGCAAGCTGCCTGCGCGCGTAAGGTGATTTCACGCCGTATTCATCGAGTTTTTTTTCAATCCAGTCGTTTTGCAACTGAGAAATGAATTTTTTCTCCGCTTTTTCAGCCTGCGTCTTATAGGTTTGGATTGTTTCATTGATTTTCTCAGGGTCAATGCCCTCAAACTTCTTGAGTGTAGCATTAGCCGCATTGAGTTGACCTTCAAAATTGTCTCTCGCGGCGGTAATCTTGCCGACTTCCGCTACAGTTTTGTAGTTTTCTCTTACGGCATTATCAAACTCAGTCTTTTTGTCCTCGGGAACACTGAGCCCTACTTCGCTCAAAATTTTGTGAATGTCTTTCATTTTGATTTCCTTTCTACATGATATTTAGACCGCTCTGTCTGCGGTTGAAAGTTATCCGCATATACCTGCGGCAAGGTGATTTTGAGTATGAAAAAAGCGCCCTGCATATTGCAAAGCGCTTGAATCATTAAATTTTTATCCTTTCAAACGGCAGCCTCGATTTCTTTTATCTCATCAACAAAAATTTCTATCTGTGCGCCGTCAGTTCGTTTTATGGTAATAGATTCAGGGTCGGGCTCGTTATCCAAAGCGCTCGCCCAGTCTACCCATTCGCCAACAATGTAGCGCCCGTCGTTGCAAATTACATTGACTTGTTTATCAAATAAATGCTTATATTTTATTAAATCAATCATTCTTTGTGTCTCCTTTTAACGGGCGTGCGGGAACGATATGTATCCCTTTTGTTTTTGAAAAGTGTATCATACCCGTTGTTGTAGGAAATTTATTTCCTTCAATATCTCTGTAAATACCGATTTCAGAGGTATGTACAAAATATTCTTTGTGATTCCATTCTCCGGCTTTCGTCATACGAGGTTCGGACTTACCCGCATACAGTTTTATAAGATCTTCCGGGTTTGCCGTCAGTTCGCTGTGCGTCGGGTCAAAATTAGGTGAACCGCGTATATGCTTATTCTGCATTCCGATATTCACTGTAAGCAGATAATCCTTTTTTATCTGTTCGTGAATATTATCTTTAAATATATTATACGCCTGTTTCCGAGCTTTGTCAACAGAGGCAACAGCCGAAACGGCTTTCATAGCCTGAGAACGTGTCCATTTCGCCACGCTGATTCTGTCGTAAAGCTTTTTTAGGTTGTTATCATCACAGAATTTATTGTATTCGGCATTATATTTATGCAATCTAAGAGCGGCTTTATTATAATCTTCCTGTAATTTTGATTTTAACTGTCCGTTCTCCGCTTTATCCAAAGCTTCGCGCAAACCGAGTACCTTTAACTTTGCCCGTCTGATTTTCGCCTCCGCGTTTCGTTGTTTTTGAGAAAGGTCGTACACGCGCTTGTTTTCCTCTGCGTCAAAGTCAGCGTATGGGTTGTGGTCGGGATCGCCCGGGCCGAAAGAGTGACGGCAATTCCAGCCGCATAATCCTTCACCTGTGCCGTAGCCTGTTGTCTCAGCAAACAAAGGATAACCGGCCGTTTTTCCCGTTCGGCTGTATAATTTACCCTGCCACCAAAAATGATTGCCGGGGTTTTCACCGCCGTCGCCGTAACGCGCTCCCAAATGAGCCGATACCCTTATTAAATCCCAATCATGCTCTATCATGCCCTGCAAAGACATATTGCCGCTTGCCTGCGCAACGCCTGTACGGACGGCGCGCAGTACGGCGGTTTCTATTGTGTCGGTATGACCTGAAGGATAAATAACTTTCGTCTGTTCTTCGGCTATTTCATTTACAGCGTCCGCGACTGCCTGCGTATAAGACTGAGCGCCGCTCATAACCTTGAAATGCGCTTTATCAAGAACTTTTATTAAACGCTGTTGACTTGCCCGCGCGGTCGTTCGTGTGAAATTGTGTATTTCTCCGTTTGTTCTCTCGTGCATATCGGCAAGAAGCTTTAGCATATTTTCAGAATGTAAAAGACGTACAGAATCAAAGCCCCTTGAAATATAAAAAGCATCGTCATCTTCCCACGCTCTGATTGCCGCGTCCTCAAAAACGGCTTTTATCTCTTCATCGGTCTTTTTTGTAAAACACTGTATTTCCTTTTGTAGCGCTTCAAAATGACCTCCTGCCGATTTATAAACTTCAATCTGCCATTGATCGGTGCCTGTCAACATAAGTTCTTCGCCGCGCCCCAGACGAGCCATAATGCGGCTTATAAGGTCAGTCGTTATCCAAGCGTTTAACTCGTCAATCTGCGGATGAAGCGTATCGACTATCTCTAAAAGCTCCTGAGGAGTAAGCATTTTTCGTTACCTCTTTATTCGGGTGTGTCAAAAAGTCCTTTTTCCGTATTTTCCGTGTTTGCTTCGGCCGTAATTGCTTTTGCTTCCTCCTCGCTCATGCCCTCAAACTTAACAAAATAAAGCCATTTCGGAATCCAGCCTTGCATAGCATATGATTTCCACGACGCTTTATCTTCCTCATAGTTGTATGTAATATCTCCGAAATTAAAATTAACTTTATATTCGCCGACAGGCGCAAGATTATATAAAGTAGTGAAAGCATCAGCGCCGTAAATAGCCTGTTCAAGAGCGTCCTTTAGCGCATCGCGGTCTGATTTTATAGTCTGAATCGTCTTACGGTCGTCAGCTTCAACCTGTGTCGCGGTTACCATTCCCGTTTTTCCGTCAAGAACAAAAGCCCCTTCTGAAAAACCGCATTTGACGCCGACCATTGAAAGGTCAAAATTTATATCTTTTATACGCGCTTCTGTTTGAAGCGTAGGGGTATGTTCGTGAATAGATGTTTTATCGATATCTTCAATGCCTATTCCCAACGCTTTTACAAATCGCGGTAATTTGATTTCTTTCTTTTGGGCGCCTTGTACAACTGTTTGCCCAACAAAAGTTATATGCTTACTGTCCTCAATTTCTAAATTTTTTCGGCTTACGGCAATGTCTATCGCTTTTAATTCCGTAACAGCGTTAGAAAAGACAGACATTCCGAGTGGCGACACTGAATCGACCGTATTTGCGCCGGGAACGCGATAATACGCGAAAAGAGGTTTTTCAAGCTTTGAAATTCTTACCTCATCTTTCATATGCGCCCATACTTCAACACTTTTCATGGGAATCGGATTTCCGAGTGTAAATCTCTTATCGCCTGTTATCTGATTTTTAAACGCTTTATTTGTAACGACATATACGGGACCGTTTTCATCAGTCTCCTCAAATCTGTGATATTCAAGTCTTGTATAATGCGTATTACCCTGCGAGGTATGCGCTGCGAAAATCGCGCCCGTTATATTTCCGTTATTATCTTTTTTTACAACGCCGAAGTTCCCGGGCAAAACAAAATCCCACGTTTCGCCGTTCCATTTGATTATAACGCCGCCGAGCCTATCAGCTTCCGGGATTTTTTCGGGCAGCTTTTTCATTAATTCATCGACTATCGTCTGTAAGTAATCGGCTCTGGGAGAACCCGAAACAGAAATGCCGATATCAAGTACCGTTAATTGCGCCCTTGTATCTGATATAAACTTAGCCATATTGACAGTTTCTATATCATCTTCAATGTTTTTCCATGGGGGATTTCCTGTTGAAATACTGTCCCATAACTGAATCGCATTGTTCATTTCATTGGAAGTTATAAGCTCAACGCCGAAAACTTTGCTTATATCCGTATTATTCAAAAACATATTTTTAAGCCTCCTCAAAAGGCGTGTAAATATACTCATTTTTTCACCGCCGTTATATAATCCAAAACAGCTCTTTTCTCAGCGTCGTACGGCAAAAATAACGAAGCTGATCCATACTGTGGTCGTTTTCTTTAATAACAGCATCCTCTTGAGATTTTTCATCCCATGAATATGCTTCAAATTCTTCAAATGTATTTTTACAGTTTTTATCAAAAAACAAAACGCCCGCATTAAGAAATTTCGTTACGTCCTGTATGCCGTTTAAAACGTCGTTATCGGCTTTTATAACCGAATACTCGCCGTATTTCTGTATCGTTTCTATCATTGAAGATGCCGACGGATCAATAATTATGTACTCAATGGGAAAATCTCCGATAAGTCCGCATAGCATTTTATAATATGCTTCATTATCAACCCGGTTTTCGCTCCCGCCTTTATAATAAAGCTCTTTTATCATAGTTGCTTTTTCTTCAACCGGATTATAATCATACAGCCCCGCCGCAAAAGGATTAACAGTTCCGTAGTCAATAGAAACATAGTAACGGTGACGCCGGTTAGGGGGAAGAACACAGTCCGTTTTAACGTGAATCTTTTTATTAAACATCGGATATACAAGACCTTCGGCTTTTACCCACAAACCGAGAATATAACGGCGGTAAAATACTCCGCTGTACATTGCCTCATATCTGCTTTTTATTTTTTCCGACAAGCTTAAATTGTCATCCATAGTGAAGTGCAGATAAAGAATATTTCGCTCCCGTGCTTTCTTTATCCACTCCACATAAAACCAATGACTGGGATTTTCGGGGTTACAGTTAAACCAAAACTTTGAACTGTCCACACTGCAACGAGCCATAGCCTGCTCAACAAACGAGCGAGGCATTAGCGCGACCTCGTCGAATAAAACGCCCGCAAGCGTAATGCCTTGAACAAGCGTATAACTGCTTTCGTCTCTGCCGCCGAAAAGGTAATATGTATTCTTTCTGCCGCCGCCCGATATGATAAGCTTATTTTCGCTGCGTCTCTCCGTAACGTCAAAAATCCCTTCAAGCCAAGTCGGGATAAGCGTAACGACATTGCGGCGAAGTGATTCAATAGTCTTACCGCAAAGTGCAAAACTTTGATTTTCAAAGCAAGTCATACTCCAAAGAATAAAGCCTACCGACATAGATACAGTCTTGCCTGAACGGATTGAACCATCGCATATAATTCCATCGCAATTTTTGAATTTAGAATTATTCCACCATGTTAGCGTCAGATTCTGACGAGTGCTGAAGCTCGTGTATCTCATCCGTATCTAAAACCTTTCCTGCCGCTTCGTTTATTTTCTCTAAAAGATTATTTTCTTTATCGGAAATTTTTGCGTCTTGTTTTTCTCTCCATTTATCGGGACGGCGGTTTTTAAGCCAGAATATCTGAGCTGTCGTATTGCCGTCAAGAGCCGATTGAAGCAAAGCGTTTTCGACCTGATAATCGACAACCTCTTTTCCCTTTTTTAGGGTGTCGGAAATGACGGGATACTTTTTCTTCCAATCGTTTAACGTATCTCTGTTAATGCCTATTTTCTTCGCGATTTGCTCGTCCGTCAGCCCGTCACGCGCCCAGCCTTCAAGCAATATTAAGTTTTCGGGCTCAAGCCATTTCTGATACTTACCTTTTGCCATTTAAAACACCCGCAATACATCACCGCCGGAAACATAATAAAAAACACATCGCCGCCCGGGGAGGGACGGCGGTATGCATTTGGAGGATTTTTATGAAACACACTAAAATTCTTGTATTGTACAATTTTCTATGGTACTATTTTAGCATAAATGAGTATAACATTCCATAACATTTCATAACATCTTTATAATCTTTTTGGAATTATTATTTTGCTTAATGCGGTACCATGAATTCTTGTTACCTGCATAACGGAATAATTCATTTTTTCCGAAATCTTCTCCCAAGACATATACTCTATGTACCTGTACCGCAGACAAAGCATTTCGTTTCTGTCAGGGACGGCATTAATCACACCGTGAATTTCCGCTTTGAGGTTGACAAGCCGATTCATTTCGGAAGCTATCTGCCTGTCGAGTTCGTCAATTTTTTCAATGATTTTTGTAAACGACGCGGAATTATCCTTCGACGCCGATACAATATCCCTCGATGTGTCTTGTGACGGAAGAGAAGCCGCCAAATCCCCGAGCCTGTCACGTTCACGCTGTAAACTCGATATAACCTCGTCAAGCTTGTACGCCTGCTGTAAGTAATCTTTTGCTGTCATAAACTCACTCCCGTTTTTGCTTTTTTGTAAAGCCTAATGCCATTTACTTTACCATAAATGCAGCCCTTGAACGGACACAACCATATTTTACCGTTTATGTATTGCTTGTACGGACATTTGTTAAATAAGCAAACATAACCTGTGCCGAATTTTTTGATATTCATTCCGTTTTCCTCTTTGTACACAGCGTCCCGTCAAAATCGACGGCGATAATTTTGTTAATCAAGTACATCGCACTCCTTATTTATCTGAATAAGTTCTATTGCCTCTTTTTGCCTTTTGCAATAATTGTTGTCGCAATCATAAATAACACTGATTCCTCTAAAATCATTGCCATTAATAAAAGTCTTACTTTTCACGCGTTTCGATTTTTCTTTACATTCTGAGCAGTCAGGAGCTTCAATTTCTGTAAGAGCCTCAATTTCTTTAATGTTGATAATTTTACCTGACATTTTCAATCTCCTTTCGGCGGCTCGGGCAGCGGCATCCAGTACGTGACTGCGGGTTTATAAGAGCCCTTGTTTTGCCAATGCGGAAATTCATCCGTTGCAAAATAAAACATTAGACCTGTGCATTTTGGGTTGTTTTTACTAAAACGATACCTGCATAGATAACAACCGTCCCTTTCCGGCAATCTGGCTTTAACGCTTATCCAGTCCATATCAGCCCTCCTGTTCCATGCTTCAATAGCTTGTTGTGTTGTATCTGCTGCGACCGTACCCCCACACCTTGTACATTCGATATAAGTAAATCCTTCACAATCGGGCATATTGACGAATGTGTGTTTATGTGGTGGAATTTCATTTATAACCGCTTCTCCGCCGCAAAACGGACAAGGCTTTAATTCTATATCAGGCATTTTTGTCATTTTCTTCATCCTCCGTAATGGTTTTATATTCGCAATTAACTAATTCTTCAAAGCAATTAAAACAATCATCATAATATTCATCTTCAAACGAATATCCATCATACGTATAAGTTTTGTCGCCAATGTTATACAATGTACCTTTAGCGATTTTGTCACAGTCGCCTGTTCTAAGGCCTTTCCGTTCTTTACGTTCGTGCCAATGTTTACATTTTCCGCAAGGTTTATCTAATTCATATGACATTTTCATTCTCCTTTAACAATTCGGGATTTTTGAATAAATTATCGGATAACCTTCTATCCATTCGCCGTTGTCAACCCGCTTGCCTCTGAATAAAATCTCACGCATTGTTTTCCGCCTCGCTTTCGTTGTTTTTTCTTCCTTCAATTCCGTATTCGCCTTTAAAAATCCAGTCAAGGTCAGATAAGCATATATAGTCTTTGTTTATGCTATCAATCCTATCATTTATCGTCTTCATGAACTGCTGCAACGAATCAAGAGCTGTAATTATAACTCTTGTTATTTCTTTATACATTCAGGTGGTATCTTCATTTCGTTCATATTCGGCAACTCTACCGATTCCGCGTCCTCGTAATCGGCGAGTTTATTGAGAACCTCCGCCAAACAATACAGTTCATACTCCGAAAGTTCAGTGAATACCGTTCCTATCACGCCCGGCAGCGCGACAAGCTCCGCATTCCCATATTCATCGCGCATTGTAAGCCTTTTGCTCTTGTTCATCATGATTCACCACCTCCCGGTTTTGTCTGCGGCTGCTCATCCTTTGGGATTTCAAATGCTAGGTCGAGAAGCCACAAGATTACTTTCATCATTGTCGTTTTCGTTATGCCCATGTGTGTGGGCATCTGGAGAACACGAAGGATTGCCTCTCCTTTTTCTTCTACCGTATAGTCCGAGTTGTCAATTTGATTGAAGATTGCACAAGCTTTTCCTATGTTCATCATTTTACTCCGCCTCGCTTTCAAGATATACTTTTGCACAATTGCTACATTCATGTAATCTACAAAAGCTATCTCCCATACTTGGATTTACCAATCGACATATTTGTTCTTCAACATTAAAGAACCCTAAAAAATCTGCCATTTCGTCAAAACTCATATTCTTGATTTTTTCAAAATTTGTCATTTATTTAAGCTCCTTTATCTTCTTAGCTAAATCGGAATTGTTGATACTTCTTTGAAGTCTCTCTTTATCGTATATGCGTACAAACAGACCACCGTTTTTGTCATTTACGTTAATACAAAGTATTTCATAATCGACAATGTTCCTAATTTTGCTCCACGGAATATTGCAAGCCTTTTGATATGTTTGAGGTGTAGGACATTTTTCTCTTTTGTTGTCAATATTCCAAATCCCTATAAGTGTATCGGACGATACGTTTTTTAATAAATCAATCAATTTCATCGTTTATTCATCTCCAAAGTGATATTTTGTAACCGATGATTTTCGTTATATCTCCCGTGTGCCGCATTACCTTACCTCAATTCCGTATTCGTCTTTAAGAATCTGTTCAAGGTCGGATAAATCTATATAGCCTTGATTTATGCTGTCTGCTCTGTCAATTATCGACTTTATGACCTGCTGCACCTTGGCTTTTCCAAAGCCGTATTTATCAGTCAGAACCGAAGCAAGCACTATAAGCATAAATCTTGTTGTTTCTTTTACACATTCCCGCCGTATCTTCATTCCCACCGTATCATTGCTTGATTTCAAACATTTCATTTGTTTTCACATTCTTCCACTCGGATATATATTCCCGGGATTTTCGCCCAAAATTTTTCTGTAATTTCGGAAGCCACAATCGCGTCGTCTTTCCAGAAATTTGCGGCGCTCATACAGTCTTTTAAAAGCTTTTGGAGATTATCGGTATCGGGTTTTGTCACACGGTACTCGCCGTCTGTATGTTTGCCGGAAACAGGAAAGCACCATTTTGTTATTAGCCTTACCGCTTGGTTGTACGGCTCTTTCGGACTATGCTTTGACAGGTACGCCGTTAGCTTGCTTCTTGCGTCTTTGAGTTCCTGCGGCTCGTAAAATACAGGCTTACCGTTCCGAACGGAAACTTTATGTTCCTGATGTGTGACGGTCGGCGGTATCATAGGCATAAAAAATTCAAGCGTCATTTTTGTATTTGCCATAATTTCCCACTTCTTGAAATTTTAAATAACAGTTTTTTTTCGCGCGTCCGTGACATGGAAGGGGAAGGAAATGTTGCGCGCTCTTCGGCGCAACTTTTCTTACCCTATGTCACGTCAGGGACAAAAACTGTTCTATTACTTTAGTAATAGAGTTTGTCTGTCCCTCGGACAAAAAGGTATTTTTTCCTTTTTGTCTATCCCTCGGACAAAAAGGAGTTTTACCCTTTTTGTCTGTCCCTCGGACAAATAGGAGTTTTATCCTTTTTTTCTTCCCGTCTTTTTATCTTCAATCCAGAAACCTCCATGCTCTTTTAGACGTCTGCAAATTGTCTTTTCAGAAAATCCCGTATATTCGGCAAGGTCTTTAATTGAAGCTTCTCCGCTGTCGTTTTTGCAGTTTTCAAACGCCGTTTCAATCGTCTGTATTCGTTCTTCTTTGCGTTGCTCGTCCGTTTTGCTGCGCTTGCCGGATTTCTGAAAATTGCTTCTCCATGTCTGTTCTCCGACAGGCTCAACGTCCTTCAAACAACCGATATTATCAACCTCATGTATGGGATATTTGAACCAGACGTTCAGCGGAGGAGATTTCGGAAATTCTCTGAAAGTACCCTCTATACGCCACGCTGTAAACGCCGCCACGGTCCTTTTAACGTCCTCTATATCGTTTAACAGCAGGTTATAACAATCGTCTGTTAAAAGACGTTTGCAGTGCTTCTGCATAGCCGTAGATGAGCACATATCGTCCTGCGATACTTCTTCGTCAACGTCAATTCCCGACGCTGTCAGTACGTCTGTACAGGTCTTGCATATAGCCTTGTTTTCTTCCTGCGAACGCAGGCTGTCGGTTATTTCAAGCTCAATCAAATCAAGCAGCGCATCGGGGTCTCTGGCAAAGACTCCGCTCCCGGAAGCTCTGTCCATGCTCCTTTTATCGCCTTGTGCGCCTTTTGAATGGTGGTGGCAGTATATGACGGAACAGCCGAGCTGCGCACAGATTTTATCAAACTGATTGCAGAATTTTGCCATCTGGTCGGCGCTGTTTTCATCGCCCGTTATTACCTTGTAAATCGGGTCTATGATAACAGCGATAAAATTCTGCTTAGCGGCTCTGCGTATAAGCATGGGAGCAAGCTGGTCCATCGGGACGGATTGTCCTCTCAAATTCCATATTTTTATATTCTTTATGTAATTTCTCGAAAGTCCCATAGCTTTATAAGCGTCAAAAAATCGGTGTATGCAGCTCGGCTTGTCAAGCTCAAGATTGACATACAAAACCTTGCCCTTCGCGCATTTATACCCGAGCCAGCGTCTGCCTTCCGCTATTGATATACAAAGCTCAATAAGCGCGAATGATTTACCCGCTTTTGACGGTCCCGCGAGAAGCATTTTATGCCCCTGCCTTAAAACATTTTCGATAAGCGGCGGCGAAAGCTCAGGGAGATTGTTTTCATAATCCGAAAGATTTTCAAAATCGGGCAGGTCGTCGGTTATTCCGTCTATAAATTCTTTCCAGTCGTCCCATGAAGCTTTGCCGATGTTGGTATCGAGAAGATACTGCATATTTTCGCCGCGCTTTACTCCCGGCATACGCGAGAGCCTTGACGGGTTCTTGTTCTGCGTATCGACCGTCAGTCCGTTTTTAGCGCATATTTTATACAGGAAATCGACGCGTTTGCGGTATTCGGTGAAATCGGGGGCATTGATTTTTATTATCGCGTGAACGCTCTTACTGCCCGAATAAACTATAGCCGCGACGGGAAGTTCGAGCCTCTTTATTAACTCATATTGCTGAGTTAGACTTATATTATCGGATTCAACAAGAGCGTAACGGAAATCCGATACATTTTCATTCTTAATGCCGTTCCCGTCAAGCGGATTAAAACGGATCCATGCTCCGACCTGTTTATTGTAATCGCCCAGAACCGCGCCTATATCGCCGTTTGATTTTGACAGCTCGTCGATAAGCTGTCCGGCCGTTCTGTCCCAATGGCCTTTTGTCGGAACATATTTTCCGTCTTTGTTTTTACTTTCGTAGGATTTCGTTACATAACCGACGTTTTCGTCGGAATTAAAAAGCGTTTCAAGATATGTAATCAACTGTTCGACGGGCGTTTTATCGTGCGGTACCGGCAGTTCTCCCTCGGAATCTATGTAACCTATATCAATAAATTTCTCGTTATCTTCACAAATTACGCTGTCGAAATCGAGCGGCTCATCGCCGTGATAAATCGGTTTGTAACCGCGCTCCTTTGCCATTTGTACAACGGTTCCGGCCGTCACCGGAGTGGAAGAGCCTTTGAAGCTCTCCCACTTTTCAGCACATTCGCCGGGATGAAAACGGCGGGAATCGAGAGACGACCAGTCCTCCCAAACATTGCACGAATATCCCTCGAATTTTAACGCCATTCCGACGTTTACCCATTCCGTATAATTGCAGCTGTCGGGCGGAATATATTTTAGTATTTCAGTTAAATTATCCATTTTTACGTACCTTTATATGTTTCGGGATTTATGCCCAACGGAACGCGCCAGCCGTTGCCCGCGATTCTGTCAATCAGACCTCTTGCCTCGTCAAATTGCCACGTTCCCACATGATTAAATCCTTTGCTTTCAAGAAAACGTATTTGTTTCGGCGTTGTCAGCCCCGATTCACGGCGTTTGTTCAGTCTGTTAAGTATGAGAGCTGCTTTGCCCGCGTTGTCGATTTCGTCGGGGAAAATGCCGTATTTTTCAAGCGTCTGTTTTTGTTTTTCGCTCGGCGGCATCATTTCCCAACCGAAGGACGGAACATACCCCGCGAGGTCCTCCGCCTGAATGGAAAGCTCAAATTGAAGCGGGTCAACAAGTCGGCGCTTGCGTTTTTTCATTTCGCCGAGTATTTTGGCAAGAGCTTCCTCACGTTGCTGTACCACGTCTGCGGACGCTTCTTTTTCGGCTTCCGTTATATCTGTCGGGCAGCCGGCATTCTGTTCAAGCTTTTCGGTCATTTTATCCGCGACTTCCTTGTTTTCGCAGATAAGACAGGCGGGGCGGCAAAGCTCATGTCTTTCGGTATTCCATAGAAAATCGAGTAAAAGAAGTTCCGATTTACCCTCGCAGAGCCTTGTCCCTCTGCCTACCATTTGCGAATAAAGACTGCGTACCTTTGTCGGACGCAAAACAACTATACAATCTACCGACGGACAGTCCCAGCCTTCTGTAAGCAGCATTGAATTGCAAAGGACATTGTATTTGCCGTCCGCAAAGTCGGAAAGAATTTCGGCTCTGTCGGGACTTTCGCCGTTAACTTCGGCGGCTTTAAAGCCTTTTGAATTTAATATATCCCTGAATTTTTTACTCGTCCTGACAAGAGGCAGAAATACGACGGTTTTCCTGTTTTTACAATGATTCAGCATTTCATCGGCTATTGAATAAAGATACGGGTCGAGAGCAGTATCTATATCGCTTGCCTTGAAATCGCCCGACTGAATACCCACGCCCGAAATATCGAGCTTTAAAGGAATAGTGAGAGCCTTTATCGGCGACAGATACCCCTCTTTAATGGCTCTGGGCAGAGTGTATTCATACGCGAGAGAATCGAATACCTGACCTAAGTTTTTCATATCTCCCCTGTCGGGCGTTGCCGTAACGCCGAGTACCTTTGCCTCGTTAAAGTGATTCAGCACGTTTTGATAACTGTCCGAAATGCAGTGGTGCGCTTCGTCAATTATTATCGTGTCGAAATGACCGCGACCGAATTTGTTCAGACGTTTTTCGCGCATCATCGTCTGAACAGAGCCGACGACTACTCTGTACCATGAACCGATACAGGTTTCGTCCGCTTTTTCGGTGGCACAGCCGAGATTAGTCGCTTTCATCAATTTATCCGCCGCCTGTGTAAGAAGCTCCCCGCGATGAGCCAGAATCAGTACCCTTTCGCCGTTTCTTACGCAGTCCTCTGTTATTTTTGCGAAAACTATCGTCTTGCCGCAACCTGTCGGGAGAACAAGCAGTGTTTTTTTGTTCCCGTTCTCCCATTCGTTAAAAACAGCGTTTTTTGCTTCCGCCTGATAAGGTCTGAGTTTCATCAGAAACCACCCTCGAAAGAGCCGGACTGCGCGTAAGTATCTGTTCTTTCATAGAATTTTTTGACCTCGTTATAGTCGGTATCCTTGTATGTACGCCTGCCGATTCTGCATCTGCCTTTCGCGCCTACGATGGAATCCCATTTCGGGCGCAAGGGTTCTCCGCGTTTTTTCTGACCGATGCAGCAGAAAAATTGTCCGAGCTGCCATTCCGATTTTTGTCTGAGATAAAGGCTGTGCTTTATATCCACATCGCCATCCGCCGAGCTTATGCGCAGAGTGAGCTTTGCGACGGGGCAAGGCGCTGATTTTTCACTGCCGTCGAAGCGGTCGCGCTCAAAGTTTACTATTGTAAAGTCATAATCTCCGTCGGGCAGAAGCTGAAAACCGTCGCTGTTAATTTCATCTTCCCAGCTTAACGCTCTATCGTTTGTATTGTTAAATTCTGACATTTTTATTTTCTCCTTTGTTATTTATTTTCGCCGCTGAACGGCAAAGATTTGTAGTACATAACCGCTTTATAGAAGCTGTCCCATCCGGCTATCAGTTTACCGTTAATAAATTCGGGGTCGTATTTTGAAACGGGAGTATCGGCAGGGTAGTAATTGTTGTTCGCGACCGCAACCTGTATATCGTGTTCCGTTATTCCGTTTTGCTCCATAAGCCTTTTAAGCTCTGCGGGAATACGGTCGTCCGTGACGGGCTGAGCCGGTGTTTCCGGTATTTCAGGTGTTTCGTCAAGCGTTTCGGAAAGCTTCTTTTCTTTATCCGCCGCCGAAGCCGCTGTTTGAACGGTGTTTATAACCGCGCCTGATGATATATCGGTCGGTATGCAATGAGCTATCGAGGAATATTCAAACGGAAGCTCGTCCGGCAGACCGTGGCGGTTCTTAGCGTCCCAGCACACATGATGAGTTGTATACATTACCCGTTGGCCGCCTTTAGCTTTTATTTTATCGTTTTCATCTTTAACAACGAAGGTCTTATAATTTGCAAAAAGAACCATATCAGCCCATTCCTTTAAAAGAGGAGCAACATTTTTTGATAACTTCAATTCCCATCTGTCATATGATCCGGATTCGTCGGGTTGCTCAAATTTACGCATTTTCGCATGAGCGGTTATGACAACGTTAATTCCCATATCAATGAAGTTATCGAGATAATTAAGCAATTTTCCGAACGATTCCTGTAAGTATGTATATCCTTTACCGTATCCGAAATCCTCTATACTTTTTCTCTGATATTTTGAACATATATATTTGCAACATAGCATTTCAGCCCAATCCGCCGTATCAATTACAAGCGTTTTATAGCTTCCGTGGTCTTTTAAAAAATCTTCGAGAAGTTTACTGAGTTCTGTCCAGCTCAAAGGTTTTTCAAAACGGTCAACGTCCATTTCCTTTGTGCTGTTTTCGGTGTCGAGAAAAACAGGATTAGGAAATTTTGAAGCGAATGTTGATTTGCCTATTCCCTCCGGACCGTAAATAACCACTTTCTGAGCCTTCTTGATTTTACCAGATATTATTTTCATCAGAATTTACCTCCATCGTTAATATCGTTTTCCGCGACGGCGTAACCGTCCTCTATGATGACCGAGCATTCCCCGCCCGTTGAAACTCTCGTCGCTATGGCCTGTAAACCTTCGCTTTCAAGCCATTTGCCAAAATCGTTAAGAGTATCGGGATCCATTTGCTCAAGCTTGTCCAGAAGCACGAAGCCGCATTCGGGATTTAATTTTCTTACTATCGCGGCGGCGACCTTGAGCTGTTCCGAACCGCTCATATTGTCCCATTTATAGCCGTTGTATGTAAGCTCGCCGTCCTCGACCGAAAGACCCGGAAGCGGCATCGGCGCGTTATGCAAAAGGTCGTATTTTTCTTTGCGCAGCGATTCAAGCTCATTTGTAAGCCCGGCGTATTGCTCGGAATATTCCTTTGCTTCTTCCTCCGCTTTCTCTTTATCGAGATTCGCGCGTATCATAATATTCAGCCTGTCGATATTTTCAATATTCCTTTCAAGCTCTTCGGTGGATTCGTCGATAAGGTTTTCAGCGGATTTGCTTGCTTCGGCGGCGTCCCGTTTTGCTTTTTCAAGGCGTTTCAAAGCTTCATTAAAAGTGTCCTGAGCATCCGAAAGCTCACGTTCGTATTGGTCGCGCAACGCTCTTTTTCTCGCGTTCTCGCCGTTTCTCGCGAGAATATCCTGCTGTTGTCTGATAAGCTCGGACGCGGACACAAGCTCGGTCGGAACGTCGGGATAATATGTAAGCTCCTCGGCGTATTTTGCTTTTTGGTCGCCTATTCGTCCGATTGAATGACGCGTATTATATATTTCGTTTTCTTTCTTCTCAATCTCGTAGAGTTTATCGCCCACGCCTATTATTTTCAGAAGCGTATCGGCTTTTTCTTTGTTGCCCGCGTTCATGAATTTTGGCAGGTCGATTGCAAAGGCGGAAATGAAAGCGTTAAGAAGCTGCTGACCGCTTTTGTTGCCTGCGGGGTCCGTAACCTTTAAATCGCTGTTTTTGCCCTTACGCTCAACGACAAGCCCGTTTGAAAGTTCGACGCGGAGATATGGGGGAATTACCGAACCGTCTCTTTTTGGCGATGAAGGTCTGTATTTATCACCGCCCAGAGTCCACGCGATTGAATCAAGTACGGAGGTTTTTCCCTGATTGTTGCCGCCGCCTATAACCGTAAGACCGTTTTGACGCGGTTCAAGCTTTACAGCCTTTATGCGCTTGACATTTTCAAGTTCGAGAGAATTAATTTTAATTGACATTTGACAAACCGTCCTTTCTGTGCTATAATTTAATTACAAATTATTTTTTCTGTGCTTTTCCGCCGTTCGGAGTTTCCGCTCCGTCGGCGGAGCTTTTTATTAACATTTTGCGTTCAAGCTCTGAAAGACTGAACTTGATAAGCTCGATATTGCGCGGCGTTTCGCCGTATGCGCTGTTAAACTCCTCGATTTTCGAGGATAAGTCTTTTAATTCCTCGCGTATCGCGCTGAATTCCAGCAAGCAGACTACAACAAACAGGAATATACCCGCAATCGCAAAACCAAACATCGCAACAAGATATATTTCGGACATATTTTCACCTCAATTCCCTTGATAAGCTCATAATATCGTTTTCAAGTTTTTCTATCGCGGTAAAAACATCCTGCAGCTCTTTCTGCGCGGCAATTACAACGGCCATATAGTCCATAATATTGACAGGCTTGTTTTCACTCGCTTCGGAAAAACCGTTGTACAAAATGTTTAACAGCGATTTTACGCAGTCCATCGGAAAGTTGATTTTTTCAAGCATAAAATCATTGACAATATCCAACAACCTGTCGCAGATTTTATTTTCGACAGATGTTTTATTTTCGTCCTGCATAGCGTGTACCTCCTGATTTAAATTTTTAAGCCTTTTTTAGCTATGAGTTTCGCAAGGTCGCTTTTTAATATGAACTGCGATTGCCAAAGCTCTGGGAAATATTTTCGCAAAGTGTTTCGGCAAATTCCGAAATAACCGCACACGTCCTTTTTGGTCAGTTTTTCCTTGTCGGGGAAATATGTATTAAGCTGCATTAGACAATCTCTTGCGCCTGTTATTTCTCTCGGCATATCATTTCCTCCTTTCCGCTCGAGTGGAAAATCTTTTTTAATCAAGTCATGTTTTTGATACAGATACAAACTTATTTGATTTAGCTTTGGCGCGTATGCTGTTCTTTAATTTTTGCCTGTACAGCCTGCGCCCGCGTTCCATAAGCTTTGGGACACGATCTTCATACCCGGTAAATATGCCGATTGACCAATGACCGCCGCTGCCGTCCTTGCTGAAATCGTAATAGTGACACATAACCGTGTCGTCGCTTTCGCTTAAATTTCGCGGGTCAACCGTTATGTTCCATGACAATTTACTTTCCGTTTTCTCAACAGGAAATTTGACTACCTTTTCCATTTCTTTCACCTGCCTTTCAGCACTTACTTAACAGCTCTCTGAATTTTGATACGGCATTTTCGTTATATACGAACGTATCAACTTCCTTTGTTGAATTTTGTGATTTGCTTCTGTACCATTCGCCGTATTCGTCGTTTTTTAAACCGTATTGATTGCTGAGCTTACCGATTTTATTCGCGGACACTCCGAGGATTTTCCCGATTTCAGTCGCAGAATATGTTTTTGGCTGTCCTTTCGGCAATGGGAGTATTTGTTCTCCCGCAAGAATCTCGGCAGCTTTTGCGACGAGTATGTTTTTATATTCTTTTGACAATATATCAACATTACTGAGTTTCAAAAACATATTTGCATATCTTGTCTTTGCATTAAGCTCTTTGATTTCAAGAGCCTTGTCCGATTTATGTACTGAGTAACTGCCCGTTTTGCGGATTGAAGGAAGAACCTCAGATGTAATCCATTTTCTGAACGGCTTTGCTTCCGGTTTGTCCGAACGGAGAATTACATTGTATAAGCCGGATTCGTTGATGACTGTCATTTCTTGATTTCCACCAAGGGTAGGAATCAAATTCCGCCCCTTTTCATCTTCATCAAGACGGTCAGCTATTTTATGAGGACTACCAAGCGTTAAAACTTCGCATACATCTTTCAGCACCCACCACGGTTCACCGTTCTTTTCAATGGTTCTGACTTCTTTGTCTTTGTAATTAAAAATTTGTAAGTTGTTCATATTGTTTCATCTGCCCTTTCATTATTTTTTGATACCATATCTTTAATCACTTCAATTATCATTTTCTGCGCTTCGGGAGAAAGTCTTGAAAACATCTCCGCCGCCGCTTGTATGTTGCTGTCCAATTGTTTCACCTGCCTTTTGTTAAAATCAAGAAAAAAGGTTAAATAATAACTTGCGTTTTCACAAGTTTATTTATAAAAAAAATACTTTGAAACATCGCTTATCGGAATCCCTAAACATTTTAAAATATCGTGTATTTCAGATTGCTTGAATTGCGAGTTGTTTTTAAGTTTTTGGTTAAGAGTTGCTGAATTTAAGCCAACTTTTTGGGCTAACAACTCTTGTGTTATCCCTTTTTCTCTCATTACACCTAATAATTTTGAGTAGTTATACATTGTATCACCTCCGTATCAACAACATGAGTATAACACTTGCGTTTTCAAAAGTCAATAGTTTTTCACAAGTTTTTCATAGGTTTTTTCAAAAAATACTTGCGTTTTTCAAAACAATGTGTTATTATGTCACCAGAAAAGTTGGTGACTTATAATGAAAAAATTCTCGGAACGTTTACAAGAGGCTCTTATAGAAAGAAATATTACTGCTGCTGAATTATCAAGAATAATAGGTGTAAATGAAGGTACAATAAGTAATTACAAAAAAGGTGTATACGAACCAAAGCAAAGGCGACTTGAAAGTATCGCCAATGCTCTCAATGTTTCTATTCCTTGGCTTATGGGGGCCGACGTTCCTATGGTTGAACCAAAGTCAAATGTAGATATTGACTACTTATCCATTCCCGGAATAATGCCTTTGCCAAAGACGGTAAAGCGTCCGCGTTTAGGTACAATTGTTTGCGGTGAACCCGTAATGACGGATGAAAACTTTGACGGCTATGACGAAGTCCCCGAAGATATTCCATGCGATTTTACACTTGTATGTGAAGGCGACAGCATGATAAACGCACGGATATACGATGGAGATATAGTGTATATCAAACAGCAGCCTATAGTTGAAAACGGACAGATTGCCGCTATTCGTATCGACGGAGAAACAACTCTGAAAAGGGTATATATTGAACCCGACCGTCTTACAATCGTTCCCGAAAACCCAAATTACAAACCGCATACATATATTGGCGAAGAATTAAATAATATTCAAATTATTGGCAGAGCTACAGGATTTACAAGTAAACTTTAAAATAATTGAAAAATCAACCAAATCATTAGTATATCGAGATAAATATTATATTTTGGCTATATTTGAATTGGATTGTCATTATATCGTAAAATAATGAATTTGTAATAATAGAATCCCGAAAGGAAGAAATTTATGTATTGCCCTAATTGTAAAACAGAAATACCCGATAATTCAAAATTTTGCCCGGAATGTGGTGCAAATCTATTATCCGACACACAATTTTCTTACACATCTTATCAAGGTGTTTCAGCTTTACAACAGCCTCCTATAAAAAAGAAAAAGAATAAATGGTGGATAGCAATAATTATCGTTGTCGCTATTTTTGCATTTTTTATAGCTGTCGGAAATTCCAGCGATGATTCACAACCTACCGGCGGAAACGGAGAATCACAGGCGAATATATCAGCAAACAAAACAGATAAACCTAAAGGTGCAATTGGCGATTACATAGTAACTATTAAGGATTCAAGAGTGACAAAGGATTATGAAGGAAAAGATATTTTGATTGTCACTTATTCATTCACAAACAACGATGATAAATCAAAATCTATGCTTTATTCCGTAAGTGATAAACTCTTCCAAAACGGCGTCGAGCTCGGCGATGTATGGTCGTCTTATGGAATAGATAATTATAGCTTTGATAATCACAGCAAGGAAATTAAACCCGGTGTTACTCTTGATGTCCAAATTGCATATGAACTTAATGATACCACAACTGATGTCGATGTTGAAATATACGATTATATTGAATCTTCAAATCCCGTAACATATACAATTTCATTATAATAAAAGAAATAAAAAAACTCCGCTCTCCCGAGGACCAGTCGGAAGAACGGATAAATATAGGGAGTGTATATACTCACCCATAGCAATAAAAGTATAGCACACTCCCTTGTAAAAAATCAAGGGGTATTTTTATACCCTAAAAGGAGTGCGCAAAAAATGGCAAAAAAGAAAAAGCGAATTGAGAAAAAAGTAAAAATCGGCGACAAAAGAGTGTCGGTTTACGGATATTCCGCTTTTGAGATTCAACAAAAAATCGAAGCGTTGCAGAATGAAGAGGAGCGAAA
>CANRNI010000019.1 GCA_947631945.1 uncultured Clostridia bacterium
TTGCCGGTTGCCGTGATGGTTCCCGTAACAGAGATGTTACCGGATATCTCGCCGCCTGTTTTCGGAAGCTTTGTTTCAAGCGCGGCATTGATCACTTTGTTTTGCACGGGATTAACAGAATCGGGCGACAGAGCGTCGTCAATCTTGATTGGTGTACCACCGCCGCCCGAAGTTCCCGAACCTATAACTATTCCGTATGCCATATTATTCACCTCCCAAAATCCAGATTGTAGCCGAAATTACGCTTGACAGAGCCTTGTTTGTGCGTATTCTCACAGCCCCGTCAATCGTTTCGCACAGGTGCTTTATCCCAAGCGCGTCAATGTCCTCTTGGATTGCCACGACTGCAAAATCCTTTGCGGTAACGCCCTCTACCGCCATATCGTAATACAGCGGGTAGTCTGCGTTGTCGTCCGACTGCCAGCCTTCGGTTGGTATCATCACGGACGTGGCGCGAGATTTGTCCATTTTCACTCCGTCAAGTTCTGATATTGCATTTGCCGCAGCCTCGGCGACTGTTCCCGAAAATGCCTTAGACCGCGAAAGTCCGAGCCGCAGCGCGTTTAGTGTTGGTATATCTGCCATTTTGCACCCCCAAAATTGGGGCGACTAATGCCGCCCCGTAAAGTCGCCCGGTAGATGTTATGATGTCATTCGGTGGGGAAGATTTCGTCGATAACCGCCTGTGCTTCCTCGTCCGAAGCAATAGATACAACGGTTACTTCCGAGCCGTCAATCTTGATGTTGCCTGCGGTTTCGGACGCTTCGGTTTTGGTCGCGCCGTCCTTAATTCCTGCAAGCTTGTTTTTATCATCCGTGGTGTAGTCGTTGGTAGACAGCCCCTTTTCGCCGTCTTTTTCGACGTAATTTGAGAGGTCAATTTCGCCCGCGAGTACGTCGAACTTGTATTCTTCGCTCTCCTGCACAACTACGACATTAGTTCCCGCGGGGTACTTTTTGCCTGTGCCCTCAACAAACTTGTCGTCAGTTGTAAACTTATCGGTGACATTGTACACGTTGCCGACAAGCTCCGCGGCGGGTTCGGGGAGCTGCGCAAACTCCTTTGAGCCCATAGGCTTGTACACGCTGCTGACCTGCGCTTTAATCGCCTTGTCAACGTCGTCTTTGGTCTGGAACTGACTGTCGTTTGTAAGCTCCGACACCGCCGTAGGAATAGCGTTTTTCGCCGCCTCACCGAGCTTTTTGAGTGCCCCCAGACTTGCCAGTTTTTCAAGATTTTCTGCCATTTTGTACTCCTCCTAAAAAGATAGATTTATTTGCAAACGGCACAATGCCGTTTATGCCTTAATTGCCGAAAATGCTGTTGATAATATCGTCAGCGTCCGCGTCTGTTGCCGATATATCCTCTGTCGCCACGGAAATTTTGCCCTCGGCAGTCACCGCCACGCCATCTCCGATAATTACCCCGCCGAGCCTGTCTTTCGTGGCGGGCTGCAATTTCCCGCTTGCCGTGTTCCCCGACGGCGAAAGCAAGGTAAGCAATACCGTTATCGGCTGTTCGGGTGCTGTCTGCGCGTAAAATCTCACGCTCCCGTCAACAGTCTTGGTTCTGCTGTTCAGTTCGCACGCCTTTGCTGTTGCGTCATAGGCAGGGCTTATCGCAACAATCGGTATCATAGTTTCTGTCACGCCCTCAACAGGCACGTCAACAGACAACCCGTTTATTTCCGCGTCCTTGCTGTTCTCCCATCCACTTGTGGGGATAATGATGTCCTGCGATGTTATTTCAGACGCACTGCCCGTTTCAATGCCGGTCCATTCTCCGGTTTCGTTTTTAACTTGCAGCTCGTCATTAAAATAACGCATACCGTGAACGCCCATTTCACCATAAATATTCACTTCAACGTGAGAACGGACGGAAACGGTCAAATTGTCGACCTGCTCCATTGTCGGAACGGCGGCGGGACTGATTTCAAGTGTCACCTGTGAAGAAATATCCACTTTGGTGTTCATCTTGTAGGTGATACCGCTGACTGTTTTCCCACCGAAAGCGGGCATATAATCGGGGTTTTCAGCTTCGACGCAAACCGCATAAAGAATTTCATTCCCGTCAATGTCTTTCGCAAACAAGCCCAATGCTTTGACATAATAGCCTTCGGAAAGTTCACTGTTGTTTATCGCCCCGATAACTTCAACCATTGTACCATCAATTCTGGTCACCGAGGAAATCAACGTCTCTTGTTTGACATCAGACAGAAATGTTAATTCTTTCAACATTTCGGTACTGTAATCATAACTGGACGTCTGAATTTTCGTAAAACTCGCGGTTGATGTCCCCGCGATCATTTTCGCAATAAGCTCCTGACCCCGATTTGTAATAATCAAATCTTGCATTTTGATTTTCCACCTTTCTAATTGATGATTATTGTTTTATTTGTTACAACCGCGCCCGTTCCCGTTGTTAAACCATTCAACAAGTGGTCAAGATTTACTTTCGACTGAACCGTGAAATATTTGGCTTCAACAGTAGTTCCACCACCGTGAACAGTCCCCGTGACCGTTCTGACAAGTTCATTCCTTGCTTTCACGGCGATATTTGCGGGAAGAATATAGTCCAGCAAATTATCAAGTTCTTCAGTCTGACCGCTTAAAGTCAGCGATACAATCAGTTCAATTTTGTATTCGTTGAAATTCGGTATAAGTTGATAATTGCCTTCACCGCACATTATATCCAAGCGGTTTTTTAACGCTCTGAAAGTATATGGAACTGTTTCATTCCACCGCATTAAACACCTTGATATTCTGGAATTCAGGGTGTCATCAGGCAAGGGAACTACATTCAGCAGCCGTTCAAACCGTTCGATTCCGCTTTCATTGCAGGTGATGATGTACTGATTATTTTGGATTTCATCTTTTTCACCTGCAATCAAATTAAATTCGGGATTTTCGGCTTTGGTAATCTGCTTGATTTCCTCATATTCAGCCACAAACAAGGGGAGATGTTGGATTAAATCAATTGTTTTATTCATCTGTTATCGCCTCCAAGACAGGGATTGAATAACTGTCAAGAATAAGGTTTGATGTTTCGTCGTTAATGGTTGTGCCTGCTACATCGATCACGCCGGTGATGTTCATTATTCTTGTTTCAATCTGACTTATTCTGACAACAGAAGAACTTTCCTCTGCCCACGCCTTTCTGATTTCAAGCAAATATGCGTCAATCGCGTTGGTGATTTCGGTTTTCGAGCCGCTGAAAGAATACCCTTCTTGAAATGTAATTGCGGTCTTGATATTGATTTTAACTTCATCAGCCGTTCTGACCGTAACCACATGACCTATCGGTGCAATTCCTTGACCCGAAGCGTCCCCGGTGGGGTCAATTTCATTCTGAACCTTTTCGACAAGTGCTGAACTTGCCTTATTGAATTCGCTGTCCAGAATAATCAGCAGAACCGTTCCGCCGCCGTTCCAAGTTGGTGTGACTTTAGTTGAACCCACACCGCTAATGGCATTAGTCTTTTGAATGTAATCTTTCTGATTCCCACCGAAAGCCTGTGAACCGAACGTTTCAAAATACCGCTTTCTTATGCTGTCGGTGCTTTCTTCGTCCTCACCTGGGATTAACAGTTCAACGATTTCAATGCTTTCCAGCCCGTTAATATAATCAATGGGAATAAGCGAACCAAAATATTTGTTACCGATAGAACCTTCTGTTTCACATTCGACAGTATAAAAACCATCTTCAATTTTAGAAGTAACGGTGTAATTCAGTTCGTTTAACGAAAATCTCGAACCCATTGTTAATTCAAGGTTTTCGGGCGTTGTTTTCGCTTTCAGAGAAGCTCTTGATGCGGGATATGGTGTAATACCTCTTTCAGCAGTCCGCTTTATAAGATATTCTCGCGAAGCTGTATCCGCAAATGTTTCTGTCATCACTCTTTCAAGCTCGATATACATTGACATCATTTCCATAGCGGCGGGGGCAAGTGCATCGAAAATAATTGAACCTTCACGCTTGTCAAATGTGTTCGGCACTCTGTCAAGCATACGTTGAAGAATTCCCTCATAACTCATATTTTCAAACATTAAAAGTTCACTCTCCTTTCACTTTCAAGTTCTCCAAAAATTGTGTGAACTGTAAAAGTAGCCAAAACCTCACCTTTTTTCTCCGAAACAAAATCAAAATCCGAAACCGATTCAATTCGGTCATCTTGAACAAGTGCTTCGGTTATTCTGTCTTCCAATTCCGCACACACGAATGACAACGGTTCGCCGAAAAGATCATTAAGTTCAATTCCGTAATTTTGCGAATAAATCAAATAATGAAATCTTTCGGTATTCAAAATCTTGAAAACCACTTGTTTCATTGCTTCGAGTTCGTCAACCGTTCCGATAACGTTTTTCTTGTCGAAAAACATTTTGTAATTCAAGGACGGTTGTGTTTCAATTTCGATTTCGGTTGAAAGAATGTCGTTTACCGTTGGAATCATGCTTTCACCACCCTATCCAGAACGAGATATTCCTGACCACCTTTTTTCCTGATAAGAACGACTTTGTCACCTGTTTTCAAAGCGTTGTGAACAGTCATTTGAACCGTTCCGATCGCGTGAACGTGTGATGTTGTCGGTATGGGTGCAGTACCGTCATTTTCATCATCTTCATTGTCTTCGGTGTAATAATAATCTTTGGTATTTCCCGCCGTGACGGTGACCGTGTGGTTTGTTACATTTCGACATAACACCAACTGTGCAGCTGTCAATTCCATTTTCTGCTCTACAAGGATTTTCAGCGGGTTTGCGGAAATTACAGTTCCATAGCAAAAATCACTGTCCTGTGCAGCGTTAACGGCTTCTTTTGCAGCTCTCTTTATCAGTTCAAGAAGATTATTCGCATCAAGCAACAAATTCGCCCCCTCTCAAAGTCAACGTCATTAAATGCTGTGATTCTTTGAATTCGTGCTTGCATTTTTCCACCAGCATTAAATTCTTCAGCTTGACATCTCCCAGATCGAGCATAACAACAACCATTGATCCCGCCCGAACCCGAACATCACCCAAAGCGTTATTTATCGACAAATTTCTTGTTTTAGAATTGTACAAATTCAGTAGGGCATTCGCTTTCGCTTGACCGTTTTCACCCTCTTTTAGTGTGTCATAATACTGAAGAATACCCCATTGATTTATGTTTTTACTGCTTTGTGCAATATACACTTCTCTTTTCGCGGTTTTTTCGTTGTCATAAGTCAGTTTAATGCGGTTGTAGGTGTTTTCGTCAATGGAAGAAGTGTAGCTGAAATTTTCGCCCGTTTCTTCATCAATCAGCAAATTCAACCGCATATTGTCCAGCCCTTTCAGGGTCAGTTTTCCGAAATCGTCATACAGCACATACATATATTTCTGATTTTCAAGCGTTAAATCAAGCGCGTTCTGAATCATATCGAATAAAGATGTGTTGTTCTCAACTCTGGACGCGATTTTGAACCCCGTATCTTCAATTGTTCCGACATTCATTTTGAAATCGGCGGCAATCATTCTGACAACTTCACTTGCTGTCTTGTTGGTGTAGACGTATGTGTCTTTATTTTTCAAATACCGCAATTGATCATAAGCCGTGATTTTAATTTTGGAATCTTTTTCACGGCTCTTTTTGAAAATAAACCCATAAAACACATTCTGCCCGTCCACCTTCATTCGGACAGCGTCACCCTCTGTGATTTCAAGGATATCGTCTTGAATTACTGTAAAGGACAATTGTCCGGGCGCGTTTTTTCGTTCGGTTGACCATATAATTCCTTCTTCAACAGTAGGTTGAAAAATCTTCTGTTCGTGTTGTGTTAGTAGTTCAACGTCCACAATCACACCGCCTTTACACTATCTTTCGTTACCCAGCCCAGCCAGCCGCCCTGCGGGGTAGTGACGTGATACGGGTGAGAGCCTTTCAAGTTCACAAAGTTTATTTTCCCTCTGTAATTTGTTTTGGTTTGCCCCGGTCCGTCACCATAGCTGCTTGCGTGAAGTCTACCGTTCACGATTACTTCAGAACCTATTCCGATAGGCTTTGACGCTTGAACAGCCGTAGTTCTGACCGCTTTGGGTTGCTCGATTTGCGGTTTGGAATTCGCAAACACAACATTACACGTTTTTGTTCCAAACTCCTTGTATTGCTTCAATTTAATCGAAACAACAATGTCAAAGCCTTCACTTACATCATCAGAATATTTGTAATCTTCCAGAGATACGTTTATATTTGTAGCAAATAACATTTTCCCGTTCGGGAACTGTCTGACAACCTTGAACTTGAAGGGTTTTTGATTTGTTTTTAGCTCTTCTAAAATTGCAAGAAAATAATTTGCAGTTCTGAACCCCGACTTGTACACCGCAAAAGGGTATTTAACATTCGGAAGAAGCAAGTCAAAACTGATTTCAGTCAGACCCGCTTTCTTCAGAACGTTCACTTCACCCTCATTGATAAGGGTCAAGGTTTTATTCTTGTTGCTGATTTTTACCTGTAATTTTTCAGGCGCAATCGGACAAAGCATTTTGTCCAGATACACATCATACATCAGTCATGAACCCCCTCTGCCGTTGATTCCATTACCTCTTGCAAGTTTGTAGCAAAATAATCCATAACGCCATCCAGATCCATATCGGAATTGATGTTTTGCGTGTTGTTCCATTCAACTTGTATTTCAGCGGTTGTAAAGCGGTTGACAGAATCCCTTTCCGCAATATCACGAAGATATTTCAAATTTTCGTCCGTGATTTCAAGCGCGTCTGCTGTCCGTGCTGTGTTGTCTGCAATATCGGAAACATTTGATGACATCTGATTTGCGTTGACAGATCCCATTATTCCCGCCGCTGATGATGTGTCGGTGTTGAGTATATCGCCGAACCCGTCCAGCATAGAGGTCATACCGTCCATAACGCCATCGCCCCAGGACACACCGGATTCAAACGCTTCCTGCATCCAGCCTTCCTTAAACGTTTCGAAGGTGTTGAAACCGCTGTTGAACGCATCTCCCACGCTTTCAAATTCAAGTTTTTGGTTTGCAAGTTCAGCTGATTTTTTGGCAAATTCATCAGCTTTTTCAGTCACGCCCGAATAATCAAATTCGATAAACGGGATTTTATTCAGGATCTTGCAAATACCCTCAACAACAGTCATTACAGTAGATAAAAGCCCGTACCAGAACGACTGTACACTTGAAATAGCGTTATAAAAGCAAACATAAATGTTCGCCCCGACCGCCTGAAGCGCGTTCCAAATTCCCAGCGCGATATTTGCAATAGCCAAACCCAGATTTTTGAAAAATCCTATTACCACCATAACGCCGCCGCAAATCACGCCGAAACCGCTGTTTGCAACTCCTGTCGCCTTTGCAATAGCTTCACATACCGCATAAATAATCACGATTAAAAGGAGAATTAAAGCGATTATCCAGGTAAGAGGGCAAGCGTATAAAGCCGCATTCAAACCCTGTTGTGCAGCCGTTTCGGCGAATGTCGCTCCCGCCGCCATCATTTGTGCAGCCGTTTTTGTAGCTTCAATTGTCGCTGTTATACCGTTAATGGTATTCACAACGGTTGCAACAACCGCATACGCCGCCAAAGCCGCGACAATTCCCATGATAATCGGCTCGATAATCGACCAATTTTCTTGAAAGAACGATGCAACATTTATCACGCCCTGAACGACCACATCAAGCATGGAAATCAAGAAAATTATCCCGCTTGTCACGCCTTGAATAACAGCGTCAACGGTGTCCCAATTTGCGCTAATGGTGTCAACAAGTTTAATTACAGCAGGGTAGAGCCGTGAACCAACAACTTCCTGCATATCACCCCAGGCATTTTTCATCTGAATAATTTTTCCTTCAGGCGTGTTCGACATTGTTTCATACAGACCTCCCCAAGATTCATTGATTACCTGTGTAATCGCTGTCGCGGCTCTCATATCATCAGACATTGTTTGATACTGTTCGCCCAGAACAGCAATATATTCAGCTTCAGTCGCTGTGCCTTCGATAACTGCTTTTTGGGAATCTGTAAATTCAAACCCCTTTTTGGTCATTGCATCGTAAGCACCCGACATTATTTTTCCAAGTCCCGTGGCATATTCAACCATTGCGGACGAATCCAACTCACCGCCGCCCGACATACCAACCGCATAATCAGCAAGGGTGTCCATCATCATTTCAATTGCGTCCGTGTCGGTAAAATAGGTTGACAATTCTGCCGCACCTGCAATCATAGCTTCATCACCGTAAATTCCGCTTTTTTGAATTTCCGATGCTTTGTTTGCAAGTGCTTCAAATTCCCGTTCAACAGCTTCGGTTTTCGCTTCCAAAGTTATTGTTGCAGTTCCCGCGATGCTATCCTGAACAGAATTGATGTCAGCAATAGCCGAATCGGTGTTTGTTTCAGCCATTACTTCAAGAACATAGTCATCTTCAACCATATTTGCAAGAACGGTCATAAGTTGAGTTTCGCTGTTCAGCTGGGTATTAAACGCTTTCATGCTGTTGCTGGACAATTCGACAATTTTGTTTATTCCGAAAAACGCACCAAAAGCACCAACCGCTTTTTTAATCATACCCTGTAAACTGTTCGCATTGTTCGCGCCCCGTTTCAGAGAGTCATTGAACCGTTCCTGACTTGATTCGCTTGCTTCAATATTTTCTCTGCAAGCATCGACTTCCTGTGCAGCCTGGTCAATAGCGGCTCTTGCCGCATCAATTCTCGACCTGTCAAACCCGTGTTCCATTTCCTCATCCATTCTCTCGTATGCGCCGCACAAATTATTCAGCGCGGACAGCATATTGTTGACGGGGGAAGTTATCTGATCAATCAGTTTAATTGTCGACTGTACAGTTGCCATTTTAGTTGTCACCACCTACAAAAACAAGTGGTGAACCGCTGTAAACAGTTCACCACAAAATCATTTCTTTTTATGCCGGATCTTCTTTTGTTCTTCTTTTTCGGTTTCTATACGGATTTCACACGAAGCGATTAAAAACGCCTTTTCCGCAATGTCCATATTTGCGAATACAGAAGGAAGAATGTGAAGTTTTTGCAGCGCGAAATGTGCAAACGAGCTTTCAGCATCTCCTTCAAGGATTAGTTTTTTGCTTCTTCAACCTTATCTTCAAGGGTGGTGTTAAACCCGTTAAAATTCTGAACGAACGCCGCAAAATCTTGATATTCTGCGGGATTATCAACCATTGCTTGAAGCAGGGATTCGGGCGAGGTTACTTCGTAGCTGTCCTGAAGCTCCTTGTCGTAAAGGTTAGGCTCTACAATACACGCACAAAGCATTTTGGCAAGGTATTTGGAAGTGTTCAGCTTTGGCTTGAACATATTCGGCTTTCCCTTGACAGGAACGTCAATCATGCATTCGTCCCGAATAGATTCATTTTCCTTTGTCGAAAGCGGTTTAATCGTCCAGAGCAGCGGATTTCCGTCTTCGTCCGTCAGCGACTTAGTAGCCGCATAAGTCGTGTTCATTCTCTGGATTTTGTTCACTTTCATAAATCTTGTAAACTGTGACATGGTTTAATACCATCCTTTCTGTCTGTAAATTTGCCCCGGAAAGACGATCTGACCGGGGCAATAATTCTTATATCATACCGTCAAGCAAATTGAACGTTTCGGGCATCTTGAAGTCTTCAAAGGTGAAGTCCATATCTTCATCAAGATATTCGCCGTCAGCGTCAAATTTTGCGAGAATACCGCCGTCAATGTTGCACCCCAGGAACACAATGGTCTGTCTTCCGGCAGCTGATGTGGGATCTTCGTTCGTCACCTGGATTTCAAAATACACATCTTCGCCTGTGTCCTTGAAACGCTGCATCATTTCGCGGAAAATGGACGTGTTGTAATGGAACGTAGCCGATCCTGTGCCTTTCCAGCCCGTTGACTTATTGCCCACGCCCGTCCTTCCGAGAATGGGAACTTCCGTCTTTGTCCGCTCGAACTGTGCTTCAAAGTTTATCGCCTGCATAAAGTTATATCTGTTACCGTTGACGGTGATAAAACATTCTGCAAGTTTCGCCGATATAGCGTCCTTTGCTTTCATTGTGATGTTCGACATATCTTTTCACCCCTTCTTTTTACGCAATTGTAACGGTCATATAAAGTTTTGCCATTGCATTAACCACCGTTACAGCGTCCGAAACAACAACCGCCTTTTTGGTTTCGCCCTGTTCAACAACAACGTCAGTATCGGAAAAACCCTCAATCGCCCTAATGCTCTGAAGTTGTTCATGGTGCTGGACAATGTCCGACCAAAGGGAAATTCTCCCCGCTTCGTCATTCGGAACTACACCGAGATACTTTGTGTTGAACAAAACAGCAATGTCGTTCGCAATCTGGTCAATAACTCTGATAGTCTGGTTATCCTGGAACACCGCGCCCTTTGTATCACTAAGGGTGACAAGAGAGTTAATGTCCATAAGAACGCGAACATCATCACCAACCTGGTGAAGCGTAAATTCGCCGCTTGCAATAGCCTTTTCAAGCTGCGACTGTGTATAGTCGACAGCAACGGCATATTCGCCGTCATAACGCTTGTTCAGCGCGGATTTATTGACCGCTGTGCCCGCAATAACGCCCGTAACCCAATAAACCAGATCGGCTTCGGTGTCGCCGTCTGTAACCTTGTTTTTGACGTTTACAACACCTTCATAATCCGCTGCTTTATTGTACACTACCAGCTGGAATTTCTTGCCCATATCGTCACGAAGACGCTTGCAGAAATTGACATACAATCCCTTAATCGTGTCTTCGGTTGAAACGCACCCCAGCGCATTAAAACTGTACTTCTCGATTTTGTCAAGAAACGCCTGATGTGCTTCGCCGTTGACTTCGCCGTTTGTGCCTTCGGTCAGGGGAACTCCCGCCGTCACTTCAAGACTTGCATCGGTTTTGAAATCTACAAAGTCATTCGCAATCAGACCCGCTGCGGTTTCAACCGTCTGCGTGTCGACAACAGATGCGTCAAGAAGGGTGCTGACATCATACAAAGATTCGTTATCAACGTTTTTCTGAATAACGATCGTGATGTTGTTTCCTCTTGTACCGGGGTATTTTGCGGTTGCATAGTTATTCGCCGCCTTTTGCCCGTTTCCGTTAAGTCTGTAAGCATAAAGGGTGTTGATGTTCATAAACAAGTCACGAAGCCCCTTCAACTTGTCGCTGTCGTAAGAATAACCGAAAATTTTCCGACTGAATTTCTGAAAATCACCGCTTGTAACTTCAAAAATTTCGTCAGTTTTTCCCCAATCGGCGGTTAAACCGATCGCCGCATACCCTCTATCGGAAAGTGTCGCCGATGCAGATGCAAGCGAAACAAAGTTAATATATGCGCCGGGAAGAAGTTTGTTTTGTACTGTAAAAGTGCCGCCGCCCAAAGCCATTGTTATTTCACCGATCCTTTCATAAATTTTGCAAGTGCTTCGTTTACTTCGTCAAGCGTGTATGCCTTATCCGTCAGAATAACACCAAGTACATCTTTTCGGTTTGCATATCGCGCCGAAGCGAGGATTTGCGCTTTTGTGAACGTTGCAGGGGTGTCCTGTTTCGCGACAGCTTCTGTCTTATCCTGCTTCATTTCCGCGCCTTTAACGGGCATTTTTCATCACTCCTTTACGTTGGTTGTCCGTTGGATATTATCCATTAACGGTTCTTCTTCATCTTCCTTTTTGATTACAAACATATCGTAATTTACGAAAAACGAAAGAACGCCGTCAATTATTTCACTATGCATTTCCGTCCCCCTTATCAAATCACCGTCCACGGTGATATACTCCAGACAGTCAGTCAGCCGCTCGACAACGTCAAAGCATTCTGCATTTGCTGTCGTTTGGGATTTCGGAAAATAATGTATGCAAAACAGATTTGTCTTGTAATAGCGTTTTCCAAAAAACTGTGATGTTGTCGGGGAAATAAGCACCACCGAAAAACAAGGTTTTTTCAAGCCCTGTCTGATTTCTTCGGTATAAATTTCATACCCGCTGTCAAATTTTTGAAATAACGCTTCGCATATACCGTCAACAATTTTATTTATCATTGAAAATCTTCTCCAATTTCTTTTGCAGCTTTTTTTCAAGGATTTTGGGCGCGGCTTCACGAATTTCCTGTTCGGAAATGGTAAGCATAAACCGCCCTTCCACCCAACCGCCGCTTCTGGTTCTATGCCCGAACTCGACATATGGAGCATATTCAACGGGGTTTATAATCTCAATGGTATATGCACCGCCGTTGCGGACTATATTCAAAGATTTCACATAAGCACTCACATCTTGTTGTTTTTCAGCCGTCCACCCGCGCCGAAGCGTCCCGCCCACCTTGCCGTTGTCATATACTCCGACAGGCGTTCTTTTGATGACTTTTGTCAATAGTCTTGCCGCGAGTTCCTTTGCACACGCTTCAATAAACTTTTGAACTTTATCTTCAGACAGTTCACTTTCGACTTTTTCAATAAACTTTTTGAGTTCCGAAAAATCGACTTTTCCACCTCTTGCCACTATGCCCACTCCCTGAAGTAATCAAGCACAATTTCTTGATGCGTGTAATATAGGGCGGGTTTTCCGCTCTGTTGGTATTCGGTTGTTACGCCGTTTTGAGTTACAATTATTTTAGCACCCGAAGCAATTTCCACATCAGGTGATAAAAATAATGTAATACGCTGATTTACCGCCGAAGCACCGTTTTCTGTCGCGGAATTGCTGTCAATCGCCTTGAAAGACAGCCTGCAAGGGACATCTTCCAAAACGATAACTTCTTCAAACCCCGTGGATTTGTTTTCCCGAATAACCTTTTGATGTTCGACAACCTTGCAAGTCCCGTCATACAGTAATTCAAGTGCCTTTCGAGCCCTTTTCACCACTTTATCTTTCGATAACATACAAAGTCACCTTCGCCTTCGGTCATCAGGTAGTTTACAAATACCGTGAACTTTTCATTGTCAGAAGCACCGTCCGCAAACTGAATTGTGGTGTCGCCTTCGTGAATTTGTGTAATCGCCGCATTCAAATCGAGGTTTTCCAGATCCAGATTTCCCGTTTGTTTCAGGGCAAACAAGAGTTCGCCGCATACCCTGTCGACAGCGATATAAAAAAGCCCGTCCGGAACAGTCGGTGTGTTGCAGATGTTCTTCAAGTGCTGATGAACTTTTTGAATACAGAACGCAATTGTCCAGACGTTTTCGCTTGTCGCGGTATACCCGAAACTTTCAAGGCGTTTCAGCACCGCTTCAACGAATTTTTCAGAACTTTTTATCTGCATATCCTGTATAATATTCAGGATTTCGGCGACAAGTTCCATAATGCAACACACCTCTTTTCAAATTAGCCTCTGGAAACGATTTTGCACAATGCAATTGCCTTGTGGGGGATCGCTTTCTTTTCGTCATTGATAATGTTCCAATTTTCGCCGTTTGCAAGGTCAGCGTTGGAAGCCGATGCGGTAATGCTTGACGGTTTTTCAAAACTGATACCGTCCACGCCGCAAATATAACGGTCACGCACAAAAAGCGTGTCCTGACCGCCGTTTGTCTTGGGATCGCGGGACATCTCATAAGGTACGCTGTCACCAATATCATTAAGGATTATAGAGCCGTTACCCAGAACATAGCTGGTGTATTTCTCACCCGCGACAACATAACTGTCAGTCGCCACGCCGTCAGGGTAGAAGTCGCCTTTCCTAACATCTTCAAGGTTTATTTCATTCGCCGCGCTTGCACCGCTTTCAACGACTTTCAGTGCGCCTTCATCACCTTCAGCAGCCGTATAAAAGCCGCTCAAAGTAGGCATATTATCGTCAATCAGAACGGTTCTGCCGTTCCAGGTTGCAAGCGACAGTTCGCGCTGAATACCGTCCGCATCGGTCTGCGTCATAAACTTCAGCAGTTTAAGGTTTTCAAGGTGAGTAGCAACTTCACTGTGCATAATCACCAGCTTGAAAATGTTCTTATTGTCGCCGCACGCCTGCTGAATAGCCTTATTTAAGGAAGCCGCGCCGACAAACGCATTTTCGCCGTTCAGACCGCTGATGTCATAGACGTGTTTTGCAAGGAATTCCTTTGCGCCCTTTGCCGCCGCCGTAGAACCGCTGGTTTTCATGGAAAATACGCCGTCAAGCATTGCCAGAAGCATTGCCTGTTTTACTTCCATTTTGTAATCGGCAATCTGCGCGGCTACATTGTCCATAAAATTCACGCCGGCGGTGATGTTCTTTGAAAAACTGAGCTCCGTCCAGCTGTCCATTCTCGAAGCCACAACAAAACCCTGTTCATAAGTGCTTGTACTTGTAGACTGAATGTCAGTCGCGCCGTTGTTGTTCTGACTTGTTTCACCGCTTATGCGCCCGAAGTAGGGAATTCGGGCATACAGCGAACCCGTCTGTGTGGATAATGCCGCTTTTGCCTGCTCATTCGTACCGACCGCGCCGCTTTTGGCAAGCTCGTTCTTTGTTACGTTCGGAATACGCTTTACATACGCGCCGAACGCCATTGCATTAAAAGATTTGCTGTCAAACTTAGGCATTAAAAATCACTTTTCCTTTCGTCATTCGATTTTTGCATCGGGGTGTTCCACCAGATAAGCGGCAAGTTCGGAATAAGTCATTTTTGATGTGTCAACCGACTTGTCCCCGTCCTCATTACCGCCTTCACCGGGTTCAGCACCCTTCATCTTCTTTTTGGATTCCTTTGCTTCAAACAGGTAATCATCCGACTTTTGCAAAGCGGAAATCTGCTCTGCAAGCCCTTTAACAGTTCCGTCGTCAGCAAGTTCAGCTTTGTCAAGGTCTTTCAAAAGAGCCTTAACCGCCGTTGTGTTCTTTGCTTTTGCGTTCATTAGTGCAGTTTCGACCGCCGAATCAATCTTCAGCCGCTTGATTTCAGCCGCATGGGCTTCGTCTTTGGTCTTGTTTTCGGTCTGAAGATCTGCGATCTGCTTTTTCAGCGTTTCCACATCACCCGTGGAATTTTTCAGCGTTTCAAGCTGTTTGTCACGCACCGAAACTGCCGTTTCAAGGGCTTTCTTTTCGTTGTTGACTTCGTTAAACCGCTCTTTCGGAATAAAGCCTTTGAGTTCTTCGAGCGATGCGGCTTCACATTTTTTCGCGGTTTCCTCGTCAATACCCAATTTCACAAATTCGTCCTTTTTCATGGTTTTTCCACCTTTCATAAACATTTGTTGCCCGGTTCAGTCCGGTGTTTTACGTCTTGTTCTTTACCGTCTGCAATACCAAAAAGACGGGTATGAAAAAAGCACCTTGATTTCTCAAAGTGCCTTAATCTCATCGGGGTTTACTCTGTGGTTACAAGCAATTTCGTCATTTGCGATTTTTTCAGGTATACCGTTCGGAAACAAGCAACAATAATGTGTTTCCGTATTATCACCCACACGAATTACATCACTTTGCTGCATCGTGTCAAATCGTTCGTTATAAAAATCGCAATTTTCGCACTGTTTCATTCTTTAATCACCGCCTCAATCATTTCAACAATATATTTCGGAAGTTCTTCTTCGCCTATATCGTACATTGCAAAACATTCGGCAAAAAATTCGTATGAATCTGTTGATGCGTACATTGATATTTTATAAATATCTTCATTTGCCTTTGCTTTTTTGAACGTGTCTCTTATAAGTTCACACTTTTTCCAAAACTCGTTATTAACATTGTTAGCATATGCGGGATTTGCTCGTACACCGTTTATCTGTCCGCAATGCTGATCTGCAATAACGTGTCCGAATTCATGTGTTATAGTGGACTGTATCTCTTTGCCCGAATATATTACATTATGACGGCTATACTTTAACCGTTCTTCTACTTTATGTATGGCTTTTTCATATTCCTTGATGACCCTTTTATATTCGTGGATATTTTCCTTGACAACACTTTCATATAATTCACCACCCGTTCCGAGCTTGCTCTTAAAGCGTTCAAGCGTTTCTTGATATTTCTTCAATTCCCCTTGATATTTCTTCAATGCGGCTTGATTTGATGATATCCAATCCACTGTGGCGGTTTTTACCTCATTAACGGGATCATTCATAAATAAATAATTCACGTCTAATGTCTTATAACTTGCCTGCGCCAACCACTTTTTACTTTTTTTCGCGGTAATAGTATCTAGCTTTTTCAGAGAATAATTCTGATATAACCTTTCAAGCGTTCCTGTCATTTCGTTCACGGCATCAAGATTTGTAACGCCGTCCAGCGAAGCACTTTGTGCATAAGATTCAAGACTTTTAACGCCTTCTTCAATGCTCTTTGCCGTTCCTGCTTTAATTGTACCACCTTTTTCACCCGGTGTCAAGTCGTTGTCCTGCCCGTTGACGGCTTTATTTTTCCAATCCTTGTATTTCGTGTTGTCGGGAACATAGTATGTTTTACCGTCTTCACCCCTTGCCGCTCTCATACCGCCGAAATTGTCTTCGAAATACGGCGCGGTGACAGAACGACAGTTCGGGTGGAACGGGGGAGCGGTCACGCCTGCTTCATAGTTTTTCAGCGACAAATGCTTTCCGTCCATATCCTGACAAATTGCAGAAGTGTGTGAATCGAGCGTTGCAATGATTTCATATTCTTCAACGTCCAATTCTTCAAATGCTTGCTGCTGACTGACAGAATGGAAATACGCCTGTTCGGTCATCACCAGCCTTGAAGCGGCATATTTCGCGTTTTTGAATTTGCCGCTTACAAACTGTTCCAGATGTTTCATAGCTTCAGTCGGAGCTTTGCCCTGAATAAGCGTCCAGGTCAGCTCCTGATGAAGCTGACCAATCATATTCTGTTTCTGATCCCATATACGATCGGAAAAATTCTTTCCGTCAGCCGCCCACGGTTTAACAATCAGCTTTTCAAGTTTCTTTTCGTCAATTTGCCCTATATCCCAGCCGATATTAAAGCCCCTCTGGACTTCAAAAATGCTGTGGTAGTAATCTTCGGTCAGAATATGCCTAGCCATTTTGTCAACCGCATCGAGCTGATTTCCGAACGCGACTTCCATTGCCTGCTGTGTCCTAAGCTGCAAGGCTTCAAGACGTGTGATGTGAAAACGCGCCGATGCATTTTCGAGTTGCTTTGCCCACCGTCCATCAATCGCGTTTTCGCCGCCGTGTCTGATGTATTGCTGAACGTCCCATTTCAATTCCGAAAGCTCTTTGGAAGTCAGCATTTTTTTCGCGTCCGTTAGTGTCACGCCGTTATTCAATGCAAAACGCGCATACCACTTGTCAATTTCCCCTTGAATATCTTTTTGCGCCTGAATAAATGCAGTTTCAATCTGCGAGTAGGTTTTCTGCCCGTAGGAATGCGAGGCGTTTTCAAGCACCGTGAACCTTTTCTTCCAATAGTCAGAATTTTTCATCATTCATCACCGGAGTTTTCCTTTTCATCAGGCGGACTGTCGGTCTGACTGAATGCAGCTCCGTATTGTTCCAGATCCTCTTGTTTCTGCTTTTTCACGCGCTCCAATTCCTTTTGCGCGTCATCAACCCACGGGTGCATTGCAATAATCGTTTCGTCAGACAGTATTCCGACCGACTTTTGACAGTTGTCAATAGCTTCGGATTCGCTTATCAGAATATCGCGGTTGAAGATGATTTCCGCTTCTTCGGTTTCAAAATCTCCCGCGCCCACATTCGCAAAATGCGCTTTAACAAACCAGACAAGTTCATTAAAAGACGCTTGAAATTCCGTTTCCATGGTGTTTGCGTCAAGGTCAATGTCAGAATACATTGACAGAATATTCATCTGATTTGGGTTTCCTGCAAGCCTGTCATCTTTTGCATCGAACCCCATTGCATTTTCGATTATAGCTTTCTTGAAAATTTCAAGAATTGCCTTATAGTTTTCAGAATTAACTTCCAGCTGCAAGGTCCTCAAATCTCCCGCTGCGCCCTCAATGGTGCTGACTTTGACAGCTCCGAACTGTGAAAGATTTCGGCGAAACTCACCAAGGTTTTCACCGTCATAATTCACCAGAACCAGAATGGTATTCCGAACATCTTCTTCCATCACGTTCTGGAAGTTGGATTCAATCAAATTCAAACCGTCCTGCAAGGTCTTAATCATTTTAATCAGGGGGATTTCCTTGCTGTTGTACTTAAACGGTATCAGCGGAATTTTAACCCAATTGTAGCCCGTTTCAACTCCGTTTTCGGTGACGGTAAAATAATTCTGAAAAAACGGCTCACACGGGGTTAGTGAACCGCCTGAACTAAGTTCAAAATAATGAATGCCCTTGTCATCATACACTTCAACCTTTTCAACCACTCTTTCGGTGCGGTTTTCGTATACAATGACTTCATAAATCCGAATGGCATAATCCAGCTGTGTATGTTCCGAATCGTGCCAGCCGGGAATAATCTCAAAGGGTTTCAGCCGCTTGAAAGACAGCTCCCCGCGCTCATTGTAGTAGACATACAACCAGCCGATTCCGCAATTCAGCGCGTCTTCACCGACATTTTTCAAAATCCGCTGAAAACGCCTGTCAAACACCTGTTTCAGCAGTTTGGAATATACATCATTGTCAGACTGTATTGTCAGCGGTTGACCCAGCAGATAATTTGTCTTTTGGTCAACCATCTTCTTATACTGGTTGTCGACAATGCGGTTGTTCGGAAGGTTATCCACCTTTACAAGTTCTCCGTCCTCACCGATAACCATTCTTTCACGGAATAAAATATCATGTTTTCCCGCGTAATATTTTTCCCCGTCAAACATTTCCTTTCGTCTGTTCGAGGTCTTAAAGCGGTTGATTTCGCTGATTACATACTGTTCATCGGTTATTCTGTCTTTACCGACCGTGACCGCCCTTGCAAGTCGAGCGGCTTCACTCAACATAAATTCAAACATGATATTCACCCCTTTCCTGAATTATAATTTATAGCGCGTTCGCGCTCTGAAAAGCCTGAAGCAGTTTCGGGAACTGATATGCAATCCAGTCAACAATTTCTTCGTTATCTGCCCACGATTCGCCTGCAAGCCCCGATTCAAATAAAAAAGCGTGTATGATTTCATGTCGAACTACACGCTTTTTATATTCTGAAAGATTTCCGAGGGAATTCGGTTCGGGCAAAAGGTTTTTAATCACTAGTGTTTTTGTGGTATTATCACAATAGCCGTCCGCGCGTTCAAGAATAACGTCTTTTCCGCTGTTGCTCTCCACCAGCTTATATTTCGACCCTAACACATTAACTGTCTGCATTTTCAGCACCTCTTTCTGTCAAAATTTATGCGTCAACAAATTCTTTTCTGCACTATAAACGGATTTGTTTGCCGTTTTGTTACTAGCTTGTCACTATCAATCGAAACTGAACACTTTTGCGCGGTTGAAATCTTCCAGCGCGTAACGCATAGCGTCCATCAAGTGGTTAAAGTCATCAATCGGAACATTCAGACGTTTTCCGAATTTGTCCACGTCCCATGTGTAGTTGCTGATTTCAGTCAGGAAGTTTACGCATTTCGGGTGTATGACAATGTGGAAGTCCTGAATAAACTGTATTCCGTGATTGACGCTGTCTTTGCCTTTCCGAGCGGCTTTAATCCGAGCCATACCCAGATTTCGCAATTCAGCAATGGATTTCGGTTCTGCCGCATCAGCCGTGATTTTTTCCTTGACATATCCCATTTCCAGAATATTTCGGAAAATCGCGCTGTTTACCAGACCCGTTTTATACATTTCATCAAACACATAAATGACTTTATTTGCCATATCGACCATACCGCACCAAAAAGCAGACGGGTCATTTGTATAACCGAAATCCAGCCCGAAAGCGGATTTTATTCCCGCAATAGTCTTGACTTTTTCAAGGTCAAATACTTTTTCTTCCCAATTCTCAAAAATCAGCCCTTCGACAATGCCCCAATTTCCCAGCCCCGCGACTTGATATCTTCGGGGATTCTGAATCTTCATTCGCTCGAAAACCTTCAGGTCAGCTTCGTCCAACCACTCATTGCACAAATAATTTGTGGTAAGCGCGAGAACTTCGCCGTCTTCCGAAAGCGGGTTTTCTCTTGATCTGAATTGCGGCTCTCCTCTTTCGTTCGTTCCAATACAGTCATCAAAGAACCTGTTTTTAATCCAATGGTGTTCATTCCACGGGTTAAAGGTCATTGTTATTTGCTTGAATAAACCGTCTTCCACCGTACCGCGAATTGATTCATCAAGCATATCGAAGTCCGCTTCTTTCGTGATTTCATAGGCTTCTTCAATCCACATCCAGCAGAGCGAACCCACGTCCACCGTGATTGATGTTACCTTCAGCGGATCATCAAGCCCCCGAAAATAAATTTTCTGTCCCGTTGGAACATAAACCATTTCGAGCGGACTTTCTTTGACTTCCCATAGCGCATCAACACCAAAGCGGCGAATTGCCCATTTCAGTTCCGTGAAACAGCTGTCTTTCAGCGTTCGAAACGTCTTTCGCACAACAAGCGTGTTTGCGCCCGGATATTTCATCATGTTAAAAATGAACCAGAGCGCGGTTGTTTTTGATTTTTTTGAAGCTCGACTGCCTTTAACAACTCTGTACCTGCCCTTGAAGTTCCAAAATTGTTTATAGCCCTTGCCGATAACATCAGGAAGGAATATTTTTTGCGCGTTTTCACTCACACAAAATCATTCCTTTCCTGAAACCGCCTGCATTGCTTTTCTTTACACTTATGTACTTTCATCAGTCTTCGAGTAAGCGCGCCTTTGTGATAATGACAATAGCCGCACGGATAAAACGTCCAATTCTTATCAATGCACAAATAAGGCTTTTTGCATCTTGTTTCTTCGTTGTGCTTGTAGGGGCGGTATTTCATTTTAGTCTTCAAGTTTATCCTCACCGCTGATGATGACGGGAACAGCGTTGTCGATACTCAACTTTTCCGTGAACATTCCGAACCGCTTTCCAAGAAGTTCAGCAGCTTTCAAACGTTCCTTTTCATCAGGTGCTTTTGTTATTCTCCTGGCACTCGAACAGCCGTCCCCATGTCCCTCAACAATGACAATTTGAGATTCCGACTCTCCCCGAAGAACAGATGTCAGGTACACCATAACTTCTTCAGCTGTCGCAATGGTTTTGTCGTGCATCTGTTCAAGTTGCTCGTCAATATAAGCCTTCACGTCAGGTTTCGTCAAGTTTTCCTGTCCGATGCTCTTTGCGGTTTTAACTGAATATCCCGCCCGAATTGCAGCCTGTGTCGCGTTGCAGTCAATCAAATATTCATCTGCAAATCGTCTTTGCTTGTTGGTCATACCTGTCACCTCTTTCTGAAAAAAATGCAAAGAAAAAGCCCATGAATATTCACGGGCTTTTTATAATTTTCCACTATATAAATTTTATCACAAAGCGGGTTCATTGTCAAGGGGTTTTCAAAATTTTTTCAAAAATTTCTATGCCTTTTTTCAATCGCCGTTTGAGTGTGCTTCGTGAAATCTTTTCGGTTTTGGAAATTCGCGTGTAAGAATAGCATTTAATATAAAAGTCAAGAATAACATTTTTGGCATTCGCATCATCAATCAGCATAATCTTTTTGAAATATTGAACACGCGCTTTCTGAAGCGTTTCAATCTCTTTATCAAGCATTATGATTTCATTTGTTATGCTTTGGATCTTGTCAGAAACGCTTGAATTCGCCGAAACGCTGTCCGAACCCGGAGATGAATATATAACTTTTGCAATCATCTGTTCTTTCTGTTCGAGCTTTGCAAAAAACAAAAAACTTGTCGTTCGGCATTGATTCAAATACTGCTTTGCGGTCAATTCGGTCATGTGTCACACCTTCCTTTTCTGCCTTTAACACGCCTGAACGCGCATTATAAAACGCTTTGTTCATTATGTTAAAGGTGTTCAAGGTCTTTTTCTATTACTATATATATTATCTTTTATACTATGATAAAATTTTATATATTGTTTTTATAAAGAAAAATGAATTTCACCTTGAACACCTTTAACACAATTTCAGAATTTCCTTTGTTCATAAGGTTTTAAGTATGTTCAAGGTGAACGATTTTCACCTTGAACACCTTCAACACCACCTTGAACACAATTACTGTTCTATGCTCCACCCCTTTCTATTTCCTTTTCCACGCCATCAAGCCAGCTGCAAGCAATATCAAAATACTGTTCGTCAATTTCGAAACCGATATAATGTCTGCCCGACTGCACCGCCGCGACTAACGTTGACCCGCACCCGAAAAAAGGATCGAGAACGATTTCTGACTTTTCGGAAGAATTTTCAATAAAAATCCGCATTAAATCAGTCGGTTTCTGTGTCGGGTGTTTCTTTTTGCCGATAATATTCGAGATTTCTAAACAATTACTTGTTCCCATATTGTTGATACTCCGCGCCTTGCCTTTTCTCAAAAGCAAAATGAATTCAAGCTGTTGCATATAATAGCGGTTCGGAGTAAGGTTGTTTTTCTTCCAGACGAGTAAATTCACAAACCTAAAACCAACCTTTTCAGCTTCGGTCTGAAGCTCTTTAAGATTTCTACCGTTTATCATTATGTAGCAATGACAGCCCGACTTCAACACCCGGAACACTTCGGGAAGCCATTCGGCAAAAGAAACATCATTGTGTGAAAACATTTTTCCTGCACGAACCGCGCAAGGTATTTCATCAGCGTCTTTCTTCAACCACTTGTTGCTACAATTTGTACCGTCAGAAATTATTCGCTTTTGGAGTATGCCCGAAACTTCGTCTTTGCGCGGCTCTATGGTCACGCCGCCCGCAATGATTTTATACGGGCAATCCGTGACCACCAGGTCAACACATTCTTCCGGAAGACGTTTCAAGCCTTCAATGCAGTCTTGATTATAAATCACATCAAGTTCCACCGTTAAACACCCTTTATCTTGCTTGCATACATATCAGCCGTGTGTGTCCACAATACCGTTTGGTATTTGCGAATTGCAGCGTCAAACTGTCCCCGGCGTTCGGTTTCGTATGCTCCCATGTGGAAAGCAATGCAGAATATTTCTTCTTCGGTCAGGGTCATCAGCTGCGACAACAGCATAACCGATTTATCCCCGTGACCCTTAAGAATAGCGGAATTGTTGAAAGTCCATTTCGGCGTTGTGCTTATCGGTGAACCTGTTCCCATTATAACAACATCACTTGCATTTTCGTCAATGTAATCATCAATCTTGCAGAGATCGTGAAACATTCCGACTATATAAGGACTTCTTATGTCCTGCCACTGAATTTCAAACCGTTTTGTCATTTCGACAAGCGCGGTCATCACTTCAAAAGAGTGATCAAACAAACCGCCCGTATAATTGCCGTGATGATTTATAGCGGCGGGTTTCACGAAAAAGCCGTTTTCAACCAGCCATTTTTCAGCGTCAGCCGAAAGAAATTCTCCGACCGTGTCTTCAAACCTTTTCAGCCTTGTTGCATCATCAATTGTTTGCACTATCATCTTAAATCTACCTCTTTCTGCATGAAAAATCTGCAACCCAATTCCAAAATGAAGTTCTTGTATTCCAACATATTTATCTTGTCAGACAATTCTGCATTCAGATCTTTCATCTGTTGCTTATAACTGCACACGTCCTCGTGTATACACCCTTCACACTTTAGAACCATCACTGTTTACCGTCCTTTCCCATTCGTCAATAAAAATTCCGTCCCGTTCCAACTTTTGAATACAAAGCCACGGTCTTTTATCGGGCTTGCAGTCGTCCATTAAATAACGCTTTGCAAGAGCGTCAATTTCCGTTGAAAAAGCCTTATAGAATTTGTAAAGCCGTTTTTTCCCGAAGTTAAATTCGGTATGAAGAACCCACAAAATCATTGCACAAAGTTCTTTGGCATTTTTTTCGTTGTATTCGACAAGCTGACGCTGAATTTCCTTTTCCATTGCCCTTCTTTCCTTTGACGTTAATTCCGCGCCAATAGGAATTTTGCCTGAAATCTTAATGTTCACAACCGTCACCTGCCTTTTTTTGGAATAAAAGCCTGCCCGGCTTCACACGGGTGAATGTCGTCAAAAATAATCGGAACAAGACGTTGCAGTTCGTAAAGCAGGGGAACGGTGAGTTCGAGCATTTGCGGGTGTGGCGTGCCTGTTGTTCCCGCCGCTCTCAATTTTAAGAAATGCCGCCATTCCCGAAGGTTACAAGTCATTACAACTTCGGTTTTCAAGCTGTTTGGAAGTACCGAACGCGCTTCCTGCGGTGTACAACCAAAATCAAGAAGATCGAAATAACTGCCTTCGGCGGTCTGCATTGCCGTTTGCCAGATATACCATGCATCGCTGTCTTTTTCCAAGAAAAACGGCTCAATAAACACGATTTCCGAACCGAATTTTTCATTTGCATAGTTGCAGTACCTTGTTGATTCCTGTGCGAACGAAGCCATCCTATGTCTGACAAGTTCGTGCGAAATGCCCCTGTCACAAACAAATTTTACCATGACCGAACAATGTTCCAGCATTGCTTCATGACCGCTCCTGATAAGCCTTTCAACCATTTTTGCAGCTGAACCGTCCTGAATTTTATCTTCGGACTTGTAGCAGGTTCTTGCAACAGCTTCGATTTTCTTCAGGATCTCCCCGCCGTTCACATCTGCGGCAATTTGCACATAAGGTTTAATTGTTTTCATTCTGACCACCCATCCTTTCAAGCGTTCTTTTGATTTTTTGGTTTTCCGCTTCAGCAACCGCTTTTTCGCACCCAAGCAAATAAATCAGCTGTTCCAGCACCAGCTTCACATCAGCGATTTCTTCAATCAGGTTGTTTTTCGCGGCTTCCTTGTCAATATTTTTGGGATATTCGGAACACAATTCAGAATATCTAAAACGCTTGCATTTACAAATTGCTTTCGTCAGCTCTGCCATTTCTTCAATCAGGAAATTTTCCCGAATATCAAGACCGGAATTCCTTGCAATTTCAAACCGTTCATCTGCGGCTATAAGTTCAGCCCGTTTTGCGTCATACCATTCAGCCTTATCAAGATCTTCCTGACCGTTTTTCAGCTGGTGTCTGTATCTGTACTTGTAAGCATTCAGTTCACAAAACGCTTGAACTTTTTCTGAACCGAAGATTTCAAGCATTTCGACAATACATTCCTTCCTGCCGGGTATGTTGTAATGCGCGGGGTGATTAACTGATGAATTTGTTAAAGACGGTTGATGTAATAAAATTTCGGGCGTTGTATTCAGTTTTTCTGCAATCAATGACAATGTCGAATATGGAATTTCAGTTGTTCCGTTTTCATATTTGCGTATAGAACTTTCTGTTTTACCAATCAATTCGGCAAGTTCCCGTTGTGTTAAATGTTGCTTCTTTCTTGCCTGTTTAATGTTCGTTCCTATAATTACCTTGTCCATACGATCATTTCCTTTCTCACCTGTGTTGTAAGCTGTAATCCATTTTTGCACAAATCCGTCTGCCTGCCCATGTTGGAAAACAGAACATAGGCGTAAACCAGAGATCCAGCGCGGGCGGTGCAAGCAGGGGATTTCCCGTAAACGGCTTTAACAGCGAATCGCCGACCTTGACGACTGCCGCTATCCCAAGCAGGGAAAGCTGTATGTAGCACATACAAGCGGTCATTTGTGAAATGTCCTGTGCGACAATAAGCACACATTCCTGCGCGTTTCTGCCGATTTTTTCAAGCTGTTTCTTTGCGGCGTGATAAGCCGCAATAAGTGTCGCTCCACCGCCGCATGCGCTATCGGCTATCGTAATATATCCGCGCTCTTTTATCGCTTCGGAAGCGTTCTCTGTGACCGTCATTTCAGCCATTGCCCGACATACAGAATAGGGTGTGAAAAACTGTCCTTTCCAATGATCACCAAGCCCCAGCTGCATATACAAGTTACCAAGAAAATCCTGTTCGGGTTCGCGTTCCAATTCCTCAACAGTTGCGGCATACATACCCGCTAAAGCCTGCAATTCCGTTTCATTATATCGCGCAGCAATCTTTTTATACTGTTCTTCCCGTTCCTGTCTGTAATCCACGGCGTTTGAAATCGCAACCGCTGTCAGATATGTCCAATCGTCCCAGACTTGCCAAGTGTGGCGCGAATTAAGCAGCGGTTTCATAATCTGTTCAAGATTCATTGTTTGCATTTCTTTGCACCTCCAGCAGTTCAGGGTTGTCGTGGATATTGCCGATTATCTTAAATTCCGCCGCAAAGCCGTCGCCGAGGTCATCCCACGTTTGGAATTCCAAATTCCACCCGCGGAACGCGCCATCGTGGAATTTTACCACAAGTCTGGTTTCGTTTTCGGGGAACAAATCATCAAGATGTGCGGAGAGTATATCGCCTTCAAAAATTTTCTTGTCGTTCTTGTCATCAAGCCCTATGTACTGTCCGACCGTTTCAGGGTCAACCTGATATAACGAATCTTTTAATTGCAAGAGATTTTTAAGGGGTATAATACAATGCACTTCTTTGTCACCGACAATGGTCTTAAGATAATATCCATAAATCAGTTCTTTTGTCACCGAGCATTTCCCCCTGCAAAGCAAATCAGGCATCTTTTTCAACCTCACTTTCGAGCCATTCTTGCAATGTTTTAATACAATTATAAGGCGGGAATTTATTGCAATTAAACAATGCGGGACATTTTACGCATTCTATATGTCGACTTAAAAACTGAGCCATTTTTTTCACGTTCATAGCCTTGATTTTTTCAATGTTCGTCATTCATTTCACCTCGCTTTCAAATAATCTAAGAGAGTACACGCACAACCACAATATCTTAAAACTTTTTCCGAAAAGTCAAGCCATTCTTCACGTTTGTTGGTGTATTTGCATTTGTTACAAAGTACACAATCACGGCATTCAAGTTCGAAACTCTGCCTAACTGCAGAATCAACCACTGTCGTTCCAATTGTTTTAAGTTTGTAATCTTGTACCCTTTTGTTCCAGATTTCAGCCACTCTGTCATTAGCGCAATATTCAGCAGCATACTGTGTTTTTGGAGTTTGGCAAGAACAACCGGTACAAGTAATATACGATACACAATCTTTTTTAGATGTAAGCAACATTGCTTTTCCACCGCAAAAAGGACAAGGTTTTAATTCAAGTTCACTCATTCATTTCACCGCCTTTCTCATTCGTATTTCACGCCGATATAATCAAGAACGGCTTTAAGTCCAAGACCGCCTTCTTCAATCGGTTTCAAACAAAATTCATACTGTTTCGGGTGCGTGATCTTCATTCGCTGAAATCTGTTAGGTTCTTTTTCGAGATGACAGCCGAACATACAAAACATACAGCCTGTTCTTTCGGCGTTTGTGGTGGTGAGTTCCGGAACAAGGTGGGGTTGATCGCATACTTCAAAAGAAGGTAACATTTTTCCCGTTTCGATTATATCCCCGTAAATTGACGCGATTTCAAGATTATTTTCTTTTATGTAAGTTAAAATGTCGTTTTCCGTCCAGAACGAAAGCGGCGCGGATCGCGGATTTTTAATATCAAAAGCATTACAGCCATCTCGAAGCCACGCTTGTTTGCGGAGTTCGCTCTCACACGCCAATGTTCCGACATACGCCTTTTTTCCCGTTTCGCGATCGAATTTGTGTGCAGGATGTTTTTTCATTATGTCACAACACGCCGCCGAAACTTTGAACGGTGCTTCCAGCAGGGGAAGCCATTTTTTCGCTACTCTGTATCTTGACGGTCTTCCTTCGGCATCTACCGCCGAACCATCAATGAATTTTTGCGCCCATGTTGCACCCTGCCTTGCATAGTAAATTTTTCTTGAAATCTCTTTTGACGGGACGGGATAACCGTATTTTTGAATTACCTGCTTGAAATTCAATTCGGGTCTGATTATTGTCACATTGCTTTGTTTCTTGACAAATTCCCTTATTTCGGGATATTCAAGCCCCGTGTCGATAAACACCGCTTCAACGTTATCCCAGAATATAGTTTGTCTGACAAGGTGCAAAAGAACTGTGCTGTCCTTCCCGCCGCTGAAACTAACGTAAACATCACCATCAAAGAATGTATACCATTCAAGAATTCGTCTTTTCGACAGCTTGATTTTAAGTGACAGCGGAAGTTGTTGCCTTTGAAGTAGATCTCCGGCATTGTGTTTGAATTCCATTGTTTTTTTACCTCTCTTTTACAAAAATTCTGCACACTTTTTTCCCTACGCGCTTTGAGATAATGGAAAAACCATAGTGCTTTTTAACTTGTTTGGAAAATTCCCCTGAAGACATGGGTGTCAGATTACAAGCAATACAGTATTCTTGATAATGCTGGTAAACTTCATTTGTCGGTTCATTTTCGATTTGAATTTCTTCATCACCGTCCACTTCCCGAAAGAAGCCCAAAATCGGATTATTCGTTTCTTCGAATTCTTCAAGTTCCCGCTGAACCTGTTCAGATTTTGTGAACTTTCTTGTCGCCAGAACTCTTTTAAGTCCTTCTAAACCGAGCCGAATCATATATTCCATTGATTCCTGACTTTTCAGATTATCACCGATAAACGGCAAAAAGCCCGGTTGACCTTCTTCAAATTTTGCGTTGAAGGGAACAATAACAAGCCTTCTCAAAATCGCCGTTGAATCTCTACCCTTGCCGATGCGGGGAATGTTGTTTGCGCTGAAAATCAACTTCACATAAGGTTCAAAATCGAATTTCGGTTGACCCTTTTGTTCAGCGTCAATTGTTTCTCCCGTGACAATTTTCTTGAAAAATGCGGTGTCGGTGACAAAATTGTCAGATATATCATCTCCAATGTTCGCCAGCTTCCCGAACATCATAATTGTACTGAAACGGTCATCAAGTTTCTTCAAGTCGAGAACGGACAAATTCCGCTTTCCGAGCATTGTTTTCAGCATATTCAAAAAGGTGGATTTACCGTTACTGCCTTCGCCCGTCAGAATGAACGCTTTTCCAAGTTCATTCCGTCTGAACATACAATATCCAACCATTTCTTCAAGCAGCATTCGAATTTCCTTATTGTTGCAAGAAATATCGTTCAACATTGTATCAGTCAGTTCACAATATGCGTTCGGGTTGTAGTCCCAGGGGATTAAATTTGTAACAATCGTTTCGGGGGAAAAGGTTGTAAAACTGTCATTTTCGAGGTTCAAAAGACCGTTCCGAAAAGCAATTACCCTTGCATCGACTGTCGGCGTGTTATCTCTGATAAGAATTTCAAGATATGACAACACTTCGTTCCTTTGGGTCTTTTTGAGTTGTGGAATGTGCTGGATCATTGCCGCTTCGATTTCTGCCTGATCGGAAATATAAATTCCGTCCTTGTAAATATGCAGGCGGTTGTTTATTCTGATGACGTTGTGGTTGCTTTTCAAATATGTTGCAAATTTGTCAAATAAAAAGGCGTTACGCTTGAAAAAAATAGGCTTTGCAAAAGCTTCATCACGCAAAACAACTTCCAATTCGTCTTCGGAAAGCGGCTCTTTCAGAACATATTCGTTGATAATCCTTATACATTCTCTTGCTTCTTCCACGCTGAAATCATGACTTTGAAGTTTAAGCTCGTATGTAAACAGAGCTTGATTTCTCCCGTCACCCGCTTCCATACCGACAAAATCCGCGCCTGATTTAATCGGTATCAGCCATTTCGGAAGATCCTGCGCGTCTTCGTTTTTGCCCGTGGTATCATACAAGATTTTTCTTTCTTTGCCCTTGAATTTAAGGATTGAATAAGAATTTTTAATGCCGGCTTTAATATCGGCAATCAGACCGACAGCAAGTGTCGCATGAGTAGCGCAATTCAAAACTAAGCCGGGGTTGCGAAACAGGAAGTGTTTTCCTCTTGTCGTCTTGTAAACCCTACACCTTAACTGCTTATCTTGAACAATTTGGAACAGAATTTCCGACTGTTCAAAATCATCAATATCTATCAGAATTGTATCTTCGGCGAGAATGCCTGCGAATTCGGGAAGGCGTTCAACCTCTTTGTAAGATTTAAAATCTGTCCTGTCCTTGAATTTTTCAAGACATCTTTTGTTGTCCGTGACAACATAGCCCTTGAAGAACAATTTCAACACCACCTTTGCAATAAATTCAGGTATTCTTCGAATGTCGGTTTCGACCGCTGAAGACGTTTCGCGTCCCGTTGTGCTTCCTTTGCCAGAAACGTGTTGTTTATGTACTCCGTTTTAAGGCGGTTAAAGGGTTCGGGCGCAAGTCCGTTTTTCTCACGCTCTGTTTGTTCTGCTTTCATCTGTTTTTTCAAGTTCGCTGCTTTCGCCCGAAAATCAGCAGCAACTTTCTGCAAGGCTTCAACTTCTGTCGGAAGATTTGAAATGCGGTTTTGAAAATAAATTACCAACCGTTCCCGCAATTCATAATGATGATAGTGATCATATTTTATAATCTTCAGCAGCTTGACAAACTTTGCTTTCGGGCAAGGAAAGAATTTGTCCATGTAAATATCCATATAACCCGTCTTGTTTTCGAACCCCAGATAACTTGTTATGTGTTCAATATGCAAACATTCCCCCGCGGGTTCACACGTTTTAAATTCAGCGCGGAATTCGTGAATTACTTTGGGAAGCATCAGATCACCTCAAATTTCATTCAAAATATTTGCAAAAAAAGCTGTCCGGTTTTTTAGGTTTCGGATCAGGAAATTCTTCAATTTCCGTCTGTGATATCGTGCGGAAAAGCATTTCATCAATGCGTTCTGTCCACTCTTTTTGCTTTTCTTCCATTTCCCGAAAAAATGATGTTCATAATTTCATCAATCTTTTTTCGGGAAAGTCGCGTTTCAAAAAGAGCCGCTTTCACTCTGGAAAAATCGCATTCCGTGAAACCATCTTCAACGGCTTCGGAAATCACACCTTCTTCAGACAATCGCTGAACCATTCTGACAATGTCAATACTGTTTTCAAAAGTGCCGTCATGAAGACATTTGCCGTTTTCGAAATACCGACAACTTCTGCAATTATGGTATAAACTTTCAATCAGATCTTGCAACATCTCAATTCACCCCAAATCCTTTCAAACGCTCCAAAGCCGTATCAACATACCACTGTTTATTTAGCTTTGCGGGGCATTTCATATCGTTCACATTGCCGTTGACCATAAAGCAGTGTTCAGGCGTGTTTGAAATCTTTTCGGGCTTCATGGTTCGGTAACTGATTTTTTGTACACCCGCATCGGCTTCGAGTTTGGAAGCGAAAACCCTTATGCACTTTTCTTTAATTCGTTCGTCCCCGTGCAGAATGTGACTGTAAAGTGATGTGATTTTTGTGACCATCTGGAACTGTTTCAATTCATCACACCCGAACACCGTTTTTTCAATCGGCGTTTTATGCACCATATATTCTGTCAATGCCTTGTTGATTATAGGAAAATCTCCGTAGTCGAGGTTCGACAACTTCTTGACATACGCGCCTTTTGACTTATAATGACCGTCTTCGGCGATAAGAACATAATTGTTCACATCTTTCTGGAAAACCTCTCTGTATTCGTCAAATTCGAGCTGCAAACCAGTCCGCTGTTCCCATTCAAAAGCCACATCATCAACCCAGTTAAACCATTCATCTTCGTTCATTCCTTCAGGCATCTTAAGTAAAATGCCGTCCGTGTTGGATTGAATGAGTTCACATCTTGATTCAAGGCGTTCAATCAAATCAAGCAATAACAGCTGTCCATAAATACAAACTCTGTTTGCTTGCAGGGGGTCATATAACGGGTTGTTCGGGTCTTTCATCACCCCGAAAGTGGAGTTCAGAATCAGCTTCAAAATCGCCTGTAAAGGGTCTTTTTTCTTTTTCAGTTCGAGCCGCTGAAAATAAATATCAATAAATTTTTGTGGGTCTTTGATGTTTCTGCTGTGCAAATTGTATTTTATCATCAAAGACGGATAAAGGGAAGTAACATCAGCCAGCAGGAAATAACCCTTTGAATGATAACATTCTTTTGCACCGTGAACACCGCCCCATGCAAAGGTGTGTGGAACACCCGCAATTATCACTTCAAACTTGTTTTTTTGCGGGTTCTTTCGTCCGGGCGTTTGAATATAATAGGTTCTGTTCGCGGGGTTTTTATACCAATCAAGAACAGTTGTATATTTTTCAAGTCGTAGGGTAGAGGGGAAGTCAATGTCGAATTCATCTCCACGGTCAGGGACTTTGTGTGCATCGAGAATTATTGCTGAAAGCTGCGGCTTTGTTTTCGAAAGTAAAGATAAATCCAGCGGACGATCTTTGCAAGCGAGTTTTACAAGTCCCATTCTGCCTTCAAATTCTTCTTTGCGTTGCAAGAAAAGTTCAATCGACTGATAAACGTCATGACGACAATAGTCAACGGTTTCTTCAATTTCCGCATCGGTCAGTTTACGGTTTATGTTGAAATCAACACTTGATTCTTTTATGTTATTTCCCATGGAGCCTTCAAACCATTTCAAGCCCCTGTCGAGGTTCAGCATGACATCATAGCCGATTAAAGGGATATTCCGAAAAAGCGAGCTGAATTTCCAGCCGGGATTATTTTTTACAATGATGAAATCGCTGATTTTTTTGGGGTCAAATCCACAAAGAATGCCTTTGAGAATATATTGATCATAGTGCAGAACGTTAAAGCCCGACCAGATTTGATTGACGTTTTCTTTGTAAAGTCGTTCCAATTCATTTTGACTGTTCACAATGACGTGTTCTTTTTTTTCTGTCATATCAACCGCCACAACCAGCCAATCATATTGAAAAACTTCAAAGTCGTAGAATATCATTTTTTCACGCTCCTTTGCTTTTAACGGGGTTGCAACCGTTATCCCGCATTAACAAAGGGTGTGGATAATGCCAGACCCTTTGCTGCTCTGCGAAAAAGCAAATTATTCAAGGATAAAAACTTCCGTGATTTTGAATGTGCCGAAACCTTTTTTGTTTTCGCCGTAATCAAGAGCGTATTCATAATTGTTGGAAATCAATTCGTGGATGTCAAGAATTAAGTTCGCATACTGCTTGTAATTTTTGAATTCGATAACAGGAGGATCAGGTGCTTGTGAAACCAGGGAGCGAAGAAGCTCATTAACGATATGGACCTGAAATCCCTGCGTGATGACCTGGTTCATAAAAATCAAACAGTTTTTATATTCGCCGTCAGAAATGATTTTGAACCAGATGCTGACCATAGGATCTCCCGCCTTAGAAGCCTTCAATTCCATCTGCGAGATAGATACTTCATATTGTCCGTGTGGAACATCTTTATGGTTACTTTGACCGCCGTTTGCAGCCGCTTCTTCCACATCAGCCGCAAGACCTTTCGTGTCAATGCTTGAATCCCATTTGTCAAAAATATCAGCCATTTTTACCACCATTTTAACCTTTCTTAAATATCGTTCAACGGGTTAATTTTCCCGTCTTTTCCGTGTTCTAACTTTCGGTTTTTCCTCAACCCTTTCTTCTTTCGGTGCAGAATCGTCTTTGCCGCCGCCAGGCGTCCAATTTCCCTTTTCGGGTTCGATATCGAAGGGGGGTGTGTCTGTTTCGTCTGTCGTGTCTTCCTTAACTTCTCTCTGTTCGGAATTGTTTTCTGCGGGTTCTTCTGCCAAAATCAAATCGGGGGAATCATTTTCAGCGGGTTTTTCGTGTTTTGCAGTAGACTTTCTACCGCTGGATTTTTCCACCGTCATTTCTTCAGCAGCAGCCGCATTTGCTTCTTCGTAAACGTTCAGAAATGCGTTATAATCAAGCGGAATTTCGTTTGTTTTCGTAAGCAAACGCCCACCGCCAAAGGTGACTTCGTCCGACTTGAAAGAAATGGTTCTTTTGTTGTCATCTACGACAATACGCGCCACTATATCAACCATCCCCGCGACTTTGTTTGCGACTTTATCTTGAATGTTCGGTTTTATCGCCGTTATTTTATCGCCGCTTTTTTTGGTGATGTCCTTAGTCATGTCTTCGTGCGAAATCAGGACAATGTTTGAATAATCGAGATTTACCACACGTTTCAACGTTGACAAGAATTCGGTTCTAACCTTATCCCACGCCCTATAAGAATCGTCCGATTCGTGCGTAATTCCCAGTTTTTCATACATATACAGACGGCATTGCTCGTAAACATCTTCAAGCAAATCAATGATAATGGTCTTGAAGGTGTTCTTCTGCTTTTCAAGCTCGTCAATCACGTCCTTGAAGATCTGCCATCCCTGTGTTTTTTTGGTCATTCTCCCGACCACTTCGATCTGGTCTTTTATCGCAATGTACGGAGCATCGACAAACTTAATGTTGCCGTCCGTATTCAACATGAGCGGATCGGGAAACTGATTTGCGAATGTTGTTTTTCCGCTGAAAGGTGCGCCGTAAATCCAGATCACCTTTTTCTGTATCTGTTCGATACTTCTTCTTTCGTTCTTCGGTAATACCATAAAATCAATTCCTTCCTGACAATAGTCATAAAATTCACAATACTTGCATAACCAGCTTTGTTTTTGCGGAAATTCTGTCGCTTCCGTCATGTGCTTGACCCGGAACAGCCAATCAATAACTTTTGCTTCATCATATCCCACTTCAATCAGCTTTGGTTCAACGTTCTTGCATTCGTCTTGAATTCGCGTTCGAAATTCCTGAAGGGATTCCGTCTTCTTTTGCTTGCTTGTAACTTTGGGAACACACAAATAAAACAGCTTTCTGATTTTCTTTCCGGGGTTCAGTTTTTCAAAGAAATATTTGTACAAATGAACCTGAACGCTGTCCTTGTAATGCTCGACATTGTTTGAATACTTGAAATCATAAATGTCATACACATCAGGAACTGTTTCATTGTGAAAGCCCGTAACGGGTGCAAGCAGGTCAATAAATCCTTTGAAGTCTTCATCTTCAATCAGAACTTCGTTGAAACCTTTGGGAATTAAAGCCGCCGCTTTCGGAATAAGCAATTCCAATTTAATAACTTCATTGATGTGTGCATCGGTTATAATCGGAAATTGCATATAATATTCTTTTATCGCCGCTTCAACACCCTTTTCCAATCCGGTGTGTAATGCCGTTCCGAGGAACAATGCGTTGTCCGCATTATCGGCTTTTATCGTCCGTAAATCGTCAATGTAATGAAGTTTGAATTTATACGGACAATTCCCGAAGCATTCCACCCGTGAATGTGATACTTGCAATCAACACCACCTGCCTTTCATTTCGTTGTAAATTTCTTTGTATGCTCTCTGACAATCAGCCTGAACGAATTGCGCGAACTGCACAAACATTTCATACTGGTCAGGGTATAACAGAAACGCAAAACCGCCTGCTTTGTCGATTTTTTTCAAGGTGTGCAGCTGGAGTTCAGTTGCTTTTCCGTCCGGTGCTTTGGTTTCGACTGCGACAAAATGACCCTTCAGACAAACGATTATATCGGGAATTCCTCTTTTCGTATATCTCCCGCCGCCCCAATATTTGACGAACCATGCGCCTTGCTGTTCGAGGAACATCTTCACCTTGTTTTCAAAAATTTTTTCCTCACCCATGCTTATTTCACATCAAATCTGACAAAAGCCTTTTTCGCGCCGGTGGTTTTGGGATAATCGGCAAGCAGATCATCATAAAGTGCAGGTTCTTCTTTTTGCAGCTTGTCAAGGTCAATGGTCTGTTTTCCTGTACTTGCCGCAACCCTAGTGATTTTCAGCAGATCATTTTCAACGGATTTAATCCCCAGCGTGTCCATGACTTTTTCAAGCTGGTCTTTAATCTGCTTTTCCCGTTCTTCAAGGGATTTCCTTTGCTTAGTCAAGTTGGACAGCGACTGCATAACTGCAAGATACTGCTTTTCAAAAAGCCGATTTTCCGATTCTGAACTCTGTACGCCGTCTGAATAAACGATTTCAGTTGACATTGTTTTCACCATTTCCTTTCAGTTGATTTTGGAACTTTGCTTGTATTTCAGAAACCTTTTCACTGTACGCATTCGAGAAGATTTCCTGTTCCCACAATTTTGACGCGCCATATTCGCCCATATTATAAGCCATTAAAACTTTGTGCGTGTCGTCACCGTATTTCTCAAACAGTTTCCGCAAAACAAATAAACCGGCTCTGACATTCTGCTTTGCGTCCAAAAAATCAGTAATACCGAGGACTTCAGACAGCCATTGATGATTTATTTCGTTTATCTGCATAAGCCCATAATCACCTGTATTGCTGACAACATCAGACTGAAAACCGGATTCACATTCTATCATTGCCATGACCAGCGTCCAATCAACATTGTAGCCGTAAGACAAACAGAAAATGAACTCTTGAATATTTTCGTCAAGGGGAACGTCCAGCGGAACAAATCCGAGGTCTTTTCCGCTTGACCAATCTAACGACATTTCACTTGTAAAAACCCTGTTGTCGCCCGATCCGAACGGACTATAAACAATCTGTGTCGGTGCTTTGTTTTCTTTGACAACGGATTTATCGTGATTATGTACAATCAAACCCGTGATGACGCTTCCGAGAATAGCACCAATCGCAAAAACCGCCGCAAGCATAATCGTCAGAATTCTTTTTGCTTTGGACGGTTTTCCCGCCGAAGAACTTCTAATGATGTTTCTGCCGTAAATTTTTTCATTATCCATTTATAACCCTTCTTTCCGGTCAAATTCAAACAGGTCATTCGTGTAGTCTTTTCGCATTTCAAGCGTTTCTTTAATGCGGCATTCCACGCTGTCTTTTACAGTCAGAATGTAATAAAAACAAGCCTGTGTTTGACCAATTCTGTGTATGCGCTTTTTGCTTTGCTCGAACAGTTCCGACATCAGCGGAAGTGTAAAATAAATAACTTTGTTTGCTTTCTGAAGATTAAGACCCATTGCCCCGGCTTGATATTGTATCAGGGTGACGGAATTGTCTGCTTCTTCGTATGCTTTCAAGTCTTTCTTTTCGCCGTTGATGATTGAAAAGGGTCTTTCCATGTCGATAAGCGCATATTTCAATTTTGTCAGTTCTTCGTTGAAGTTGTAGAACACAATCAAGCGATCCTGCGTGCTTCTCACTAAATCCTTGAACGCCTGCATTTTATCAGCAGAATACATTCCGCAAAGCTGACGTTCGCAAAGCATTTGTTTCAGCGCGGTATCACCAACAAGCTCTAACCCCTCAACAGTTACGATTTTGTTTCGCCTGAATTTCCGATATTCCCTTGATGGGTCAACCGAAACATCAATAAACGTCTGTTCCGGAAGATCAAAACATTCATCAGCTTTCAGAAAAACCGCGCCGTGATCGCGCAATTTTTTCTTCAGGCGGTCAACGTTTTTGTACCCTACTACGCGCGGAATTGAAATCCCAAATTCGGCATTTTCCATCCATTCGGTGATGATGTAGTGTTGGAAAAAAAGTTCTTTCGAGATTTCCCAGCCGAGCAGGTGAAGCTGTGACCAGAGATTTTCATATTTCCCGCCTGTTGGAGTACCGGAAAGCAAAATCACGTTTTCGGGGTGCATTTTCAAAATCGCTTTGGTGCGTTTCGCCGTTTCGTTCTGGATTAAGGAAGATTCGTCCAACATCAGCGTGAACTTTTCGAGCTTCAGCAGTTCGGGTCTTCGGAAAATCACATCATAATTGATAACGCCGATTTTGACTTTGTATCTGGAATGAAAGAACATTTCAAAACCGTTGGGCTCTGTCAAGTCATAACACCAAGCACCCGTTTCATCACAACTTGAACTATCAATGTAATACCGAAAAAAATGCTCGATCCAATCCCGAACTTTTGACTTCTGGCAAACGACCAAATTCACATCAGCGTTCAATTCAATCATTTTTTCCGACCCGACAAAGGTTTTTCCAAGTCCCATATCAAGATAATAAGCAACCCTGTTCAAGCCTTTGGTCTGTTCCAAAGCGGAAATCTGATGCGGATATAATTGCATTAAGTATCACCGCCTTTACTGCCGCAATCGCTGTTGAATAATTTGTCAGGAAGTGCGGCTAAATCCGCGCCGAACCCCTTGCTTTCACCGCCGAAGCTGATGTTGTACTTTTCGTACAATTCGCGCAATTTTTCACGCAAAATTTCAGCGTTCAACTCCATATTATCGACCCCGCCTTTATGCTGTGAGTGTTCCAATATATTCCTTCAGCTTTTTCGGGCTAATGTGATAGGAATACACGGTTTTGTTTTTAACGGCAAAACCGAAGGGTGCCGCTCCCGTCTGCAATGCAACACGAACGAACTGTTCAGATTTTCCGAGCAGCTTTGCACATTTTTCCACGGAAATGTTTTTCAAGCCCTTTTCGGAGCGATCGTCAGCTGGAACAGTACTATTCAACCAATCAACGGTGCAGTCCAGAAATTCTGCAATCTTAGCCTGAACATCAGACCTCGGAACAGATCTGCCCGATAGATACTGACTAACAGACGATTTTCCCACGCCGACAGCGGCGGCAAGCTCTTTCTGTGAAACCTCTCTTTCGGTCATTGCTTGGTTCAGCTTTTTTGCAAAATCATTCATTTTTCACCATCCCTTTCTGTTTTCACCGAGCACACGAACACTATATGTGCTCATTACAGTTAAAAAAAATTTCCTGCACTGTTTTTCCGAAATACTTTGCAATTCGGATTTTCACTTCATCACGAGGTACACGCTCATTGCGCTCATACATAGCCAAAGAAGATTTCGTTATATTAAGCTCTTTAGCCATTTGTTCTTGAGTCATATTACCACGCAATTCACGAAGTTTTTCACCAAATGACATTATACCATCCCCCCTTTTTTATCTTATGCGAGCACCTTTAGTGCTTGATTATATTGTACACTATTTGTGCTCAAAAATCAATAGATAAATTGAAAAAATATGCACAAATTTTCTACACACTTTTTGTGCACTTTACATATTGATTTTTGTGCACTTAATGTGTACAATATAATTAAGGGGGGAATAAATATGTCTAAATTTCATTTACGTCTGCGCGAATTACGAAATTCACGCAAATTGTCACAACAAGAACTTGCTGATAAACTTGGAATTTCCAAAAGTAGTGTAAATATGTATGAAAGGGGAGAACGTGAACCGGGGCTTGATACTTTGGAAGCAATTGCGGATTATTTCAATGTCGATATGGATTATCTTACAGGCAAAACAGCAGAGATAAAAACATTTAACGACATATTCAACACCGAAAAACCGGCAAAAGAAAGCAAAGTTTACAGAATTATCAGCGAATGTTTCGGTGAACAAACAGCCGAACTAGTTCATTTGTTTAACAGCTTCAACGAAGAAGGCAAAGAAAAGCTGCTTGACTTTGCTGATGATATGATGTGTTCAGGTAAATATAAAAAAGATAGTCAGAATGAAGTGGTATCTGAAGAAAGTGGGGGATAGGTGATTTTATGATTTTTCAGAACAAGCAATTACAAATAACAACCGATACAATCATTACAAAAAGCATTTTGCGAAAATTAGGTAATAATGCATCACTTAGACCAACAGAGGAAGAAGAAACGTTTTTCATGGAATTGGTAAAACGAATCGAAGAAGCAAAATTAAACCCGAATGAACTTTATTTTGAACCAATGTCTAATAAAAGTTTCTCTGTACGTTATGGTTCATATCCAATCGGTAGAATAAACTTGAAGAGGAAAAGCACTTATATGCAGGTGTTAATCGGTTTACAAGATGTCGAGGTGTTGACTGATTTGTCTTTGAAAGAATATATATCACATATACCCAGATGGATTAAGTACATTAAATTTTGCTTGAAAGATTGATTTTGTTCAAGGCGCGTCCAAGATGTTCAAGGTAATTTCCTTTTACCTTGAACACGCCTTATTCGTTTTACAATCGGCTTTCAGTAGTATTTTGTTCAAGGTGTTCAAGGTAAAAATCAATTTCTTTTATAAAAGTGCCATAAAAATTTTACATAGTATAAAAAGTAAAATATATAAGTAATAGAAACGACCTTGAACACGTTGAACAGCATATTGCTGAAACAAAATATTAAAAGTGTTCCGAGCTGCAAAAACAGCATTGAACAGAAAGGAAAGGGTTATGTTTGGCAAGAAAAAAGACAAAAAGAATGATGTTATCAGGGCGTTGCATTATGAAGGAATACCTGAATTTGCGACTGACTATCCCTGCACCTTAAAGTTGGAAGATGACCAGCTGGTCATCACCAGAATCAAGCCCGAAACGGTTGTAACACTCCCCTTGAACAGAATTAAATCTTTCACGGCAATGGAAGAAAGTCGCTTTATGCTTCAGTATCACGGGGAAGCAAAGACAACTTCGAAAATGAAGAACGTAAACAAATATTATTTGGTTGTACAGTATGACAAAGGTATGCTTGCATTTTGGGGGTTAGCGAAAGAATATGGTAAATTTCTTGATCTTCAAAATAACGCTCTGAATGCTCCAAGTCATATTGAACTGTAAAAGAGGGTGTTTCTTTTGAAAAATCCAAACGGTTATGGTTCGGTCACAAAGCTATCCGGAAATCGCCGCCGTCCCTTTTGGGTTCGGAAAACTGTTGGTTGGAACGAAAAGGGTTATCCGATTTATGAAACAATCGGCTATTGTGCAAGTAGGGAAGAAGGAAATATGTTGCTTGCAGAATACAACAGAAATCCTTATGATATAAATCAGGCGAAAATCACGCTTGAAGAATTATACCAACTTTGGCTTCAGAAAAAGACTTCCAGGTTAAACGAAAACAGCGTTAGAACCTTGAAGTCCGCTTACCGTCACATTGAACAGCTTCGCGCCGTGCCTTATAAGGACATCAAAGCCGTAAATATGCAAGATACCATTGACAATTGCGGTTTGAGTTCGTCAACCCAGCAGTCGATTAAATCGCTGTGGTATCGTTTAGATAAACTCGCGCTTGAACTCGATATATCATCAAAAAATTATTCGTCATTGATAACGACTGCCCCCGCTCCGGAAACAAGCAGAGTTCCGTTTTCTGATGACGAAATAAAGCGCGTGTGGGAAATGTACAATACGCCCAAAAATGAACTTGATGATATTTGTTCGGAATGGATTGATACCGTTTTGATTTTGCTTTATACGGGATTGAGAATAAGCGAATTCACCACCATTAAAACCGTTGATGTGGATCTTAAAGAACGCACTATCAAAGGCGGGATAAAAACTAAAGCGGGAAAAAATCGTATTATTCCAATTCATTCAGCGATCTTTCCAATGGTGGAAGCTCGATACAATCCCGCCGAAGAATTTTTAATTTGCGGTTCACATCAAAATTACCGCCGCATTTTTGAAGCTGTAATGAAATGCTTGCAAATGGAACATACACCACACGAATGCAGGCATACGTTCGAAACACGGCTTGATAGTGCAGGTGCAAACAGAAAATGTATTGATTTGATGATGGGTCACGCTTCAAGAGATGTTGGAAATCGCGTTTACAATCATAAAACCCTTGAAGAACTGCATAACGCGATTGAATTGTTAAAGTGAACTAGTAACGGGTTAGTAACAAAATACGCCCCAATGCCTTTAGAAATGGGCTTCGGGGCGTTTAGTCTTTTATGTTACAATAAAATTATTGAAAAGGTCGGGGCTTTTCAAACAGGCGTTTCTACAACATAAATAATTTAGGAGGAAATAACTATGAAAAAATTTACATCTGTACTTATTTCATTAGCGGTGATCCTGTCGCTTACTGCGTGCAGCAATTCACAAAATTCGAGCGATAATTCCACAACAAATTCAATCGAAAGTTCAGCAAATAATTCTAGCGAAAAATCCGAGCCTGTTTCGGACGAATCATCGGAAGATTCAAACAGCTTCACCAATATATCAGATCCGGTTATTGGTAACGAGATTACAGCGCAGTTTGAGTTACCGAGCGGCGATTCCGTTGATCTCACAAACGCGGTCGCGTACGGCATTCACGGAGAGTTCCCACTTTCAGAAATGTCTGACGATAATTGGCAGTTTGTGCTTTGCGATTACGTTTATCTCGCAGAGCCGCTTGGAATATACTACAACAGCGTTGACAACGCAGATATTTTTGACGAAAATGAACATACCTTCGTGGGCGCTCCCAAAACCGTTAATTATAAATACAAAAAATACAGTGTCGGTGATATGTTCGGCAATCTGAAATTAGTCGAGGCTTCAACGAGTTTTTGTCGCGACTGGTTTAATCTTACGCCAAAATACTTTAACGGTGGAAGAGCTCGATTTGAGGGCAAGCTCACGCTTACGGGAAAATGCAGTCTTTCCCCCGTGACCGAAGGATATGAGGTAGCGCGGGATATTCATTTTTTTCCCGACACACAGGGTGCCAAGCTGCCAATCATGAATTATTCACAGGATGAAAACGGCAACGAAGCGCTCGACATCGGTATGAACAACGGTTTCTACTGGTTGGATGAGTATCCTTCAATGTTTCTCGGAAATGCCGATAATTATTCCGATATCGACTTCGGGGAAATCCCTGACGACGGATCTTTGGTGGGAGTTAAGGTTACGATTGATAACATTAATTTTATCAATGAAATAAATTTAACAAGGTCGTTCAGCGCACATCTGGTTGATCTTGAAATAATTAGTTAAAAGCTTTGGAGGTGAGAATGCAAACTCCACGCCTTATCGGGGGCGCGGAGTTTTGTGTTTATTAAGACGACGTCACTTGAGAACCTTTGGGTGTCGGCATCTGTGTCGCCGTTATGTTGGCTTTCCTTGCCCCTCGCGCCGTCCTTTTCGCCTTTCTGCGCTTGATGGTACTACATTTGGAATATTCTGACATAAGGTTTCTCTTTCTTCAATAATTGGCTTTGCCTAAGTTATAGAATAAGGCGATGTTGCTGAACACCGCCTTGATTTTTATAGTTGTAACGCTCCCGCCCCTAACATACTTCTTCGACAAGTTGAGAGCTATAATCTCCACCTGAAATTTCGTAGTAAGTTTTAGTAATGTCTGAGTATAGGTCATACAATCGGTTATATTTCGTTTCCCGTGCCGCTGCCAACTATACTTTCACTCTTACTGCGTGTCTTGGGAATTCGATTCTTGGACATTTGCTTCTCGACATTAAATGAAAAATCTTTCGGAAACTCCGTTGGAACAGGCTGAATCATCTTCGTTGTATACCTTTCCAGTAAAGCCGCCTCTACTTCTCGGCAATCGGCGTACTGCACCCTTCTTTCGGACTTTTCCTCAATTGAGTAGGCATTCTCAAACTGTATCCCCCACTTAAAGAACAGCTTGAACGGAGCCACTTAGAACAAGTTTGCTTGCCGAGGTTTCGGGCGGCGGTTTGATGAAATTATCGTTTGGGTATTGACTATTTCGGGGAAGTTGTGTATAATGAATTGTGGAGGAAGTTTTTTTATTGTTCTACTAAATCGATATTTATAGGAGGTAGCTTATGAGATTGGACGGTTTTGGATTATTTGTTGAGGATATGGCTAAAATGATTCGGTTTTACAGAGATGTACTCGGCTTTGAGATTAAAGAAACCGATAATACATCGAACGTTTATCTTGTGAAAGACGATACTTTGTTTCTGTTGTATGGGAGAAAAGACTTTGAAAAAATGACAAACCGAAGATATGACTATATCAAGGGATTGAACGGACATTTTGAATTGGCTCTTTATGTTGATACATTTGATGAGGTTGATGTTGCGTTCAAAAAAGTTGTGGAAAACGGAGCTATTCCTGTAATGGAGCCGAAGCTTGAGCCTTGGGGACAGAAAACCTGTTATATTGCTGATCCCGAAGGTAATCTGATTGAGATTGGTTCGTGGGATAAGCCCTACGAAGAAAAGAATTCATAGATTCTAATTTGTAGAACAACAGCAAAACCATTTAGAAACTAAAAAACATACTTATATACAATTGCAAGTTTACTCTTTGCCAATAAAAATTCGTCGCGCCTTAAAACTAAGACGTGACGGCATTTCAAAGCTGTTGTTTTCGGAATTTGCAAGTTCAAATTCAAAGTCAAATTCCTTGTTAATTTTTTTAGATTTGAAAAGCTTAAACAAATTTGGCATCGCTTGTCACTTCTGTTTCAGAATTGTTATCCGAATTATTTTCGCCGGAATTTTTCTCGGCGATTATACCAAGAAAATCCGAACGGCAGAATTCCGCGCTCGCCGTCCGAGCTGCGTTATGGAATCTATTCCGACAAAAAAGCACGCCCTCAAACGCTTTGAGAACGTGCTTTAGTGTTTGGTATTTTCCAAAGTGCTAATTTGGCTTGTGTGGAACTGTTTTCGGGTGTATTAAAAATATTTGATAGTTTAGATAAATCAGAATTTACAATATAAAATTCACTATTCCATATATCAAATGACAAATAGTAAAGCAGACAGCAGGAACAACTGCTATTATGTTCTTCCTATCAAGTGCAAAAAAGATAAAAGCAAGGCACGGCGGAAACGTCAGGAGCAATATCACCAGTGGATCAGTAATTCCGCTATAGTACAGTACCCATCCTACAAAATAAATGATAATGCAGATAATCGAAAATATTATAAATAGTGAAAAACGCAGTTTATTTCTTTCTTTGTTTTGAATGATGCAAAGAGAACTAATAAAAAATACTTGACAAATCGAACCTATCATATCAACGATTGCAGTTACTGACTCATTTCTCAAAATATCATTTGGTGCAGGGATAGCAAACCATATAAAATTTGGAATCATTATAATCAGAAAAATTACTAAACCAAAAAATATCAAAACAAAATCTATATTTTTTCAGCAATATATTATCCTCCTCTAAATTCCGATTTAAGTAAGAAATTAAATTCTTTTCTGTATCAATATTATACAAAATTCTATTAAGAATGTCAATGACTTTATGAAAAAGAATCTGAATGTTGGAATTTGCGTCATTGAACACCTCGAAATCGTTGTTTGGCGGTTTTGCGAAGAGTATCCAACCGCCCCCGCCGAACACTTCCACATACTTTTCATAGTACATCGGAAATCTCGGAATTATTATGTCGCGGCTGCTTTTCTTGCCGCCTATCCAGCTCATAAAACTGTTCATTTTCATCACCTCCCCAATGCGCTCCGCAGAAACAGGGAACGCCGAAGAGCGACCGAACAGACTTTTGCATTGTAGAATCCTGATGTGCCTTGAAAGCGTTCCGCTGTTTCACAGGCACAAGTTTAGTTACATTGTCTGCTCTTGTCTGGGAGCAGGATTTGCAAATTCGTTGAGTGTCATATCCTCGCCGAGATAGTTGTAGTCATTCTCGTCAAGAACAATTCCCTTGTCCGCACCGTCAATAGGTTCTTTCACAATAACCGTTCCCCAATGGTTCACCATAACGAATGTTTTCAATTCGGAAGGCGTTCCGTCACAGTCGTCGCTGTCGCGCAAGTCATAGGCATAAAGCCCATCGGGGAGCGACTTGCGGTCGATTCGCAAGCAAGTGAAAAGCGCGTCACGACCGAGAATTTCAAAGCGTTCGTAACTCGTTTCATCGGCGTTTATAGGTTTAATTCTCGTTCACCTCCTTATCAAATTCCAACAGCCGCCTGCCTATCGCCTCAATAACGTTAGTTGTGACGGCGTTGCCTGCCTGTTTATACAATTGAGCGTCAGACATTCCGAGCGCCTCAACCTTATGAAACTGCTCGTCTGTAAAGCCCTGCAACCGCCAACATTCGATCGGCATTAAACGCCGTATTCTCCCGTGATGAATTAC
>CANRNI010000020.1 GCA_947631945.1 uncultured Clostridia bacterium
GAAGAAGAAAAAGATGTGTGGGAGCTGGACAAGCTGGGGATCGACTTCCGAAACAATCCCATCAAGAGAGTCCGTCGTCTCGTCTTCACAGGCATATTGCAGGACGCCATCCGGCAGGAAGCCAACCTTGTTTGATTCCCAGCGCCTCGTTCTTGTCCCGAATCCTGCGCCGTAATTTCCTGTCGATGTGTGCGCCGTCCTTTCCTCGGCGCTCGTCCTCCAAGCGGTTCTGTATGATCCGGCTGATGTGATGCAGGAGCCGGAAGGCGCCCATCGCCGCCGACCAATTCCGGTTGTTCTGAAGGCTGTGCAGAAGCTGTGCGGCATACGAATTTCCGTGTTCGGCGGAAGCGGTCAGCCGGCGAATGGCTTCCGCATAGTCTCGCTCCGTATCCCTGCCGCGCAGATACAGCAGACCGAGCCGGTATTCGGCATAATCGTTTCCCTGTGCGGCGGCCGCTTCCAGCAGGCGGATCGCTTTTTGCACATCCTTCACTGCATCCTCCGTCAGATAGATTTTGCCGGCGAGGGTTGCGGCATGGGCATTTCCTTTCTCGGCCGCCCGTTCCAGATAGGCAGTCGCTCTCGGAATGTCCTGCGGTACCTCTTCGCCTTTGTATAACAGCTTGCCAAGCAGATACTCGGCGGGCATAAAGCCTTCGTCGGCGGACAGAGAGATCAGGCGGATCGCTTCGGGAATATCCTGCAATAAAGCAGTGCCGTCCAGATACGCTTTGCCGAGAGTATAGGCGGCATATCGGTTGTTCTGACGGACAGAACGTCGCAGCAGATCCTCCGCACGCGACAGATCCTGCTCTGCATCTTCGCCTTTCAGCAAGGTCTTGCCGAGCAGATATTCCGCGTAGGGACCCCGTTCCGCCGCCGATATAGATCCCGATATGCCCTTCGTGCCAAACAGCCAAGCCGGGAATTTCGGGGATGGTATCAATCGTTCCTTTCTCCGTGGCATTTTCGTACATGGTGTCCGCGCCGATATCCGGCATCCCGTTTGTGCCGTATTCCACCTCATGGGTGTCGGGATTCAGCCAGCCGTAGCCTTTGATAAGGCCGACGCAGTCTGCGGTTCGTCCGCCCAGCCAGTGGGACTCAATAAAATCCGCATAGCCGCCCACTTCTTCGGGGTACTGTTCCGCTTTCGCTTTGTAGTAGCTTCTTGTCAGCACCTCGCCATACGTTCCCCACACATAGCCCCAGCCGTGGGCATAGGCTTCCTTCGCCCATTTCACAAGATCCAGGTTGTTTTCATATACCGTGCCATCCTCTCCAAAGCGGTGGGCAAACCATTCGGCAGTCTGCCGGTCGAGCGTCCATGACAGCGCTCTGACACAGTCTGCATTATATTCGGTCACGCCGCGATAAACGGTGAGAGGATCGTCAAGCTCTTGAAAATCCCTGTATTCATCCTCATCCATAAGAACCTGCGGATCGGCGGACTGAAACATAGCGACCAGCTTTCTCATACTCACTTCCGGATCGTTGTTTGGGGCTTCGCACATAATCCATGCGCTCGAAAGAATTTGCGAAAAATCATTTTTCGACAAGTAGGGGGCAGCATATTTCAGAAACGCCAAGCCGTAGGGTTTATTGACCATCATGTATAGCCGAAATACATTGTCCGCATGGTCGATTGCCGAGGCGACCGCATTTCTCCATCGCTGCAGGCTGTCGGCATCCCGCGTAATATCCAGCGGCATGAAATTCCCGCCGCCTTTTTCCGGCAGAACAACAATACCGGAAGATGTGAATGGGTGCTGCACCACGACAGGTGAGAATTCCGTTTCATGGACATCCGTCATGAGCAGCATCTTAGCTACGGATTTTACACCTGCGAGATCTGTTTCCTTTTTTATGAATCCTTTATCCTCCTGAATTTTGAAAATAAAAAAAGGCACACGGTTTTTCTTCCATGTGCCTTCAAAGCGATTTCACGATATGTTTTTTATTAGCAGGAACCGTCTGCTGTGTCAAGGATACGGAGTCGTATTTTGCTTTGCAAAATCTCCACTCCCGGCTTCGCCGTCCTTGACGCACCAGCCTGTTCCTGCTTTTGGGCAATTAAGCCGATTAAGCCTAAGAGGGCTTAATCGCCTCTTACTACAAGGAAATAAAAAAAACGGTCACCTTCATGACCGAACCCTGCCTAACACGATACACACTTTTTTCTTTCTGCTGTGTATGCAGTTCTGTTTCTCTCCATTTCTCTTACACCATACACGCTATACACAGCGAATAGGATACTACAGTTTACGTCGAGAAGCAGTAGCTTCGGTTTATGAGATAGCGCGACGGCGATTCCCGTTTTCATTTTTGTCCCGCGCGAGAATGTTTTAAATTCTTTATTTTCGGGTATGTTCATTTTTTTAAGAAGCCCGAAATAATAATTTTCGTCCCAATTTTTAAAGGTGAGCTTCATTATTTTGTTTATCTGAGACGCTTTAAGGCAATCGGGAAAACCTATTTCATCTGTAACCACTCCTATATCCTGTTTTAAAAGCGAAACGCTTTTATCGTTATCTTTTCCGAAAATTTTACCGTTCCGCCGTCCTTTTTTATAATGTTGAGTATAAGCTTCAGAACGGTTGTTTTTCCCGCTCCGTTTTCACCGATAAGCCCTGTTATGCAGCCGCTCGGAAGAGTTAGACTGAAATTATCGAGAGTGAAATCAATATAATTTTTTGTAAGATTTTTTATTTCAAGCGCGTACATATTTTATTCCTCCGTCATTATGTTCCACATATCGAGTATGTCCTGCTTGCTCAAATTGCACGACGCGGCAAGACTTATGATTTTTTGCATATGTTCTTCTATTTGCTTTAGGTTGTCCTCGCGAAGAAGCTCTACATTCTTTTTCGCCACAAAACACCCTTTCGCCGCTATTGTGTATATGAAGCCCTCTTTTTCAAGCTCGTCGTAGGCGCGTTTCGTTGTTATAACGCTTATTCTCAAATCTTTCGCAAGATTTCTTATAGACGGCAGAGCTTCGTCCTCGCTTAAAGCTCCGCTTATTATCTGATTTTTTATCTGCGAATATATTTGGTCGTAAATCGGCGCTCCGCTTTTATTGTCTATAAAAATATTCAAGCTATCACCTTGCTTTTACTGTATATTAACAGTATATACAGCATGAACATGTTTGTCAATAGAAAATGATAAAAAAACGGAAAATATTTATCATTGCAAATTGCCTGTCCCCGGAATATCATATTAGTAGATATTTATATGGGAGCTGTTGTAATGAATATTATTGCCGAAAACGAAAATGTGATTTGTATAGAGCTGACGCGTGAGGATATGTGTGAGCTTGATATAACATACGACGAGCTTGACTACGCCAATATTGAAACAAGGCGTGTTCTTTGGACGCTGCTTGACGAAGCGCGGCATAAGCTCGGAAAGGATATAAGGCTTACACAGAAAATGCTGATTGAAGCTGTTCCCGATTCCAAAGGCGGCTGTACGATATTTTTTACGGTGTCTGACGGTCCGGAGGGCAGAAACGGAAAAAAACAGCTTGTTAAGGTCAGAAACGTAAAAATAATATGCGGTTCCGATAATATTGACGATATATCCGCGCTGTCGGAGGTTCTTGCGAGGGACGGCAGGGTAGTTAAAAGCGAGCTTTACACGGACGGCGATATGTACAGACTTATCATTTATCCCGAAACCTCATATTTTAGAAGTATAGAGAATGTTGTATGCGAATACTGCGATATATGCGAGGACGATGTTACAGCTTATACATATGAGCATTGGAAAATGCTTGCGTCGCCCGACGCCGTAGGAATCCTGTCCGCGCTGAGTTGATGATTTTACAAAACGATTGACTTTTTAATCACTTCCTGTTATACTGAAAAAAGCGAAGACGATAAAACTATAAGAAGTGGTTTTTATGTATCCGTATATTTATATCGGTGAAAAAAGCATATCCTTGTATGATACAATGTATCTTGTGGGAATAATCGGAATGTTTGCCGTCTGTTTGTTAAGCAGAAAAAAATATAAAACAAATCTGCTGCGTTCCGTTATTTATACCGTTGTGACATTTGCGTTCGGAGTTATGGGCGCAAAGCTTATGTCCAAAATTTACGTAGCTTCTTTGACGGCGGCAAGCTCCGGCGAGTATGTTCCCGACAGCGGCGTATGCATTTTCGGGGCGCTGATGTTTTTGCCGGTATTTATGATAATTCTCGCTGTTTTAAGCGGAGAAAAATACCGTAAGCTAATGGATTACATGACGCCGGGAATATTTTTTATACTTGCCTGCGCGAAATTCGGATGTCTGCTCGGCGGTTGCTGTTACGGCATAGCGGATGAGAACGGTGTTTATAACCGTCATCTTGATTATCTTGTTTTCCCCGTTCAGCTCTATGAATCGTTATGCACTTTAGCGGTTACGGCGATTCTTGCGGTTATTACGTTTAAGCGCAATAAAAAAATCAGGTACGGCGCTCTGTATCCTATAGGAACAATCTTATATTGTTCCGCGAGAATTGTCTGGGAAAATTTCAGATACTACGAGTACGATTGTGAAAAAAACTTTTTCTTGGGACTTACATATTGGCAGTGCTGGGCAGTAACGGCGATTATAATTTCCGTAGTATGGCTCATTGTTCTTTACAGCGTAAAGTCATACGAACTATGTCCTCTCGACGCGGAGAATATTTTTGAAAATTTTATAAACAAATTATCCGAACCGCCGAAAAAAACGGGAAATAAATCTAAAAAGAAAACAAATAAAAAACACGATTCAAAAAATTCAAATAATATTAAAAGTAATAAAGATAAAAAGATGCAATGATGCAATAACCGAATTACAGTTGTATAAAAGCCGCTTTCTTAAAAACTGCGGCTTTTTGTATTATATCGGCTTGTACCGATAATCGACAGCCGATAAGATATCATAAAAAGTTAATAAAAAATTAAAAATAGGTATTGAAATATTTGGATTGTTATGCTAAAATGAGAGCGTGAATATTATGTTCATTTTTGTCATGATTTTTTGTATATTTTGCAAAAAAATTAAAAGAAATATCATGCGGAAATGGAAAAATGTGAGCAAACAAATAATAGAAAAAGGAGATTTTTTGAGATGAAAATCGCAAAGAAAACACTAAGCGTATTTCTGTCGCTGCTTATGATTTTCGGCTCATGCTCGGTGTGCCTGTCGGGATTGTCGTTCTCGGCGGCGGCTGCGTCGTCTTATACGGTGCAACAAGTCAAAAACCTTATCGGTAAAGCAGTCGGCAGCGCCAGTAAGCAGAGCAGTTCCGGCAATGCTTGGAATTTTTCAAATGACGACGGTACTGTTCTTGCCGCTGCGGACGCAATTTATGATTATGCCGTAAACGGAGTCAGAACGGCAAATGCGTCTTCAACAAGCGCAGTTAATTCATCTGATAAAATCTGTGCCCAAGTGATAACTAATCTTGGTTACGCAAGCGGCAGCAGTGAAGCGGGATTTATTACCAATGTTCTCAATCCCGCCGGCAACACGGTTTACGGATACACCGGGTTGACTTCCTCCGGCAGTTGGGAGGACGAAACCAACATCACAAACAACAATCTGACCGGTAACGGTAACGTAAGCTATAACGGTTCCGTACAGAATTCTGTCAGCAAAACGTCGTCCGTAGCCGTTGACGTGGCTTCTTACTTATGTACGTTCTCGTCGGTAACCGAGATTCCCGAATCTTTCCCGACAAAGGTTACATACAGTTTTGCGCATACCAACGGTACATCGGCTACGCAAACGAGCCAGGGTTCCAGAAAGGGCGGCACTTGCAACAGCAAAACATATTACACACACTACTGGACTTCATATAAATGGAATTATTTAAGCTCTGTTCAAAGAACGGTAAACAGCCAAAATACAACGGCGCACGATGAGCTTGTCGCTTTCGCGGAGTATTTTGACGAGACCCGTCTTGCAACAAAAGCCGCCGACCTTTTGGATAAGACCGGCGCGGAGCTTGTTACCCTTTATGACGAGGCTTCCGAAAAAAATAACGACATTATAGGTAAGTACACCAAGAGTGTCGTTGACCATTTCTTCGGCACATCTGTTGATGAATATTTGGCAGAAGTTCAGTTTGCCAAAGAAGTAGTTTTGGCTCAGCCCAATATGCAGACAATGATGAAATGCATAAAGAACGGCTATGACAATACGGACTACGATAATATGCTCGACGTTTACACAAGAGCAAAAGCAGCGTATGATATTATCAAAGATTATTCCAATGATATATTCACTTTCGTTGTTGAAAATTATGACGGATTTGAAGACTTTTCATTGGATGCTTCCAAAGAGTTCCTTGACGCTCTCTACTATGATATGGAGCTGTATCAGCTTCGAGTATTAAAGAATACCATAGACACAGATATACCAAATGATTCTCCCCTTGTTGCCGACCCGGAAAACAAGGATGACATCACCGACCTCGAACTCGCGGGATTAAAGGATAAGTATACGGGTTACGTCAACAGTAAAAACAGCTTTTCGGTTGAAGCTCAGAATGCTGTATTTACTGAAGGCGACGCATACATTCAGGAGTTCCGTGACAAGATTCAATTAAAACTTGATACAAGAGACGCTCAGGTCGAATATGAGAATTTCTGGACTTATTTCCTTCCCTATATTTTTGCTAATGTCGCTGATTGGACAAATCAGGAGATAATGGACAGATATGTTGCCGATACGGCGAAACAGAGCAATCTCAATGCGGCTATCGAAAAATATAAAGGTATGGTAGGCGAAGAGATTGTAACGTCCGTATTCACCTTTACTTACGGCGAAGAAGCGGATAAGTATCTCCCCGACGCAGTTCAGGAATATATCGACAGACTTAAAGTCAATATAGTTACGCGTTCGGATTCGCTCCTTGATACCGTTAAACAGTATGCCGATATGAGCGGCGGCAGTATCACTTTTGATAACTTTATCGGTATAGATTCCGCTATCAGAAATTTCAATGAAAACGGTGAGGACGTTTACCAATTCGGTCTTTCAAGAGGTTGGGAAGACGCGGAACACAGACAAATACATGACAGTTTGCAGGGCTTTTTAAACGCCTACAATGAGTTTGTATCTTCCGGCGGACTTAACAACTTCAAACAGAACCATTATCACGACGGCAACGGTGTTTATACGACCCGTTATGCGGGCGACCAAGACGTATACGATAACGTTACGGGCGAATATCTCGGTTATCCTAACGATATTGCGAGAGACGGCGCGGAAGACAACTACGTCGTTGACGAGCAAAAGGTAAACGATACGATTGTCAAGCTTGATAACTTCATTACGTCGGAGGACTTCTGCGCACTTGTCGGTCTTAAAGACAAGGACACAGGCGAAGCATTCGGAAGCCTTTCCGAAGCTATCGACAACATACTTACCGAAAATCTCTTTACTAATAAAATGGTAAATACGCTTGTCGGCGCGCTGTTCCCGATGATATGTGATATGATACCCGGATTGCTCACCGACCTTCCGAATATGGGTATTGCCGGCATATCTGCTCCCGAGGAAGCCGGTTCGGTCGCAACTCTCGACCTCGGTATACTTGCGGGCGGAGACGTAAGCGGCAGATTGCAGCTCTATATTGACGGTCAAAAGGGGTCAACGAGTCTTAGAGCCGTACTTCAGGCTCTCGGAGTCTATATTTATCCCGCAGACTTGGCAAGTAAATTGCCGAATGAAACACGCTACAATACAATAAAACAGACGCTCAATGCGGCGGGTACGGATTGGACGCGTCTTCAAGATGAAAACGGTGAATATAATTTTGAATACGACTGGGGTGTAACCGATTTCCAGAGCTTCACAAAAGTTGTGGGCGACGTATTCGGTTCTATACTTCCGCTACTACAGACATTGCTCACAGGTAACAGCTTCAGCCATAAGGTTGACAAGGTTGCCGCAATAAGCGGTTCGGCGGGATATAAAGTACCCATTCTGGGTACAATATCTATCGGCATCAATACCGCTCTTGCAAGCGCGACGCTGAATATCACACCGATGAATCTCTATAAGACTCTTTGGATTCCCATTATGGAAGCGTTGAACGTTACCGACGGCGGTTACGATCTGTCCGCTCTCAGAGCAGACGGCGTTACACTCAACGCGGACGGCACGTACAGTTTCAGAACTCTTGCGACAAATGCCTCGGGTCCGCAGATAGCCACGGCTTTGTTTGAACCGTTGCTCGTTGTTATTGAACAGCTCAAACAGCAGCCCTTAAATAAAGTTCTTGAAATACTTCCTCAGGTTCTTTACGCTCTTTCGATGGATAAACTTCAGAGCATGATAAATTCCATTACGCTCAGTATGAACGCAAAGCTTGAACTTCTTGAGGATAATCTCGATTTGTCAGGTTTGGCAAGCGTACTTGAACTGTTTAAAGGTCTTTTGTGCAGTGCCATTAACAATAATATTCCGGCATTTGAATTTAATATTGCTCTTGCCGATATGGTGAATCTCAAAGAAATGCTCGGTAGTGAAGAAGCACCTCTTGAGTACACGAATATTAACGAACTTCTTAAATTCTTGTTTGACAAACTCGGATTAGCGCTTTCCCTGCCGATTATAAACGCGGGTGAAGTTATAGTATGCTCAAGCTATAATACAAACGCTCCCACACAGCGCGGCAGCGGTCAGCGTCTCAAATTTACAGCCGACAAGGCGGATGTATTCTACTTCCTGCTCCAGTATATCGTTAACGCGGTAGGCAACAGGGAATTTGTAGAAGGAATTATTGAATTTATCCAGAACCAGAACGCAGAAGAAGGCGAAGAACCTGCGCCTATTGAACTGCCCGATATCGTTTACAGCCTTATCGAGCAGGTAGGTACTCACCCGATGGACGCTCTCGCGGCTCTTGTCGAATTGTTCAATCCCGTAAAATACGATACCATGGATATGGATTGGTTCAATTCAAAGTACAATTACAACGGCATTGAAGGTATGGACGATACTTCAATCGTTTACCTTGAATACAGAAACGACTGGACAAGAGATAAAGCAAATTACGTTATAGATAATATCGACGCTATTCTTGAATCCGTTCTTAAAATGACCGGTTCGGATATAACAAGTGTTAATGATTTGCTCCAGACGGCGATTTCGGGCTTGTTCAACAACAAGAATATGGACGGACTTATCAACGGTCTTGTTGATTTGGGCGTAGCTCTCGACAAGAACCTTGAGGATTCCTTCCTGTATGACTTTATCGCAAGAGAAACCGGCGTTAACATGAGAACATGGTTCAATGCTTTCGGTTATCTCTACAACAATGAACTCGGTGAAAAATACGGAGTTACCGCTCCCGCTCCCGGCGAGGACGGCTATGTAAACGAGACAGGCGTTACAGCCGGCGACCCCGTAACCGACGAAGAAGGCAATACGTATTATACGTGGGTCGTTAACGGCAAACCGTTTGAGGATGGCGACAGAAACGCATTCCTTGATATCTTTACAGGCGTATGCGGCGAATTTGCTCCGCTTGTTTCACTTCTCCTCTCCGGTAAAGACCTTACGCTCTTCAATCAGGCTATCACGTTCCTCGGTTATGAGAACTATAAAAATTCCGTCGGAATGATGTTTGAAATAATAATGACTGATATTGACGGGCTTGATACTCATGTTCTTACTCAGGAGGAATATAACGCAATGGCGGAAAAAGATCCTGCCGAAGCGTTCAACTTCCTTACTAAGCAGCTCTTTGACTGGGTCGATTATATGCTCGACGGCAACACGATTCAGAAAACTCTCGAACTGCTTCCGAGATTCGTATACTTCATCGAATCAAACGGACTTTCAACTGTAATTCACAATCTCCTTATGCCGGTTCTTATAATTCTTGATGATGTAAGACCGATAATCGACCTTGACGTTAATTCGATACTGTCTCTTATCGTCTCCGACCTCCTTAACACGGGAAGCGTGGACTTCAACAGAGTACTCGATCTTATCAGCGGCAATGAAGTTGAGAAGGCTGAGGATTACAAACAGCTTAATATTGACGTCGGCAGACTTACTCTTGCAGAGATAGTTAAGCTTGTCGATTCCTACATCGGCACAGACCTTTACGGCAGTCAATTTGTACAGTACTGTCTTGACGCTCTGTGCGCGGGCGCTAAAGAAATTCCCGATTCCGTACTTGGTGCCAAGGCTTACGGCGGAACGGTAACGGCGGCGGACGCTCTTACAATTACGGTAACATCGCTCCTTGAGGCTCTTCAATATGAAGTAAAAGTCACAGGCGATGATGGCAGCGAGACTTCAAAGGGTACAAACGGAGAAATTCTCTGCGCGTTCATTCAGGGACTTCTCGGTGAAGACGCTACTGTTGATGTAACAGCTATCTATAACGCTATGGTTGATATTATCAATGGTCTTGATATTCAGTATTCGGTACCCGACTGGGATTATATGTTTGAGGTTCAGCCGGATTCCGATACACCCGTTAAGCTTCCGCAGAAAACAATAGTTTATCTCGGATATAACACGGACTGGGATAAAGAAACGGCGAATGCTCTTAATGAAAACTTTGATGCGCTTGTTGATTATGTCCTTGAAACAGCGGGTGTTGATATAAGGGGACTTATCGGCGGACTGCTTAGCGACAATGTTTATACTAATGCGAATCTCAACGCAATCGTTGAGCTTATAGTCAAAGCTATTGCATCACTCGATGAAACTCTCAGAAATCTTGTAGACGCCGCTCTTGATACTGATATTGCATCATGGTTCAGTATGTGCGATATTCAATACAATGAGGACGGTACTGTAGCAAGCGTTGTATGCACAAAGGATTGGGGCGTTGATGCGCTTACAACTGAGGCTGAAAAGAAAGATGCATTCATAGCAGGTCTTAAAGAAGTTATCAATCCTGCAAACAGACTTCTTGCATGGCTCTTCCTCGGTGATGATTTCGCTCTCTTCACAGGCTCCGAAACCGATGAAAACGGCGAACTTACCTATAACGACGTTATCACGGTAACAGGCGGCGAAGGCTACGCTTACGGTCTTGTACCGATTCTTGAAGCTTTGGGCTGCAAGATGACTTCACCCGATGCTTATGTTACAACAAATGAGAACGGTAATACTGTTTATAATGTCGGCGATGCCGTAGAAGGTATAATTGATTCCGTACTTGCGAGAGTCGATGAAATCGCGGGCAAACCTGCAAACGAAATACTTAATCTTCTTCCTAATATCCTTTACTTCATTAATGCGGAAGGCGTTAAAACGTCTGTCAACAACCTTCTTGCACCTGTAAACGCGGTTATTGAGAAGCTTTCGCCCATCATTGCCGAAGACGGTAAAGACGTTTCCATAGGTTCTCTGCTTGAAGAACAGCTCGGATTCAATATTTCCGACCTTACTATGGATACTATTCTTACTCTTCTTGTTGACAATACAGGTCTTACGATGAATGAGCAGATGTATGATATTCTCAGAACTTTCTACATCGGCGACATCGAAAAATTTGATTCGGCCAACGGTGAAGACGCTTACAGAATGGTTTATACCAATGAAGATTATCAGACGAAAGCTGATATGATTACAATAGTTCTCAGCTTTGCGCTTGATATCGTTAACCTCAACGGCGACCTTCTGAAAGAGCTTATCGGCGATGAGAATATTTATAATGCGATTGTAGACGTACTTAAAGGCTTTGAGGGCAAACTCATTTATTCCGAACCTAATTGGGCTTATATGTACGACGATGAAAAGATTGAGCATCTTGAAAACGGAGATGATCTTCCCGAGCGTACACCGATATACGATTTGTTTATAAACGATTGGTCGTTAGATACGGCTACGCTTCTTGAAAACAACCTTGCTGCGCTTATCGATGCGGTTATGAAGCTTATAGGCGAAGAGGACAACGCTCTCGGCGCTATGATAAACGGCGCTCTGAACGATAATCTCTATTCGGACGATGTTTTCAACAGCTTACTTGAAACAGTAGTAAATCTTCTTATGGGACTTGACAAGTCTCTTGTTGAAACAGTCGGCGCTATTATCGGCGCAGATATTGACGCATGGTTCGATATGGGTACTGTCAATGCCGAAGGCAAGTGGGAGTGCAATAAAGAATGGGGCGTTACAGATGCTGAAAGCTTTGCGTCAACATTCGCTGATGTTCTTGCTCCTGCGGACAGAATAATAAATTGGCTCTTCTTCGGAGAAAGCTATAAATTCTTAACAGGAACCACTTCGGAAAAAGAACTCATTACAGTTGCTGGCGGCGAGGGCTATTCGTATACAATAGTACCGATACTTGAGGCTCTTGGCTGCACCATGAGTAGTGCCGATACTTACGCTCCCGAGCATATTAGCACATATATGCCAATCGCGGACGTTGAAACTTATAAGACAGCCGCCGGCATAAACACTTCACAGGCGATTAAAGATGTAGTTCTTGCTCTCCTCGGCAGAGTTGACGAGCTTTGCAACACTACTTCCGGCAACACGGTAAATGAAATAATCAATATGCTTCCCAATGTGATTTACTTCATCAGTGCGGATGGCATAAAGACTGCCGTAAACAACTTGCTTGCTCCCGTTAACGCTGTTATAGGCGCGCTTTCACCGATTATCAATAGTGACGGCAGTAAGGCTACATTAGGTTCGCTTCTCGGTGACAGACTTCCGATTAATATTGAAAACCTTACATGGGACGAGGTATTTAACCTTCTTTCCGGCGGCGCTATTGAAAATGTTAACATCAAATTTACCGACTCGGCAAAAGAGCTTATAAAGAATTTCTATATCGGTAAAATTGAGGAAAACGCAAACTCGGCGAGCGGTCTTAATCATAATTTCCGTATGACCATTGCTGATGACCATGCGGCAAGAAGAGACTTCATTGCTATAGTTCTCAGCGTTGCGCTTGAAACCCTTGAGCTTAACGACAATGCGGAAACATTTAAGCAGCTCTTTGGAGAAAATAAGTATTTCGCGATTATCGACCTCCTTAAGGGACACGAAGGACAATTTGAATATCCCGACAATAACTGGGCGTATATGTATGAGGGCGACGACGCGCTTGATCAGCTTATTGCAAACGGTCTTCCTGCTCGTACAGGCGAAAATTCTATAGTATATACTCAGTATACAAACGCATGGAACAAGGCTACTGCCGATTACCTCAATTCGGGACTTTCGACTATCATTGAAAGTATTGTTGAAGCCGCAAAGGGTGAAGGCAACACAATTGGCGTACTTCTCGACGCTGCCTTGTCCGAAAAACTCTATACCGATGCGATTCTTGACCAGCTTCTTGAGGCTGTTGTAAAGCTTCTTGCGGGTCTTGACAGAGTTCTTGTCGATACTGTAGGCGCTGTTCTTGAAGCGGATATTGGAACATGGTTCGATTGGTGTACTATTACCTACAATGAAGACGGCACTGTAGCGAGCGTTGAATGTACCAAGGATTGGGGTATTGACGCAAAGACTGACAATGCCGAAAAGAAAGAACAATTTGTAAATTCCTTTGCTGAAGCGCTTGCTCCGGCGAACAGACTCCTTGACTGGCTCTTCTTCGCTAAAGAATACAATTTCCTTAACGATGAAAACGGAGAAGATCTTATCACAATTTCCGGCGGCGATGGCTATGCTTTCGGTCTTGTACCTCTTCTTGAGGCTCTCGGCTGCGAAAACGTAAAACCTGCTTCCGCGTTTGTTACGGAGAATGGTATAAATACGTCTGCGGCTGTCAGATATGTATTTGAAGCTCTTTGCGAGAGACTTACGGCGATTTGCGGTAAGGATGACATGGGAGCGCTCGACGTAATGCTTGATATACTTCCCAATATCGTCTACTTTATCAACGCCGACGGCGCTAAGAATACGGTGAACAATCTTCTTCAGCCCGTATATTATCTCATTGAAACGCTTTCACCTGTTGTAGGCGACGTCAATCTTGACGAGCTTATAGGCTTCCCGCTTTCCAACCTCACGTTTGACGCAGTATTTGATATAGTTAACGATAAAGTAGGGCTTTACTTCAATCCCGAATGTGAAGAATTTGTAAAAGAGTTCTACATGGGTAAGGTTGAACAGCGCGATTCCGCAAACGGCAGAAAGTACTTCTATATGACCTATTCGGATACAGAAACAAGAAGAGATATGATTACAATTCTCCTTTCTCTTGTTCTTGATACCATGAAGGTCGACAGCAACGAAGCTATCCTTACAAAGTGGTTCGGCGAGGACGTTTATAAGACAATAAAGAATATTCTCGGTTTGAGCGCCGCAAAGGATATGCAGGACTTCAGCTGGTACTACACCGAGTATGCCAACACGGATGAATCATTCTCGGCAATTGAGTCTTCCGGCAGATATACAAGCACATATAACGAATACTGGACTAAGGAAAAGGCTCAGTATGTTGTTGAGAATCTTCCCGCTCTTATTGGAAACGTTCTCTGCCTTGCTGGTATTGAGTCCGACGGCATGAAGCTTGACAGTCTTGAACACCTCCTTGATTCGGTTATTCAGTCAAATCTTTATACTCAGGCTAATGCCGACGCTATCCTTAATATGCTCAAAGACGCTCTTGCTCAGATTACCGGTCTTGAACCTTACGGCGAATATATTGCCGAAGCGCTCAAAAACGCGGTAGACCTTGACCTCCACGCTTGGGATAATATGACGGTTGAGGTTGTTGACGGCGACAGAGAATCGTTCACTAATGCTCTGACGACAATCATTGCTCCCGCCGCTCCTCTTCTTAAACTCCTTCTTACAGGCGAAAGCATCTCGCTCTTCCTTGATATTAACGGACTTGACGCTGTTACGATTCCCGGCTCGCTCGGTTACGCATACGGTATTATTCCTCTCCTTGAGGCTCTTGACTGTGAAGGCATACTTACTCCGGACGAATTCAAGTCGGTTCTTGACAGTGATGTGAACGCGGCTCTTAAAGCTGTTGTTGACCCCGTATTTGATAAGATTGAAGCGATTGAAGCAAATCCCGTTGACCAAATTTTCTCACTTCTTCCCGGCGTCGTTTACTTCATCAACTCCAACGGTCTTGATACCTGCTTCAAGAATCTTGTAAATTCCGTTGATACGGTGCTTGCGGCTATTGAGCCCGCGACAGGCAAGGGCAGTCTTGAAGACCTTATGGGATTTGATCTCAGCACATACGACTTTGACTGGATTGTTGATACGGCTCTCAATGCTGTTAAGGAATCCACCGGTTATGACCTTACTCCGTTCGTAATGGACGCTATCGCGGAACTTACTGTAGGAAAAGTTGTAACCTACGAGTCAAAGAACGGCGAAACATACTACACTATGGAATATGCCTCGGAGCTTCAGAAAGCCGATATGCTTACAATAGCTCTCCGTATCCTCATCGACTTTGCGACAATGGACGAAAACATTGATAAGATTGAAGCGCTTATTAAGGATTATATTCCTGATGAAGAAAACTACAATTCCGTATGTTCGGTTCTTGAAATGCTTGCGGATTCCGTAAGTAAAGATCCCGGAATGGGTCAGGCGCTCTATATATTCTATTACATCTTCCTTGGTGTAAATGAAGGCGCTGAAGTAGGCGACGACGTTTACCACGACGTGAACAACTCATGGCAGTTTATTCTTCGTATGCTTACGGAAAGCAGCGACCCGTTCCTTAGAGGCATGGGCAACTCACTCAAGGGTATCCTTAATAAGTATTTCGACGGTATCTTTGATGACGAAGGTCTTGCTTCAAACGGCTTTGTTGAATTTTTCAAGAAGATTGCTGAATTTTTCAATAGAATTATTGAATTTTTCAAAAACTTATTCAGCAAAGGATAAAGCAAAACAAGCTTATCCCCGAAGCCTCGGCTTCGGGGATTTTTCCGATTTTTAAGGAAGCTCTGATTAATTGCAAAAAAACAAGCGGCGTATTAATTACGCCGCTTCAGAAAGCAAAAGGAGATTTCGCGCTCTGCGGAGCGCGACACGGTGACGCTGTCCCCGTGACCCCTGCAAACCTTTGTAAAGGCTTGACCGAAACTTTTATACTCTTTGCAACAAGTTTTCCGACACGCTGAAGCGGCGCATCAATTGCGCCGCTTAATATATTTTCGTTTGAAATTTATCTGTCCGTTGACGGAATAAATTTATCGTGTATTGCTTCTACAGCTTTATCGGCGTCAGATTTATCAATAAGGACTGAAATCTTTATTTCGCTTGTTGAAATCATCTGTATATTGATATTCTGCTCATAAAGCGCTTCAAACATCATAACCGCCGCGCCCGGATGAGTTTCCATACCCGCTCCCACAACCGATACCTTTGCTACATCGGTATCGCATTTAACTTCCTTATCCTGAAGCTCCGCGAGATTTTTAATAACAGTTACAGCGTCGTCTGCGCAGTCTTTTGAAACGGTGAATGTAATATCCTTTGAACCTTTTCTGCCGATTGACTGGAGAATAATATCCACGTTTATGTTTTTTGCCGCGAGTCTGTCGAAAATTCTGAACGCTATTCCCGGAATATCGGGTAAATCTATAACAGAAATTCTTGCGACATTAGTATCCTTTGTAACTCCTCTTACCAGCATTTTTTCCATATTGGCAACCTCCTTGACTACTGTGCCGGATATTCTCTTGAGACTTGAGAGAACTTCAATTTCAACATTATACTTTTTGCCCATTTCAACAGAACGGTTGTTAAGAACCTGCGCGCCGAGAGTCGCGAGCTCAAGCATCTCATCATATGTAATTTCAGAAAGCTTCTTCGCGTTTTTAATCTTTCTCGGGTCGGCAGTAAAAACGCCCTCAACGTCTGTAAATATCTGGCACCTGTCAGCGTGAAGAGCGGCGGCAAGGGCTACCGCGCTTGTATCGGAACCTCCTCTGCCGAGTGTAGTCAGGTCGTCGTATTTGTTAAGTCCCTGAAATCCCGCTACTACTACAATTTGGTGTTTATCAATAGCGGCTTTTACTCTGTCCGCTTTAATATTCTTTATTCTTGCCGCGCCGTGTTTGGAATCTGTGTTGAAGCCGGCCTGCCAACCGAGAAATGAAACGACGGGACAGCCGATTTTTTCAATCGCCATGGCAAGCAGCGCAATTGAAATCTGCTCGCCGGCCGTAAGAAGCATATCCATTTCTCTTTTTGATGCGCGCGGATTGATTTCCTGTGCCTTTTCAATAAGGTCGTCAGTCGTATCGCCTTGTGCGGACACGACCACTATAACGTCGTTGCCCGCTTTGTAAGTATCGGTTACAATACTCGCAACATTGTTTACTCTTTCGGCGTTCGCAACGGAGCTGCCGCCGAATTTCTGCACAATGAGTCCCATAAGATTTTCCCTTCTTAATGTGTAAAATATGTAAAATAAGTAAAATAATTAATAATCTGTTACTCTGATAATATTATTAATGCCGAAACCGTTAATATTATTTATTTTGCTTCTTATTTCTCCTTCCGGCGCAGGATTTGTGATAAACGCAAGCTCATTTTCGGGAGCGTCCGCAATATTCAGAATCCTTATCGCGCCTATTCGGGCGTTTATCGCCTTTACCGCTTCGCTCTTATCGTCCGCAGTACCTCTAATATACAGCGCCGACGTTTGTTTGAGATAGTCCGCTATATAGTTTTCCTCCGCGTCATCCCAGCCGAAATTTTTCTTTTTAAGCGTATGTTTCGCGGCATCTATAACGTCCGCAACGACCGCGCTCGCGGTCGGCATTTTGCCCGCGCCTCTGCCGTAGAAAACAACGTCGCCTGCCGCGTCGCCCCTTACCAAAATCGCGTTGAATACGTCGTCAACACCGGCAAGCTGGCTGTGAGCCTGTACAAACGAAGGTCCGACAGTAACGGTTATAGAATTTTCGTTTATTTTTTTTGCCGAAGCTATAAGCTTTATAACTCCGCCCCATGCCGCTGCGTAAGCGACGTCGCGAAGCGATATGTTTCTTATGCCTTCCGTATGCACATTATCGGGATAGACGTGTTTTCCGAAGCACAATGAAGCGAGAATACATATTTTTCTGCATGAATCATGACCGTCAACGTCAGCTGTCGGGTCTTTTTCGGCGTAGCCAAGCTCCTGTGCGTTTTTCAAGGCCTCGTCAAAATACGCGTTTTCGGTTATCATCTTTGTCAAAATGTAATTTGTAGTACCGTTTAATATGCCAGCAATTTCATTGATTTCATTTGCGGCAAGGCACTGTGTGATAGGTCTGATTATGGGAATACCGCCGCCGACACTCGCTTCAAAAAGGAAATTTACATTTTTTTCCTTTGCAATGCAAAGCAGTTCATAGCCTTTCTGCGCTACAAGCTCTTTGTTTGAGGTAACGACGCTTTTACCCGCAAGAAGGAGTTTTTTTACAAAATCATACGCAAAAGTAACTCCGCCCATAGTTTCGACAACTATTTTTACGTCGGGGTCGTTCAAAATTACGTTAAAATCCTTTGTAAATTTATCCTTATAAGGGCTGTTAGGAAAATCCCTTATATCTAAAATATATTTAAGCTCCAAAGAATCCTGCATACTTTTTTTGACAATGCTGTCGTGGTTTTTATATAGAAGCTCTACTACGCCGGAACCTACTGTTCCGTAGCCCATAACCGCTACAAACATTTATATCATCTCCTTTTATGTTAAATACGTCTTGATTGGACAGCGCTCAAAGACAAAGACCGTCAAACGCTTTGCGCACAAGCCGTTTTTAGTAAACCGCACAAATAGTCTGACTACGGATTTTTGTTTTATTTTATATGCGCCGTCTTGATTATTTCATAAGGAATTTTAAGGCAATACCGCATAATTATTGTCGTGCAGATGTGCCGAAAGATTTTTCGTCAGATTGACAAAAGTGACGCAGGAATACTGACGTATTTCAAGGAACTTTTGGCAAAAATGACGGAAAATCTCGGTGCAGATGCGCGGCAAAGGCGTTAGCCGCTAATTGTGCGGTATTGCCTTAAAAAATTCCCGCTGATATTCGGTTGAAGATTATTATATATCCTTTGTTAAATTTTTTCAAGCCCTGCGGCGATTCTTAATATAAATCTTGCGTCCGAAGAGGTAATAATGCCGTCCGAGTTTGTGTCCGCCGATTTAAACTGTATTTCGCTTAATGTTTCAATCTTAGCCGAGGCTCTGAGAGCGAGTCTCGCGTCCGATGCGTTTACAAGCGCGTCGGAATTTACGTCTCCGATACAATTAGTTTTGTCCTCAACGACCGCAAATTTGCCTGTCTTATATGACATTGTACAGTACAGCATATTCATTTCATTATCCGCGTCGATTTCGGTAAGAACTCCGTTTTCGCCCACATAATAAAGCTTGCAATAGCGATAGTCAAGATTCCTGATAGGGAAGAGCCATGAAATTTCATCATCGGAATAAAAAAACTTATTGTTTCTCATTAATGATACGCTGAACAGAATAAAAGGCTTGTTTTCTCCTATCGCATTTTTCGCGGCTGAATAATCTGTGCCGTTAATTATTTCGTAAGCTGAAAGAGTTACGTCGGCGGGAACCGCGGAGCCATAAGGAATAAGCGCGGTTATATCGGTCGAATCGCTTTTTATCGCGGCGACCTTGTCTATTGCAATAGAAACGGAATATATTTCCGAAGTAACTCCGTCAGAAACGTATCTCAATAAAAATTCGCTTGTTTCCGAAACAATAAATTCTCCGCCTGTTGAATCATTCAGAATATTCCATGTAAAACCGCCGTCGAAGCTGTATTCATAGTATTCGATTGAATCAAGCATATATGTCGGAGTTTTTATTATAACGGATTTTGAACCGTCATAATTAACCTCCTCGCTTACCCAGCTCGGTGCAAACAGCTTTTCTTCATCTTCGGCGGCCGCTCCCGCAGGTATGTAAATCAGTATAATTACACAAAGAATAAAAGACAATATTCTTTTAAGGTTCAAAGTTCAATTCGCTCCTTTTTTAATTGCCGTAGCCGTTGGGATTTTTGCTTTGCCAATTCATTGCGTCACGGCACATATCCTCAAGGTTTTTCTCGGCTTTCCAGCCGAGCTCTTTTAATGCTTTATCGGCGTTAGCATAACATTCCGCGATATCGCCGGCTCTGCGTCCGACTATTTCATAAGGAATATCAATATTATTTGCGCGTTTGAAAGTTTCCACAACGTCGAGGACGCTGTAGCCTATTCCCGTTCCGAGATTATAAATATCAACGCCCGTCTTTTTCATTATATGCTCTACAGCCTTTATATGACCGATTGCAAGGTCAACAACGTGGATATAATCGCGTATGCAGGTGCCGTCCTTTGTAGGATAGTCGTTGCCGTTTATATAGAGCTTTTCGCGTTTTCCCACAGAGACCTGCGTAATATAAGGCATAAGATTATTGGGAATACCATTCGGATTCTCGCCGATAAGTCCGCTTTTGTGAGCGCCGACGGGATTGAAGTAACGAAGAAGAACGACGCTCCATTCGTTATCGGCAAGGTACATATCTTTAAGAATACCCTCTATGTAAAGCTTCGTTGTGCCGTACGGATTTGTTGTGGTTCCCGTTTTCATTGTTTCAACAAAAGGAACCTTGTTTTCACTGCCGTAAACTGTGGCGGAAGAACTGAATACAATTTTTTTACAGCCGTTTGAGCGCATTACGTCGAGCAGGACAAGAGTTCCGCCAATGTTGTTATCATAATATTCAAGAGGTTTTTGGCAGGACTCTCCGACCGCCTTAAGACCCGCGAAATGAATTACCGCTTCAATACTGTTTTCCTTAAAAATTTTATCGAGAGCGCTTCTGTCGCGGATATCGCACTCATAATATTTAAAGTCCCTGCCGGTTATCTTTTTGACCCTTTCGAGAGCCTCGGGACAACTGTTTACGTAGTTATCCGCAACGACTATATCATAGCCCGCTTCAAGAAGCTCGACGCAGGTGTGGGAGCCTATATATCCCGCTCCTCCTGTAATAAAAATTGACATTTCAATCAGTCCCTTCAAGTTTGTTCGGTTTATAGATTTCAGTCAAGACCGCTTAGCGGCGTTGTCTTAAGATATTGCATTAAATTAAAGATACTGTCCGTTATATATTATTGCGAAGCAGGGAGATTTGATATTATAGTTCATAACGTCGTTTCTGAATATCACTCCCGCTGCCTGAGATATCGTCCTGTCACCGACCCGCATTGCCGAGACGTAGCCTATATTTTCGTTTACCGCGTCGTCATGCGTTATAATCTCTATCCATTGAGCCGGATTTTGCGAAAGATTTATTGACGGGTCATAGGACATTATATAATTTCTCATTTCGTTTACGGAGTACACGCGTGTGCTGACGTAACCCGAGATATAACAGTCCGAATATGATGAAGAATGTCCGAGATATGACATATCTCTGTTCGTCGCGCCCCAAATCTGCTCATAATTTGCCGTAACGCCGGCGGAGCAGGCCGAATAGTAGGCGTAAACGGCTTCTCCGTTATAGGCGATATACTGTCCCGCGACCTCTGACACGGCCTGTTTTACATCGTCCCTGCATCTTGAATAGCTGCTTGTATACGCGCAGCCGCTGACTTTGTACCCGTTCGATTTTATACACGAATACGCCGCGACTGCCTGCGCGCGCAGAGCGCTCATTCCGAGAGGGTCGTTTTGCTTTACGCAGCCCGATATTTCCATCTGGACTATTCTTGCAACCATTTCAATTGTGTTTACTTGTTGTCCGTCGCATAGAACGGTCTGCGGATACTGCTCCCGCATTATAGAAACGCCTATAAAGTAGTGCTGTAAAATCTGCGCGTAAGAATATCCCGCCTCGGCGAGCCTTACCGCTCCCCATTGGCTCATGCCTACGCCGTGTCCCCAACCGAAGCTTACTACAGTAAAAGCGTTCCTTATAGGCATTACCTGCGACATATCGGGATATATGTACATTTTATCGTTGCTTATAACGCTGTAAACATTATTATTCGCGCTTACAACGGGAAACAATTCCTTTGTGTCCGTACTTTCGGAGCTGCCGCCCGCTAAAGGCGCGTCGGCGGCCTGAACGGGGGATTCATAATCCTTTATTATAACGGAATGAGATACGTGTTTTTCGGCCAATACTGCGTCCCGGGCAGTTATTACTCCGTCCGAATTTAGGTCGGCGCGCCTTAAAAATTCACGCGAAACGTCAGGCGAAAGCATAGACGCATAGCTCAGTATATACGCAACGTCGGTATTTGATACAGTTCCGTCTCCGTTTACGTCGGCGGTCTTTTCTTTTACGGGAAAGCTGTAATCTTCAATAGCCGTAACAAGCGTGAGCGAAATAAAAACAGGGATAAAGAATAATATTTTTCCAATGATTCTTAATGCGGATATACTGCCGATTTTCTTCTTTATTCTGTTTTTCGTATTGCCTGACTTTTTCATAATTAATATATTCCGTTATAATTTATTACACAGTAAATGCGAAAATGTGAAAAATGCGGAAATCTACGCGAAAAATGATGAGTTTGAGAAAGAAATCGCAACGTACGTTAGGAAAAATGAAGTCGCGAAAAGAACCAGATAGATAAATAATCGTATTCCGTGGATTGTCGAGGTTGGCTTTAAATATTTTTTGTCCTCTTTTGTAAGCTCGGGAGCGTTTTCAAGCTCGTGAGCGAGCATAAGAAAAAATTCGGTTACAACCGTACACATGAAATCCTCATGAGATTCATCTGCGATAGATGATAACGTCCTTATCGTAGCCGTCTTTCCGTTTGATATTATAATAGTTACGTTATAATGCCCGTAAATGTCGAGCTCGTCCTCTATTACGGATGCGCCGAACCTGTATTCATAGTATCGCGCCGCTTTAACGGCGGAAAGCTTTCTGAGGGAGGTATCTCTGCCTTTTTCCGCATCCTTGTCACTGTATGGCGCGTATGATATGTAATCGTTAAAGTATTCTATTCTTTTTGCCGCGTGAGCTATATATTTGCATATCGAAGTGTTAGCTATAGCGACGTGTTCTCCCGAAGCGTACAACTGTTCCTCAAGAACCGCCGCCGCGTAAGCCGTTTCGTATTCGTTAAAGCTCGGGAGCCTCGCGCCGTACACCCTTTGAATATAAGGGAATACGTATTTTTTCATTGTAATAAACGTCCTGTCCTCGGAAAACGGCAGGAAAAATATACATTGGCTTTTTGACCTTATTGCGAAACCGGGAAAAAGTCCGTCGGAGAGCGGAAAAGGCGTCGCGTTTTTCGGAAGGAGAGCGTGAACCATATATCTCTCGTTGTTGCGCATTGCCCTGAGCTTTTCAAGTACAAGCTCATTATGGAGCATTTCAAACTTGAACGCCCTGCATATGTTCCGCTTTGCCTCGTGATACATTTTGTCGTCGGCGAAAATCATAATGACGTTGCTTGTTTTCAGCGCTCCCGCTATTTCCGTAAGACCTGAAAAAACGTTGCTGTACGCCGAGGGCGGTTGTCCGTCCTGACCGGTTAATGAAGTAAGCGAAGCCGTTATTACCGCTTCAAGCTTGCCGTAGGACGGATTATTCTCGTCGGTGAATACGATTGACTTGATTTTCATTGATAAGTTCCTCTCCTGACTTATATAAATGAAATATTATTCTTATTTATTTATGGCTGCTTTATGGCTGCCAGCGGTACGCGTCGGCAAACGGGTTTGTCATATTGTGTTCATCGTACCAAATCTGCGGATATCTTACGTTAGTATTCTCCTTAGCCTTCGACGTATCGACGGCCGTGCTTTCGCCGTTTCTTACAAGTCTGCCTATTACGGCGAGACGCCCCATATTGGTTGCTTTTATTTCATAAGAGCAGGTTGAAAGCGTAATGAATTTATCGTTCTTGTTGGCGTCAACTCCTGTGTCGTACAGCTTTCTTTCGTCAAGAGCCTCAATAAATTTTTGAAAGCTTTCGTCGCTTGAAAAGCTTGTGGCAACGTAATTGAAAAGATAGCCGTTATCCGCCGACGGATAGCCGTTTGTTATTATTACCGCGTATACTTTAAAATAGTAATCTTCAAACAACGTGCTGTACTGAATTATGGGTGCTTCCTTAAAACCGTCGATTTCATAATACCTTTCGAGCTGAGCGAATCCAAGACCGTCCGTCATGTTATGACTGTAAATTACGTTATTGCGGTCAAGCTCGGAGCCTGTATTATAAACATCCATATACGCGGTTCCGTATTTGCTGTACTTTTTATAAAACGAGTGGTGAAGATAATAGTCCTCGCCGTTTTCTTTCTGATAGGCGTCATTTTGTGATTGTACCACGGGTGTGTCTATACTCGTATTGTATCTCGTATTGTGTATAGTCAGCTTGCCTACAAAATCCTGGTTTGCCGCGTACAGCTCCGCCCATTTAATATTCATGCCGTCGGGAAAATCAACGTTCGGATATTTAGCTTTTATCTCCGCCCATCTTTTTTCGAGATCCGATTCCGTGTCCTCGTTTTGAAGGCTTTGAAGCTCCCGCTGTTTTTCAAGCTCATTCTGATGCTGAATATAGTTATCGACAAAAAATCCGAAGCATATAAGCACAAGAATTGCGGAAACGTCCATTACGATTTTTCTTATCACTTCTTTCGCGGAATCGCCTTTCCAGGGAAGAAACGCTTTAAAGAAGTTCCTGATATGGTCCTTTGCCGTCAATTCGTAATGACGGTGAGAAATAGGCTTTTTGTCTAAAGCCGACGCTTTTTCGGCTTGCTCTGTTTGTCCTGCCGTTTTATATACGGGAACGGAGCCGTCCGATTTCGTTGACGTCCGCGCGTTTTCGGAATATTTCCCGTTTCCTGTATTTCCCGTATTTTGAGTGTTTTTGGTATTTTGTCTGCCGCTTAAATATGCCGAGGTAAACATATCGCCTGACGGCTGACTGCCGGCGACTTGTCTTGTGTATGGATTTTGAGCGAAACCGCCGTTTTTATTCATTGCCGCCTCTCGGGCGTTTCTAAGCCTTTTCGCGGCTATTGATTCCGTTTCGCTTTCCTTGTAAATCGTCCGTCTGCCTTCGGGACCCTTGGGAGCGTTTTCATATTCATCGTAGACAAGGCGCACCGACGGATACTTTGCGGAAGTATCGTATATAACCCGCGGAGTCCGCGCCGGATTGTTGTTTTTGGGAGTGGATATCACCTTTTTGACGTCGGGCGCGTAAAGCGGGGAAAAATCCTCCTGATTGTAAGGAGTTTTGTATTTCTCCGCTTCAAACGGCAGACCGTATTTTTTTGATAACGCCTCAAGGTCCGATATGACGTCGCCGTCGGTATCAAACCGATTTATTTCTTTATCTGAATCTGCCATTCAATTACATCCTTTCCGACGCTGTTCTTGTCAGTTGACGGTTGCTTCCCATTTTGAAGCGTTTATATATGGATTTCTTCCGCCGAATACGTCATAGTAAAGCTGCGGATATCTGACGTTTTCGTTCTTTTTTGCAAGCGAAGTATCTACGCTCTCGCTTTCTCCCTCTCTTACGAGCCTCGCTACGACGGCAAATCTTGCGTTTTCTGTGCGTCCGTTCTTATCGAAGAAGTAAGTGCAGGTGGAGAGCGTTAAAATTTTATCTGTGGGCTGAACGTCAACGCCTGTATGTATATAGCTTCTCTGCTGAAGCTCGTCATAAAATTCCATAAAGCTGTTATTGCCCATATTAGGCTGAACATAGTAGAATATATAACCGTTATCTCCCGCCGGTTCGCCGTTTGAACGGAACGCGGCTATAATTTTCCACGTGTGGTTTTCGTAAATCGTATCGAATTTGATTATCGGATTCTTTTTGAAAAACTCAACGTCCTCATAATTATGGAGCTGGTCGAAAATCTGGTCGTCGTCAAAATTATGCCCGTATATTGTGGAGTTCCTCGATAGGTTCTTAACGCCGCAGTTTTCGTCAAGATACGGGACGCCGTATCTCGTATATTCCCCGTAGTTGTCATGCTTGAGATAGTATTGATCTCTGTCCGATTGATAAATCGGAGTATCTATGTTTGTACCGGGTACCGTAAGCCAGCCTACAAAATTGGAATTTTGGGCATATAAATCCTTGAAACGCTCCTGTATGCCGTCGGGAAAATCTACATTATAAGTCTGACTGTAGCCGAAAGGAGAGGAAAGAAACGCGCTTTGGGTGTTTATTTTTACTTCGTCATCGTGTACGCCGCCGTTAGTATCTTCTTTATGAAACGCGCCGTATATAAGGTACGCGCACGATATAAAAAACAATACGACTGTTATTATAATGAGAATTGTGGAAAGAATCTTGAATTTTTCGTTTTCGGATTTGTTTTTATCAAATTTATTTAAGGTATCCTTTGAGAGAACTATTATATCATTATCGGGCGGAACGGATTTATTCTGTTCGTTAACGGCAGCGGAGCGCTCCGCGTTTTGTTTTTTCCGCTCTTTATAAGCCTCTCTGAATATATCTGTGTCCTCGTCGTTTTCCGATACTGCCGCCGAGCGTGTTTTCAGAGAATTTTTCAAATCGTTTAATTGCGCGGCGATATCTTCCGAACTCGAAAGGTTTGATTTAATTGACGGAGAATCCTGCCCCGAGACTTTTGCTCTCGCTATGGGAACGTCTTGTTTCGGATTTCCCGATTTCGCGATAGGAATATCATTATACATTTTATTTTCGTCCATGATTTAACGCCTTATCCCTTTCAATAACCTCGCATACCAGCTTTAGAGCTTCCGAAGCGGCAGCGTTTCTGTTATTTTCTCTTATATTTACGCTAAAGCTGTTATTGAGCTTTACAGTTGTTATATTTCCTTTATAATTTACGGCTATCCATATAAGCCCCACAGGCTTGTTTGTATTATCGGACAGAGGTCCGGCGATGCCGCTTATTGCCGCCGATATATCCGCGCCCGATACTCTGAGCGCGCCCTCGGACATTTCTCTTACGGTTTCCTCGCTTACCGCCCCGAATTTTTCGAGCGTTTCGGGCTTAACTCCGAGAACGGACGTTTTTATTTCATTTGAGTAGGATACTATTCCGCAGTCGAATACGGCGGAGGCTCCGCTTATATCTGTAATCATTTTTGATACAAGACCGCCTGTGCAGGATTCGGCAGCGGCAATTTTAAGATTGTTTTCAAGTAAAAGCTTTACAGCTTTTTCAGCGTAATTTTCCATTTTTATCGCCGCCGTAAAAGTTTTAGTTAAGTGATTTTTAATATTTTATATTTTTTATTTGCGGTTATTGGTTATTCGGATTTATTTTTTCCGCAAATGTCTCTTGCAACCACAACGCCCGTGACGGAAGCCTGCATAAGACCTCTTGTGACGCCCGCGCCGTCTCCTATGGCGTAAAGACCGCTTACAGCCGTTTCAAAATTTTCCCCTACCTTGATTTTTGACGAGTAAAATTTAACCTCTACGCCGTAAAGAAGTGTGTTTTTGGAATAAAGCCCGGGAGCTACCTTGTCAAAAGCTCTCAGAGCTTCTATTATGCTTGTGAGATGTCTGTGCGGCAGAACAAACGAGAGATCTCCAGGTACCGCCGTTGTAAGAGTAGGACGCGTCGTGGACTTTTTAAGCCTTGATTCGTCTGTTCTTCTGCCCATTAAAAGGTCGCCCAGACGCTGTACTATAACGCCTCCGCCCGTAAGCATATTTCCGAGCTGAGCTATATATCTTCCGTATTCTATGGGCTGGTCGAAAGGACGTGTAAATCTTGTAGATACAAGAAGAGCGAAATTTGTGTTTTCCGTGTGAGATTTTTCGTCGGCGTAGCTGTGTCCGTTTACTACGGCTATGTTGCTTTTAAAGGTATTGTTAAAGCCCGCGTTGTAATGCTCCTCGCTTACTATTCCGCCGGGATTCATACAAAACGTCCTTACCTTATTCTCGAACGTATCGGAATAGTAAACCATTTTCGCTTCGTATAGATGCTTTGTGAGTTCGTCCATAACGGAATTGGGACATTCGACCCTTACGCCTATATCGACTTCGTTATTTGTAATTTCGATATTGTGCTTTTTCGCTATCGAGTTGAGCCAATCGGCTCCGCCCCTGCCGGGAGCGGCTATCACATAATCGGCTGAAACCTCGGTTTTTTCTCCGTTTTTAAACGTCAGGGACGCGCCTGTAACGTTTTTATCGTCTCCGATAACGGGGTCGGCGTGAGTACCGCTCATAAAAGTAAAACCGGGCATTTTCGCGAGATGTTCATACATGGCTTTAAGAACGTCATACGAATATTCAGTACCCATATGCCTGACGGGACAGCGTATAAGCTTTATGTTATGCTTGGAACATTCATACGCTATTTCCTCCGCTTTTTTATCGGAAAGACCGAAAACCTCTTTAGGCGCGCCGAAATCAAGATAAATCGAATCGGCGTAGGAGATAAGCTCCCGTACTTCGTTTACGGGCTTATAGTCCGTAAGGTTACCGCCGACCTCCTCCGAAAGCGAAAGCTTGCCGTCGGAGAACGCGCCCGCTCCTGCCCAGCCGCTCATTATGTTGCATGGATTGCAGCGCACGCACTGTCCTTTGCTTCTCGCCGGACAGGTTCTTTTTGCTATGTCCATTCCTTCGTCAACTATCAGAACCTTATAGTCGGGCGATTTTAATCTGTACAGCTCGATTGCCGTAAAAATTCCTGCGGGTCCCGCTCCGATTATAACCACATTGTAGTGTTCCATATAAAAAACTCCCGAATAAAAAATATGAAAACATATAATTTCAAATTATTATAACACAAAACATACGGAAAGTACAAGTCAAATTGAAAAAGAAATAGAGCGCGGAGACAAAAAATTTTTTTCATTTTTGGAAGGGAAACACTGATTAAATCGAATGTGCAGATTGCACCATGAGATTTTTCGTCAGATTGCCATAGGGAATCCCGAAAAGCCGTTAGGCTTTTTGGGGAAAGGAGGAGCAACGGAGCGAGTGAACTTTCCGCCGTTAGGCGAAAACGAACGATGCGCAGTTTGCGACGACGAGGACGCAGGAATACTGACGTATTGGGGGAGCTTTTGGCAAAAATGACGGAAAATTTCGGGGCAAGATGTGCGTTCAGCCGTTAGGCGTGATTTATTCAGTAGTTCCCTAAGATGAAAAGTATAGAGAAATAAATCCAGTAAAATCAACGTTTTTTAGAGCCAATCAAGCCTTGTTTTCGTATAAATGGCCTTGAATTCGTATACGATCCGTAGTATAATTGAGCCAGAATCGTATAAATTCAAACCGTATACGAGAAGGAGGCTTGTTGCTTTATGGCGGAGAAAGTCAAGAGAACGAAAACCCGATACACAAGTATATACTTCAATGAGAATACAAAGAAGTATGATGTGAAGTACAATTATAAGGTGTACGATCCCAAAACAGGCACGAATAACTATAAGGCCAAGTGGGTCTACAATCTTTCTACTCTCACGGAAGCTCGAAAAGTTCTTGTTGATTGACTTCATAGTTTATGAATGATAGAATAGAAGTCCAAAGGGAGGAATAGATGATGAAGAAAATATATTTAATTGTTGCCCTTGCATTATTGCTATCTCTTTTGGTGGGTTGTTCAGGCGGGGTATCTACGGAAAAAAGTGAAGAATCGAAAGAAGAACAAGTTGAACAAAATGAGGAATCCTCAGAAGTAACGAGTGAAGAAGAACAAGTTGTTGAAGATAGTGGCGTTACTATAATTAATAACTTTATTGATGCTTATAATGCTGTTGCAGAGGTGCAAATTACAGATGCGTTGTCTTTTGATCCCCAAGATGTAGAGAGCGGTCATTACAGAACAGAATTTCGGCTAGGGGCGTGGGATGGTTCTGTCGGAACAACTGCGACTATTGGTAACAGCTCGATTGATATTGTAAGCTATGGTAGCCATGGGGGATTCTTTGAGAATAAAGATTTACGCATTTATGTGACGTCGCCGTCTGTAGATGAGTTGTTTGAGATCTTTAAGATTGCAGCAAAAGTTATGGACGAAACCGTTACAGATGAAGAAATCCAAGAGGTCATTGATCATGTGAATGAATACGGTGATGATAATGGCTTTATTATTGGTGACATGGAGCCTGGAACCATCTTTACTAGAAAGATATGTGAAATGATGTTGACAGTCAATGGCTAAAGAATCGAAAATAACAGAACAAAATCATTAGATAATTAACAGAAAAAAACTGCCCAAAATTCGGCAGAATCAATCCTGTTTCGTCGCAATAGTAGGTCGGACGCTAAACGAAAATAAAAACAATTCTCCAGGAATTCGTATTATTTCGTATAATTTAGAGATAGAAGAAGCTAGAAAACATTGATATTAAAGGGAAAATTGAACTTGCTATATTTTCCGACGATAAATACAAAAAAGCGCCCGCATTTGCTGCGGCGCTTTTTAGGACAACATCGCATAATTATTATTTTGCGGGTGCGCAGTCGGATTTTATCGGCATTGTATTACTCGTCTTTTTCAATATGTACGTCCATTTGAGGGAATGGTATTTGTATATCGCGTTCATCAAAAATCTTTTTAATTTTTTCCGTTACCGAAAATTTTACGTCCCAATAATTTTCGGTTGCACACCAAATCCTTAGCTGATAAGACACCGCGCTGTCGTCAAAGGACGTTATTACCGCTTCGGGCGCAGGCTCCTTGAGAACTTTTTCGTTGGAGTACGCGGCGTCTGCCAGAGCCTGTTTTACCTTATCGGAATCTTCCTTGTATGAAACTCCCACGTCGATGTCAATTCGTCTTGTCGGAAAGGCGTTGTAGTCCGTAAGCGCGGTATCGGAAACCATGCTGTTAGGGATTACTATTATCTTATTGTCAAACGTTACTATTTTCGTATAGAAAATATTTATCGCCATGACAGTGCCTTCGTATTCTCCCGATTTTATGTAATCCCCGACAACGAACGGTTTAAAGAACGTGAGTATAAATCCACCCGCGATATTTGAAAGGCTTCCCTGAAGCGCGAGACCTATCGCGAGACCGCAGGAGCCGAGTACCGCTATCATCGAGGTCATGGGTATGCCCAGAATCGCCGCGATTGTGATAATAAGCAGTATTTTGAGGGCGATTGACAGAAAGCTCCTTAAAAATGATTTCGTTGTGGGCTCGACCTTTTCAAACAGTTTTCCGTCTTTTACCTTTTTTGAAAGCAGATTTATCAGCTTCCAGCCGACGATAAGCAAAACAAGCGACAACACAAGATTTATGCCGGCGTCCGCGAGATATTCTCCGATTTTATCCGCTACGGCGCTTAAAATTTTGCCCGCGTTCGTTATGTTTTCATCTACGTTTGCAAGGTCAATATCCGTTAAATCCATTTCCGTCGCTATTTCAAGAAGCCTCATTTCATCACGTCCTTAATAATAAACTTTAACTGTCTTTATTTCAAACGGTCTGAAAATTACGTTCATATCGTGAAGCTCGGACTGCGTTTCTTCGAGCATATTTGTAATTTCGCATTTTGCCGCGCCGGGGAAGGAGAGAGCGGCGTTTGTCCTCGTTCCTTCGGCCTCGTACATACGAACGATATATGCGTTTTGAGCGTCCTCACAGGGTTTTACCGCTTCGACGAAAACGTTTTCCGCATCGACCGCAACGAGTGAATCAAGTTTATATTCACCGCTCGATACAATAACGGGAATATTCAGCTCGTAAGCGGGTCTTATAACGTTCACGGAGCCGAAACCTCCGTTATGCGGCAGGAAAGAATAGACGCATCTGTGCGGACAGTCGTGGTCGCCCTCAATATCGGGGTGTGTTCCGCCCTTATGAAGCGACAGACGCATATTGCCGCCCTCTACCGTTATTCCGTATTTGCAGTCGTTGAGTATAGCCGCGCCGTATCTCGACTCCGACAAATCGGTGTATTTGTGGTTGACTACCTCAAATTTTGCCTGCTCGATTGTATTGTTTCTCGTAGTCGGGCGCTTTACATGACCGAACTGAATTTCATGCCTTGCAAAGTCCTCGCTGATATTGGTGTCAAACGCGGTTTTCAAAAGTCTGTGGTCGTCCTGCCAGTCCATAACGGTATCAAAGCGTACCTCGGGCGAATCGGCGAAGAAAATCATATCCTGTTTAACCGTTGATTTCGCCGAGATTTTGTACTCCGAGCGGATAATATACGCCGTGTCTCCTTTGGAAACCGTCTCTCTTGAAACAAGCTTTGACACGTCCTCGAATTTAACCTGAACGTCGGCGTCGATATCCCAGTTATCCCATTCATTGGGAACGTCCTCGGCCATAATAAACGTGTTGAAATTATATCCGCCCGACGTAAGCTCGCGTTTTGCCGTCTTATCGTAAAAAGAGCATATAGTGCCGTTTTCGGCAAAGCTGATTTTTGCGAACGGAGTTTCAAGTTTATTTTCGGATTCGTTAAATACGTTTTCATTTTTCGGTTCGCCTTTTTTGAGCTTGAGCGTTACCGATGACATCGCGGGTACTGTAATTCCGCTTACAATAAGCTTTTTATTACCGTCAAGGTCTGTATAAAGCTGCTGTTTACATTCGGCGTCAATTATATATCCGCTGTAATCCATAAACACAGCGCCGCTTCTGTCAAACGAAAGAGTATTTATAAATGAAACCGTATCGCCCGATTTGTTTACTATCGACGCGATTTGCTCCTTTGCGTTTTTGATGAGCTCGGTTGTTTGTTCGCGGCTTTCAGCGTGCGCTCTGTGTATGCACGTTCCGGGGAGTATATCGTGGAACTGGTTTATAAGAAGAGTTTCATAGAGAGGTGCTATTTTTTCTTCCGACGCGGGAATATTTGACTTTTTAGCTTCGTTTACCGTAAGAATTTCAAGGTCGCGCAGCGCAAGTTCAGATTTTCTGTTGTTTCTCTTTATCGTGTGCTGATTCGTAAGCGTACCTCGGTGCAGCTCGAGATAAAGCTCTCCTTTATAGGTGTTTGGATTTACAGCCGTTGCTTCAAGGTCACGCATAAACTCGCTGACCGTCATGTGCTTTGATTTTCCTACTCCGTCAAGGTCTTTTATTCTTTTTGCAAATTCTATCATTTCAAACTGCGGTCCGCCGCCGCCGTCTCCGTAGCCGTAGGAAAGCAGTCTTTTGTTTGTAACGCTTTTCTGACAAATAAGTTCCGAGGTTTCCCTTATCATTGTTTTGGCATCGGGGTAAATGTGAGTTCTGTTGAAATGTGTGAATACTTCGGTGCCGTCAAGACCTTCCCATTTGAACGTATCGTAAGGGAAACGGTTGGTATCGTTCCATGAGAGCTTAGTAGTAAGGAAATACTTTACTCCGCAGCCTTTCATTATTTGCGGAATAGCGGCCGAATAGCCGAAAGTGTCGGGGAGCCAGAAGCAGTCCGATGTGTAATCAAAGTATTTTCTTGTAAATCTCTGTCCCCAAAGAAACTGCCTTACCATGGATTCTCCCGAAGTAATGTTGCAGTCACATTCTACCCATACGCCGCCGTTAGGCTCGTATCTGCCCTCTTTTACTTTTTCCGCTATGCGATCAAACAGCTCGGGATAGTTTCTCCTTATCATGTCGCCGTGGCACGCGGAGCTTTGTACGAACATATACTCGGGATACTGCTCCATAAGGTTAAGCGCGTTTGAATACGTCCTCGCGACTTTTTTCTCTGTTTCGCCTACGTGCCATAGCCATGCCGTGTCCATATGCGAATGGCCTATTAATCCCGCGAACGGAGCGGAATCCTGAGATTTCATTGCAAGCACCTTTTTAAGAGCGGGAACGGATTTTCTTATGCCGTCCATAAAGGTTTCATAGTCCGTGTCATTAAGGAAATAGTGTACGTTTTTATGTACGTCGTAAAGGGCGTTGACCGCCGTTCCTCTCATAAAGCTGTCTTTCGGAAGCGAGCTTGCCAACTGCCAAACTGTCAGTAAATCGAAATAGTATTCCTGTATTTCATAGTTTTTGGTGCATATGTCGGCGCCGTTGTAGACGAAATTGTAATTTTTTATACTCTCGTCGGAAACAGGGTGATTGCCGGCATGGTGATGTCCGCCGTAATATTCTATGGCTATATCGAGCTTTTCGCCCGGAACGGCATTTTTCTTTATCATGTCGCAGTAATGGTTGCCGTGTCCCGTGTAAACTATTTTGGTCGCGAACGTTCCCATAGCCTTTCCGTTTACGAATAAAAGAGCTTCATAGCCCTCCATATGAGGTTTTATAAAAAGGTCTTTGCCGGACAGCTCCTCGGGTACTTCAAACTGCCCCTTGAACCAGCAGTAGGATTCTTTTCCGTACCATTCGTACCCTTTTTCCACGGGTGTAAAAAGAGAATCCTCGGGGATTTTGTGAAGTCTGTCCTTTGTATGGAACGCCGAAAAATCCATTTCGCGCTGTTTTTCAAAAATCATCGGCTCCAGGAGAAGAGCGAATCTTTCTATTTTTCCCAAGAGCTTTTCTATCTGCGGTTCATTTAACATTGAATCACCTCAAATTTAATTTCAAATGGATTATATGGATTATACAATAAAATTCACCTTTTTTCAACAAAAAGACTTAAAAAGTTGTTATTGAAATATAAACTCTGCCGATGTATAATGGCAATATGAATGTTTATGATTTTGACGATACGATTTATGACGGCGAGAGCGCGCTCGATTTCTTTATAAGCTATATGAAAGAGAATCCGTCTATGCTGCGCTATATGCCGAAAGTGCTGTTCGCGATGCTTAAATACAAGCTCGGTAAAATTACTACCGAACAGATGATGCGCGACTATGCCCCGCTTATTAAAAAAATTTTCTGCGAATGTGAAAACAGGGAGGATTTTGTTTCGCGGTTCTGGGACGGTCATATGCATAAAATCAAAGGCTTTTATGATAGGACAAGGCGTGAGGACGATATAATTCTCACCGCTTCGCCAGATATTACCATGAATGAAATCGCGAAAAGGCTCGGAATAAAAAACCTTGTCTGCTCGAAAATTGATAACGAAACAGGGGAGATAACGAGGCTTTGTATGAGGCAGAATAAAATAACCTCTCTGCTTGAGGATTTCGGTGACGTTGAAATTGACGATTTTTACACCGATTCAATTAAAAATGATAAATTTATAGCCGATAAAGCGAAGCACGTTTATATTGTAAAAGGTGAAAAAATCACAAAAATAAGATAAAGACAATGCCGCGCAAGGATTGTGCGTAAAGGCGTATGTCTGTCTTTGTGCTAAATTAGTATATACGATTCGTTTTTTTCCGTTTTAAATTCAATATAATTATTTGTCTTTTTAAATTTAACCCTTTTGCCGTCGGGTTTTTTTACCGAAATTCTGACGTTTTCGGGAATTTCCGCTCTGCAAGCGCGGCCTTCAAGGCTTTTGATTTTAAGCGAATCTATTTTTCCTTTTTTAAGCGACGCCGAAACAAGAAAGCCTCCGTCGGCCATTAAATTGTTAAAAGACGCGTTTTCGTTTTTGTTCCAGCCGGGGAAAACTTTTATAATGCCGTCACGGCTCCGCATAAGCATTTCATTTACCGCAGAGGGAACCGACGACAGATACTCCATACAGCCGTTCGCATGATTGAAAATCATATTCGGAAGAGAAAATTTTTTAATATTTCTCTTCATTTTTTTTATAATATAATCGGGATTTACTCCGAGCATTGCGGCGCGGGGTAAAAATAAAAAGGAGTTATCATCTTTAAAACGGCGTTCGCGTGAAAAATATACGTAGCGGGCAATTTTCAGATTTTTTTTGCCGGAGGACGATATTGTTTGTAAAATCGGACGGTCATCGACGGTAGCGGAACCGAATAGGGATAAACGCGACAGGTCTTTATTTTCAATACGGCAAGCCGAAAGATATAAGCTGCCGTTGTAGATTTTCTCTATATCCTCAAACGGCAATGAAACGCCCGAATTTGAGAAAAATTCTTGCCAATGCTCTTTAGTACGAATTTTATCAAACTCATAATCCGCGTTGAGAGCTAACGAGATGCTTTTGCTCACATAATCGGTTGAATCGAAGTTCGACGCGGCGGCTACGCAAAAACGGACGCTTTTTATGCCGTCGATACGCTTTGTTTCAAGACGGCGGCAGCAAACGGCGACCGCCGATTCCTTTGTAACTGATTTTCCGTCATATTTTTTTAAAAACCATTTTATGCCGTTATCGGAACAGGAAAAATTTCTTGAACCCGAGGTTTCGGGAATTTCGATATCGAACGACGGAAAACTTCCGTTATCGGGAGATGATAATTCAATATAAATAATATTATTATCGGAAGATACGAATAATTCAATATTGGCATTACTAAATTCACAGACAAGCAAGCCTTGCCGCATATTTTGAATAATATGATATTTTTCAAGTCCGGCGTTTCCTATTCGTATGCTTCCGACGGATTCTGTAACTCCTTCGGGATAAGACGCGTCAAATTTTCGGAAACCCCGCTTTGAAATGCGCACAAGAAAATCGTCTTTTTCATCGTCCGCCATGACTGCGATATCGCCGTTACCGGTTATCGCGCCGGACGGGATTTTTTCGTTTTCCGATTTTTCGGGTCTTGTGCATATTTCATTGATAAAAGTATTCATGTTTTCACTTCCGATTGTCTATGCCGTAAAAAGCGGCAGTACAAATACCGCCGCCTATCTAGGGAAACACTGAATAAATCACGCCTAACGGCTGAACGCACATCTTGCCCCGATATTTTCCGTCATTTTTGCCAAAAGCTCCCCCAATACGTCAGTATTCCTGCGTCCTTGTCGTCGCAAACTGCGCATCGTTCGTTTTCGCCTAACGGCGGAAAGTTCACTCGCTCCGTTGCTCCTCCTTCCCCCAAAAAGCCTAACGGCTTTTCGGGATCCCCTATGGAAATCTGACGAAAAATCTCATGGAGCAATCTGCACGTTCGATTTAATCAGTGTTTCCCTGAAGCTTATTTTGAAAAATCAATTACTTTCGCGCTGTCTTTTATATATATTATTCCCGATACCAATGTGAGAACGGCAATCAGCCACATGAGAACCGCCGACGCGTCGGACAGATAAGGAATTTCAAATTGCAGCTCGTTTGATACGGCTATACATAAAAGCAGCAATATTGAAAACGTCATCTGTGACGCGGTTTTAATTTTGCCGAAAATATTCGCGGGGATAACCGCGCCCTGCGAAGCCGCAACGATTCTTATTGCGGAAACGGTAAACTCGCGGGCGAGTACAATCAAAATAACCCAGATACTGCACATATTCATCTGCATAAAACAAAGCAGTACGGCGGTCGTCAGTATTTTATCCGCTATTGGGTCAGCGATTTTTCCGAAGTTTGTTACCAGTCCCTTGCTTCTCGCGATTTTTCCGTCAGCAAAATCCGTAAACGACGCGGCTACAAAAATTATCAGCGAAAATATATAATTGTGCGGTATAAACCGAGCCGTAAATAAAAACAGAAATACGGGAGTCAGCACAATTCTTATAACAGTTAATTTATTAGGTAAATTCATATTTTATTACTTTTCAAACAATCCCCGGCATAACAAATATGCCGCGAGTTTATACTATTTCTCCCATCAAATCATAATCGTTAATATCAAATATTTCAACGTCCACTATATCTCCCTCGTCGTAATCGCCTCTGCCGGTAAAATAAACGACGGAATCAATTTCGGGCGCGTCCATCCACGTTCTACCGAAATAGCTGTCGGTATACGCGTCATAGCCCTCGACAATGCACTTCTGAACCGTGTCGATATATTGCTTCTGCTTATACTGAAAAATATCGAACTGTTGTTCCATGATAACGTCCGCCCGATGCTTTTTGATATCGTTGTCAATCTGATTTTCCATATCTGCCGCGGGCGTTCCCTCCTCGGAGGAATACGCGAAGCACCCAAGTCTGTCGAATTGGATATCGTCAACAAATTCGGAAAGAGCGTTAAATGCTTCTTCATCTTCACCGGGGAAACCTGTTATAAACGTGGTTCGCAGGATAACATCGGGAATCTTTGAGCGAATTTTTTCAATAAGCTTGGTAAGAGACTCCCTGTCTCCCGTTCTGTTCATCGCTTTTAAAATTCTGCCGTCCGCGTGTTGGAGCGGAATATCAAAATAATGCAGAACCTTTTCACATTCATTTACGGTATCAAGAAGCTCGTCTGTAATCCTGTCGGGATAGCAGTAAAGAAGTCTTATCCACTTTATGCCGTCGATTTTGTTAAGCTCTCTCAAAAGCTCGGGAAGCATGAGCTTGCCATATATGTCAAGACCGTATCTTGTAGTGTCCTGCGCTACTACCACAAGCTCTTTTGTGCCGTCTTTAGCAAGCTGTTCGGCTTCCTTTATGATATTTTCCATTTTTCTTGAGCGGAACGCGCCGCGTATGGAAGGAATCGCGCAGTAAGAACAGCAATTTGAACAGCCGTCCGCAATTTTTAAGTATGCCCAATGCTTTGGCGTTGTAAGCAGCCGTTCGCCGTCGAGCGGCATTTTTTCTTTATCCGGGAAATCGGCAAGCTTTTCATCATTCATAACGGCTTTTACGGCCTCGGCTATATCGGCGTTCGCGCCTATTCCCATAATGCCGTCAACCTCGGGCAGCTCTTTGAAGATTTCATCTTTGTAACGCTCGGCAAGACAGCCTGTTACAAGAATTTTTTGTATGCTTCCGTCTTTTTTAAGCTCCGCCATTTCGAGAATATTATCTATTGATTCTTTTTTAGCGTCCTCAATAAAACCGCAGGTGTTAATTATGACAATATCAGCTTCGTATGCAACGTCAACTATTTCAAAGCCGGCGTTTTCAAGCTTAGAGAGCATAAGCTCCGCGTCTACCTGATTTTTCGGACACCCGAGAGAAATAAATCCCACTTTAATACTCATATTGACTTTCCTCCGACAGACCGAATTTATCAAAAGCCGTTTTTATATCGCCGTACGAATATCCGAGACGAATAAGCGCGGCCGTAGCTTTTTTTTTGCCCTTTTCATCGTTCAGGCAGCTTAAATATTTCTTTTCGATTACCTCTATGATACACGGTACAGCGTCAAAGTCAAGAGATTTTATAACTTTATCGGTTATTTCCCTGTCTATCCCTTTTTCATACAGCGCGCTTCTGATTCTCGCCAATCCGTAACGCTTGTTTCTCATAAGCTCCTCGGCGTACCGCGCGGCGAAATCCTCATCGTCAAGAAATCCCAGCTCTCTGCATTTTTGCAGGGCAAATTCGGCACACCGTGCGGAATGATTTTTTAAAAGTTTTCTGTAAAGCTCCTTTTCCGAGTGAGCCCTTAACGTCAGGAATCTGAGAGCCTGAGCGTAAGCCTTGCGGGATTCTGCGGTAAATTTAAGCTGTTCAAGTTCGTCCTCGTCAATTTCACAGCCGTCTGTGTAATCGAGAGAATACCATGTATCCGCCGAAACGGTAAAAAGATATTCGCCGTCTATGTAAACGGATATTTTTCCGCCCTTTGAAGGCTCTGTATTAATCGTCATCGTCTTCAACAGTTACGTCAAGACGCGCTTTTGCGGACGCCGCCGATTTCGGAGCAGTTTTTGAAGGCTTCACGGGTTTCGCGGGAGGATTTTTTTCGGCTTCGCGTATCTTTGCCTCGATTTCATCTGAAAGCTCGGGATTTTGCTGAAGATAAACCTTAACGTTTTCGCGACCCTGTCCCAGACGCATATCGCCGTAAGAAAACCACGCGCCGCTTTTATTTATAACACCGAATTCTACGCCCATATCAACAATTTCGCCTGTTTTTGAAATACCCGTTCCGTACATGATATCAAACTCGGCGGTTTTGAAAGGAGGAGCTACCTTATTTTTAACCACCTTGCATTTTGTTCTTGAGCCTATGACCTCATTGTCGGCGCCTTTAAGCTGTTCCGATTTTCTTACGTCTATTCTGATTGTCGAGTAGAATTTCAGAGCGCGTCCGCCAGTTGTTACCTCAGGATTACCGTATGTTACGCCGACTTTTTCACGAAGCTGGTTTATAAAAATAACGAGGGTATTGGACTTCGCTATGGCTCCCGTAAGCTTACGCAGAGCCTGCGACATAAGCCTTGCGTGAAGTCCTACGTGGGAATCGCCCATTTCTCCCTCGATTTCGGCTTTCGGAACAAGAGCCGCGACTGAATCTACAATTATAACGTCTATAGCTCCGGAACGAGCGAGGGCTTCGGTAATTTCAAGAGCCTGTTCGCCGTTGTCGGGCTGTGAAACAAGAAGCGAATCAACGTCAACGCCGAGATTCGCGGCATATATAGGGTCAAGAGCGTGCTCCGCGTCAACAAACGCCGCCTCCCCGCCTTTTTTCTGCGCCTCCGCTACCACATGAAGCGCAAGCGTTGTTTTACCCGAGGATTCGGGACCATAAATTTCAACGATTCTCCCTTTTGGAAGCCCGTTTATTCCCGTAGCCGCGTCAAGCGTTACGGAGCCTGTAGGAATAGCTTCTATATTCATGGTGCTGTTTTCGCCCAGACGCATTACCGCGCCCTTACCGTACTTTTTTTCAATCTGAGCAAGCGCGGTTTCAAGCGCTTTTTGTTTATCAGCCATATATTTACATCCTTTCATAAAAGAGACTTGTACAAATGTTCGTTCATATTATATACCATTATTTTTTATTTTGCAAGCGTTTTTTTAAATTTTTTGCGATTTTGCTTTAACATGACATAATTTAGCCAATGTCATTAGGGTGTGTCTGCACAAAAAACGTGCTCGGGGAGCAAAAACCGTATTTTTTTTCGTCTTTTTTATGATTCGACACTTTTTGGCAAAATATACAAAAAAATCATCAAAATTTTGTTAGATATTTTTTTGTAAGTTAAAAAAATGTATGGTACTATATATATGTTAACGCTTAAAAACAACAGTCAAATATAACCGAATTGGCGTTAGCAAGCGCAAAAGGCAGTATAGAGAGCAGAAATGCTTTTGGGATGCGGAAATTTGAAAACAAAAGTATGATTGTGGGAGAGGGGTATAATGATGTTATTAACCGAACGACTGATTATCCGTAATCTGTGTGAAACGGATTACGCGGAATTTGAACGAATATTGAATGAAGAGCAAAAATCTGCTTTCGGAAGTGGAAAGGAATTTCTGAACTGGGTGATTTCGCAATATGCAACTAATGACATTATACACGGCTTGCTTTCTTTCGGTATTTTTGAAAGGCAGACCGAAAAATTTGTCGGCATGGTAGGCGTTGGCGACCACGACGATTTGCACGAGCCGGAAATCTTCTATCATTTATTACCGGAACAGCGTGGAAAAGGCTTTGCAACAGAAGCCGCTAAGGCAATGACCGCATGGGCACTTGAAAATTATGATATTGAATATTTAATCGGTACGGTATCCGTAGATAACGTTAAATCTCAGCACGTGTTAGAACGGTGCGGCTACGAGTTTATTGAGGTGCGCTCACTTTTGGTTCATGTCACAAATGAAAAAAATGATTTTATGTACTATATATATTATAAGGATAAGGTGTAATTTGATTAAAGAGAATTTTAATTGAAAGTTTAAATTGAATTTTCTCCCCGTCGGGTAAAACCGCCGGACAACACCGTACAAGGATTGTGTGTAAAGTCAAAAACCGCTCTTTGCGCGGTGTTTTGATTAGTGTGAGAACACACTCTGATAAAATATTCAAAAACAGCTTGACATTTATACAAATTTATGGTAATCTGTAATAGAAATTGAACAGGTATCCATGAGGGAGTAGTTTGCACTTAATTGTGTTTCACTGTCAACACACATGGCGGAATAATCTGCTTGGCATGAATTAAAAAACCAGACTCGTGTACAGTATTCTTTGTTAAGACGGAATTCTGTACGCGGTTTTTTATTAAGGCAATACCGCATAATTATTGTCGTGCAGATGTGCCGAAAGATTTTTCGTCAGATTGACAAAAGCGAGGAAGTAATACTGACGTATTGGTGGAGCTTTTGGCAAAAATGACGGGAAGCCTCGGTGCAGATGCGCGGCAAAGGCGGTAGCCGTTAATTGTGCGGTGTTGCATTAAGCGCGTTAACTCGTTTATGGGCAGACCTGTAAATTTTGTAAGAAAGGAAGAAAAACATGAATTTCTACAGAGAAGAGGTTGACGCCGTTTTAAAGGAAGTAGGCAGTTCGCGCGAAGGACTTACCTCCGCCGAAGCCGCGAAAAGGCTCGAAAAAAACGGCAGGAACAAACTAAAGCAGCCTCCCAAGGATTCCATTATCAAGCGCTTTTTTGCGCAGCTCACAGATCCGATGATTATAATTCTGCTTGCCGCCGCCGCGATTTCGGCTGTACTCGCCATTATCGAGCATGAATTTCCCTCGGACGTAATTATTATTCTTGTAGTTGTTATAATCAACGCTGTTCTCGGTGTATATCAGGAAAGCAAGGCTGAAAAAGCGATAGAAGCCTTGCAGGAGATGTCCGCGGCGACGACAAAGACTTTGCGCGACGGCAATGTGGTAGCCGTCAAGAGCGAGGAGCTTGTAGTGGGCGACGTAATAGTTCTCGAGGCCGGCGATTCCATTCCTGCGGACTGCCGCATAATAGAATGTGCGAGCATGAAAATAGAGGAAGCGGCGCTTACCGGTGAATCTGTTCCGGTTACAAAGATGCTCGAGGTCATAAACGGCAAAAAAGATGACGCCGTACCTCTCGGCGACCGTAAAAATATGGCGTATATGGGCAGTACCCTCGTTTTCGGAAGAGGCAAAGCCGTTGTGGTAGCCACGGGTATGGATACCGAAATGGGTAAAATCGCCGACGCTATAGCTTCGGCGGAGGACGGTGAAACTCCGCTTCAGAAAAAGCTAAATCAGCTCAGTAAAATACTTACTGTTCTTGTTATAGGTATATGCATATTTATATTCGCGTTCCAGATAGTTAAAAACCTTATAAGCGGAGAGCCAATCGGATTTGATATCGTTCTTGAATTCTTTATGGTGGCGGTTTCTCTTGCCGTCGCCGCTATTCCCGAAGGTCTCGCGGCCGTAGTTACTATAGTTCTTTCAATGGGCGTTACAACGATGTCAAAGAAAAACGCCATTATCAGAAAGCTTACCGCTGTTGAAACTCTCGGCTGTGCGCAGATAATCTGCTCGGACAAAACAGGCACTCTTACGCAAAACGTTATGACTGTTGTAGATTCTTTCTGCGTCGATGAAAAGAATCTCGCTACAATGATGTCGCTGTGTACCGACGTTGTTGTAAATGACGACGGTTCTGTCAACGGTGAGCCTACGGAAGCGGCTCTCGTTAATTTCGCTCATAAATTAGGGCTTAACAAAAACGAGCTCATGAAAAAAATGCCCAGAATCGGCGAGGCGCCGTTTGATTCCGGCAGAAAGATGATGTCAACCGTACACCAAACGGGGAACGGCATAGTTCAGTTTACAAAGGGTGCGCCTGATATAGTTGTCGGCAAGTGTAAATACGCGCAAATTGACGGCAAAGTCGTTCCGATGACCGATGAAGTAAAGAAGAAAATCGCCGGAGAAAACAAGAGAATGGCGGATAAAGCTCTGCGTGTTCTCGCGTGCGCGATGAAAAAATATCCGAGCGTTCCCGAATCATATGAACCCGATTATCTCGAAACAGACCTTGTTTTCGTAGGTCTTACGGGCATGATTGACCCTGTACGTCCCGAGGTCAAAGCGGCTATAGACGAATGCCGCGGCGCGGGAATAACTCCGATTATGATAACCGGCGACCACAAGGATACAGCCGTCGCGATAGCGAAGGAGCTCGGAATTATAACCGACGAAAAGAACGCTATGACAGGTTCAGACCTTGAAAAGCTTTCAGATGAGGAATTTGATAAAAAAGTTACGGAGACTTTCGTTTACGCGCGTGTCCAGCCCGAGCATAAGACAAGAATAGTAACGGCTTGGAAAAAGAAAGGTTACGTTACGGCTATGACCGGCGACGGCGTTAACGACGCTCCGTCAATAAAGAGCGCCGATATCGGCGTGGGCATGGGCATAACAGGTACGGACGTTACGAAGAATGTGGCGGATATGGTTCTCGCGGACGACAACTTCGCTACAATAGTTTCAGCCGTAGGAGAAGGCAGAAGAATTTACGATAACATAAGAAAGGCTATCCAGTTCCTGCTCGGCTCCAATCTCTCGGAGGTTCTTTCAATATTCTTCGCTACGCTTTTAGGTTTTACGATTCTCGAAGCTCCTCATCTTTTGTGGATAAATCTTGTAACAGACTGTTTCCCCGCTCTCGCTCTCGGCATTGAAAAACCCGAAAGAAATATAATGAAAAGAAAGCCGAGAAGCGCTTCGGCAGGAGTATTCTCGGGAGGACTGGGGATTGACTGCCTTTATCAGGGCGTACTTGTTACGATTCTTACCATGGCGGCTTACTTTGCGGGCGTAAACTGGGGCGTTCCGTTTGCGCAGTGGACGTTTACAAACATAAGCCTTTCTGACGTTCTTATGCATGACAGAGCGCTTACAGGCACGACAATGGCTTTCCTTACAATGTCGATGTGCGAGATTTTCCATTCTCTTAATATGCGTTCGCAGAGAGGTTCCATAATCGTTATGATGCTCAAGGGCAGCGTAAATTTACCGCTTTTTGGCTCGATGGTAGCGTCTCTTATCCTTACAACGGTTGTTATAGAGATACCGTTCCTCGCAGACGCTTTTGATTTCGCGGCTCTTGACCTTAAACATTATTTCGTAGCTCTCGGTCTTGCGTTCTGCATAATTCCGATAGTTGAAATAGTAAAATTGTTCCAGCGCGCGGCGACAAAGAACAAACAGTAATTCGAAAAATAAAATAATATAGAGCCTTTGGGGCTGTAAAAAAATACCCGCAAAAAATTGGACTGCAGATCCACGATAGGGTGGAAATGCAGTCCGTTTTGTGATA
>CANRNI010000021.1 GCA_947631945.1 uncultured Clostridia bacterium
GCTTATTCAAATATATCAACGGCTTCTATAACTCTGTTAGACCTCATTCCCATAACAACGGTTTATCTCCAAATCAAACTGAACTTTATTTTCTATAATTCCTCTTTTTTCTGTCTACTTTATTGACTATGATCCAATCACGCATCAGTGCCTGACCGCTCGACAAACAGTTTGTTTTTGAATGATAGGCTTTAATATCTGCAATTGTCGTTGGTTCGTGTCCCCACGCATGGTCAATAAGCAATTCTGCGTCAATCCCGAAGGTACGATAAAGAATATCTTCCGGTGTCCTTGCAATATCGCCCATTGTGTGAATACCAAGCGCGGCAAGACGGTTCTCTGTTCCCTTGCCTATACGCCAAAAATCCGTCAGAGGTCTATGGTTCCACATAGTCTCTCTATATGATTCCTCATTAAGGATCCCGATAAAATCTTCTGCGTGTTTCGCTGTGATGTCAAGCGCAATTTTCGCAAGATACAAATTTGTACCGATTCCACAGGTCGCCCTTACGCCGATTTTATCGGTAATATCTCCCATAATTTTAACGGCGAGTTCTTTTGCCGTCATTTTATACAGGGTAAGATAATGCGTTACGTCTAAAAACGCTTCGTCAATTGAGTAGACGTGAATATCATCGGGTGAAACATAGGTGAGATAAACGGCGTAAATTTCGGCGGAGTAATCAATATATTTTTGCATACGAGGTTCGGCTATGATATATTCGATATTTTTCGGTATTTCAAAGACACGGCAGCGGTTTCTTACGCCGAATGCTTTCATCGACGGACTGACCGCAAGACAAATCGTTTTATCACCGCGCTCCGGATCGGCAACAACCAAATTCGTGGTCATAGGGTCTAAACCAAGTTCCACGCATCCAACTGCGCGTCTGTCTGTACGATAAAATTCATGCGTTATTGCCATAAAAATAATTTTTAATTTAACTATTGCAATGTTAATTTTTATTTGGTAAAATGAAGTATAAAAAAATGAAGTATATATGTACGAGGTGTTTTGAAAATGAAAATCACTAAAAAAACAGCCTGCTGTATTATGGCGGTTATTATGATTATTGCCGCCGTTCCGTTTACCGCGTCGGCGGCTCCGGCTGAGAGCAAAGCTCTTCAATTCGGTGAGGACGGTAAGTTTACAATAATGATGTTTGCCGATATACAGGACGACGAAAATGTTGAAGAGACGACCATCGCGCTTATGAATGACTCGCTCGATAAATATAAGCCCGATATGGTGGTATATCTCGGCGACAATACCGTGGCTGACGGATATGACAAGCAGTTATCGGCTATTAAAACAATAACAGAGCCATGCGTAACAAGGGGCGTACCTTACGCTATAGTTTTCGGAAATCACGACCAGGAGCAAGGCGTTGAAAAGGAAGACCTTCTTAAAATGTATCAGTCCTTCGGCTGCCTTACTTATGACGCCGACCCGAATATTTACGGCTGCGGAAACTGCAATCTTCCAATTCTTTCCTCGGACGGTTCAAAAACGGCTTTTAACCTTTGGCTTATTGATTCGGGTTCGCGCAATCCCGATAAGGAAGTAGGCGGCTATGATTACGTCCGTAAGGATCAGATAGCATGGTATGAATCGACTGCGGCGGCTCTTAAGGCTCAGAACGGGGGCGTTACCGTTCCTTCCGTCCTTTTCCAGCACATTGTTGTACCCGAGGTCTATAAGGCTATGTATCCCGTTTTCCCGATTAAGGTCGGCAGCTATTCCACTTATGACGGAAAAACATATATCCCGATTCCGTCCTTCTCATCTCACACAGGAATGACTCTCGAGCCGCCCTGTCCGCCCTATGTAACGGAGGGTCAGTTTGAATCATGGGTAAAAACAGGCGATATCATCGCTTCTTTCCACGGCCACGACCACATAAATTATTACACCACAAGCTATGAAGGCATAGATATCAACTGCGTTCCCTCGGTAGGCTGCAACGCATACTCCAACGAGCTTGTAAGAGGCGTGGGACTTCTTACTCTTGATGAGAACGATACTGACAGCTACAAATACGAGCTTATCAATATGTTCGATATGGCGCTGTCTGAAAATTCAACGATTCTCAATGCCGACGGCGCAAAGAGCAAGGCTTATTACACCTTTATTAAAATCATAAACAAATTCTTCATGGCTATACATAACGTGTTTATTGCTGCGGCGCCGAACAAATAATAAACAGACGCAGAATCTCGGCGCAGATGCGCGGCAAAGGCGTTAGCCGCTAATTGTGCGGTATTGCCCTAAATAATTCTTCTTGAATATTTCGTCTGACCGTGCTATACTGACAGTACGGTCAGATTTTTTATCAGGGCTTCATTTAATGAGGGGACAATAAAAATGAATCGGAATATATCAAAACGTCCTATGCTTTCTTTGCTTATGGCGTTTATACTGATTTTTTCAACGCAGATGCAGATTACCGCGCCCGCGTCGGAGGAACGCGCTCAAAATACACGTGACGCGTATGACTTATCGGACGTGTACGCAGAAACGACGGAAAAAACAAGGGAAAAATCTTCGGGCGCGCTCTATGAGCCGGAATTATTAAGCTCGTCAGAAAAAGAAAAGCAATATAGCTATATATCGAATAAAGAAGATCTTCAATCGGACGGCGATAATTTTTCCGCCGAAGATGTTATAGCCAACGCTCAAAAGAATTTAACTGTAATCGGCGAAAGCGGAGAAAACAATAAAAGCACAGTAAATTATAAAAACAGCGCGGATAATGAAAATGCGGACACCGATGAAAACACGGAGCGCGACGGCGTAACGATAGTTCCGGCTTCCGTCAACAATGTTATACGCGACAGCCTTCCGTCGCTTATTTCCACTAAAATATATACCTTTTCAATCAGTGAAAGGGGAGTTATAATTTACGCCTTTAACCATATAAATAAGGCCGATAAAGACTGTATGTGGTACATAACGCTTTATGATGAGTATTCGACCGACGGCAGCGGCGGAAACATCGCCTACAGAGAAATCAACAGGGCTGTTTATTCGTCTGTCGGAGAGAGCGTACAGTCGCCCTCTCTCGGAATTTTGCCGGGAAATTACAGACTTTCGGTCGCCTGCATTTCGGGATATACCGACGAAAAATACGACCTTGTTATAGGCTTCGCGCATGACGACAGCTATGAAATCGAGTGTAATGACACGCAGACGAGGTATACGTGGCTGCCGCTCGACAAAAATATGAACGGCAGCGCGTCCGAATTTACTGCGGGAATGGCTGATACCGACTGGTATATGTTTGAAATTACCGAAACAGGCTACGCAGTCCTTTATTTTAATCACGACGTTGACGCGAACGCGTCGGCAGACAGCGTCGCATGGCGTATCAGTATTGTTGACGAAGAAGGCAGAGAGTATTTCAGAACCAACTCATCCATGAGTATGTCAATGCTCAACAGCGGAGTTATGGGGTTAAGCCCGGGATATTATTTTGTATCGGTCAGCTCGCAGGTGTTTACGGGCGTTACATATTCTCTTAACGTATCATTTACGTCTGACGAATCCATAGAACGCGAAATGAACGATACTCCCGAAACAGCTACTCCAATAAGCGTAAATACGGAAATTATAGGCTCTCTTACCGAAAGGGACGCCTTATCGGACCGAGATTACTATACCTTTACAATGGAAAACGACGGATTTGTGGTTATAGACTTTATACACGAGGCTTTATCGGAGCAGCATGACGGCTGGAATATAACTGTAATTTCGTCAGCCGGTGCAACGGTTTATTCCGCCGTTTCCGATTGGACGCAGACGGTTACGCAGTCGCCTAACCTCGGACTTCCGGCGGGCGTTTACTGCATAAGGATAGATTCCGACGGCATATACCGCAGCGGCATAGTCTACAGACTCGCGCTGCTGAACGTTCAGGACAGCGCGTGGGAATCCGAGCCTAACAATACTACGGAAACTGCCGATGAACTGATATTGGGAACTCCGATAAACGGAACGCTTGTTGAAACGGGCGTTAATTACGACCGTGACTTCTTTGCGTTTAACGTCCAAAGCGACGGGAAAATTAACGTTTCGTTCAGTCACATAAAAACTCAGGGGGATAATAAACAGGGCTGGATTATATCCGTTATAGATGAGAACGGAGATACGGTCGCGGCGGAATCCTCTTATTGGGACAGCGGTGAAATAACCTTTTCGGCTGACGTTAAAAGCGGAAAATACTATGCTGTTGTCGAAACGGGACTTTACTTTAACAGCGCAAGATATGTGCTTACGATTGACAGTTGATAATTAAGGAAACAGTTTTTGATTGCCTGTCATAATGTTAACAAAAAATTAAAATTTATGTCAGATTTTCTACAAATTCTTCTTGACTATTTAACAATATGGTGATATCATAAAATATATAACTGCATATGGAGAATTATAAAAGAAAGGGAATCCTTCATGAAAAGACCTTCAAAAATACTGAGCTTTTTGATACTGCCTATTCTGCTTATTTCGGTTCTTTCCTCCGGCATGACCGCTTCCGCGGCAAACTATAAATGGGCGGGCGCATGGGGAACACCCGCGATTGAAAGCGGAGTGCTTGTCGGTAACGATTCCGTATTTGAGCAGAACGGCATACATCTGAGGGATTATATACCTGCTAATTCAACGGTAAGAACAATTATACGTCCTACTATCGGCGGCGCTAAAATACGCCTTAAATTTTCAAACGCGTTCGGTACGAGGGCAATTACAATAAATGAGGTCACCGTAGCGAAAACAGGCGTGACGGACGACGTGGTAATTGAAGACACTATAACGCAGGTAACCTTTAACGGCGGAAAAACCTCCGTTAATATAGCGGTCGGAAGCGAAATATATTCCGACGAGATAACTTTCAGCGTCAGCGCGCTTGAAAAAATCAGCGTCAGCGCGTATTTTAAAAATACTACGCCCATGTATACCGTAGGTCTGTACGGCGGTACGTCGTATCTTTGCTCGGCTCTCGGCAACAGAACTCACAAGGAGGGCATGACTGCCGTCGCCACAAGGCTTGAGTTTACTTCAAACTCGATTACATATTATACAATTCCTTTCCTTACAAGAATTGACGTTTATGCAGAAAACGCTTACTGCGTAGTTTTACTCGGCGATTCCACGCTTACAAACGATTCGTATTTGCTCCTTGCGCAAAAGCTCAATACGGCCGGAATTAAAAATGTCGGAGTTATTATGTCCGGCATTATAGGAAACCGACTTCTTTACGACGGCGCGGGCGTTCTCGGCAAGGTTTACGGGCAGTCGCTTCTTAAAAGAGCGCAGAGAGACGCATTCAGCGTTGCCGGAGTAAAGTACGTTATAGTAAAAATAGGAGACAATGATGTTCTTCACCCGATGGAATACAGCCTGACGGGTATCGCGCCCTACGCCTCGACGTCAGATGTAGTTAACGGATACCGTGAGCTGTCAAATCAGGTTAAGGACAAGGGAATAAAATTGTATATGTGTACAAGAACTCCTTATAAGGGATATGAGAAGAACTTCCTCGGTTCAAAGGATCTCGATTGGAGTCAAAAGGGTGAAAATATGCTGCTTGAAATAAACAGTTGGATTTTGCACTCCAGCGGCGATTATTATAACGGCGTTATAAATCTTGACGCTATGAGGGATCCGAACGACACAACTAAGCTGAGAAGCCAGATGACTACGGACGGCATACATTTTTCAAGATACGGTCAGATAGCGTTTGTTGACCTTATTCCCGAAGCGGCCTATGGCGTAAATCAAAATTTGACGGATATTTCGGCGATTCTCAATATAAATCCGTATGTCGCGCCTCCGGTACAGCAGAGCAATAACAACGGCGGCGGAAGCAACGGCGGGAATAATTCCGCAGGAAACAGCAATAACGGAAGCGGCGGAAATAACGGTAACAACGGCAGTAGCAGCTCCGGCTCACAGAATCAGTCTCCCAACGTAATAGAGCCCGCCACCTCGGGACAGGGCGTTATAGTTCCCGCGGTAACAAATCCGTCAACGACCTCGGCTCCAAATGCCGAGATGCCCACGATTCAGAACGCGAACCAGATTCTTGTCGATGACGACAGCTTGAACGGCACTCCTGCAGGAGCTGTCAGCGACGATAACGCGTCGGGCGCCGGAATAAGGCAGATGATAGGCTTTGTTATTCTCGCGTTTGTAGCTGCGGCGATAATCGCCGTATCGGCGGCGTTCCTGTTTAAAATAAATCCGGTTAAAGCCTTCCCTGTTTCAAGAGGCTCATACGGCAGAACAAAACAAAAGAACAGAGTTTAAACAAAAACTTAACGCGCGCCGTTATTGGCGCGCGTTTCATCTTGTATAAAAACTAAGGAAACACTGATTAAATCGAACGTGCAGATTGCGCCGCCGAATTTTTCGTCAGATTGTCAAAAGCGACGCAGGAATACTGGCGTATTTCAAGGAGCTTTTGGCAAAAATGACGGGAAATCTCGGCGCAAGATGTGCGTTCAGCCGTCAGGCGTGATTTATTCAGTGTTTTCCTGATTACGAGCTTTTATAAAAGTTTCGGTCAAGCCTTTACAAAGGCTTGCAGGGGTCACGGGGACGGCGTCACCGTGTCGCGCTCCGCAGAGCACGAAATCCCTTTAATTTAATTGTCAATTTTGCGTTGTTTTTTGTTCTTTATTTTGAAATACAAAAAGCATAAAAACAGTAAAAATACCGCTCCGAAAAATACCCCGCAGGAATCTATAAGCACATCGCCCGCCTGACAGCTTCTGCCGGGAACAAAATACTGGTGAACCTCGTCCGAAACAGCATACAGCGACCCCGTTATCTGTGAAAAAAGAACTGTAAACAACCGTTTACGGTAAAAAGATACACAGACCGACGCAAGCAAAAATCCCAATCCGGCATATTCCGTAAAATGAGCCGCTTTGCGCACGATTACAAATACAGCGTTCGCGGTCTTTTCAAGCTGTTCCTCGGTAAGATTAAGCCGTGAAAGAATTTTGTAGACGATAGTATCCGATATAATAACGCTTTTTTCATTGGATTCATCTGCGGTATCCGCCGAGAGCATAAAAATGACGCTCATTACCGCGACGGTCAAAACTATAAGAACGATTCTTACAGCGATAAGCTTTTTTCTCTGCATTTTAACAACATCCCTGCATATTATAGCCGAGCAAAATCGGCAATTCGGCCAAAAACGGGGCTTTTTGTCGGTCAAGGCGGCTTTTTCGCTTTATTCGCCGTGCATTACTGAAATGCCCGGCTGTCAATCAGAGCGTGTTCACACTCTATGGAAGAATATTTCCGGCACTCATATATACGGAGTACCACTCGTCTCTGTCAAGGACTATGTCGGCGGCTTTTAGGCAATCGGCAAGTCTTTCTTTTTTGAGCGTGCCGGTAATGGGCTGGATACCGGCAGGATGGCTCGCTATCCATGATAAAGCTATCGCGGCTTTTGAAACGGAATATTTTTCTGCGAGTTCTTTAAGCTTTGCATTAAGCTCGGGATATTTAGGACTGTCTATAAAGCTGCCTTCACCGAAGCCGTATTGCAGAGGCGACCATGCCTGCATGGTTATATTATTCATGCGGCAGTATTCTATTATTCCGCTTCCGCGCTCGACAGCCGAGTCATTGAACATATTGACGTTAAGCCCCGACTGTATCATCGGACAGTGAGCTATGCTCAGCTGCATTTGGTTTACCGAAATCGGGACGTTAAGATTTCTTCTGAGATATTCCATCTGCCATATATTCTCATTTGAAACGCCGAAATGACGCACCTTACCGCTCGATTTCAGCTCGTCGAAGGCTTCGCTGACCTCGTCGGGTTCCATCATGGTATCGGGTCTGTGGAGCAGTAAAACGTCTATATATTCCGTATTCAGCCTTTTAAGGCTGCCTTCCGCGCTTTTTATTATATGCTCTTTTGAAAAATCAAAACGCTTGCCCGGGACTATCGCACATTTAGTCTGTATAAACATTTTTTCTCTCACTGAAGGCGTCATTCCCACCGCCTCCGCGAAAATCTTTTCCGCTTCTCCGCCGCCGTAGATATCGGCGTGGTCAAAAAAGTTTGCGCCGTTTTCCATGGCGGTTTTTATAAATTTTTCGGCGGTTTTTACGTCTGTTTTTCTGTTAAGTCTCCAAAAACCGACCGCGACAGCCGGAACCTCCATACCGGTTGAACCGAGCGTTATTTTTCTCATTGTAAATTCCTTTCTGCGGGTTTTTCGCTGTTTCCCGATTATATTTTTTTATTTTCCCAATGACGCGAAAATCTGAACTATGCCGATTATATATTTCAACGTTTTTATAATCAGCGTTCTGAACGCGCTGATAAGAGACGCGAAGGGCGAATCCTTGATATTATCCGGAGCGTCGAAAGTGATTGCGGGAAAATCCGCGTCGGTATAGGGTTTTGCCGCGTCATATTCTGCCGCGTCCCCGTTCATAACCGTAAAGTCGAAGGTTCTGCTTCCGACGGGAGTAAGCGAGCCGCACTCAATATAATAAACCGTGACGGCGGCTCTTGTAAGGCTCTCATCAGGAATTTCGCCCGTAAACTTTATCTTTATGCTCTTTCCGGCCTTTATCGTTTTAACGTCGAATTTCTCGAACGCAACGTCAATCCCCTGCGCTTTTACGGCGTAAACGTTTATATCGGATTCAAGAGTTGTATTTTTAATGATAATCGCGCCGTCGTCGGAGGATATATAACCCTCGGTGCTCTTATCGAATTTAGCGTGGATTGCTCCCGAACGGCTTGACGCGGCGTGGAACTGCGGATACGCTTCATCATCGTGAACGCTTTTCATCGGGTTTTCGGAAAGAAGCTGGCGGACGACAAAATCCATAGTATAGCTGTCGTAAAGCTCCATGCCGTGGAAAAGTCCGTCCACATACCATGTGTTTTCCGGAAGCCATGCGCATGAAGCGTCTATTTCCATTGACGGCGACAAATGATTATGCGCCGCGTCGCCGCATGACGTGTTAAGCGTTTTATATCCGTCAGAAAAACGTTTGCCGTAGGGCGCGCACTCCGCTCCCGTGGTATCTTTCGTCCTGATTATAGCGTCGGAATTTTCCTGAAGTCCCGTAACCGACGGCATACCCGTACCGGCTAAAATGGATATATTAACTCCGGCTTCTTTTGCTTTATTAAGGTTTACGCCGTAGTTTTTCATTATAGTGTTGTGATAGGCCGTGGTCTGTTCAATAAGCGGTTTGCTTTCTATCGGGTCTAAAAGCTTAACGGTTTCGTCAAAATAATCAAGCGGGATAAAATCCCATATGCTGCCCCAGTATCCCAGCACAGCATGAACGTAAGGCACGAGCGCCGCAAGAAAATCATCGAGAAAACCGAGCTCCTGCGCTTCGACGAGCCAATGATAATCGGTTTCAAGCTCAAAACCGTACTCGAGGAAATTAACGAGAGTTTTTTCGTCAAAAGCGAGATTGCCGCTGAGAACATCATAAGCGAGAGCCGCACCGCCCATAGCCGGCATACACATTACCGCGTTGTTTACATAGCCGAGCGTGCCGAACATACTGAGATACGTTCCCGTAACCTGGCCGCCGTGGCTTATAGCCATAATGTTTACTTTTCCGCAGTCTGTTGTGTTTACGATATCGAGAATAAGCTCGTTAAGGCGCTCCGCATTCTCCGCCGCGCCCATTCTGAAATCACAGTTGAAGTTATAAATCATATCGTCGGGAACATACTGCTGAATGTACGCCATGACTTCTTTTTCGCTTTTGAAACCGTCGTCAAGGTTCGACCAGCGGCAGGCTTCGGCTGTATTCGGCACAAGAACGTCCACGTCATATTTTGATGAACCGTCGGGATTGCAGGATATAACATCGCATAAATCAAGAAGCTCGTCGCCTACGACCTTTGCGAGATATTCGTAATCGCCCGCAGTCATTTTGCCCGCTCCCACGGCTATATCGAGAGCGTGTTCTTCAACTCTTTTGAAAACGTCGTTGAAATCAAGGCCCCAGACCTGAGTGTACGTTCCGTCCCCGTTATTTAATTTAAGCGCCGAGGCGCTGTAGCCCGGGACTATGATAACGGGATAACTATTGATATCGTCAGATGCAAGCGACGAAACGGAAAATGAAAAAATCATAAGCACCGAGAGGAATAAAGCGGTAATTTTTTTCATAATTATAGACAACCTTTCTTTTTTATGGCAATACCGCATAATTATTGTCGTGCAGATGTGCCAAGAGATTTTTCGTCAGATTGACAAAAATGACGCAGGAATACTGACGTATTGGGGGAGTTTTTGGCAAAAATGACGGAAAATCTCGGTGCAGATGCGCGGCAAAGGCGGTAGCCGTTAATTGTGCGGTATTGCCTTAGTAATTTACAATTGACAAAGTACAATTGTAAATTGTTATTCGATAATCGGTATTTATGTCAATATAGCTGTATACTGCGTTCAATCAAAAAATATACGTTGTAAATTTACCGTTGTTTTCCGCAGAAAAAAGTATATTTCCGCCGTCTGTTATAATCGGATTTACAATATTTCTGAAAATATCGTTTACATATGCTTTAATAACGGAACCGTCGGCAGTTTTAGCGGAAATTACCGCGGGAAGGTAGCTGTCAAGATATCCTCTTACTATAAAAGTATCGCCGTTCGCTTTGAACATATCCGCCTTAAAGGACGATGCGCTATTATACGCGAGCTTTATTTCGGTATCGCTGAGTATAGAATATACGGTATTTGAACCGATTATATAAATATATCCGTTGTCAACGAGAATATCTTCGCGTTTAACTCCCTCAAACGTTTTTACGGTTTCATAATCCTCGCTGTCCCTGTCAAATTTATTGACTATGACGTTTTCGTTTTCGTCAACGGAAACATACATAATATCGTCTTCGGAATCTCCTATCCAGTAACCTATAACGTCGTGAGCAAGCCTTATATTATCGGTGTTGTTGCCGCTTCCGCCGCTTCTGTACAAATCAACTCTTTCGTCCTCCTCCGAATACTGTCTGCCGGAGAAGAACAGATAATGATTGGTCGAGTTATCAATAACGCAGTCGTTAAACATAAAATAATCCTGACGCTTCGCGCCGTTTATTCCTACGGTGCGGCTTTCCTCCGAAAGCGTTCTTGACGCCGATGAATTTGAGTAAGTGAATATAAATGATTCTTCAAATACCTTGCTGTTGCTGTAAAAATCATCTTCTGTTGTATCTACAAGAAGCAGACAGCTCTTGGAGCTTCTGCCGTCAAATTCGCCGCCGTAGTTTGTCAGACGGAAAAACGCGTAAGGATAAAGATTGAACTTCCCACTTTCTCCCGTATAAAGACCGTATCCGGCGATTTTTCCGTTGTCGTTGTAATACGTTATATCGGCGGATATATCTTCCTCACTCATATTTACTGATGCCGTATAAGTACCTGTCGGCTCAACGGAAACAAAAGCATTGTTTTCAAGTTTATAAAATCCTACGCTGCCGTCCTTTGACATTGTGTAGTATAACCCGTCGATATTTGTTTCAAGATAAGGCGAATCCGATTCTATACTCGCTTTCATATCGTTTTTATACGCGTCGGACTGCGAATAATTACCTTCGGGAGCGGTTGACTCCTCATTCTTTGTTTTGTCAAAATTTATAATTCCGCTGAACGCAAGAGCCGCGAAAACGCATACTATCGCCAGCACCGAAAGAATTACAGCAAGAATTTTTTTGTTGTTCATAACAGAACGCCTCCAAAAATTTATCGTAAAAAATTAAAAGAATTATTATAATTTTAATTATATACAAATATTTCCGTAGTGTCAATAAAGATATTAATAAAACCATTGAAAATACGATTGACAATATTGGATATATCCTATATAATATAGATGAGACTATACGAAACAAAAAGGTCGTATGCGCATGGCGAAATATCAGGTTATATTTTTTGAAAAAGAAAACGGAGATATTCCTGCCGAGGAGTTTATTAATACACTTGACAATAAAATGGCTGCTAAGATTTACCGACTGCTCACTATGATATCGGAAAACGGACCTGAATTAAGGGAGCCGTATTCAAAACATATTGATGACGGTATATTTGAGCTTAGGGCAAAAGTCGGTTCGGATATTTCCCGCGTTTTATATTTTTTCTTTATTGAGCAGCGTGTTATTATCACAAACGGATTTGTTAAAAAATCGCAAAAAACTCCAAAATCTGAAATTGATAAAGCTAAAAAATTTCGTAAAGAATATATTGAAAGGGAGAATTTTAATCAATGAGGACACTTCAAGACGCGTTAAACGAAAAAATGAAAAACCCCGATTTTAAAAGGGAATACGATGCATTGGAACCTGAATTTGCCATAATTCAGGCTATGATAGACGCAAGAAAAAATTCAGGTCTTACGCAGAAAGAGCTGTCTGAAAAAACAGGAATTGCACAGGGTGATATCAGCAAGCTTGAAAACGGCGTTGCCAATCCTTCATTACGCACATTGCAACGTCTTGCCGCCGGAATGGGAATGAAATTAAAGGTTGAATTTTTACCCATGCAAAATGGCTGATAGTGTTATTTTTTGCGGCAGTAGATTGAGACAGTAAAATTTGAAAGGAGAGTTACGCAAAAAATTCTGCGCGTGTGAAAAACTGTTATGGATTTAAAGAATAAAAAATTTATACCGTACTACATAGCCGCCGCGTCGATAATCGCTCTCGCGGTCTTGGCTGTTATGTTCATTGGCTTGTCAAACGGCGGTAAAACTCCAAACAGAGAAATCACGACTATGGAGCGTCCTACTCTTTTTATGGACGGCAACGTGCCTTATTATCCCGATATACCGGCAAGCGCTTACGCCGAGGAAGCCTTTGTGATGAACGAATACGGCAGAATCGAATATAATGATTCTTCGGTAAAATATACGACAGGTGTTGACGTATCCTCGCATCAGGGAAAAATAGACTGGGAAAAGGTAAAAGATGACGGAATTGATTTCGCGATAATAAGAATAGGTCTCAGGGGTTACGGCATCGGCGGCGAGATTTACGATGATGATATGTGCGAAGAAAATATAAAAAAAGCAAAGGACGCGGGACTTAACGTCGGTGTATATTTCTTTTCGCAGGCTCTGAACGTTGACGAAGCTTTGGAGGAGGCCGACTATGTTATAGAAAAGCTCGGCGATATAGATGAAGAATTGGATTATCCCGTATTTTTCGATTGGGAAAACGAACCGGGAAAAAATATGAGAACCGACGATATGACTGGCGACGAAATAACGCAGTGCGCGGTTGCGTTTTGCGAGGAAATAAAAGAAGCCGGATATATTCCGGCGGTGTATTTTAATTTATCGTACGGTTACGCGAAATATAACCTTGACAGTATAAAGGATTATCGGTTCTGGTATGCGCAGCATGAAAAAAAATCGCCGTCATTCTATTACAACTACAACATATGGCAGTATTCCGACAAGGGGAGGGTAGACGGCATTGACGCGTATGTTGATATGAATATTTCCTTCAGCGATTTTTCGGAATATAAAGCAAAGGGATAAAAACAGATTCTCTGAAATTAAGGCAATACCGCACAATTAACGACTACCGTCTTTGCCGCTAATTTGTGCGGTGCCGCCTATACTTTTACATTTTCATAAAACAGTTTTTCAAATTCCGGCTTAACGTTGTTTTTAATAAGATTGAGCTTTAATATATGATTAATTTTGGTGTGGCTGTCGGTCATAAAATCGCCTGAAATTATGTTTACCTTTGATAACAGCCCGTTTTCATTTGCGATTCTTTCCGTAAGACGGTAAAAATTCATTTTGACGTTTCTTTCGAGAGTTATCGGATTTTTCAGACCCTCCTCCGTATCCACGCCGGGCGTTCTCTGTGTTTGATAGCAGAAAAGCGCGTTTTCGGGAGCGTCCTCAAAGAATTTCAAAGTGGCGTCAAAAAATTTATGTATTTTCATTCCGTGCCAGTCGGAACGCCATGGAGCAAAAACCGCTCCGCCCACGGCGCGGGAAATACCGATATCGTCAAAGGCGAGAAGATATCTTTTTCCCGAATTTCTTATATCGCCCAGCGTTAATTTTGAGATATCGTCAAAATCGGTAAGCGCGTATTTTGACGGTTCTATATATTTTTCAAACAAATCATTGATGTAATCAAAATCGCGCTTGTACTTTCTGCCTATTTTTCCTATAAGATATTCTTCTTTCGGATAATGGAGCGCGAAAATCATAAATTCGGAATCGTTGTTTTGAAGCATACGCCGTATATCGGCAAGCCCTTCCTCAAAGGGAGAACCGCTTATTATTCCGTGCTCAAATACGGCCTTTCCGTTTAGTCCCATATGGAAACGTGTGTCAAAATATCTTACGCCGAATTTATACTGCTCGTAAAGACTGCCGCTCTGGCACTTCGCGAACGGTATCATTTTGTATGTTCCGGCGTTATGAGAACCGGGAATTACAGCGTCTTTAAGCTTTACGCCGTCCTTTAAATACGAAAACCAGTTTTCATAAAACATAAAAATTGTTCCCTTTATCTGTATTTTTTTCGTTATGGTGCGTATACGCAAGACAGTACGGCGGGAATTTAGAGTGTGTTCACACTCTGACCGAAAAGACGTGTACCGTACTTATGCAGAAATGCCTTAGTCGGCAGCTACTCAAATCTTGCATACGTCCACCCATTTTATATATCCCGAAAGCTCCCGAAGCTCGTCTATCGTGAGCTCTGCGGCGCTGTTTGAGCTGCCGCAGGCAGGGAAAACAGTATCGAATCTCTTCAGCGATACATCGAGATAAACCTCGACACCGTCGTTTACCGCGAACGGACAAACGCCTCCGATAGCGTGACCTATAAGCGGCTCCGCCTCGTCAAAAGAGAGCATTTTCGCCTTTACTCCAAATTCCTCTTTATATTTACGGTTGTCGATTTTAGCGTCTCCCGCCGCGACTACAAGTATAACTCTTTCTCCGACGTGAAACGATAGTGTTTTCGCGATTCTGCATCCTTCGCATCCGAGAGCCTGCGCAGCAAGCTCTACGGTAGCGCTTGAAACGTCAAATTCGCGTATTTTGTCGGCGATTCCTTTTTCTTCAAAATACTTTCTTACTCTTTCAATCGACATCTGAGTTTTCCTCCGTCTTAGGGCGTGTTTATACAAGTACGATACACGTTTTTTTGCTAAATTTACGCCGCATACTGTCTTTTGCAGACACGCCTAAACTATTAAGGAACCACTGAATAAATCACGCCTGACGGCTGAACGCACATCTTGCGCCGAGATTTTCCGTCATTTTTGCCAAAAGCTCCTTGAAATACGTCAGTATTCCTGCGTCACTTTTGTCAATCTGACGAAAAATCTCATGACGCAATCTGCACGTTCGATTTAATCAGTGCTTCCTTAAATTATTGGGTAATACCTTCCTCACAGAAAGCCTTTTCACCAAAGCGTTTTTCAAAAATCTCGCAAAGCTCCTCCCTGAAATCGGGATGAGCTATTTTAATAAGCGCTCTTGCTCTGTTTTTCATAGTCTGTCCTTTTAGACGCGCGATACCGTATTCCGTAACAACGTAATTCACATCGTTTCTCGAAGTGGTGACAGCCGAGTTCGGAGTTATCGACGCGACGATTCTCGAAACGGTTCCGCCCTTAGCGGTTGAGGGCATCGCTATTACCGATTTTCCGCCTCTGCTCATTGTGGAGCCTCTCACAAAGTCAACCTGACCGCCGACGCCGGAAAACTGTTTGTCGCCTATGGTATCGGATACGACCTGCCCCTGCAAATCAATCTGCAGGCAGGAATTAATTGATACCATATTGTCGTTTTCGGCTATAACAGGCGGGTAATTTATGTATTCGATGGGGTGCATTTCTATAAGCGGATTGTCGTTCATAAAATCAAAAAGCTTTTTAGTCCCAAACGCGAAGCCTATCACGCTCTTTCCCGTGTGCGTCTGCTTTTTTGAATTGTTTATAATGCCGTTCTTTATCAGGTCAACAACGCCGTCGCCGACCATTTCCGAGTGAAGTCCTATATCTTTTTTATCCTTGAGTTCCTCGCATATAGCGTTTGGAATCCCTCCTATGCCGAGCTGGATACAGTCGCCGTCGTTTATAAGAGACGCGCAGTATTTGCCTATAGCCTTTTCAACGTCTGAAATTCGGACGGACGGAACCTCCGGCAAAGGCTCGTCTATTTCCACAAAATAATCGAAATCGGAAATATGCTTTATGGCTTTCCCGTGAGTTCTCGGAATATATTTATTTACCTGCGCTATCTTTACCTCGCAGTATTCAAGGGTACTCTCTATATAATCCACGTTTGTGCCGAGCGACACATAGCCGTTTTCGTCTGGCGGACAAACCGATACTATTGATACTCTGGGCTTTACAACGCTTCTGAGTACTGACGGAATTTCATAGAAAAAACAGGTAGTAAAATCGGCGGTACCGTCGGATATAGCCGCCCTGCTTGAAGCGGAGGCGAAAAAGGAATGGTATCGGAAATGCCCTTTATACTCATTCTTTATCCAAGGCGTTTCACCTATTAAAAGCATATTTGTTATTTCAACGTCTTTAAAATTCTTGTAATTCTCGGTCATGACGCGCTCGATGCCGATAGGCTCCGCGCAGCCGAATGAAGTAACCACGGTATCGCCGTCATGAATGTTTTTTATCGCGTCTTCCGCCGATACGAGTTTTTCTTTATAAATTTTTCGCCAGTCCATTGTTTCATCCTTTTTTAGGCAATACCGCATAATTATTGTCGTGCAGATGGGCCGAAAGATTTTTCGTCAGATTGACAAAAGTGACGCAGGAATACTGACGTATTTTAAGGAACTTTTGGCAAAAATGACGGAAAATCTCGGTGCAGATGCGCGGCAAAGGCGTTAGCCGCTAATTGTGCGGTATTGCCTTTATAATTTTTTTATCTTATTTAAAAACTGTACAAAATACTCCGGCAAATCGGAGGTGAATTCCATATACTCTCCGTTTGCCGGATGTATAAATCCTATTGTTTTAGCGTGCAGACACTGTCCCTCAAGACCGTAGGTGTGCTTTGAATCTCCGTAGACCGTATCGCCGGCCACGGGATGGCCTAAAAACGCCGTATGTACTCTTATTTGATGCGTTCTTCCCGTTTCGAGCGTGAAACGGCACAGGCAAAAGCCCTTGTAACGCTCCAAAACCTCGTAATGCGTAACGGCGTTCCTCGCGTTTATACCATCTACAGCCTGCTTTTTTCTGTCGCGTTCGCTTCTTCCTATGGGCTTGTCTATTGTGCCGCTATCCTCTTTGAAATTGCCGACTGCAACAGCCACATACTCCCTTTTAAACGAGTGCGATTGTATCTGAGAAGCGAGAAAATTATGGGATATATCATTTTTGGCGACAATAAGCAAACCGCTTGTGTCCTTATCTATACGATGCACTATGCCCGGTCTTATAACGCCGTTGATGCCCGAAAGACTGTCTCCGCAGTGGCTCAAAAGAGCGTTCACAAGCGTTCCCGAATAATTTCCGGGAGCGGGATGAACCACCATTCCTTTAGGTTTGTTTACAATAAGAAGGTCGGAATCCTCATAAACTATATCGAGAGGAATATCCTCCGGCATGACGTCAAGCGTGCGCGGTTCGGAAAGCTCGGCGGTTACAATATCGCCGGCTTTAAGTTTTATGCTCTTTGACGGCGTTTTCCCCGAGACAGAAACCTTTTTATCCTCAATAAGCCTTGCGGCCGCGCTTCTTGAAAGCTCGGAATTATCCGATATGAATTTATCGAGCCGCTCTCCCTCGCTGCCCGCATCAACTGTCAGTTTAAGAATTTCCATCGCCGTTTTCTCCGCCGGAGAGCTTTTTCCGTTTTTCGTCTTTAATAATATCGTAAATAAGTCTTGCGCATATTATTGCCACGCCGACTGTTATAAGTATATCCGCAAAGTTATATATCGGAAAATTCATGAAAAGCGTGCCTATATAATCCACAACGTAACCGTTCATAAGACGGTCTGTAAGATTACCCGCTCCTCCGCCGAGAATCATCGCCGCCGCGACGTTTAAGAGCTTACTTTCGATTTTCGCAAAAAACAGGAATAATATTCCGGCAACAAGCGCTGCCAGCGTAACTATTGAAAGCAAAAGCGTAGAGTTTGAAAACGCGCTGAAAGCGGCTCCCGTATTTTCGGCATATGTGAGGTATATTAAATTTTTAATAAGAATTACGTCGCCGCCGTCTTTTAAATGCGCGGCTGCCGCATTTTTAAGGAATCTGTCTATAAGCACCAATACGGCGGCGGCTGCCAACTGTAAGATAAAAATAAGATAATCTTTCTTGGTTTTTTGCTTTTTTTGCATTTTTTAAAATTTTTGTTATTATTTTTTATTATTTTTTCTTTTTCTTCTTTTTACGCGATGCTCTTGACGTATTGCCCGATTTTTCGGTTTTTTCTGTTTCTTCGGCTTTTTTCTTTTCCTCGTTAACCTCAAACATACTGAAATCTATTTCAAAATCATCGTCGAACATCTGAGTGGCGGCCTCGTAATTATCCTGTCCCGCCGTACTGTCGGAAGGCTTTTCAAACGCTTGCTCATCTTCCGAAATGAATCTCTGTTTTTCACCGTCCGAATCGGGAAGCTCGGGTACAAATTCTTTTACTTCGTCCTCCTGAGAAAAATCGGATATTTCCTCCCAGTTATCATCGCCGAAAAGCATATCGGCGTCGATGCCTATATCTTCGGCGGCAACGTCTTCCTCAACGTTCTGTCGGCTTTCGCTTCTTTCGCCTGCGTCGTCAATTTCTATGTAATCCACGGCTTCCCCCGTTTCGGGTATTCTTTCCGCGTCGTCAAAATTAAGGTCAAAATTAAATTCGTCCTCTATAGAGTCGTCATTAAGGTTTTCGGAATACAAAGCGTCATTTTCCCGAGCGCCGTAATACTCCGCGTCGTTCCCGTCGGTAACATTCCGAGTATCGCCGTCAGAGTGTGAAGCTTCATTTTCTGTCTCAGAAACTTTTTCTGTAATTGTTGATTTTTCGGAATCTTTTGCAGGTTCGGGGACGTTTTCATTTCGCGCCTCTTCCTGCGTTTCGTCCTGTATGTTTTCTTGAACGCTCGGTTCGCTCGCGGTTTCCGCTTCATCGGTATCGGAATTGTCCGAATTATCGGCAATTTCGTTTGACGCGTCAAAAACATTGTCCGAAGCTTCTTCGTCCGAATTTTCTGTTTTTTCCTGCTCCCGCGATTCGGCAGTCTCATTATCCGAAGTTTTGATTCTTTCCGCTTCGTCCGCGATAAGCTGTTCGGTCGCTTTCAGCATATCCTCGGAATTTATGCCGAAGCATTTAAGAACCGCTTCTATATCCTCTTTTGCCACAGCGTCGTTAAGAGCGGCGCTGTCTGTGACGAACGCAGCCTCGTCTGTTTTTAAAGGCTCTGTTTCGGGTAATTCTTCCTCAACGGGAATGGCGGCGAATGACGCGCCGAAATCGGATAGCTGAGAAGAAAGCTTTCCGTAAATTTCGTCCGCAAGCGCTCTTACGGCGTTGTATCTCTTATGCGTTTCGTCAAACGCGGCGTTTACCGCAGCCGTTTTTTCATTAAGCTCATCATTGATTCTGTTTACGTCTGCCTGAGCCTTGAGCAGGATTCCCGCCGCCGCCGCTTTAGCCTTGGAGGTAACGGAGTGAGCGAACGCGCTTGCCTCCTGTCTTTTCTTTTCGGCGTCCTCGTTCGCTTTCGCGAGAATCTCGTCTTTATAAAGAACCGCGAGTTTTTTCATCTCAAACGATTCGTTTTTGAAATTTTCCGCTTCAGCCTTTATTTTTTCCGCGTCGGCTTTTATGGCGTTTGCCTCCGCGATTATCGAATCCGCCTCTGCCTGGGCTTTTGTCTTGGCTTCATCTATAATTTTCTCACCGGCTGTTTCCGCGTCTTTTATTACCGCGTCCGCGCTGCCGTTAATTTCGTCTATGGTCTTTTGAAGGTCGCTCTTGGCGTCGTCTATTATTGATTTTGCCTGCATTTCGGCGTCGGCCTTGGCTTCGTCGTATGCGCTTTGAGCCTTTAAAGTCAGCTCGTCGGCTATTTTTTGAGCGTCTGCGATAATTTTATCTCTGTCGGCGTAAATCGCATTTGAACGCTCTCTTGCCTCATTGACTATTTTTTTGCCCTCGTTTTTGGCGGCTTCAATCATTTTCGCAACTACCGATTCGGCGCCGGAAATAGTCTGCGCGGCCGTTTTCTGAGCCGTGAGCAGAGTTTCGGTCATATAGCTTTCGTTTCTCTTATATTCATCGAGCTTTTTCGCGAAAATCGTAAGCCTTCTGACAATTTCCTTATTCTCGTTAAAAAGCTCGTCGTATGATTTTCCGACCTCTTTCAAATAAGCGTCTACGCTTTCTTTGGAATAGCTGTCGTCTGAAAGCGATTCAAATTCATGATTTAATATTTCTTCGGACGTCATAACAAATACCACCTTCCGTTTTCATAATGATTTAAAAGATTATTATAAGATTATTTATAATTATTAGGATATTCGGAAAAAGAATTTATACAAAGAAAACGCCGTTTGATTCAAGTTCATAAAGCAAATCGCCCATTACGTCGACATTGTAAGGCGTTATTATAAACGTGCTTTTCGCGATTTTTTTAATTTCGCCGTCGTTAGCGTAAGCCACGCCGCTCAGGAAATCGAGAAGCCTTAACGCCTCGTCTTTATTTGTGGATTCAAGATTTAATACAATGGTTCTTTTTTCGTTGAGATTATCGGCAATTTCCCTTGCGTCCGAAAATTTTTCGGGCTTGGTAAGAACTACCTGAAGCTTAGCGGTAGTGTGGATATCCACAACCTTGCTTGAATGAGACGCGCTTCTGTAGGACTGTCTTGTCTGCGATACCGACGACGGCCTTTCAAACGCCGTAAGATTATAGTCGCTGTCTCTCGTTCTCGCGGAGCTTCTTTTATCCTGGGACGCTCTGTGTTTTTTCGGGACTTCTTCCTCTTCCTCATAATCCTCGTCCGTCAATTCATCTTCTTCGTAATCGGGTTCCTGAGCGTCCATATAATTTTTAAACTTTTCCCATATTCCCATATCTGGCGTTATCCTCCCGTAATTAATATATATTGTTTTTTTATCGGTTATAAATCCTCGGTCCGAAAACAGCCGAGCCTATTCTTACAAGATTCGAGCCGCATAATACGGCCTCCTCAAAATCATGGGACATTCCCATAGATAGAATATCCATACTTACATTATCTCTGTTTTTGCCGCCAATGTCAAGAAACAGTTTATACATTTCATCAAAAAATTTTCTTAAATCGGAGTTTTTTTCGCAAATCGGGGGAATTGTCATAAGTCCCTTTACGTAAATTCTTTTCATTTCGGCAATTTGCTCAAATTCCTCAAGAAATTTTTGTTTATCCATTCCCGTTTTTGATTCTTCTCCGCCGACGTTGATTTCAATAAGGACATTCGCGTCAATATCGTTAAGCTCCGCCTGACGCTCGATTTCCTTTGCGACCGAAACGCTGTCAACCGACTGTATCATATCGACTTGGGTAATTATCTTCCTTACCTTATTGGACTGCAAATGACCTATAAGATGCTTTTCGACGTTTTCAAGCTTCAATTCGTCTTTTTTTGATAAAAATTCCTGTACCTTGTTTTCTCCTATAAGATTAATGCCCTGTTCGATTGCGTGATTTATATAAACGGGCTCGACCGTCTTTGTTACAGCCATAAAGCGGACTGTTCCTTCCTTTCGTCCGCTTTTTATCTCGGCTTCGCTGATTTTTTCGCGTATGCGCTTTATATTTTCTTCTATCAGATTAAATTTTGATTCCTTTTCGGTTAATTCCATTTCAATTTCCCCTTTCCGTAGTGTGAACACGCTCTGATATATTAATATCAGAAAAAAACAATATCAGAAAAAACTTTTTTCTTGCGGTTATTTTATAATCTTGTCCTCTTTGAGGTTTTTGCCGTCTATTATATATTCGTCGTACAGGTTGATGTACGAACGCTTTTTAGAAGCGTCGTCTTTATACGGGTTGCTTACTATGCTGTATTCGTCATTGGAATATTCTATTTTGACCTTTTTAAACGTCATTACGCCGCCATTGACGACGTAAACGCCCGTTTCGTTATCCTCGTTTACTCTTATTGCTTTGTTGTTTACCCGATATCCTTCATAACTTTCTATGCTGATTTTCGCGTTTTCGATTCTCAAAGACGCGAAATCCTCGTTCATAAGGATACATCTGAATATTACAAGCGATTTGCCGGTGGCTCTGTCAGAGCGGATAGAATAAACCTGCGCCGTAAAATCGCCTACCGAGGAATCCGGCAGCGAAACAGTTTTTCTCGCGCCCTCTTTCAGACTGTTTATATCCGCCGTATCCGCAACGCATACGAGGTACCAGTAATAGCCGTGAACGATCCTGCCTATATCGCCCTGCTTTACAGACGGAACCGCGACGAACGCTTTTTCCGCGTCGCTTATAGTCCATTCGTCTACGGACGCATAATCGAGGACGCCCTCATAACCGTCCGTTCCCGAAATATAGTATCCCGCTCCGCCGGATTTTATCTCGGAATAACCCGAAACCGCGCTCGCGAGAGACGAATACTCGCTTTGCAGAGCGTTTACCGTTTCCGATAAATCAAGCTTTATGCCTGTCGCCGTCTGCTTGGACGTTACCGCGTCGCGGAGCTTGTCCTTCGTGTTTTCAAGAGAAGTGAAATTTCCGGAGGATACAAGCGACGCGAAAGCTGTTGTATTGTCAGTTATTTTTTTGTCATATGACGAGGTGTCGCTCGCTACCGAGGTCGATTGGCTTATAAGAGAGCTGTAATAATCGAGCTGTTCGCTTATCTGGGACATTCTTATAAGCTTTCCCGCAGATTCGGGGTCGGAAAACGAATAGGCCACCGTATCGTTAGCGCTGACGCGCGTTCCGTCCTTTACTGCGGATACTATGTTCGCGCCCGATGCGGATATTATTTTTTCGTCTCTTACTATAAACATTTTGACGTCAACCGTTTTTTCGGCAGTATCCGCTATGGCTATTTCGGTTGTTATTTTGTCCCCGTTTTTCGAGACGTAAATACCGCATACCGCATATACCGCGATAATTACGGCGATAACGCATACCGCCGCTATTTTAGCGGTTTTTTTTCCGTTTATTTTTGTTTTTTCCGTTTTATCCAACACTTTCACCTTTTAATTATAATTAGCGCTAAGATTGCGGCAAAGGCGTCAGTCGCTAATTGTGCGGTATTGCCTTAAAAATTCTTTCGCTTTGTTTATTGCCGTTTCGGTAAAATTGGGGTCCTCGTCGGGATAAACCTTAAACATATCTTTATTGCGTCTGAACCACGTCATCTGACGCTTCGCGTAATGACGCGTCTCTTTTTTTAGGTTTGATACGGCTTCCTCGAGGGTTATTTCCGAATCGAAGTACGGCTTTAGCTCCTTGTAGCCTATAGCCTGTCTCGCCGTGGTCGTTTCCGATAGTGAGATATATTTTTTCGCTTCCTCAAGAAGTCCCGAGCGGAGCATTATATCCACGCGTTTTTCTATTCTGTCGTAAAGCTTTTGTCTGTCGCGGTAATCTATATATATGTACAGAGCGTTGTAAGGCGTTTCTTTTTCGCGTGATTTGCGTCTAAGCTCCGAAGCCGTTTTGCCTGTTAGATAATATATTTCAAGAGCCCTTATAATTCTGCCTTTATTGTTTTCATGAAGATATGAGGCGGTTTCAGCGTCAACGGAGCGGAGCTCGTCAAGCAGAGCGGCATATCCGTCCTTTTCGGCTTTCAGCTTTAATTTACCGCGAATTTCATTGTTATCCGGCACAAAAGCGAAGTCTGTGCCGTTGAGAAGCGAATCCACATAAAGCCCTGTTCCGCCCGCGACTATCGGGATTTTGTCTCTTGCCGCTATATTTTCTATGCATTTGCCCGCGTCGTTTACATACTGCGCGACGCTGTACGTCTCGTCGGGTTCGAGAAAATCAATAAGATGATGCGGTACTGCGCGCATTTCCTCTAAAGAAGGCTTTGCCGTGGCAATATCCATGCCTTTGTAAATCTGCATGGAGTCAGCCGAAACGACCTCTCCGCCGACAGCGAGAGCTATCGACACCGCAAGCGAGGTTTTGCCCGAAGCCGTGGGGCCGACTACGGCTATAACCTTTATTTTATCCATCAGCCGTTTCTCCCGAAAAGCTTTTTTATTTCGTATTCCGACATTGTAAACATAACGGGTCTGCCGTGAGGACAGTACCTTATATTTTTATCGTTAAGTACGCGTCGCACTAAGCTTTCGGTTTCGGAAAGCGATATATCGTCTCCGGCTTTTACTGCGGCTCTGCACGCGGTGGAGTGATAGAGCCAATCGAGCTTATCGGATTCAGGCTCCTTGGCGTTTTTGGAAAGCCTGTCCGCCGCTTCAAGAACTATTTCGTTCACGTCTTCACCGGAAAGCTCCGTGGGCGTTTCAGTCACTCTGACTGTGCCTTCGCCGAAATCGTCTATACCGTAGCCGGATTTTCTGAAAAGCTCAAGATTATCTATTACCGTTACATAATCGCGAGCCGAAAGAGTAACCGTTACGGGAGAAAGCAAAAGCTGCGAATACGTTTTTCTTTCCCTGTTTTTCAGTTCGTTAAATATTATACGTTCATGAGCCGCGTGTTTATCTATAAATACGAGCTGTTTTTTTTGCTCTAAAAGTATGTATGTGCCGAAAACCTCTCCCAATATTCTGAAATCCGATTGTCCGAGCAGAGATTCGTCATCTTCTGATATCTCCCGATTTTTCCTTATTGCTTCGTTTTCCGGTATTGTTTCGGTATTTTTTATTTCTCCGATTTCCTTTATTGTCCCGAAGCCCTGCGACGTTACACTTTCCTGTGCCGTTCGGCTCTCGGAATTTTCCGTTTCCCGTATTTTCTTCCGTTCATATACCGCCCGATTTTCTTCCGTGTCATGCGCGTCCGCTTTTTCGTCGGTTTCGTTTCTCATATTGAGCACGTCTCCGCTGTAATCGCCGGCCTCCGAACGAAAAAAAGGCGCTTTAGGTCGGTGAAAAACCATGTTTTTCACATTTCCGCTTTGGCTGAAATCGCGTTTTATGCCCTTATACATATTTTCAAGCGGAGGAGCTTCCGCGTTCGCGTTGATAACAGTTTTTTCGTTTATATCCGCTTCGTCATAAGAAATGCTGAGAGATATTTTATTTGGCTGTCTTACGTTATCATTTCCGGACTTCGTTCCGTAAGAAAACGGAGTAAAATTGCTTTTCGCGCGTGTTTCCACTCTTACGGGAGTATCGCCGTTTCTGAGAGCCGACACCGCTGCGAAATATATTGCGTCGTAAACCGATTTTTCATTTGAAAACCTGACCTGTGTTTTCGCAGGATGCACGTTTACGTCAACAGCGGACGGATTTATTTCAAGAAACAGTATGCAGGCGGGGTATTTGCCTGTCATAACGCTGTTCTTGTAAGCGTTGTCGAGAGCGGAAGCTGCGGCCGGGATTTTTACGTATCTGCCGTTTACAAAGGTGTGCTGCATGGTTCTGTTCGCCCTTGAAAAAACGGGCTTCGATATATAACCGCGCACCTTTATGCCCTCGGTTTCGCCCGAAGCTTCTATAAGCCCCGCCGCGAATTCTTTGCCGTAGACCTCTTTTATAACGGTAATAAGTTCTCCGTCTCCGGGAGTAAAAAGAGCGCGCCGGTTATCCTTTATAAAGGTTATGCCGATTTCGGGGTGCGACAGAGCGATTTTTGCAATCACTTCCGAAACGTAACTGCCCTCCGTCGAATCCTTTTTAAGAAATTTCATTCTCGCGGGAGTGTTGTAAAACAAATCGCGTATTATAATCGTAGTGCCGTCGGGACAGCCCGCGTCGTCTATATCCTCTCTTACTCCTCCCGATATAGCGTATCTTGTCCCTATTGCCTCGGAGGGTGTTTTTGTAAGAGTTTCAACATGGGAAACGGCGGCGACGGAAGCGAGAGCCTCGCCTCTGAAGCCGAGAGTGAAAATCGCGTCGAGGTCGTTCTCCGTGCTGATTTTACTTGTCGCGTGGCTTATAAACGCCGCTTCTATATCTTCTCTCGCTATACCGCAGCCGTTATCGGTTATCCTTATGTATCTTATTCCGCCGTTTTTTATCTCAACCGTGATTTTGGTGCTTCCCGCGTCTATAGAGTTTTCAAGCAGCTCTTTGACGACGGACGAAGGTCTTTCCACAACCTCTCCGGCCGCTATAAGCTCGGCCAAATGCTTCGGAAGGATATTTATTTTAGGCACTGAATCACCGCTTTCCTTTAATGCGATACCGTATGATTATTGTTGTGCGACGCGCGGCGCCGCCTTAACTCTCAATTTTCTTTTTAAGCTCATAAAGCTTTGTAAGCGCCTCGATAGGCGAGAGCGTGTTGACGTCGATTCGTTTTATTTCTTCGGCAATTTCATCGTTTATTCCCGATTCAAACGATATCTGGCTGTCGGAACTCGGAACAGGCGGCTGTGTCCTGACCGTCTGCGTGTTTCCGCCGCTTTCAAGTCCATTAAGAATCTCTCTTGCCCTTGATACTATGCTTTTGGGAACGCCCGCGAGGGACGCGACCTCCACGCCGAAGCTGCCGTCGGCGCAGCCCGGAACTATCCTTCTTAAAAACGTTATATTTTCGCCGCGTTTTTTTACGGAGGTGTTGTAGTTTTTTATCCCTTCCGTCTCGTTTTCAAGCGACGTCAGCTCATGGTAATGGGTTGCGAAAAGAGTCTTCGCGCCGAGCTTTTTTTTGTCGGAGACGTATTCGAGAACAGCCCTTGCTATGCTCATGCCGTCGTATGTCGATGTTCCTCTGCCTATTTCGTCGAGTATTATAAGGCTTTTGGACGTTGCGTTCTTTATTATTGACGCGACCTCGCTCATTTCGAGCATGAAAGTGGATTGTCCCGCCGAAAGGTCGTCGGCGGCTCCCACGCGTGTGAATATGGAATCCACAACGCCTATTCTCGCGCTCTTTGCCGGAACGAAAGAGCCTATCTGAGCCATAAGGACAATAACGGCGACCTGGCGCATATATGTCGATTTACCCGCCATATTCGGTCCCGTTATTATCGCCGTTCTGTTTTTGCCGCAGTCGAGCGAAGTATCGTTCGGCACGAAAGGCGCGCCGTCTAAAAACTTTTCAACAACGGGGTGTCTGCCGTCTTTTATTATTATAACGTCCGAATTGTCTACCTCGGGACATTCGTAACCGTTCTCAACGGCAGCCGAGGCAAACGAGCAAAGAGTGTCGAGAGAGGCGGCGGCGTCCGCCGTCCTTTTAAGCCTGTACTGCGCTTCCGAAACCTTGTTCCTTAACCGAGTGAAAATTTCATATTCAAGGCTTACTATGCGCTCCTGCGCTCCGAGAACCTTTGCCTCAAGCTCCTTTAGCTCGGGAGTTATAAATCTTTCGCAGTTTGAAAGAGTCTGTTTTCTTATGTATTCGTCGGGTACAAGCTCCTTATACGCGTTCAGGACTTCTATATAATATCCGAATACCCGGTTGTAACCGATTTTAAGCTTCTTTATCTGTGTTTTTGCCTGCTCGCGCTTTTCTATATCCGCAAGCACGCCCTTTCCGCCCGAGAGCAAATCATGAAGCGAATCGAGCTCTTTATTGAACCCTTTTTTTATCATGTTCCCTTCGCGCACCGAGAACGGCGGCTCGTCGCATATGGCGGAGTCTATAAGTCCGCTTATATCCTCAAGAGCGTCCATCTCCTCGTTAAGCTGACAAAGCATTTTTGATTTGCAGTCTTTAAGGCAGTCCTTTATGGGAGGGATTTTCATAAGCGTCTGCGAAAGAGCCTTTAAATCCTTCGCGTTGGCTGTGCCGTAAACCGCCCTTGCGATTATTCTTTCTATATCGTTTGCGCCTGTCAGGAGCGAAACGAGCCCGTCTCTGAGAGACGTGTTTTCAACAAGCTCTCTTACGGCGTTCTGTCTTGAAATTATAGCCGGAACGCTTAAAAGGGGCTGTTCTATCCATGAACGTATAAGCCTTTTGCCCATGGGCGTTTTTGTATAGTCGAGCGTCCAGAGCAGCGAGCCTTTTTTTTCGCGTCTGCGCTGAGTTTCGCAAAGCTCGAGGTTCCTTCTCGCCGTCGCGTCAAGATTCATGTATGTATCTTCTTTATACAGTTCCGGCTCGTTAAGGTTTGACACGTCGGTTTTCTGAACGTCGATAAGATAATCAAGCGTTGCGCCCAAAGCGATTACTGCGGCGTCCCTGCCGCCAAGACCGAGTTCGGAAACGGATTTGCCGTAGTGCTTTTCGGTCAACGCGGCGCATTTTGCGTAATCGAGCTTGTCCTCCTTTATTACCTCTACAAGAGGAACGAGCCTTTTTGTGATATATTCGTTAAGCAGACGCATTTCCGCAACGCGCGAATTTATAAGTATCTCCGAGGGAGTATAACGCGCGAGCCCGTTTACCGTTTTATTTTCAAAGTCCTTTCCGTCAAACACGGAAAGGAAAAGCTTGCCGGTCGAGACGTCAACCGCGCATAATCCCGCTTTATCCTTTTCCGCGTAAACGCAGGCGAGGTAATTGTTCCTGCCCTCGTCGAGCATACTGCTTTCAATTACCGTACCGGGCGTATGCACTCTTATTACGTCTCTGGTGACAATTTTTCCTGCCGTAGGCTCCTCCAACTGTTCGGCCACGGCTACCTTGTAGCCCTTTGAAATAAGCTTTGCAATATATGATTCGGCCGCGTGATAAGGTACGCCGCACATGGGGGCGCGTTCCGGCATACCGCAGTCGCGGCTTGTAAGAACGAGCTCCAGCTCTCTCGAGGCTATATCCGCGTCGTCAAAAAACATCTCGTAAAAATCGCCCAGACGGTAAAACAAAACAGCGTCGGGATATTGCTCCTTGACCTTAAAATATTGCTGCATCATAGGCGTGTACTGAGGCATTTTAACTTACTACCTTTCTTTTTATTTCCGTGTAACACATAATTCGGTTATATGCTGCGTTCGGCGTTGAACGCCGTATATTCTTGTTTTTTATCCGCAGCCCCCGCAGGTCGAGCAGCTTCCTGTACATTCTTCCTGAGACTTTGGCTCGCACGTTTCGGGATCCTCGCCGTTGACGCATAATGAGAGAATCTGCATTATATAATTCATCATATCGTCTACGTCCTGTCTCGCGTTCTCATAATTTTTCATGTTTTCATTAAGCATTACTTCGCCGTAAACCTCTTGGAACTGCTTGTCATACTCGTCCATTTTATTTTTGTCGCCGCCGTTTTCGGCTTCATGTCGGTACGACATCTGTATAAGATTGAGCTTGCCTATGAGCGCGTTAAGCTCACTGTCGCCGTCGTTAAGCTTTTTAGCCTCCGCAAGCTTTATATATCTTTCGTCGGACTGAATGGCTTTTCCCAATTCTCTTGTAAGTTCAATAACTGTCATAAAATTTCTCCTTATAAAAATACATCTTAAAAATATATATCGGCGCGCCGAAAAAATATTTACAATTCGTATCGCGTATAATTTTAAGGCAATACCGCACAATTAGCGGCTACCGCCTTTGCCGCGCATCTGTACCGATATTTTCCGTCATTTTTGCCAAAAGCTCCCCCAATACGTCAGTATTCCTGCGTCACTTTTGTCAATCTGACGAAAAATCTTCCGGCACATCTGCACGACAATAATTATGCGGTATTGCCTTAACTATTCCGCAAGCTCTCCGAATAAGACCCATGTGAGCGCGTCCGTTACCCTTACGTTTACGAATTGACCTATAAGCTTTTTTGGTCCGTCAAATTCTATTGTAATATTGCCCTCGGTTCTTCCCGTAAGCTTGCCCTCGGTTTCATTCGGCTCAGTAAGGACGCGGTAGATTTTTCCCACCATTGACGCGGTTCTTTTGCCCGCCGTTTCCTCTTGGACGGCGCAAAGCTCCCTGAACCATTTTGATTTTTCGGCGTAAGGCACGGGGTCAGGCATTTTCGCGGCTTTTGTTCCCTCGCGTTTTGAATAAATAAACGTGAAAAGCGAGGTGTACCGCACCTCTTTTATAAGGCTGACGGTTTCAAGGAACTCCTCATAAGTTTCCCCCGGAAAGCCTACGATTATGTCGCCGGTAATTGATAAATCGGGCATTTTTTCTCTCGCGTACCTTATAAGGTCAAGATATTGGGCCCGCGTATATTTTCTGTTCATCTCTTTAAGTATTCTGTCGCAGCCCGATTGAACGGGAAGATGAAGATGCTTTGCCACTTTTTCGCAGTCAGCCATAGCGTCGAGAAGCTCATGCGTGCAGTCTTTTGGGTGAGACGTCATAAACCGTATTATAAAATCGCCGTCGATATCGTTTATCCGCCTTAAAAGCCGGGCGAAATTTACGCCGCAGTCGGGATTTTTGCCATATGAATTAACGTTTTGACCGAGCAGAGTTATCTCTTTGGCTCCGCCCGCTATAAGCTCCTTTGCTTCGTTTATGATATCCTCGGGCAGACGGCTCCTTTCCCGCCCACGAACGAGCGGCACCACGCAGTATGAGCAAAAATTATCGCACCCGTACATAATAGGCAGCCACGCTTTTGCTCCCGAATCGCGTTCTGTCGGAAGTCCCTCCGCAATCAGCCCGTCGGACGCGCTTATTTCAAAAACTCTTTTTGAGCGTGAAAGTACCGTATAGAGCATCTCGGGCAGTTTGTGAACCGCGAACGTTCCGAACACGAGATTTACATAGGGGTAGCTCTTTTTTATACGCTCCGAGATGTGCTTCTGCTGCATCATACAACCGCACAAAACTATTATCATATCGCGTTTTTTTTCTTTTAAGGGCTTCAGCGCTCCCACGTTGCCGAAAACTCTGTCCTCGGCGTGTTCGCGGACGGCGCAGGTGTTAAAAAGCACAAGATCCGCTTCCTCGGGCGATAAAACAAAGGTATAGCCCATATTACGAAGCTGACCCTTAATGCGTTCGCTGTCCGAAACGTTCCCCTGACAGCCGTAAGTATGTACAAAAGCTTTAGGCTCGTTTCCGAAACGGGCGGTCAAAACTGTTTTTACAAGCTCGGTGAACTTTCTCTGTCTTTCAAGCTCCGACGGATTTACAAAAACGCCGCTTTTATCGGAAAAATTATCCAATGAAAAACCTCCGCTGAAAAAAAGTATAATTTAACTTATACATTATAATACAATTAAGTCAAAATGTAAACAGTAAAAAAGAAAAATATACGGAAATAGATTATTTTCGTTTTTTACTTAAGGCAATACCGCATAATTATTGTCGTGCAGATGTGCCGAGAGATTTTTCGTCAGATTGACAAAAGTGACGCGGGAATACCGGCGTATTGGGGGAGCTTTTGGCAAAAATGACGGAAAATCTCGGTGCATATGCGCGGCAAAGGCGTTAGCCGTTAATTGTGCGGTATTGCCTTAAATAAAGCTTTTCCGTTTTTAGTGTCAAAACAAGTATAAGGTAATATAATGAATTAGAGGACATACCTCAATAAATAATAAGGAGCAAAGTAATGAATAACTGCGCAAATAATAATTGCGGCAATAATAAACCGTGCTGTTCGGGAAATAATACGGCAGCCTGCGAACGCGAATTTCTGCCCGAAGTAATGACGGTAACAATGTCATATACGCCGTTTCAGCTCGATTTGTCGCACTTCACTCCGGAAGAGGCTCTCTGCAAAGGCACCCTTTTCACGGAGCTTAACAAGCCCTTCAGAGGAAGGTGTACGTCATGAATGAACGGACAAAGCTTTTGCATTGCCTGAGCGCGGAGCAATTCGCAGCATGGGAATTGCATTTATACCTTGATACACATCCGGCTGATAAAGCGGCTCTTAAAATGCATGAGAAGCATTCGGCAAGAGCTGCGGAATTAAGAGAAGAATATGAGTGTAAATTCGGTCCGCTCTCTCCCGCAGAAGGAGAAGACTGTGACTGGCTGAAAGATCCCTGGCCTTGGGAAAGAGGAGCATGATGAATTATGTGGACATATGAGAAAAAACTTCAATACCCTGTAAATATAAAAAATCCAAACCCCGCATACGCGAAAATAATTATTACACAGTATGGCGGACCCGACGGCGAAATGAGCGCTTCATTAAGATATCTGTCCCAGCGTTACTCTATGCCCGGCGGCGAGCTTAAGGGATTATTGACCGATATCGGTAGAGAAGCCCCTAAAATGCGTCATTTTAGGGGCTAACGCTTTTTTTGACGCTTTTGCAACCGTATAGCTCCACTTGATTGGAAGTAAATGCAGGTACACATCTATATTGTCACGGTCATTCACAACCATCTTATCCAATATCCGTTTGTAAAACTCATCTTCGTATTCCACGCCGCCGACGATCTCTTTGATCGCATCGCTGATCTCTCTGATAAGCTCCTGCTGCTGCTTTATCATGGACTGCTGTTTATCAATGCTGTCGATGACCGATTGCAGCTCGGCAATTTCACTGTCGTACTTTGCTCTGGCGTCTGCAAATTCCTCTTTGGTTATGACATTCGACATATAGAGGTCAATCAGCTTTGCTCGGTTTTCCTCGATAGCTTTGATTTTCGCTTTCAGCTTTTCTACATCCGACCCTGTGGTATCCATAGCGATAATGGATTTGATAACGGAAAGCAGGTTATCCGTGATTTTCTGTCGGTTGAATTTTAAGTCTTTGGTAACGAGGTACATGAGATGCGTAGCGTCCTCGTTTCGGATATTTGGAGCTGTGCAACCGACTTGATTGCCCGCCTTATCTATATGCGGGCTGCCGTTTCGGGCGGCTTCCAGACAACGCCACGCCTTATATCGGCTTCCGTCCTTGCGTGTCTTATACCTTGCCACGAAGCTATTGCCGCAGCACCCGCATTTGATTTTTCCAGAGAACGGATAGCGGTTTGAGTGTTTCGCCTTCCCCTCCGGCGATAAAGAGCGTTCATCTAAAACTCGATTGGCTTCATCGAACAGCTCACGGGAAATGATTGGCTCATGGTGATCCTTAATAATGACGAATTCCTCCTGCCCACGGTTGTATTTTTTCTCATGGGATAGGAAGTCCGGCGTATAAGTCTTTTTCTGTACCAGATCGCCGCAGTATTTTTCGTTGCGGATAATGCGGAGAATAACCGTGTTCTGCCATTCCTTTACCCGCATAGGTTCAATGCCTTCCTCCCGAAGCTCACGGGCGATAACATGAGTGCCTTTTCCCTCAACAACAAACTTATGAAAGATAAGGCGGACGATTTTTGCCCCTTCTTCATTGATATACATCTTGCCGCCACGGACATCGTAACCGAGCATATCCCTGCCGAAAACGACGCCTTGTTCCATCTGGCGTTTCTGCCCCCACTTCACACGCTCCGAGGTCTTTCGGCTTTCCTCCTGTGCGATAGAGGACATAATGGCAAGGCGCAGCTCTGCGTCGCCGTCCATCGTGTTGATGTTGTCATTCATAAAGATAACACCTACACCATGCTTTTTCAAGTCACGGGTATAGTAAATGCTGTCGAGCGTGTTTCTGGCAAAGCGGGAGATCTCTTTTGTGATAATCAAATCAAAATCCCCGTTTTTAGCGCAGGCAATCATGCGGTTAAACTCTTTGCGCTTCTTGGTGTTCGTGCCGGATATTCCCTCGTCGGCAAATATCTCATAAAGCTCCCAATCGGGATTGCGCTCGATATATTGCCGGAAATACCGCTGCTGACTTTCAAAAGAGTTTGCTTGATCCTCGTTATCGGTTGAAACTCGGCAATAAGCTGCAACTCGTTTTTTCTTATCAACGAATTTACGCTCTTGGTTTAAGAGTTCGTATTTGTTCATTCCAATGCTCCTTTCCCGGCAACCTCTGCTGCCATTATTTCTATTGTAAATAAGGGCGGTGGTTCTGTCAAATGTGCGAATTTCAAATTTGCACATTTCTCTATATGTATAACCGCCAAGCGGCTATGCCTGGCGGTTATTCCTCTCTTTTTGACTGTACTGATTTTCAAGCGCAACCAAACAGCGTTCCCGTTGTGAAGGGGTCAATAGTTTTCTCTGCTCCAAAGAAAAGAGGATCGACTTTTGAATGTTCAAAAGGAACGCTGCGTATTCCTGCCCATCCAAATCCGGAACGGGAGCACCCACATAAACAAATTCTCTATGCACAGCCAACACCTCCCTCGTCCTCAATAAGTATATGAGACAGTGATTGTCCTATATAACAACCTGTCAAGGTACGGATCGTATTTTCCGGCGAAAATCTTTATCCTTAAAGCCTTGACAGAACGTTGAAGCGATGCAAAATTTCATTTGAAAACGATCCCCCAGCTGTTCCGTTGCCCGTTTCTGCGCTTCTTCCATTACATATGCCATATCATCAAAGGCTTTCTCCTGCTCCATTTGGGCAGAATAATAGTGTCGGTAGATGTTGAAGCTGCAAAATACCGCCACATCTAACAGGCACACGGCGGCGGTCAGACAAATAATTTTCTTTTAATCTTTCATAGGTTGACTTTCTTAAAAAAAGAGCCGGTCAAGGTACGGTAGTATTTGCTTACGCAAATCTTCACCCTCAAGCCCTTGCCTGGCTCTTGTTTCGGGCATATTTTCATTCTATGCCCGAAATAACGCCCACTGTATTAGTGAGCGTTACCGTTTGCTATATTGGTTTAGATACAAAATGCTGCATAGAGAGGAACGGTCTTTTTTCCGCCCTCAAAGCCAAAGTTTTTTGCAGAGAGCTTGATGGCGTACTCGGGCTTGTAGGCATCCATATAGACCTTTAAGCTCTTGGCTCTTGTGTTGTCGGCGGATTTGACCTCAATGGGAATGAGCTTACCCTCCCGCTGAATGACAAAATCGACTTCCGCACCACGCTCGGACTCCCAATAATAGGTTCGGTAGCCGTTGATGGTGAGATGCACATTCACATAGTTTTCCGCAAGTCCGCCCTTAAAGTCGCCGAGTTCTTCCACCATATAGAGGACGTCGTTTGCGGCAAGATCCTTTTTGGCGGCAAGCAGACCTAGATCGGAGACATAGATCTTGAAAGCGTCGATGTCACGATAGTTTTCCAAAGGCTTTTTTACCTGTTCCACTTTGAACACCTGCGACACAATGCCGGACAGACAAAGCCATTCGATAGCGTTCTCAAATTCGGAAGCACGACCGCCCTTCTTGATCAGCTTATATTGAAAACGGGTATTCTTCTTGGAAAGCTGCACGGTGATGTTGTCATAGGCAAGCCGTGTCTTTTTAATCTCGTTCAAGTTGTTGTACTTACTCATATCGCCCCGATAGCTTGCCAGAAGGGTGTCCTGTGTGTGACGCATAAGGATATAATCCTTTGTCTGTGCAAACTGCATGACGCACTCCGGCATACCGCCCACCACAAGATACTGCCGGTAAAGCAGCATCGCCGCATCGTGCAAAGCGGAAGGAATCGGCGTGTTGGTCTGGAAGGACTTTTTGATCTGCTCTACCAGAGCGTCCTCCCCCAGAGCAAGCATAAATTCCTCCATATCCATCGGGTAAAGGGTTTTCATATCAACCTTGCCCACGGGAAAAGAGAACTTTGCACGGTTTACCGCAACGCCTAAAAGACTGCCTGCCACGATAATGTGATAATCGGGAGCGTCTTCGCAAAAATACTTCAAAGAAGTTAATGCCCTTTCGCAGAGCTGCACCTCGTCAAAGACAATCAGCGTTTTTTCCTTGACAATGGTTTGCCCTGCGATATGCGACAGAATAGGGATCAGATAATCGGGGCTGATATTTTCATCAAAGGTTTCCGAGAGCTTTGGATTGGTTTCAAAGTTGAAATACGCCACATTCTCATAGTGTGTGCGCCCAAACTCCAAAATGGAATAAGTCTTGCCGACCTGTCTTGCTCCCTGCAAGATTAGCGGCTTGCGGTGTTCATTTTCTTTCCATGCTTCTAAAAAAGTCATGATCTTTCGGTACATAAATGACCCTCCTTTTCAGAAGTCGTTTATATTATACCGTATGTTCATGTAAAAATCAACAAATTCTATATAAATATTCGCATTAAATTACATGAATATTTTTATCTATATTACACTATTCAACATAAAGTAACGCAAACCGCCGGTTTTTATACATTTTCAAACTTTGTTATTGTCAGTTTGTAAAGCTCGGTATTGCGTTGGAACTTATTGACAAATGGAACAAGAGATCTGCCCACTTTCAAAATTCTCTGTCCTGCGCATTTTTTCTGTTCAATTTGTCAAATACTTCTTTTGTTATCTGCTTATTCAAGTACAGTCTTTTTAATAACGAAAAGATTGCAAGATAAGTAATTTCTTTTCTCAATGCTTCGTTCATTTGATTCCTCCCAATAATCCAAGACTGATATTCAGCGCGTTGGTAATTTCCCGTATAATACTTCTATCATCTATCCGACCGATATAATTGCGGATATGAGCAATTTTATCTAGATTATATGATTGATAAATATTGTCGTTTGGCATCCATTTACAAGATTGAATACCGATCGTTTCACAGCTTGCGACGGGCATTTGAAACAGAACTCGCTGTCGCCGAAGTGCCTGTTACATCTATCTCCCAGATGCTCGGTCATAGAGATATTGGAGCAGATAAAGCATACCTCAGCTTCAATCATACACAAACATCGCTTTTGTCATGAACATTACGAATATGTTTACCGGGATAGACAATATCAACATATCCGAGATAGCCGTCAGTGTAGTAATATTCTGCTTTTGAACCGTTATCAACAATTCTTTGAATTCGCTCGGGTAAACTTATCCAATGCCACGTCAAAACCAACGATTTGACGCGGCAAACGGCTTACCATCGTTATAACATAGACGTTTTCCCGTGTTTCTGTTTTTGCTTTTTTTCCTACAAACCAGTATAATTCATCTAATTCCAAAACTTGGTATTTACTCTTCGTGTTCCGAATCGTTTTTTTTAATCCAATTATATACGTTTGCTTTATTAAAGCCGAATATTTTGCCGACGTCTCGTCCGCTTGCTCCCGCATAATATGCTTTTATCGCTTGTTGGCGAATCTCTTCGGAATATTCCCGTGTTTTTGGTTCTATGGTGTAGTATTTTTTGCATTCCTTGCAAAAACACCTTTCGTTGGTTTTCGATTCTACTACGAGTTATGGATATAAATTATGTGGATATTGGGAAAAGGATACGTCAAGAAAGATGTAATCGCAATTTTACACAGGAAAAATTGGCGGAAAAAATAGGAATCTCTGTTACCCATATGAGTAATATAGAAAATGCTAATACAAAATTGAGCTTACCCGTTTTAATTGATATAGCAAATGTCCTCGACTGCGATTCTGATGTTTTTCTATGAGGTAGTCTAAAAAATAACAAAAATTCTTCCGTAAAAATTGTTACAGAATTACTTTCGGACTGTACAAAAGACGAAAGAGTTGTTATAATAAACACAATACAGGCGTTAAAAACCGCTTTAAGAGACAACATTAGGAGGTAATGAGTCTGTGGAAACAATTGACACTAAGATATGCGAAGAGTTGTGGAAGCAATATGAACCACGTTTGTGGGCAATGTGTAGAATAAAACTACAAAGTATGCCGGACGAAATAGACGATGTTATTTCAGAAGTTTTCTTAGCGTTATGTAAAAAGATTGATGAAAGCGGTCCGCCTGAAAATCCAAAAACATGGCTGTACAAAACGCTTTACAACAGAATTGCAAAAAAATATAATGACGCATACAAGGCAAGAGAAAGATTGAGCGACTTAACGGCATTTGAGAATTCACTGCCATCTGGTACCGATTGTGTTGAAGAAGTTGAGGATTGCGTTTTGTTTGAGCACCTGGATTGCGTATGTAAGGATAAATTAAAGGATAAAGAAAAAACACTTATGAAATATTTTTTTGAAGATGGCTTGACAACAAAAGAAATTGCCAATATTTTGCATATAAGTGAGTTTACCGTCAGGCAAAGGTGTCATCGACTGTGTGTGCATCTTCGTAAAATAGCAGATAAAATAATGCGAAAAAAGCATTATAAAAATTTTTTTCAAAAAATTTAAAAAAAAGTGTCACAAACTCAATGAAAAGTGAACTTATATTATAGAAGGATGATTTGATGAAAACAAAAACATATATAAAAGCATTAATGGCTACATCTTTTTCATTCCCTCTTGATGAAATAAATCGTCTTATGGAAGAAGAATTGAAAAAAGACCCAGATGAAATGGATGGAGAATTAGTTGACCTGTGCATAGATATTCTTGAAAAGGGATATGCCGAACAGGAGCAAAAACATAAACAGGAGCATGACCGTACTGAAAAGAAACACACCAGAATAAAAGTGCGCAGGGTATTGGCTGTCGCCGCAATTATAACGTTGCTAATCGCGATTGCCGCTCCCGTTTCCGCCGCATTTTCCCATAACAAAGTGTCCGACAAAATTGTGCAATTTTATTCGGATTATTTTCACATGGATTTACGTAAAGGAAGTACAAATGCGAATCATTATTCGGATAATAATTCGCATTTGATAAAAGAATTGGAAGAACGGGGGTTTGAATATGTAATTCTACCAAAAGCTCTATTAAATTACAATTATTCAAGAGACATTGTTATTCAGGAGGGTGATCGCTTTACATCGACAACAATAGATATAGAAGATACCGAATCAAAAATATATGGCAGTATCCATATTACACGATATGATGAAATCACATCTTCCGTCGCAGGAGAGGGACAGGTATCCTCGGAGTTTAAACACATTGAACAGGTCAACATAAACGGTCTTGATGTAATAATATTTGGTAGCGATGATGAAACATCAATACGCTATTTGGATAATAATACTGATTATATTATTACATTAAGAAACTGCGATATTTATACTGCTGTAGAAATTGCTAATTCACTAAAATAAAGGATGGTACATATGAAAAAGATACTTTATTCAATGTTAATTGTTTGCTTATCAATTGTTATGTTATGCCAAAACCTTACGGTTTTTGCCGAGGATGGAGAAACGCAGCCCGATTGGCAGGATATAACGCTTACGCAGGAGGAATTTGACAGTATTCTGGCAAATAATCCGAATAATGCCGTTCGCCGTGCGCGACGGGGTTAATAATCGAGCGTGCAATCGCCGTTCAAAAAAGCGGAAGCTCGCTTATTATTACGGGAAAAACTTATTGCTCAAACACTGTAGTTAAATGCGGATTTAAAGAAGTTGTAATCCAGCGCAGAGCCTCAAGCTCATCCTCTTGGAGCGATTATTTGACCTATACGGATTTATATGTAGATTATAATTACTATGATTTGTCAAAAACCGTTACCGTTCCGAGCGGCTACCAGTACCGTGTGACTTGTGTTCATTACGCTAAGAAAAATATTCTCTCAACTCAGAAAATAGATAACACATCAAATATAGTATAAGATTGAGATGAAATAATAAGTATATATTTTAGTTCCCGATTCCGTTATGAGTTTTATTGGGGCTTGTTTTAAAAATATAAACTTTTGCGTTTCTGCCACATTTGACTATGCCAACTGCGTTATCCTATGATTTTTCCGCCGTTGGCACTTTGAGACACATTGCAGGAAGTTAAGTCTATGGATATGTTTTACTTAAGTGCGCACTTTGGTATTCATATAAAAGATGGCAAAAAAGTCGTCAATCAATTAAAAAATGGAGGATTATCCCATGAAAAGAAAAGTTTTTTTAAAAAAAAGTATAGCAATAGTAATGATTGTTTTTGCATTTTTCACATCTATGTCGCTTACATCATCTGCGACAACAATAATCGTTCCAAATAAACAAGTAAATGTTCCGGACAAAATTGACCTTACCGACATCGGAACTATTGACGGTTATATAACCACATCGACTGCGAGCGATTATAATTATGCAGCAGACACCATGGCAGGAAAATTGGTTGGAACAGTAAAAAAGCCGTTTTCGGCGCAATCTCTACGGTTTCCGGTTATAATACAAAGAACTTTACTTTAAAGACCCACACGCCAAGTGGCGTAACATTGAGTGGTTTGAGTTACACGGGTTCAGGAAACAAACAGGGAGATATGTCCTATATAGCGAGGAGTGAATTCACTATTTATTATATTTTGGTGGACGCAGAGTCAAGTGCTACTAATGGAATCAATACATACATTTCCTACCCGAGTATTACAGTACAGGCATAATCTATCCGAATTTACCCTATTAAGGAAACACTGATTAAATCGAATGTGCAGATTGCTCCATGAGATTTTTCGTCAGATTGACAAAAGTGACGCAGGAATACTGACGTATTTCAAGGAGCTTTTGGCAAAAATGACGGAAAATATCGGGGCAAAATGCGCGTTCAGCCGTCAGGTGTGATTTATTCAGTATTTCCTTAAGAGCATTATATGCCCTTGATAGGGTATAGCTTAAAAGGAGGCGTTATCATGAAATTCACTCGAATAACAGCAATCGTATTGGTATTCGCGCTGTGTTTGTGCGGCTGTTCAAAGAAAAACAAAGAGGAAGAATCGACGGAGAATGAATCGCTGCTGGCGTCGTTCTTTAACGGCGGAGCCGGTCAGGAGCAGTCGTCGATTTCCGGAGTGTTATCCGCATTCGGCAATCAACATAATGGAGATTCTTCCGGAGCTGTTCCGACTTCTTCACAAACGTCGGTCGAATCGACTACGACGGTCGCGGACGTGGTTCACTCCATCACAGGCGCGCCGTCTTCCGGAGCTTCGTTGTATGAGTCGCCGACAACCGTATGGGACAAAAATAAGCCGCATATTTATAACGGCGGCGACTTTGTTTTCTATTATATGCTTGCCACAAATTCAGAGGAAGTCGAGTACAACGTCGGTTTTACTCTCAACGGCGTTTATCAAAACATCAAGCTCGAATATGACGGCGTAACGACGGATTACGCGCCGATGCACAAAGTAAAAATTTCCGATTCAACCAACGGTTCGCTGTTCTTAAAGGTATCTATGAGACCAAACATCGGAAAGGCGGGCGACGTTCTCCAATTCTGCTATGCAACGATCGAAAATCCGTCGGCGAAAGACACCACTCCCAACAGCGATGGCAGCTCTATCCAAATGGGGTTCATTGCTAATACGGCATTGGATTTAATTATGAACAAAGATTCCGATATGTCCGCTTCGATTTGCGATAATTTTTCCGGTTTGCAAGTGAACGAATACAATAAGGATATTAAAGAATTGTTTCGGACGGGAAACGATACCGGTGAAATCTGCAAGAGTTTCATTTACAAAGACCTCTCATCCCAAATTTCTTGGGAAAATTTCGTTTTCGGTAATATCAACTCTCATAATATAATGACTACAAACAGAATCCGTGCCGAAAAGACAGAAAATTTTCCGTTTACGGTCACACTCGGCGGAGGCAAAGAGGGAACGATGCAGCGTGTCAGTATGTATATCAACAGCGAACCGATTCCTGTTTTTGACGGAAAATATTATGCCGATGTTCCAATCGAAAAAAACAAGCAACGGATTTGAAGCTGTCCCTCGACACTACAAAGCTGCCGTCAAGCAACACCGTTTATATTTTAACTTATACGTTGGACGATTCGCCCAAATATGACACAGTGTCCTTTGTACGATCGGACGTTTACGTTCTCGATGTTAAATAGGAACGGGGAGGCTAATCGGAAAAGATGAATATAGAAATCCGGAACGTAACGAAACGTTACGGAAAGAAAACGGCACTTGACAACGTTAGCCTGACGCTGGGCAACGGCATATACGGTCTGTTAGGCGCAAACGGCGCGGGGAAATCGACGCTGCTCAATATTATGGTCACGTCGCTTGCGCCGACCGCCGGCTGTGTTTTGTATAACGGGACGGACATAAGAAACAAACGGTCCGGTTATTTGGACGTACTCGGCTATATGCCGCAGTCCGCAAAATTTTACAGGAATTACACGGCGGAGGAGTTCCTGAAATATTGCGCAGCCTTAAAAGGCGTCAAACACGGACTTGCAAAAAAAATAGACGAGCTTCTGACGTTCGTTAATCTGAATGACAGCAAAAAAACAAAAATCGGAGCTTTTTCGGGCGGTATGCTCCAACGTATCGGCATCGCTCAGGCACTCATCAATGACCCCAAAATTTTGATTCTTGACGAGCCGACCGCAGGTCTTGACCCTAAGGAGCGCATCCGTTTCCGCAACCTTGTTTCCGAAATTTCCGCCAATCGCACGGTGATTCTGGCGACGCATATAGTGCAGGATATAGAGTATATCGCCAACAGCGTCATTCTGCTCCATGAGGGTAAAGTCTGCCGAAATGATACGCCCGATAACCTCTGCCGTGAGATTGACGGATTCGTTTGGCTCCTGACGGCAAACGCCGAAAGCGTTGAACCGCTTATAACAAAACACAGAGTGAGCAACGTCTTTCGGGATGAACAGACGTATTATCTGCGTATCGTTTCCGACGAAAAACATCATCCCGAAGCCAAATCGGTAACGCCGAATTTAGAAGACGTATTCCTCTATCATGCGGGAGAAGTGACGAAATGAATACACTGCTTTTCCATGAGACGAAAAAACTCTTTTCAAAAAAAACACTGTTATTTGCCGTCGTCTTTCTGTTGTTTGTCAACGCATTCAACATATATCGCTCGAACGACCGATTCCGCGACCCGTACAACCGCGACACGACCGAAGCCGAATGGCAATTTTATGAAACGCTCGAAGGCAAAATAACGGCGGAAAAACTTAAAAAATTAACCGACTATATGATAGAGTTGAACAATGCGGCGGAAAGCGGCGACGTTCTGCCGTCATACTACATCAACGCCGAGGGCGACCGAATGATGGTCAGCCGTCAGTATGACAAAATTGAAAAAATTTACCGATACGAAGAGAAAATAGACGAACTGCTGAAAGAAAACGAACGTCAAACGGCAATTTACAGACAGAAAGGCAATACGTATCTTGTCAAAACGTCGGAACTTGTCGCGGACGTTTATTCCGAAAGGTCAATTGACAGTTATTATGACGTTGAAACATATGCGACTTATTTCAATTACGATTTCTCGTCCTTTCTGCTGTTAATGCTTATTTTCCTTGCAACGTCATCTCTTTATGCGGGCGAAAGCGAATCGGGAATGCTTCCGCTGATAAGGAGCACCGCGGGCGGACGGCTGCGACTGGCATACGCCAAACTTGCGTCTGCCGCCGTATTTATCATATCCGTCTGTCTTGCTTTCTTTTTGTGCGACTTTCTGATGTTTCTGTGGTGCGCAAGACTTCGAGGCATAACCAATCCGATTTACAGCATAGATGCGTTCGCCTATTCCCCGCTGACCGTTTCCGTCGGCGCTTTTGTTCTGTTGCTTGCCGCGGTCAAATTGCTCGGATTTCTCTGCTTCGGTCTGCTCGCCTGTTTATTTTCATCTGTTTTCAAAAAAAGTTATATGGCGTTTACGGCTGATTTTGTCATGACCGTCGGCTTAATGACGATGAGCGCGTACAGCGGCGGATTCATTGAATACGTCAATCTCATCAATCCGATACGTCTGCTGACGGGTCGGTCTCTTTACTCGTCCTTTGCCGTTACCGATATATTCGGAACGCCCGTATTCCGCTCAACCGTTACGCTGACGGTTTCGGCGGTCTTTATGACAATCCTCGTTGCGTTCATAGGTCTTATAAACAATCCAAACAACGTCCGTAAATCTCATAATTTCGATAATTCAAAAATTTCCGATAACTCCGACAACTCAGTTAATTCCGATAATTCAAATCATTCCGATAATTTAATCAATTCCGATAATTCCTACAATTCGGATATTACGGAAAGAATTACGAAATCAAACCGTTTAACGGTCGGCGGAACGGAGGCGAACCCGATATGAAACCGTTGGCAATCGAACTCCGCAAGCTGATGATAAAGCGTCATTTCGCTGTTGTTCTGGCTGTACTTCTGATAGCGGAAACAATCTCGTTCTGTACGGCACTTAGCAAGCGCGTCAATTCCGATGAAGAGTCGGCAGCCGTTTACCGCGAGTATATGAACGAATACAGCGGAGAACTGACGGAAGAACGCATCGCTCAAATCGAACAGGCGATTGAGGAACGTTCCGATATGGAAGCGTTGAAGAAACAGTACCGCATACAATTCATCGAAGGAGAAATCGACATTGACGATTACAAAGCGGAAACGGCTCGATTAAAAGAAGCGACAAAGGGCGAGAGCGGATTTCGTATTGGATCATAGTCAATAAAGTAGACAGAAAAAAGAGGAATTATAGAAAATAAAGTTCAGCTTGATTTGGAGATAAA
>CANRNI010000022.1 GCA_947631945.1 uncultured Clostridia bacterium
GAATCGTTCCTCTGATTCTCGTGAACTGCCTTTTTCTATTCTTGATTTCTTGTAATATGCGCGGTTTAGCCACACCTTAAATAAAAATTTGCTTGCAATCCAAGGTATAATATGTTATATTAACATTATATTATCAGTTTTTTATTCGGAGGGAACAAAATGTCACTCAAATTCAAGAAAGCGCTGAGTATTTTTCTCGCAGCAGTAATGATGTTCAGCGTATTTTCCGTAATCGGTTTTGCCGCTCCGGCGGAGAACGTTCAAACGGATATTCCCGCATCGTCAAACGGCGAAATATGCCCCACAATCATAATCCCCGGTATAAGCCAGTCAAATTCCGTTTACTGCGATAAAAACGGGAATCCGATTCTTGACGGCGACGGCAACAAGCTCGAAGGCGGTTTGCTTATAATCGACTCTACAAATCTTGTTTCAAAGATAGTGAAAAATCTTGCTCTTCCGCTTATTTCGTCTCTGTTAATGCAAAGACCGTATAAAACACTTGCGTCCGGCGTCTACAAGACGATTTGCGACCTTTTCTACGTTCAGGCTTCCGATAAAACGGGCAACGCGGTTAATAATCTTGTTGTTGATAAGTACGAATATCCATTATCGCGTTATGACAAGGAATCAAAAGAATGGTTTTACAACAGACTTCCCATGGAACCCGTTATAGAGGAAGTAAGCGCGACATACGGCGTTGACGGCGAAGCTTATACATATCTTTATACTTTTCCGCTCATCGGCGATCCAATGACGGCCGCCGAAAACCTGTTCGATTACATTGAACTTGTAAAGACACAGACAGGCTGCAAAAAAGTAAACCTCGTTCCTATAAGTCTCGGCGGTACTGTTATGACTGCGTACTGCGACCTTGTCGTGGAACGCGGCGGAGATTTTTCCGATATAAACAACATTGTAAACGTAGTCGCCTGCCTTGACGGTACGGATTTATTCGCCGATTTCTACGCGCGGAACTGGAATCTATCCGACGAATTCCTTTACGGTTCTTATATTCCTGCGATTATGGCCGAATCCGGCTCCGATGAATATGTAGGTCATCTTATAAATATCGCTCTCAGAATACTTCCCAAAGATGTGCTTTACACTATTCTTACGGCGGCTATGGACGGTCTGCTTGATACGCTTCTTGTAAACTGTCCGCAGTTCTGGTCAATGGTTCCGTCGGACAGATATGACGAGCTTGCAGAAAAGTATCTTTCCGGTGAGGATATGGCCGCTGTCCGCGCAAAGACCGACAGATTCCAGCAGGCAAGGCTTAATCTCAAAGAAAATCTAAAATACGCTCACGACACATACGGCGTTGACGTTTTCAGCGTCAGCGGCTACGGCAGACAGTACGATACAGGCGATTACTGCTTCCTCGGTATCGCGGCTTCCTCCGCCTCGTCAAATTCCGATTCTATAATTGACATTGACTCAACGTCTCTCGGCGCGACTTACGCTCCTGTCGGCGAAACGCTTGAAAACGGCAATTCTCCCGATAAATCAATTGATACTTCGACCTGCCTTTTCCCGGAAACAACATGGTTCTTCTGCGGTCAGCACCATGAAGTCGGTAGAGCGGACGTAATCATAAAGCTCCTCGCGGGAATAGTCAGCGAAAATATTACCGATGTCAATTCTTCCGAGGCTTTTCCTCAGTTTAACTACAACAGAAACACAAGAACTCTCGTAAGACCCGACGGTCTTATGGATAAAGCCGAAAGCGTAATTGAGAACGCCGACGGCAAGTATACTCAGGAACAGATAAACACGGTAAAGCCCGTCTATGAAAAGGCGGCGGCGATGCTTAAAGAAACCGTTCTTACTCCCGATTCCGCGAAGGAAGCGGACGATATGACAGTTGAACTCAACGACGCGCTTGCGGTTACGGGACTTACATCTAAGACGAAAACGACAAGCTTTTTCGTAAAAATCCTAAATAAACTTACCGCGAATCTGGATAACGCCGTGATGAAAATATTCGGCGGCAACGGTTATACCGATAAGATATTTAACAAATAATATCAACTGAACAAATGCCTGATTTCGACAAGCATTAAGGAAACGCCGATTAAGGCAATACCGCACAATTAGCGGCTACCGCCTTTGCCGCGCATCTGCACCGATATTTTTCGTAAGAATGACAAAAAAACAACGCGGGAATACTCTGTGTATTTCCGCGCTTTTTTTGGTTTCTCCTGCTAAAACTCCGACTGTGCGTCTTACGCGCAAAATTTGTGCGTTATTGTCCTACTCTTTACGGTTTTTTTGCTTTTATTATAAGAAATGTAGGCTTTATAAATTCCTTAATCAGTCCGGGACGGATTTTGACGGCATCGTCGGACGGAGTAGGTTCGCATATATGTTCTATTATAAATCCGGCGCCGCACAAAGCGTTTATTATATCGCTGAACGTGCGGTGATATTTTTCTACGCCGTCAACGAACCAATTGGCGGTTCTCTTGCCGCTTTCGGAATAGCCGGAAACAGAATACGCCTCCGCTTTGCCGTCCTCATTATATATGTAACCGTTATCGGACGCGGTTACAAAAGGGTGTTCCTGTGAAAACAAAAGCTCTCCGCCTTTTTTCATAACAGAAAATATATCGTCCGCAAGCTTATTGAAATCCTCCGAATAATGAAAAACAAGCGAGCTGTAAACAAAATCAAAACGGCTGCCGATATTTTTTATATCGGCCATATTCATATGAATATATGTTATTTCCGGCAGATTATTTTTTTCTTTTGCCAACGCGAGCATCTTTTCGGATAAATCAATTCCTACTGCTTTTTCCGCGCCCGAATTTACAAAATCAAAACAATTGTTTCCATATCCGCAGCCGATATCAAGAACTGTTTTTCCCGATAAATCGGGTATTAATTTTTTCATCGCAGGCTGTTCGAGCAAATCGTTATAATTCGGCTCATTTTCTCTTAGATTTAAATAGAATTAAGGCAAAAGGAGATTTCGCGCTCTGCGGAGCGCGACACGGTGACGCTGTCCCCGTGACCCCTGCAAGCCTTTGTAAAGGCTTGACCGAAACTTTTATACTCTTTGCAACAAGTTTTTCGGCACGCTGATTAGAGTGTGTTCACACTCTATTGCAAACACGCCATAGCTTTAAGCGTGTTATCGGAGGGATTTTTCCAAAATCCCGACGCCGTAATTTCAACGCTGTAATTTCCCTTTGGCAGACCGTTTACCGTTACGCAGAGTTTTTCGGGCATATCGTAAAGGTAATATCCCGACCAGACGCATAATTGTCTTACGATTTTGTTTTCTTCGTTTCTTATAATTATCTTATAATCGTTGACCCTGTCCTCGGAAATCTCCGCCTGTCCGAACGTAATTTGCACTCCGTTTGCGTCGGTCGTTATATCAATGGGCGTGTTTTCGGCAAAATGCGGTCTTACGCTTGTTTTGTATCTTTCATCGGTATAAACGAACGTCGAAGGCTCGCTCGGCGCGTCGATTTTCCATGTATACGGGAAAAATTTTCCGCTTAAAATATCAAACGGCAAAACTCTTACGCGGTTGTTTTCGTCAGCTTCGACAATGAGGAATTGAGCGCAGTTTTCCGCATCGGGAGGAACCGTTCCGTAAATCTTATCAAACTCGTCAAGCTCAAAATATGAGAGCGAGCCGGTTCCGAGCGACGTAAAATGCTGCTGATGAATACTTCTCGGGTCGTTTATCGGAGCGTGGGAATGTCCCGAAAAATCTATTATCTGCGGATAATTCATAAGAAGAGCGTAAAGGTCGTCCTCTCCCCAATTTATACTGCCGTAAACCGTTCCCGAAATATGCGGATGCTGGAAGAAAAATATCGGCGCTTCGCGTGAATCCTTTACGGCTTCCTCAAGAGATTTTTTCGCAAAATCAAGCTGCGGTTCTTTAAAACGGCATCCGCCCGTTGTAGAAACGGATATAAAATGGAAGCTCTTTATAATCTTATGCGCGTCGTAATGCATACCGAAAATTCTTTTAAAACGCGCTTTGACCGTATTCTCTCTGTCTTTATTGTTACCTATTTCGTGGCTCGCGACAGAAATTGTAACGTCGGTTCCGGGCTTTATGTATTCGTCGATAACCGCTTTAAAATTGAACATTTCATCTTCCTTGCCGTTGTCTGTAAAATCACCGACAAAGAAAGCCGCGTCTATTTTGCCGTATTCGCATTTTTCGGCGTAGTCATACGCATCTTTAAGTCCTTTTTTAAGTCTTTGAAGCTCTGCACAATCGGGGTCGGATTTCGTGTGTATGTCGCTCATGACAATAAATCTTACCTTTGGGGTGAATATGCTCATAGAATCCTCCGTCAAGTTTTTTATAATTTAAGGCAATATCAATTCTCGACACAAAAATATTTAATTTCTGATTGTCAATTATCAGAGTGTGCTCATGCTCTAATTTTCAACAAAATATTTATCGTACCAAAGAATAAAGCAGTAAACCGACCATATTCTTTTCATATTTTTTTCCTTGCCGCTCCTGTGATTATCGAGCAGAGCCATGATATAATCACAGTCGAAAAACCGTTTCGCCGTGTCGCTTGTAAACGCCTCTTTTACCATATTATAGTATTTATCGCGTTTCAGCCAATCGTTAAGCGGAGTAAGGAAGCCCGTTTTCGGCATACTCGCGGTCTTTTCGGGAACCTGCTTCAGCGCCGCGCCGCGAAGTGCTATTTTTGTCTGTTCCTTTGAAACTCTGTATTCCGTCGGTATGGAGAGCGCGACCTTCAGCATTTCTTTATCGAGGAACGGCACGCGCAGCTCAAGAGAATTTGCCATTGACATTCTGTCCGCTTTTACAAGTATGTCCTGAACGAGCCACGTCTGCATATCCACAAACTGCATTTTCGTAACGTCGTCCTCGTCCTTTACCATATCGAAATACGGCTTTGTGAAAACGGCGGGGTTGGGAGCCGGAATATCGGGATTCAAAACTGCGTCACGTTCGTCCCAAGGGTATACGTAATTGTTTCTTACAAAATTATCCTCTATATTTTCCGCGCCTCTCATAAGAAAGCGTCTGCCGTGAAATCTCGGAAGCTTCTTTGCCACCGCCGCCGCGCCCTTTCTCAGCGCCAGCGGCAATTTTTGGTATTTTTCAAAATTTAAAGGGTCTTTGTAATAGAAATATCCGCCGAAAAGCTCGTCCGCCCCCTCTCCCGAAAGCACGACCTTGACCTGCTCCGATGCGAGCTTTGTCAGAAAATACAGCGCTATTGCCGACGGGTTCGGAAGCGGCTCGTCCATATAATACTGAACAAGCGGCGCCGCCTCAAAAAATTCGTCAGCCGATATTTTTTTCGCATAGTTTGCCACATTCGCCGTTTTTGCAAATTCCCGAGCGTATTCAAGCTCGGAATATTCCTCCTCCTCATAACCGACCGAAAACGTCCTTACGTCATTGTTTTTTGACATTTCCTTTACTACGTAGCTTGAATCCACTCCGCTCGAAAGGAAGCACCCGACCTCAACGTCTGCGATACCGTGTACCGCGGTGGAATCCCTGAAGGTCTCGGAAATAATGCTTTCCCATTCCTCAAGCGATTTCGTACCGTCTATGTCATATTTCATTTCGTAATATTTGCCCTGTGCCATTTTGCCGTTCTGCCACTCAAAATATGATGCGGGCGGGAGTTTATACACGTTTTTAAAGAGTGTTTCATTCGACGGGATATACTCGAAGCACAGGTATTCGGGGATTCTGTCGCGGTTAAGCTCTTTTTCAAAATTCGGATTCGACAAAAACGCCTTTATTTCCGAGCCGAACATAAACGTTTCGCCCTTTAAATAATAGAAAAACGGCTTTATACCGAAAATATCCCTCGCGCCGAAAAGCTTCTTTTCCGTTTTGTCCCAAATGACGAAAACAAACATTCCGCGCAGCTTCGGCAGCAGTTCTTTTCCGTATTCCTCGTAGCCGTGAATAAGCACCTCGGAATCGGTATTGGTACAGAATTTATGTCCCTTTTCAATAAGCTCCGCGCGAAGCGACCGATAATTATATATTTCGCCGTTAAATACAAGCACTTTTGACTTATCCTCGTTAAAAATCGGCTGACTTCCGCCCTCAAGGTCTATAATGCTGAGCCGTCTGAAGCCGAGCGACACGTTGTCGTCAACGTAATAATCGTCCTGGTCGGGACCTCTGTGGGCGATTCTGTCCGCCATCGCTCTGACAGTTTTGTTGTTTATTTCCGAATCGGACGTTTCGTTAAGAAAACCGACAAATCCGCACATTTCTATAAATTCTCCTTTATTTTTTTTCCGCACAGGGTAATACTGCGTTTAGCGAGAACTTCAAGCGAGTCTATGATATAATCCCTGTGAAGGTCATAATCCCTGTTTATTATCGAAAGCTCCGTACAGCCGAGTATAAGCGCGTCGCAGCCGTCGGCTCTCATATGAGCGATAATTCTTAAAAATTCGTCGATATCGACTTTCGCTCCCGCTTTTACCTGATTATATATGATGTTCATAAGCGATTCTTCGTCCGATACGGACGGAACTGCGCAGTCAATGCCGTATTTGCGGCACATATTTCCGTACGCTCCCGATGAAATCGTACCCTTTGTAGCGAGTATACCGAGCTTTATACCGTCATTATTTTTGCATTTTTCCGATTTCCGTTTTATCTTTTCAATCGAATATTTTACAGTTTCCTCAATTATATTCAGCATCGGTATCTCAATATTTTTCTGAATCTGCTCATAGAAAAAATGCGCCGTGTTGCACGGCATAACAACGTAATCCGCTCCCGCCGCCTGTAACTTTTTCGCGTCCGCAATCATAACGGGCAGAGGGTTCGGTTTTGTATTGTCGAGTATAAATTCCGTTCTGTCAGGTATTGAGGGGTGGTTCAGAACTATCATTGAAATATGGTCCTGATCCTTTTTTACGTCGGTCATTTTCACGATAATATCCATAAAATAAACCGTCGCCAGCGGTCCCAAACCGCCGAGTATGCCGAGAGTTTTATCAGCCATTAATACTCGCTTCCCGTTTCCTGCGTTTCGCTTCTTCTTTTTCCTGTTTTTCAACTCTGTGATATTTTCTGTACTGATTCATATACGCCGCCGCCACATAAAAACCGCGTTTTCCTCCCATATCGGGCTTGTAAAACAGCGGGTAACTGACTTTTCCTTTGCGCCAAAGCCCGTTTACCTTTTTTCTGAGATTTTCATCTTTAAGGTAACGCATTATAATTCCCTTGGGAACAACGGTAAAGAGATTTTCCTTATCCGCGACCGTATATTCAAGCTCCTTTTCGTATATAAGGTCGTCCACAATCCATTTTACCGTATTGAAACCGCTGCCGGTAACATAAAAGTTGCTTCTGCCGAGGCGGACGTTTATTTCAAAAAAATTATACGTTCCGTTTCTTGAATCGTATTTGATGTCGAAATTCGCGAAGCCCTTATAGCCCACATATTCAAGGAATTTTGTCGCCGCCGCGACTATTTTTTCATCGACCTCGTTTATTATCGCAACGGGGTTCCCTATTGCCGTCGGGGTATGGTCCTCAAGCAGACAATGTCCGAGCGACGCGAATTTTACCTTTGAATTTCTGTCGCAGTAACATGTGAGAACGCGCATATTCGAGTCGTCTCCCGGGATACAGTCCTGAATAAGAAATTTATAATCATAGCCCGACTTTTCAAGGTTCGCGAGCATTTCTTTAAGGTCCTTTTCGTTATGGAACCTGAAAATTTTCTTTTTGCCCGGGAACTCGGCGTAATGATAAAGCGCGGAATTTGCCGTTTTCGCAATTACGGGATAATCAAAATCAAATTTAAGGTCGTTTTCCTCTCCGCAGTTATATACGTAAGTCTTGGGGTGGTCTATTCCGAGCTTATCGCATATTTCATAGAACTTGTCCTTTAAGACTATTTCGTCCATAAGAGCCTTATCTATATAAGGTATTATATAATATTCGCCGAGAACGTCCTTGTTATCGACGAAATCGCGTACATAGAAATCGCCGCAGCCCATAAGTATGAGCTTTTTTTTACCCTTGAACTCCTTCCCTATCTCTACAAGCTTTTCGACGAGAAAATTCACGTCGTCAAGACCGGGAATAACTCTGTTTTCTATGATTTTGCTCTCGGAAATTATTCTTGCTCTGCGCTGGCTTATAACAAGCGATTTTATTTTATACTCCTCATGAAAGCTTCTCGCAAGGCTGTAAGCCGTGATGTCCGCGCCGAGTATAACGGGCATAAATTCCCGTTCAACAAGTTCCATATCCATATACTTCCTTTTTCTTGCTGCATTTGCTTATTGCCTTTATTTTACCATATTTTTTTACTATGTCAATCATTTAAGTTCATAATCGGCCGGTTTTATTTTTTTATGCATATTTTTCTATTTACTTTTTGTAAAATATGTTTTATACTATTAAGGCAATACCGCATAATTATTGTCGTGCAGATGTGCCATGAGATTTTTCGTCAGATTGACAAAAGTGACGCAGGAATACTGACGTATTTCAAGGAGCTTTTGGCAAAAATGACGGGAAATCTCGGTGCAGATGTGCGGCAAAGGCGGTAGCCGTTAATTGTGCGGTATTGCCTTAAAATATAGATGTTAAAAAGGAGAAAAATACCATGGATTATGAAGCGCTCGGCGAGCTTTTATTCCCTCATATAACAAAAACACCGGATTATTTTGAAGAAAAATATCCCCCCAGACAGCTCGGTGAGGGCGCGAGAGTTACAAGGTTTTCGCCAAGTCCCACGGGATTTTTGCATATAGGCGGTCTTTTCGGCGCGCTTACGGACGTTATGACGGCGAAATCCACAGGCGGCGTTTCATACCTGAGAATAGAGGACACAGACAAAAAACGCGAGGTCGAGGACGGCGTTTCCGCGATAATAAACGGTCTTGAGGCTTTCGGATTGAGCTTTGACGAGGGAGTTACGGGCATGGGAACCGAAAAGGGCGCTTACGGACCGTACACCCAGAGCCTTAGAGCCGAGGTCTATCAGACCGTCGCGAAATCGCTTGTAAAAAAAGGTCTTGCGTACCCTTGTTTCTGCACAGCCGACGAGCTTACGGCAATGCGTGAACAGCAGGAAAAGGAAGGAACCGCAATATGGGGCTACTTTGGCAAATGGGCGAAGTGCCGCGATTTGACGTATGATGAAATAAAAGAGAAAATCGACGCGGGACAGCCGTTTGTGTTAAGGTTCAGAGCCGACGGCAGAGAGGACGGCAAGATTATTCTCGACGACGTTATAAGAGGAAAAATCGAGATGCCCGAAAACATTATAGACGAGGTTCTGCTGAAATCGAACGGAATCCCGACTTATCATTTCGCTCATGTCTGCGACGACCATTTTATGAGAACGACGCACGTTATAAGGGGCGACGAATGGATAGCTTCCGTCCCGAAGCATATCGCGCTTTTTAAGGCGTGCGGATATAAACCGCCGAAATACGCGCATACTCCCGTAGTTATGAAAATTGACGAGGCAGACGGCGGCAAACGCAAATTTTCAAAGCGGAAAGACCCCGAAGCGGCGGTAAGCTATTTCGTCGAAAATGGCTTTCCGAAAGAAAGCGTTACAGAATATCTCCTTACGCTACTTAACTCAAACTTTGAGGACTGGCGCAGAGCGAATCCGAAAGCCGATATATTTACTTTCCCCTTTAATCTTAAAAAAATGAGTCCGAGCGGATGTCTTTTTGATATGCTGAAGCTGAAAGACATAAGCAAAAACGTCATTTCCGTAATGACTGCCGAAGAAGTTTACGGCAATATTATAGAATGGGCCGAAAAATACGACGGGCAGCTTTACCGTCTGTTTTCTGAAAATCCCGAATACGCAAAAAATATTCTCAATATAGACAGAGAAAACGCGAAACCGCGCAAGGATATATCCCGTTGGGCCGAGGTCAAGGACTATATCGCTTATTTCTATGACGAGCTTTACGCTCCCGATTACACTTTACCCGAAAATATAGCGGCGGACGACGCGAAAGCGATACTCGAAAAATACGCCGCAATTTACGATATAAACGACTCAAAGGACGAATGGTTCGCGAAAATCAAAGAGATGTGCGAGCCTTTGGGCTTTACCCCGAACGTAAAGGAATATAAAAAGAATCCCGAAGCGTACAAAGGTCATGTCGGCGATATTTCGACGGTCATAAGAATCGCAGTAACTTCAAGGACAAATACCCCCGACCTTTACATGATTCTGAAGCTTCTCGGTAAAGATAAGGTCGTTGAAAGGATAAACTTAACAATTGAAAATTTAAAGTACAATTGACAATTATTAAAATTCATAATTTAAGTATAATCCGTAATTTCCGATTAAACAACTTGTAATTAATTCTCTGTTCTCTAAAAACCAAAGGAGGATAAATATGGAAGAAAATATAAAACCCTCAAATTTTATTCACGATTTTATTGACGAGGATTTGAAAAACGGAGTCAACACAAGGGTTCAGACGCGTTTTCCGCCCGAACCGAACGGTTATCTGCATATAGGTCACGCAAAGTCGATATATATAAACTTTTCTACAGCCGAAAAATACGGAGGAATTTGCAACCTCCGTCTTGACGACTCGAACCCGTCCAAAGAGGATACCGAGTATATCGACGCCATAAAAGAGGATATAGAGTGGCTCGGCTACAAATGGGCCAACGTCTATTACGCGTCGGATTATTTTGATTTCGTTTACGAATGTGCAATAAAGCTAATTAAAAAGGGAAAGGCATATGTCTGCGACCTTACAGCCGAGCAGATGCGCGAATACAGAGGGACGCTCACAGAACCGGGAAAAAACAGCCCGTACCGCGACCGTTCTGTCGAGGAAAACCTCGACCTGTTTGAAAGAATGAAAAACGGCGAATTTCCGGAGGGAAGTCATGTTTTGAGGGCGAAAATCGACATGGCGTCGCCGAACATCGTCATGCGCGACCCCGTCATTTACAGAATAATGTACGCGACACATCACCAGACCGGCGATAAATGGTGCGTCTATCCCATGTATGATTTCGTTCATCCGCTTTCCGACGCTAAGGAAAACGTAACGTATTCTCTATGTACGCTTGAATTTGAAAACAACAGAGCTGTTTACGATTGGTTCATCAAAGAGATTGGTTTTGAAGAGCCGCCAAGACAAATAGAGTTCGCGAGGCTCAACCTCAACTACTGTCTTACAAGCAAAAGAAAATGCCTGAAGCTCGTAAACGAGGGAATAGTAAGCGGCTGGGACGACCCGAGAATGGCTACGCTTTGCGGCATGAGAAGACGCGGCTATCCCGCCGCGGCTATCCGCAGTTTCGTTGATAAAATAGGCGTTTCAAAGGCGAACAGCGTCGTCGATTACGGTCTGCTCGAGTCGTGCGTCAGGGACTGCCTTAACGCGTCCGCACCGAGAGCCATGGCTGTACTTGACCCTCTGAAAGTCGTAATCGACAATATGGACGATGATTTCTGCGATATTCTTGAAACCGATATACATCCCGACCGTCCCGAAATGGGTAAACGCGAAGTAAAATTCGGAAAAGAAATATTTATCGAAAAAAGCGATTTTGAGATTAACCCGCCGAAAAAATATTTCAGACTTTATCCCGGCAATGAGGTAAGGCTCAAGGGCGCGTACTTTATTAAATGCGTAAGCTATGACTGCGACGAAAACGGCGAAGTCGTATGCGTTCATTGCACATATGACCCCGAATCGAGAGGCGGAAATTCTCCCGACGGCAGAAAAGTAAAAGGTACTATACATTGGGTCAACGCTGCGGACTGCAAAAGAGCCGAAGTTCGCCTTTACGACAGGCTTTTCAACGTCCCGAATCCCAGCGATGAAACTAACGGCGATTTTACAAACAACCTGAATCCAAACTCGCTTGTCGTCTCCGAATGTCTGCTTGAGGGCGGTCTTAAAAACTTAAAACCGGGCGATACGTTCCAGTTCATGCGTCAGGGATATTTCTGCGTCGATAAGGACTCTTCGGAGGATAAAATCGTACTCAACAGAACGGTTCAGCTTAATTCTTCGTGGAAATAAATGACCATGACAATTGACAATTTAACGAAACGAGTTATTTTTTCGATAATTACGCATTACGATTTAAAAGAAGGATGTGTTCCGAGTGAAAATTATCTATAAAATCGTTAACAGTATTGCCGCGTTGCTGATTATTCCGGCTCTTATATTTCTGCCTATGTTCAGGTTTATAATGGTTGTCGGCATGAATTCGAGCAATCAGATACTTTCTTTGCTCGGAGGTATGCTCGATATAAACGAAATAATCAAAAATGCGTCGGGGATTGACCTTGAACATCTTCCCGAATTTTATACGCTTAAAAGCGCCTATGAAATGTTCTTCGGGGAAAGCGCGAAAATTGACGCGGCCGGCTTTGATACTTCGGCTCTGCCGGACGCTCTCGTCAAATTTTTCACAGCGGCAGGCGTGCTTTTCGTGCTGGCTCTTGTGTGCGCCCTTGTCGTCCTTATTCTCGGGCTGTTTACCAAAAAGAGAATACTTACCGCATCTTTCTCCGCTCTGGGATTTGTTTTCGCCTTTTCCGCCGGCAAATGCTTCAATCATATCGCAGAACAGCTCGTATCGGGCAAAATGCCTCTCACTCAGCTTATATCTGGAATGGAGGCGCTTCAGAATTACAAATCATACCTCGATTATATAAATCTTGATATACGCATTTTTGAGTTGGGTTCCGCATATACCGCAGTGCTTGTGATACTCGGACTTATTGTACTTTTTAATATAGGAGTACATCTTGCCGAGGGCGTCGGCGTAAAATAATTGCAGGAATTTTATTGTTTTTTCAATATTTGATAAAATTATGCTTGCAATCCGCATAAATATGTTATATAATACAAGGGTAAACAACATAAGGAGGATTAACTTATGAATCATAAAATCTCAAGGAAGGTTATTGCCTGCATTCTTGCGGCGGTTATGCTGTTAAGCATATCATTCACTGCGTTTGCGGCTGACGAAAGTGATTACGACTATCCTGTAGTCATAGTAAACGGAATTGCAAATAATCCGCTTTATGCAAATCCCGGTACCCCCGTAGCGGACAAGCTGTTTCCGCCCGATGACGCGAATATGATTGAGCTGACTTTGGAAATGTTTGTTAACATGATTGTCGCTCTTTCGTCAAACGATTATAAAGAAGTAATGAATATTTTTGTGGGTTCGCGTATCTATGAGCTTCTCAATACTATTCAGCTCAATCCCGACGGAACTTCAATGAGCGAGAATATAGGCCCAATCGTGTATAATTACGCGCTCTCTTGGTACGGAATGGACGATAAGGGCGAGACGACCGAGGGAACAACCGCAAAAATTGCCGGCAGTCTCGGCGCGGGTATGTGTAAAAGACTCGGTGCGGATAAAGTCTACGTTTATACATATGACTGGCGTATAGACCCCGTTGAAAGCGCTATAGGTCTTAACGAATTTATACAGGGCGTTAAGGAGCAGTCCCACAGAGACAGAGTCTCCATAATTTCTGAGGGCTACGGCTCGACCGTCGCTACCACATATCTTGCCGAGTGCTATGAGGACGCTACGGCTGATGTTGACAACTTTGTTACAGTAAATTCGGCGTTTGAAGGTACGTCCCTTATAGGCGACCTTTTCACAGGCAGACTTATCCGCCAGTATAATGAGCTTCAGAATTATTCGAGCGCTTTTATCCGTTACGTTAACGATATTCCGGATAACCCCGTGACAGCGTCCGCCGCATGGCTTACGGATTATATCCTTAACAGAAACTGGGAAATTCAGGATTTTGCCGCTCAGATAATCACAATGATGGGTCATATCCGTGATCCCCTTTACGACAATTATTTAAGGGACCTTCTTAAAAACTTTACAGGCCTCTGGGCTATGGTTCCCGTTGAATATTTCGACGAAGCTATGGATTTTATGTTTATTGACGATGAATCGTATTCCGGCGATTACAACAGCGAATATCAGGAAAAGCTCCAGCTTTTTAAGAATTATCAGGCAAACGCCGCCGAGATTCTTAACAAGGCTAAATCCGAAGGTATAAACGTATCTGTAATTTCCTGCTGGGACATACAGTTAGTTCCCATGGGTGACAATAAATCTTCCGAAGACGAGCTTTTCGGCCTTTCCGCGCAGAGCGACGGTCTTATCGATACCTATTATTCAAGCTTCGGCGCGAATACGATTCCCCTTAACGACGTAGGCGCTGCTATTCAGAATAAAGAGCAGAGATATAAAGAAGGCGAATGCGCGAATCATAACCATGTAAACGCTGTTTATGATATGCTTGATCCCGGCTTTGACCTCGGCGGTATTGCGCATTATATTGACGCTTCTACCTGCGCTCTTCCCGATAACACTTGGTTTATAAGAAATATGAAATACGGTTCATTTGAGGCTGACGGCAACTCGATGGATATAATCGAATACCTTGCTACAACCGATAAAACCACAACTGTTTTCACCAATCCTCTTTATCCTCAGTTCTTAAAATGCAATAGGTCTGTTGATCCCGTTATTGTAGGCGTTACAACATACTCGGCAGACGATCCTAAGTATAAACTGGGCGATGTAAATCTTGACGGTATAGTAAATGCGGAGGATGCAAGACTTGCGCTTCGCATATCCTCAAGACTTGAAAATTATCCCGATGTAAAGTCTACTGTATTTAAGAACGCTGATGTAAACGGGGACGGTGTTATAACCGCTGCCGACGCAAGGATAATATTACGAGTCGGAGCAGGCTTGGCTTCTTTCTCAGAATACAGGAATACATCTGATTTAGGCTGATTAATTATATTGATATAATTAAAAATAATCCGCCGCGGAATTAACCGCGGCGGACTTTTTCACGTTATCGGGTCAATTAACCGCAGCAACCACAGCCGTTGTTGCTCATGTTATTGCAGCCGCATCCGCAGCCACAGCCATTGTTATCATTGGCAGCGAAGAGAAGGATAAGGATTATGATGATTATAAGCCAAGAATAGCTGTTATTGTAGAAAAAGTTCATTGTCTGACCTCCTTTCTTGTGTTCTCAATGCATATTATGCAGAACACAGGACATGTGTCACAAAAAATTATAAGGAAATACAAAACAAATATCGTCTGAATTTTTTGCGCGCAATATTTTGTAAGGCATTAAGGAATTACTGAATAAATCACGCCTGTCGGCTGAACGCACATCTTGCCCCGATATTTTCCGTCATTTTTTTCCAAAAGCTCCCCAATACGCCAGTTTTTTTGGTGGGGGAGCTTTTAGCAATCTGACGAAAAAACTCATGGAACAATTTGCACATTCGATTTAATCGGTACTTCCCTAAATCTGAATTTCTTATGAATTGCTTGCTATTTCAATCAGCGAAAATTGAAAAAATTTTCAAAAACAAACACCGAGGTTCACCCTTTCGATGAACCTCGGCGATTTTTTAGTGCTGTTTTTTACAGCGTTCTTGTAAATTATTTAAATAAATTATTCAACCATCTTACAATCTGATTGAATATTTCAGTTAATCTCTCAAAGAACAACACAATCGAATTATACGTTCTCGAGCCGGTGTCGGTTTTTATTGTAAAATTATTTCCGTTCCACTTTGCGGTCTGACCGGAAAGCCAGTTAATACGAACCAACAAGAAATTATTAAGGAATTTAACAGCATTATCAAAATTCACTTCATCACCTTTGCTTACCACAACATATATGGGATTCATAACATCCCATAATTTTGAGTTCATAAGCTGTGAGTTTTTAATCTGATTTGATAAAACGTTTACATACCCGTCATTTCCTATCATCTTTTGTACGGCTAAATAAAATCTTCCGTTTTCTTTATTAAGTGCGGACTTTAATGCATTTCGGAAACTTTCTATTTTGATAAGTCCGTCAATCAAATAATTGTTTGTTATGTAAAAATTCTCCGGATTTGCGGTTGTTGACTGAATACCGTCATGGAATCCTCCGGGACCGTAGCAAGGATCAAAATCCCATACCGGACCGGCATACATCATATTTTTATCTTCAGGAAGATAAAAATATGTGGATGACTTAAAACCGTCTACATTTTTTGCCAGCTCGTTTATAAGATAAAGATCTACAAGAGAATCAAGGTCGCAGTAATCATAATAATATTTACCTGTCTCTCTGTTATACCCGTTACTGCTATACACCGCATTCTCAAAATCCTGCCAGAATTTGCTTATAAACGCACCTGTACTTTTCGTCAAATATTCGGGATTATCCGTAAGGATTCTCTGTCCTCGTTCTGTCACAAACCCCGTCAATTCATCGGGATACCTATGCGAAAATTCCAATTCAAGAAGATATGCGTGATGCGACGTACCTTCGGCAAGCTCAGGCTCAATAAGCCCCTCAACGTATTTATACGAACCATTACTGTTGGCAGCGGCTGTTTTTTCTCCGTTGCTTGCAATCGTTTTTGTGACAATATTTGGATTTTCATAACAATCCGTTCCTTTATTGTCTGTTTCAATTATTTCGTCAAGGTCTTCCATGTCAATTCGAGATGAACCGACCTCAGTCTTTTCGCACAACAGGTACGAACCGACATAGCAACCGTCATAATACAAGTCGATAGCTTCATAATCCGAGGTATACGGCATATTTAAATCTTTAGCAAGTTGGAATGTTATGGAATTATGAATCAAAGTTGCGTCAAACATATTTGCAAGAAGAATCCATTTTTTATTTGCTTCTTCGGGCTTGCCGTTGATAAGGTCGTATTTCTTACCTATTTTTATTTGATAAGCCTTTTTATCTGATCTGTCAAACGTTGAATTGCCTCTGCATTTGATTTCATTAAGATCGTTTGAATAATCGACAGTGCCGTCAATATCTAATAACGAAATTTTTCCGTTTGCCCTGTTTTCCTTAGATGTGTCAACCCATTCTCTGCCCTGATTTACGGGGTCGGAGCTTACAAGATACATGGAGCGGACATTTGCGGACTTCATAACCGTAAACGACGTTGTTTCGCCGTTTGCCGTTACGTTTACTTTGTATTCGTCCGCGTCCTTGGTGAAAAGCGACTTAAAATCAAACGCCTTTCCGCTTTCGACGTTAACGCTTCCGTTGGAAGTACCGAAAGTTACGCCGGTATTTGCCGAATCATAATAAAGAGTAAGCTCGGAAAGATTTGCCGAGGACGGCAGGAAAAGATATCTTTCTCCGTCTAACGCGATTTGAGTTTTTACATAGGTGTTTTCATCGCCCGCGTTTGCCTTAAAAGCCAATGACGCGTAAATATCATTATCGGCTGCGGAAGCCGAGATAACGGTTATCCCCGTAAGAATGATAAGAAGCGCCGTAATCAATAAAATGTTTTTAACTCTTTTCAATTTGCTCTGCTCCTTTTCGTCATTTGATATATTATATAATACAATGAATTGCATATTTTTTCAATATCTTTAGAGAAAATGGAAAAAAATTTTGCGGCGCTTCCTTTATGAATTCGGAAACGCCGTTTATTATACTATGTTATTTATTTTTAGAGGATTTTATTACCTTTAGTCTTGAAAATTCCTCACGCTCTTTTTCTTCGAGTGCGTTTGAAATGTATTTTATAGTTTCCTCAAACTGCGGTATCATAATATTTCCCAAAGCATTGGTGCGCTTGCGCGTCTTTTTTATAGCGTCGGCGAGTCGGCAGACGGAATTTTCTATTTCCGCAAGTTTCACCGTAAGCTCTTTTATATCGTTGAATTTTTCATAAGCCGCGTCAAGCGAAGCCGTAGTATTGGCAAACGCGTAATAAAGCTTAAGCTGAGAGGGTTTATGTGATACCGCCGGGAGTTCAACTCCCATAACGCTCCTCGTCTTTATTTCTATTGAATTATCAATAGGTATGCAGCTTGCGGCGCTGTCACAGTTCCCCATTTCGATATACGCTTTCCGGAGAGCCGAATACGCTTCGGAATATTTTTCGCCTATCTGCGACTGCACCTGTTTTGCGTCGTCCATAAGCTGCATAATCTCGCGCACGAGTATGCTCCTCTTTTTATCCATAAGGTCATATCCCACTTTTGCAAGCTTTAATGACTTTTTGGTGTTTATTAAATTGTTTTTAGTGGGAAAAACGTTCTGCGCCAAAAAATCACCCTCTTTTTATAGTTTTGCCTATGGCGTATCCGAAAATCGGCAATGTGACCGAAAACGAGGGACTTTTTTTGCCGTACAAAGCGATTTTTTTGCGGAAATACTTTGTAAATCAACGCGGTACGACGGAAAAAGCCCTGTTATTTGAGCATTTTGGAGGTTTTCGGTTTTCGGATTCGCCCTTAATCAACGACCGCTTTATAATGCTTATCAAGAATATCGTCGCTGACTCTGTCAAGAGATTCTCTCGGAAGCATGGAGAGAAGCTCCCAGCCTAAATCGAGTGTTTCCTCTATCGTCCTGTTTTCGCTTTCGCCCTGTTTTAAAAATCTCGTTTCAAATTCTCTGCCGAATTGCAGAAGAAGCTTGTCATTATCCGAAAGCTCGTCTTCGCCTATTACCGAAGCGAGCGAACGCGCGTCCTGTACAAGAGCGTAAGACGCGAAAAGCTGATCGGAAAGAGCCTTGTGGTCGTCTCTTGTAAAGCCCTTGCCTATGCCGTCCTTCATAAGACGCGAAAGCGACATCAGTATGCTTACGGGAGGATAAATCCCCGTATTTTCAAGCGAACGGTCAAGCACTATCTGTCCCTCGGTTATAAAACCGGTAAGGTCGGGGATAGGGTGGGTTATATCGTCGTTAGGCATAGTAAGAATAGGAATCTGAGTGACAGAACCTTTTGAACCCTTTACTATTCCCGCGCGCTCGTAAAGCGAAGCGAGATCGGAATAAAGATAACCGGGATAGCCTTTTCTGCCCGGTATTTCGCCTTTGGACGAGCTAAATTCTCTCAGAGCTTCGCAATATGAAGTCATATCCGTAAGGATAACGAGTATATTCATATTACATTCAAACGCGAGATATTCCGCCGCCGTAAGAGCGCATTTCGGGGTTATTATTCTTTCTATTATGGGGTCGTTGGAGAGGTTCAGGAACATTGTAACTCTGTTCATTACTCCAGCCTGCTCAAATGAACGCCTGAAATAATCGGCAACGTCATTCTTTACGCCCATAGCGGCGAAAACTATGGCGAAATCCTCTCCGTCCGATACGTCCGCCTGCTTTACTATCTGAACCGCAAGCTCGTTGTGCTTCATGCCGGAGCCTGAAAAAATCGGAAGCTTCTGACCTCTTATAAGCGTAGCAAGCGCGTCTATTGATGATATCCCCGTTCTGATATAATTTTTGGGGTAAACTCTTGAAACGGGATTTATCGCCGAGCCGTTTATGTTCCTTTTGCAAACGGGGAACACCTCGCCCAAACCGTCTTTGGGTCTGCCAAGACCGTCAAAAACTCTGCCTATAATTTCGGGTGAGAGGGAAATCTCCATAGGTTTGCCCTTCAGAACAGTAGACGTGTTCGATACGGACATATCCTTAGTTCCCTCAAACACCTGCACGACGGCTCTTTTGCCCTCTATCATAACAACTCTGCCCGAACGAACCGCCCCGCCGTCAAGATGAAGTTCAGCCATTTCCTCGTAAAACGCGTCCTCAACGTTATCGAGAATCACGAGCGAGCCGCTGATTTCGCTTAAGCCTATGTGTTCTGTAACCATATTTTTATCACCAATCAAATCAGATTTTCATAAACCGCGTCAATCTCTTTTATATAATCGTCAATCATATCGGGCTTGTCGTTGGGAATTTCATATTTCATCTTTATTACCTTGTCAAACATTCCCGTTGAAAATATTCTTGAAACGGGAATCTGTCTTGCCAAAGCTTCTTTAGCTTTCATGTTAAGATGAAGTATCGCCTGCATCATTTTATAGTGCTTGTAAACGGGAGTGTAGGTATCGGTTTCATGCATGGCGTTCTGCTGTAAGAATCCTATTCTTATAACCCTCGCGATTTCAAGCGTCAGCTTCTGGTCGTCGGGAAGTATTTCGGAGCCTATAAGCTTTACTATCTCCATAAGCTTCGTTTCCTCCGCGAGTATAGACGCGATTTCGTTCCTGCACTGTATGAAATCACGGGCAATATTATCCCTGTACCAATCGGAAAGCTCGGCTATATATTCGCTGTAGCTGTCGTTCCAGTTAATGGCCGGATAATGCCTCGCGTACGCGAGAGATTTATCGAGCGCCCAAAAGCATCTTGTAAAGCGCTTTGTATTCTGCGTGACCGGCTCCGAAAAGTCTGCGCCCTGGGGAGATACGGCTCCTATAAGAGTTATCGAACCTTTTTTGCCCGAAAGAGCTTCAAAATATCCGGCGCGCTCATAAAATTCCGAAAGACGGGAAGGAAGATACGCGGGATACCCCTCGTCGGCGGGCATTTCCTCAAGTCTTCCCGAAATCTCTCTCAAAGCCTCCGCCCAGCGTGAGGTGGAATCCGCCATAAGAGCCGTGTTATACCCCATATCGCGGTAATACTCGGCAAGCGTTATTCCCGTATAAATCGAAGCTTCACGCGCGGCGACCGGCATATTTGAGGTATTGGCTATAAGGATTGTTCTTTCTAAAAGTGGTCTGCCTGTCGAAGGGTCCGTAAGCTCCGAAAACTCATTAAGAGCCTGCGTCATTTCGTTTCCGCGCTCTCCGCAGCCCACATATACTATTATATCCGCGTCAGCAAACTTCGCGAGCTGATGCTGGGTAACCGTTTTTCCCGTTCCGAAGCCTCCCGGTATCGCGGCCGCGCCGCCCATGGCTATTGGGAACATAGTGTCTATAACTCTCTGACCAGTTATAAGCGGCTTTGAAATGGGAAGTCTCGCTCCGGCAGGTCTCGGCGTTCTTATGGGCCATTTCTGAGCGAGTGAAAGCTTTCTTATGCTTCCGTCGCCTGTTTTTATTTCCGCTATGCAGTCTCCGACCTTATATTTGCCGTTTGCGGCCGCTTTTATCACCTCGCCCGAGCAATCGGGCGGAACAAGCGATTTGTGCTTTATTATGGGAGTTTCGGGACATTCGGCTATTATCTGCCCGGGAGATACGGTATCGCCCGCTTTTATAAGGACAACCGTTTCCCACTCTTTATTTTCATCTATCGAAGGAGTATCTACACCCCTTGTAAGGAAAACGCCCGAATTTTCGGCAATCATTGTAAGAGGCTTCTGTATGCCGTCGTAAATATTGCCCAAAAGACCGGGCCCCAGAGTTACCGACATCGGATAAGAGGTTGATACTATTTTTTCGCCCGGACGCAGTCCCGCCGTATCTTCGTAAACCTGTATCGTTGTAAGCTCGTCTGTTATCCTTATGACCTCACCGACGAGGGAATGTTCGCCGACGTAGACCATTTCCATCATTTTAAGGTCAGTTTTTCCCTTTACGGTTACGACCGGGCCGTTTATTCCGTATATATGATTGATTTGTGACAAACGTATCACCTCAATGACTTAATGATAAGCCCGAATTTTCATAGAACCATTCTTTCTGCTCTTCGAGCCTTGTTTCCAGAAGGTCGTCGAGCTTTACGGATTTAGCCGCGCATACACCGTAAATGCCGCCGATTTTAATACTGTCGTCGGCTTCAACCGATATATTGCCGAATACCGCTTTTATATCTTCCGAAAACTGCATATCCCGACCGCGTAGAAATACCGTAATAGGAAACGAGCCGCACAAATCCGAAATTTTTTTCGCGCTCTTTATAAGAAAATCCTTATATTCGGGCGTTTGAGTAAAGGAAACGAGTTTTTTTTCAACCGCGCCGAAAACGTCCTGCGTAATTCTCATTCGGGCGTCGATTATTTCCTTTTTGAGAATCGAATCTCTCTTCTGAGTATTCGTACCGAACTCAAGCTCAAGAATTCTCGACTGTTCTTCTATATATTCGTTATATTTTCTCTGAGCTTCTTCTTTCGCTTCAAGAAGCCTTTTTGCCTTGTATTCTTCCGTTTGAGCAATTACAGCGGATTTCTGTTCCCTTGAAGCGTCGTCAATGGTTTTAAGAAACGCGCTGCTTTTTGCGTTTTCCGTTTTCAACTGATTTCACCTCGTTTACGCGATACCTATGGCGTCGATAACGTAGCGCGTAATCGCGTCGCTTTTAAAGCCGCCGCCGTTATCGGGTATTTCCGTTATGAGCGGAACCGATTTTTTCTTTTTTGCCTCGTCGATTATATCGGCGCACTTTTCATAAAGTCCCTGCGTTATAAGTATTATTCCGATATTTTCATCGTTCACGGCGTTTTCAAGAACGCCTTCAAGCTGCGCCGCATCATTTACGATTTCGTACCCGACGCCCGCCAGACGCATTCCCGTCGCGGCGTCCCTGTTATCGGTTATAAGAAAAAATTTCATGGTTATATAATTACTTAATTTCTCGGTTAGCCTAAATATATTAATAGCGTAATACTCTAAGCCCTCAAAATAATCTCAATTTTCTCAATTTGGCAATTCCGATTCAATAAACTTTATTAAACTTTATTGATGATTAGGATTGAAATAACTACGCCGTAAAGCGCTATTGATTCGCCCAGAGCAACGAATATAAGCGATTTACCGAATGACTTGGGGTCTTCGCTCGCCGCCGCAATAGCTGCGGGAGCGCCCGCCGCAACAGCGATACCGCCGCCGATGCCCGCAAGACCGGTAACAAGACCTGCCGCGAGAAGTCCCAGACCCTTTGAATTATCCTGAGCCGCCGAAGATTCCGCTGCGGTTCCCTGCTCGCCTGCTTCGGCTTCGGTCGATTCCTCATAAGGAGAAGCCGCAGGAGAAGCGGACGGTTCGGCCGCAGAAACGGTAAACATAAGAGCTGACGCTATAACAAGCACGGCTGCAAATCCCAAAAGATTCTTTTTGAGGATTTTTTTTACGCCGACGCCGTTAAGACGGCTCTTGAACGAGCGGTAAGCGAGGAATCCCAACGCAGCCGCCGGCAGAATTACGATAAGCGCATAAACAAATGTGGACATTTTAATTACCTCCGAAAGTAAAATTTTAAAATCAAGTGTCAATTCTTAGGAAACACTGATTAAATCGAACGTGCAGATTGCGCCATGAAATTTTTCGTCAGGTTGTCAAAAGCGAGGCAGTAATACTGACGTATTTCAACGAGCTTTTGGCAAAAATGACGGAAAATATCGGTGCAAGATGTGCGTTCAGCCGTCAGGCGTGATTTATTCAGCGTTTCCTCTATCCGCAAGCAATGATTTGGCGGATATAAAAGGTTTTCCGTCGCCCTCAAAGCAGCGGCTGAACATTTCGTAAAACTCAAGCCTTAACGCCTGAATACCTGTCAGCAACCCTTCAAGACATATAACAAGTATATTGCCTAAAATAATAACAAAAATATTTTGACTGTCGCCCGCGAGTGAGAAAACGACCATCATCATGCCGGCGTGAACAAGGACGAACGCGCCTACTCTGAGGAAAGATACGGTATTGCTGAAATATGAGAGTACGTATTCGAGCATCTCAAAAATGTTCTGCATAACAAAATCGGCTATGCTCTCGGGTTTCCAGCCTTCATGTTTATCGACTATGCCTATAAGGATTTCTTTAAGGAAAAGTATTACGGCGCATATCGGCATTACAATCGCGCAGACAATACCGGGAAGAAGCTGTTTACCCGACATAAAAGCGTACACGAGGTTTACGCCGCAAAGATACAGAAGGAGTCCCGCAAGACCGTTGTTATCGAAAAGCGCCGCGCCGAATTTCTTTGACCTTAAATTTGTGTAGATATTAATGCATATCGAAACAGCGACAAGCGCGATTCCTATTCCTATTGCGAACAGCAGAACGGTATTTATGCTTTCCATTACCGAAAGCGGCTTGCCGCTCATTCCGACGGCGTGATAAAGAGGATCGAGCATTTCCTCAAATCCGAACACGGAGCCGAACATCAAACCGAAAAACATGGAGGATATTCCGCACGGAACAAGAATTTTTCCGAGCTCGAGTTTTTTCAGCTTCCACGCGAGAAAACCTCCTACGGCAAGCACAAAACCCTGTCCCAAATCGCCGAACATTATTCCGAACAGCACCGTGTAAGTAACCGCCACAAAGGACGTTATATCAACGGAGCCGTAACCCGGCATACCGTACATTTTTACATAATACTCGTAAGGCTTGGCAAGACCGAAATTCTTAAGTCTTGTGGGAGGCGTAAGCTTTTCGCCCGAGTGAGCGGCGTTGGACGATTCTCCGCCGTTTTCGCCCGAAAATCCTCCTATCGCGTCATAAAGAGCCAAAAGCTTTCTTTTTTCGGAGCCGGAAGCGCTTCCCGTATAAATATATCTGTCGTTTTTCTCGGTAAAATATTTTTTTGAATTCCAGAGCTGCTGCAAATCCTGCAATATGGAGTAGCAATCTATAATCTCGTCCGTATGAGCGTTCCAAAATTCGGTTATTTTTTTCTTTTCCTCGTCTATTTTGTCGAGCTCTTTTTTACATTCGGCGATTATATCGGGTATCATACCCTCTGTATCGTCTATTACATATTCCCTGAAATAGAGCGAGTCAAAAAGCTGCTCCGTTTCGGCTTCGTATTTTTTTGGAACGAGATATACGCACCAGCTGTTCTTTTCATCGGACGAGTATACGTTGAAAACGAAATCTTTTTCGTCGGAAAGCCTTTGAGCCTCCTTGGCTCTAACATTCGCAAGCCTGCCGAAGTGGACGGAAGTATAGCTTACGCTCCTTAATTCGCTCAAATCCACCTCGAGGGAAGAAAAATGCCCGAGCCTGTTAATCTTTCTTTTAAGTATTTTTTCTCTTGATTTAAGCTCTTTTCTGCGGAGACTGTTGGCGTGAATCTCGCCGTTAAGACCCGAATTGCTGCTGCCGGAATTTATATCGGCGCCGCCGAGATACCTCGTGAGCTTTTTAATATATTCGTCCGTCAGCGGTCTGCGGCTGCCTATGCGGTTATGAAGCTTTGACGGCGATAAATCATACCCTACGTGATGGGCAAGATGCTCTATATCGCGTATCGGCACCTCAAAAGGACTCTGATTCGCTATTCCCGAGGCTGTCACCGATTTCTCGGGGTCCTTTATTGTAAACTCAATTTCATCGACCGAACCGAACAGCTTTCTCGCCGCGTTCTCCTGCTTTTTCGGTATCCAGCCTATACAGCAAAAGCTTTCGTCGTTTACGACCGCGTATTTTCTGAATTCCCAGAGCTTTTTAAGGTCGAGCAGAACGGAATACGCATCGGCAATCTCACTCTTGTTTTTTTCAAGAAACTGCGCTGTTTCTTTCTGTTCCTCGGCGATTTCAAGAAGCTCCTTTTTACAGTTTTCGATAATTTCGGAAACGGAGCCGTTGTCAGGAGACAGCACAAGCTCGTCAAAATAAAGCGCCTTCATAATTTCCGCCGCTTCCTCGGCATACTGCTTTGAAACGCAGTAAACTCCCCAGAAGTATTTTTTATCGGAGGAATACGTGTTAAAAATAAATTTATTATCGTTATTGTACATATAGAGCTTTATCATCGAATCCTTTGGGAGACTGCCGAAATGAACCTCTATATAATTCGTACCGAGCATCTCTTTCGGATTCACGTCGAGCTCTATAAAGTGGCTGAGCTTATCTATTTGCTGTCTTAACTGCTTTTCCCTTTCCGCGAGAGCCGCATGGCGGAGACTGTTGTCCGCTATCGCCGGCTTTATAGCGGAAATGAAAGAGATAATATCGCTTGAATCAAAATCGTTTTCGGATATATATTTCGTAATTTTTTTAAGATACGCCTGCATCGGCGGTCTGTCTGTCCCGAGAACGTTCGTAAGCCCGGACGAAAAATCCAATCCCGTCATTTCGGATATTTCCTCAATACGCTTGATTGTTTCGTCAAAAGGACACGGCTGAGACGCCTGACGGTAACCGTTTGAGCCTGCCATATAATCCGCGGCGTTCTCTATATGAAAGAAATCCGCCGTAACGGCCTTTAAATTAAATTCGCTGAGCTTCTCCACAGGACCCGTCGCCCGCACGAACATCATTTTTTCTATTGCCAAATTTATCACCAGCCTTATTGTGAAAGTGAAACGCCGTTTAACATGGGTTTTATCTCCGATGGAGGAAGTCCGTAGCGAACGCCTTCTATTATATGGATTATATTTTTTACTTCAAAATCACACAGATGAAAGTACGCGAACATAACCGTATCGGGGTCGTTTGAACGGCTTACCGCGTTCTTTAAAACCTTGTAAAGATAACCGTCCGCGCTGCGGAACACTTCTTCTCCGTTTTTACCGCTGACCGCGCCGGAAAGATATGTTTTTGAAACCGCCTCTCCCAGAGAATCAAACGTACGTGCGTTTGTAAGCTCCTCAAACTGTCTGCGCGTAAAGCCCGTAAGCGTCGGTTCCGCTATATTTTTCGAAGTTTCGCCCGAAACGTAAAAACGAATCATTCTGTAAAGCACTTTTATAAGATGAATGTCTTTCATTGTTCTGTAAAGACTGCCGAGTTCGTCTTTATTGGATAGAGTGTTTTTCTTTTTACCTGCCGCGAGCTTTATAAATTCCCTGTCGGTAAAATTTCTGAACTCCGACTGTACATCTGTCAGATTGTTTGTAAGACGGTATTTTGATACGGCCGAACGCAGAGTGTCGTAATAAATAGTGTTCTCGGCTGTTTTCAGCAAAGCTTCATAGCTTTTAGCCTGCGCCAGCCTGTAAAGATCGAGCTTTGAGCGCTCGTTATAAAAAACGGGAAAAGTAAACAGATAATCGCTGCTACCCGACTGAATACTGCTCATAGCGTTCATTAACTGAACGGTATCGAACTTTATTATAAAATATTCATACAAATCGCTTCCGGCGTACTTCTGAAAGCGTATAACACGCTCAAGGTCGTTATACGTCTTGTTTGAAAGAAGCTCCTCGAGCCGCGCCCTGTGAAGCTCTCCGGCGGTATTAAGCCCCTCAAATATTTCCGAATACGCGGTTTTTGTTTTAAGGTATTCGGCGATTTCATTGACCGAACGCATATTTAAAAGCTCGCTGTAATTTTTGTCGGTAAGCCGATTGCCGTAAAGACAGCGAACCTTTGCGAAAACAGCGTTCAACGCAAATTCGGGCTTTTTCATGCTTCGTCACTTATTACCCTGTTAAATACGACGTCTATCCATTCCGCAGATTTTTCCCGTTCCATTATCGAAAATTTTTCCGAAACGGCGTGCCCCTCCGATTCGGCCGATTTTACCGATTCTTCGGCTGACTTCTCATATTCTGCCCGCAACCGCGCTATTTCTTCTTCGGCCTCTTTGAGCTTTTCCGCGGTCAATTTCTCCGCTTCTCTCTCGATTTCGGCAGCAGCGTCGGCTTTGTATTTTTCCGCTTGAGCGTCAAGCTCTTTCGCCCTTTTTTCAGCTTCAAGAATATCTCTCAGAATACTTCCCAAAATCATCGCCGCCTTCTATTATAAAATAACTCTGCCTTTAAGGCAATACCGCACAATTAGCGGCTGCCACCTTTGCCGCGCATCTGTACCGATATTTTCCGTCATTTTTGCCAAAAGCTCCCCCAATACGTCAGTATTCCTGCGTCACTTTTGTCAACCTGACGAAAAATCTCATGGCACATCTGCACGACAATAATTATGCGGTATTGCCTTAAATAACATAAACACCAATAAATTTATATATGTTATTATAGTCAATTTTTAAATCAATTCAACAGCAAAAATGTATAAATAGGCTATATAAAAAATCTTTTTTTTGTCTATGTTTTTTGTAATTTTTTTCGGCGGAAGTATAACAAAACCGCAATCGGCTCAAAGATAGGGCGTATCAAAAAAAATCGGCAATGCGACCGAGAACGAGGGATTTTTTGTCGGATAAGGCGGCTTTTCGCGAAAATACTTTGTGTATTTCAAGGAAAACCGAAGCGGTACGGCAGATAAAGCCTGTTATTCGGGCATTTTGAGGTTTTTCGGACACGCCTAAAAAACGAAAATATCCCATTATACAAAATTTTATATAAACAAAAAAGTACCTTCCAATGGAAGATACCCTTAATAACTATGGAGCGGATGACGAGGCTCGAACTCGCTACCTCCACCTTGGCAAGGTGGCGCTCTACCGGATGAGCTACATCCGCACCTAATGTAAAAATATAATAACAGAAAAAAAATGCAATGTCAATACTGTTTTAAAAATATTTTTATATGCGTTTGTAGTGTTACAATTGATGTGAGACCTCGTAGGAGTAGAAAAAGTGATTGAGATCTGTTAAAATAAGGTTGCAAACAAAATCCAACAGAAAGGAACTCAATCACTTTATGGACATTGTAGCACAGAGCAAAGAACATTGCAAGAGGTATTTGCCGCACGAAATCAGCACAAAGGAAAACGCAGTCAAGACATATCGACAGGTAGGAGACGTGAAATATATCTGCCGCAAATATCATATATCAAAAGCCTCATTGATGCGGTGGAATAAGATATATGACGGAACAAGGGAGTCATTAATGCCAAAATCTCACAAGCCGCATACGCCTCATCCGAATGCTCATACCGAACAGGAAATAAAGTGGATAAAGGATTATCACCGCCGAAATCCCGACATTACCGTTTGTGAGCTTTATGGAAAGCTACTGGAAGATAAAGCATATACCCGTCATCCGGGTTCACTCTACCGCGTGTTCGTACAGCTCGGCTTCCGCAAGAAAGCAGAATCAACCAAGAAGAAAAGCCGTCATCTCGGTAAATATGACACACCGACACAGATTGGTGAAAAGTGGCAGTTGGATGTGAAATATGTTCCAAATGCCTGCTATGCCGGGAAAGATGAAGAAAGGTTTTACCAATATACAATAATAGACGAGGCTTCACGCGAGCGGTTCATTTTTCCCTATAAGGAGCAAAGCGGGTACTCAACAGTGGATTTTGTAAAGCGTGCCATTACATATTTCGGATATACGCCAAAGGTTATACAGACCGATAACGGCGGAGAGTTTACAAATTTCAAGAAAACGAAAAGAATACATATATTCGATAAATTCTGTTATGAATACGGGATAGGTCACAAACTGATTCGTCCGAGAACTCCTTGGCACAACGGAAAGGTCGAACGCAGCCACAGAAACGATCAGGAACGCTTCTATAATTTTCTGAGGTTTTATTCATATGATGACTTGCTTGTGCAAATGAAACGGTATATGAGGCGTTCAAACCGTATTCCGATGTCTGTCCTTGGTTGGAAATCTCCCATAGAAAAACGAACGGAACTTGAGTTATCGTCTTAATAGGCGATTTGTCGCGCCTAAAGTTGTGCCGTTTCCGTTCGGGCTCCGCCCTCACTCCAACGGCACAACTTTGTTAGTCCAACTTTATTTCGATTTCAACTTTTTTTGGTCTCACATCATTGACAAATGAACAGTTTTAAAAATATTTTTATATGCGTGTTGAACGTATCCGAAAATCGGCGATATGACCAAGAACGAGGAATTTTTGTCGGACAAGGCTTTCGTATTTTAGTGTTATGAAGAATGGGAATTAGCTTATAAAAACCGATTATTATTCTCGCCGTAGGTTATAAATTCAATTAAAAAACGGAATAGTATTTTACAGAGACTTATTAACCGACTTTTTATCAATTGTTTTATTTATAACCGAAAAAAATTTTTTAATGATTTTATCACAATTGGTGCGTACTTTAAAAAGAGTAAAAATTTTACTTCTTAAGTAATCAATCAAGGAACAAGCTATGTAGACAATTAAAGCATAACCTACAGCCATCACCAAAAGTATGTACCACGGTCTGTCAAAATAAGGCTCAAAATGCTTTAATATAAAAGCTTGTTTTACACAACTATGTTCACTTATAAGATATACACCGAAAGCCAATGGAGATAATTTAAAGATAATCTTTTTTAGGCGTTTTATATTAAGCCTTGCAAAAAATACAAAAAGGCAGACGGCTCCAATTACAATGAGAGGAGAATTGTAAGTAATAAACATATTACTATTTATTTCAAAATCCAATGAAACCCTTGAATCAAAATATATGAGTACAGATTTGGAAAAACAAGCGGCCGTGGCACAAACCAAATATATAATAAGCAGCTTATATTGTTTTATTGATGAAAAATCATCAAAATATAATTTAATATACGCGCCTATGATGTATAACGCGATAAGCCACATTGTACTGTATCCGTCATTAAGATTAAAAATATCTCCTCCCATATAATTTGCAAAGGGCATAATGGCTGAAAACAAAATAAAAATTCCTATAATCAGAGCAAAATGCGTCCGTTTTGAAATATCATTAACAATTTTATTTAAAAACGGAATTAGGAAAAACAGCGCAAAATAAGATGTAAAATACCAATATTGCTTACTTATGACGGGAAAAAATGAAAAAAGGAACTCACCGTTTCCTACACGTATGCTTGGAACAAAAAATTTAAATATAACCGAAAATAAAACAGAATAAAGAAAAACCTGTAGCCAAATTTCAAAAATTCTTGAAACACGCCATTTTGATTTTACACACACAAAGCCTGTTATTAAAGCATAAAGATTTACAGCGCCGTAACAGGCGCACTCAACAAACCATACCGCGCTGCTTCCGGAAAACGGCTCGGGGGGGGGTAGACTATCCAGTATACCGCCGTGACCGAGACAATGAAGCATTACAATCATAAACATGGATACTATTCTTAAAAGTTCAATACCTACGTTCCGTTCTTTGACTAAATGATTATTATTGTCCATAAAAACTCCCGTTCAATATAAATTTCGATTAGGGCATATTTGAAAATCGGCAATGTGACCAAGAATGAGGGATTTTTTTGTCAAAAAAAGACTTTTTCGCGGAAATATTTTGTGTATTTCAAGGAAAATCAACGCGGTATGACGAAAGCCCTCGTTATTTCTGACATTTTGGTGTTTTCAGATACGCCCTAATTCTAACAGAAAAAACAGAAGTAGTCAACGGTTTTATTATTTTTATTTGCCGCAGGCAATACCGAACAAAGTCCGGCAATTATTTGCAGAAATCTTTATTCGGTATTGTTTGTATATTTTTTACCATTTTAAAAAATTCGCCGTTTTTATCGGAATCGGTTTTTATTATATCAAAGCCGAGCTTTTTATATATATGCAGAGCGGATTGATTATCGGTATTCACTCCGAGCGATATTTCTCCGTAATCCATTCGCCTTGCTTTATTTATAACAAATTCGGCTGTTTCCGTACCGATTCCTTTATTTCTGTATTCCTTTTTAACAATCAGTCTTGAGAGATATGCACGCCGGCCTTTTATCGTATAATCGGGGTCGCCGTTTTCTGTTACGAGGTCGCACTCACCGATAAATTCCCCGTCTTGACTGTATACAAATACAAGTCTTGTCCCGTTTTCGATTTGCCTTTTAAAATCCTCCGTATACGGGCATTTTTCCATATTCCAAATATTTGAGCACTTATGATATTCGCTTATATCAATCTGCCTTATATGATTTTCCATGCGGTAATACTTCAAATTCTCGTTTTCGGGTACGCGTCCGAGTTTTTCATATACCGATTTGTCAAACGCTATCTCTTTCATTCCGATTTTTTGCATAACTCTGCCCGAGCCGACGTTTTCGGCGATATGCGCCGCTTCGACAGCCGCGATGTTGACTTCGTTAAACAGAAAATTTACGACGGCTCCGGCGGCTTCTGTCATTATGCCTCTGTTCCAGTATTCGCTGTCAATCTGCCAGCCAAGCCCCGCAGTTTCGTCAACGATTCTGCCGACTTCTATATTTCCTATAACCCTGCCTTCAAATATTATCGCCCAGTGATATTTGTCGATTTTTTCACATTGCTCCGCCCACATTTTACAGAGCGCTTTCGTTTCCTTTATGTTTTTATGGGTTGACCATGTAACATACCGCGCGACCTCCTCTTTTGAGGCATATTTATATATATCGCGGTAATCGCTTTTCTTGATTTTACGCAGCAGAAGCCTTTGCGTTTTTAAAGGCTGTGTGCCTTTATGCGTCAGCATTTTCTTTTCCTCCCGTTATTTCCAATAAATCTTTAAGCTTTTTGAATTTTTCGGATTTGTCAATTTCTTCCTCAATATATTCGTTTCCATGCCAATATGTTTTCAGTCCGTAGCCATTCGGACTGCTTGCCAAAAGTCTGTATTTACCGTCGATAATTTCAATGGCGGCGCAGTTTGACGCCGCGATACCGACAAGGCCGCCGTCTTTTAATTGTTCCTTTGTACTTGAGAGCCGCCCTTCTTCGTTGCAGTGCGGAGTAAAATGAGCGCGGATAAATCCCAATCCGTCTATTTTGCCGAGTCCCGAAGCTTTCCCCTCATAATGAAAACCGTAAGAATCGGAATTGCAAGTTTTAAACCAACAGTTCGCTCCCGCAGAGACTCCGCAAAGCACCTTGCCGTCGAGCCACGCCTTATACAGAACCTTATCAAAACCCGTTTTTCTCCATAAATCAAGCATAATAACGGTATCTCCGCCGCCTTCATAGATTATATCCGCCCACTCAACCGCCTTGTTTACTTTTTCGGGACGGTTTAAATTCTTCGCTTTAAGCGTTTCGCAGGCACAGCCGTACATTCCGCCGTAAATGTCTCTCATAGCAGTAAAATAAATCTCTTCTCTTTCGGGCAATGGCTGGGAATGGGCAATAAGAAGAAAATTAGGGCGTTCCTTGCCGGTCAAACGTATAATTTCTCTGTCGATTTCGCCCGTTTCATAAGGATATCGCGTACCGTCCGATTTAATTCTTCCGTTCTCCCCTCCGCCGATTGCCACAATTTTTCTTTCCGTCTTTTTCATACAATTCGTACCTCCCAAAAGATATAAAATAGAATAAAAACAAAAAAACCGCCGACGAAATGTTCATCAGCGGTTTTAATACGTTTTACAGAAAAACTACCTTTCCGATAATGAACACAGCAAAAACGTTCCATACGCGGTGCGCATAGAATCGTTTCTTCTGTCGAGTTCAAAACGGATATCGTTCATAATTTATATACAGATAATTACCTTTCATAAATTTACAGCATTATAACGCCGAAAAAACGGATTGTCAAGAGGTTTTAAATAAATTCTTATATTTCAGCGTTATTTTTTTCTTTAGGGCGCGTCTGTTAAAGAGTAAAATCAATACTATGCTTTACATTTTTTCGCAGTATTGTATTTGTTTCCTGCCTCGAGGATCATCACGGCACACATCATAAGCAGAGCTGCGGACGACGGAGCGGAGTACGACCAAAGTACGGGCGCGGGGGAAGACACGGAAACAGAAATATCGACGAATCGCAGTATTATCCATGTGATTATATATGTGACGGCGGCGTTGACAATGCGGAAAAGCATATACTCGCTTATTTTTATTCCGCATTTTTTTATACTCGGCAAAAGCTGACACATTACGCATATTCCGCCGAATGAGATTGCCGCCGCCGCGAAAGGAATCCCTCCTATTTTTACCGCCTCTGTAATTCCCGATGTGACCTCCGACAAAGCGTCAAAAATACATACTGCCGTTTCGCTGCCGATAAACGGTCTTACAAGCCCCGAAACCGCCGAAAACGCGAGAACCCATCCGCATACCGACAGTATACCGTCCGTCGCGGAGACAATCGACGACGAAAGAGCGTCGGAAAATTTTAAATTTTCGGTATGGCGAGGATTTTTTATATTTTCATCTTTAAACGAAAAAAGCGAATACACGGTTCCCACAATAAGCGACGACAGCAGAACGGCGACAAGCATTACATATCCGGCTTTCTGCGAGCCCAGCATCATTCCGCCGGCGGCGGTTACTATAAACGCGGGGCCCGCGTTCACACAGAATGAAAACATTCTCTTCGCCCGGTTTTTTGTTATACTCCCCGTTTCATACATTTGAGCAATCATTCTCGCCCCGACCGGATATCCCCCGATGAAGCCGAAAAATACAGCGGAGAAGCATATACCCGGCAGTCTGAACAACTTGTTCATAAATGGTGCGGCAAAACGCTCCGTTTTTGCGAAAACGCCCGAATTAAGCGCGAACGACGATAACGCCATAAACGGGAACAGCGACGGGATAAGTATTTCGCCGCAGACGGAAAGTCCCTCTCCGACAGCGTCGGTAACTTCAGTACGTTTTATAAGGAATCCCGCGCCGATTGCCATAACGGCGGCAAGCGCAAAAACATATTTTAATTTTTTCATTTTTTTCATTCAAAATCTCTCCGCAAAAATATGTACGTCAATACCGCTTGGATTTTGTTATGCAGACGCGCGGCAGATGCGCCGGCCGCTATTGTGCGGTGATGCCGTACAATCCATAATATGATACTTGACTTACGTTTATGGCATTTATTGGATTAATTTTACATATGTTATTTTAGGGAATCACTGAATAAATCACGCCTAAAGATTTTTTGAAGGGAACATACGGTTTTTTATGAAAAAGAAAAAAGAAGCTTTCGCGAAAAAGCTCGCCGACGAATTACAATTTCCCGAAACTGCCGTTACGGACACTTTTCATATTGAATTTACGGGAGGTTCGGACGTTACCGTGGAGGGCTGCAAGGGCGTTGTGGAATACTCCGAAGACGTTATCGCTCTCAACCTCGGCAAAAACGTATTGAGATTCAGAGGAGCGAATCTCGAAATTTCCGTATTTTCGGGAGAACAGGCAGTAATTAAAGGCGATATAGCGATAATGGAATTTTCATCATAAAAAAGCGCTAATCGGGCAATACTTTTTGACAGCTCGGAATCGGACGGGGATAGTAATGTTTTTAATCAGAATTATAAGATTTATAACGGGGTACGTAATATTCGGCGGCAGCGGAGGTTTTCCCGAACGCTTTATTAATTTATGCTCGCAGCAAGGCATAAACATATGGGACGTAAGAGCTTCCGGCGGCTTTTTTACGGCGAAAACAACGCCGAAATGCTATAAAAAAATACGTCCGTGCGCAAAAAACTCGGGCATGAAAATACGCATAAAGAAAAAAGTCGGTCTGCCGTTTATTTTAAGACCCTACTTCAAACGAAAAGGACTCGCGGCGGGAGCGGCGGTTTCACTCATATTTATAATGCTTCTGAATTCGGCGGTATGGACAATAAACGTGACGGGCAATGAAAAATACACCGACGCGCAGATACTCGCTCTTGCGGAAAGCTACGGAGTATATCCCGGAGCTTTCAAAAAAAATATAGATTTGCAGTATATCCGCTCCGACGTAAAAACGAAATTCGACGGCATAAGCTGGTTTTCGGTAAATATAAACGGTTCGGACGTATCGCTCGAAGTCTCCGAATCGACAGGCAGCAATAAAATTGTAGACCGCGAAACGCCCTGCAACATAGTTTCCGGTACCGACGGAGAGCTTTTAAAAATAGACGCGTATTCGGGCAAGAGCGAAATATCTCCCGGCAGCGCCGTAACAAAGGGCGACCTTCTCATAAACGGCGTTCTTGAAAAAGCGGACGGCACGCCGTATTTCGTCCACGCAAAGGGCTCGGCGGTCATAAGGACGAAACGGGAAATATCAAAGCGGATATCATTAAGTCTTGACGAAAAAGAAGTTTCCAAAATTAAAAAGGTGAGAAGCGTTTATCTGTTCGGTATAAAAATACCGTTCGGAAAGAAATATGACGCGGACATTCACAGGGAAGAAACGGCTTTATTAAGCTATAAGGGAAAGCGTCTGCCCGTAGGAATAGTTACCGACAGCTACATATTCCACGAGCAGAGAAAAAAATCGCTCTCAGCCGACAGCGCAAAGCTCTTATGCTGTTATTCTTCCTTTAAGGAAGAAATGAAAATAATGGAAAATTCCGAAACGGAATCAAAGCTGCCGGCATTTACGGAGGACGGAAACAGCGTAAACCTTGTAATCAATTATGTAAACCATGAAACAACAGGTATTGAGAAATTTTTTGAAGTCGAATAATTATTTATTTGTGCAAAACTTATAAAAATTATTAAAATTTATATAAAATATTGATAAAAGCAAAACGTTGTGATAAAATATTGAAGAGTGTATAATATGGTTAAGTGTAATGATTTTCAGTGTCTTGGCGCGGAAAAGAAAAAACAGGAAAGGAACGCTAAGGAAACGCGAAAAATTTGTTTTTTTAACGATTTGCGAAGCATATAAGTTATGTACGAACAGACAGTCAGCATAGACAGAATGGAAAACGCGGTAAGTCTTTTCGGCAGCTTTGACGAGAATATAAAGCTGCTTGAAAACGAATTCGGCGTAAATATACTGAACAGAGGCTCGGACCTTAAAGTATCGGGCGATATTGAGGCTGTTTCCACAGCGGTGCGCGCAATCGGAGGACTTCTCACCTTTATAAACAAGGGCGAACCTTTGAACGACCAGAATGTAAGATATATCATATCTCTTGTAAAGGACGGCAGCGAGGACAAGCTTTCCGATATAACGGGCGACTGCATCTGCATAACGACCAAAGGACGTCCGGTAAAGCCAAAAACTCTCGGTCAGAAAAAATATATTGATTCTATCAAAAACAATACCATAGTATTCGGAATAGGCCCCGCCGGTACGGGAAAAACCTATCTCGCGGTCGCTATGGCGGTAAACGCTTTCAGAGCCAAAGAGGTAAACAGGATTATTCTCACACGTCCCGCCGTTGAGGCGGGAGAGAAGCTCGGTTTTCTCCCGGGGGATCTCCAGCAGAAGGTAGACCCTTATTTAAGACCTCTCTATGACGCGCTTTTTGATATGCTCGGCGCGGAAAGCTTCCAGCGTTATCAGGAAAAGGGCAACATAGAGGTAGCGCCGCTCGCGTATATGAGAGGACGTACGCTCGACGAAAGCTTTATAATTCTCGACGAAGCCCAAAACACGACTCCCGAACAAATGAAAATGTTCCTGACTCGTCTCGGCTTTAACTCGAAAATAGTAGTTACCGGCGATATAACGCAGATAGATTTGCCCGACGGCAAGCGTTCGGGACTTGTGGACGCTGTAAAAATTCTTAAAAATGTTGAAGATATACAAACTGTCAGATTCAGCGAAAAGGACGTTGTAAGACATAAGCTTGTTATGGATATTATTAAAGCATACGAAAAGAACGAGGAGGCAAAGAAAAGAAAATGAAGGACAAAATCAAAGTTATAATATCAGACGACCAAAAGGACGTTAAAATACCGACGGGTACAAGAATGCTTGTACGCCGCTGCTGCAACGCTGTTTTAAGAAACGAGAAATTTGAAGGCTCGGCCGAAATCAGCGTGCGCTTCGTAAACAATGAGGAAATACATAGATTGAATAAGGAATACAGAAATATAGATTCGTCAACCGACGTTCTGTCATTCCCCTTGGGTGAAAACGGCGAATATGACATTAACAACGATACCGGCGCAAAAATGCTCGGCGATATCGTGATTTCCGTTGAAACCGCCTTTGCGCAGTCGAAGGAATACGGACACTCATTCCAAAGGGAGATGGCGTTTCTGACCGTTCACTCGATGCTGCACCTTTTGGGCTACGACCATGTAAACGGAGGACTTGAGGCTGTAAGAATGAGAGAAAAGGAAGAATACGTCCTTGCGCAGATAGGTCTGCCCAGAAGCAATTCCTATACGAGCTAAGGAAAAACTGAATAAATCACGCCTAACGGCTGAACGCACATCTTGCTCCGATATTTTCCGTCATTTTTACCAAAAGTTCCCCCAATACGTCAGTATTCCTGCGTCACTTTTGTCAACCTGACGAAAAATCTCATGAAGCAATCTGCACGTTCGATTTAATCAGTATTTTCCTAAACGAAAGGCGGAATATACACGAATAATTCAAAAACGGCGTTTATCGCGATAGTGGGCTGTCCGAACGCGGGCAAATCTACGATACTCAATAGGTTATTGGGACAAAAGGTAGCGATAGTTTCACCAAAGCCCCAGACAACAAGGACAAGGATAATGGGCGTGCTTACAAAAAACGGTACGCAGCTTGTTTTTACCGATACTCCGGGATATCACAAGCCCAAAACCAAGCTGGGCGAAAACATGGTCAAAGCGGTAGAAAACAGCATTAGCGACGTTGACGCGTGCCTGCTTGTCGTTGAACCGAGAGGAGAACTGCGTCCCGCCGAGGAGCAGCTTATAAAACGCTTTAATAAAGAAAAAATACCCGCTGTGCTTGCGATAAACAAAATAGATACCGTTCCCGATAAAAGCGAGCTAATGGAGAGAATAATGATGTTCTCCAAACTATACGATTTTGAAGCGATAGTACCTGTTTCGGCAACAGGCGGCAGCGGTATGAACGATTTGCTCGACGAGCTTATGAAGCTCGCGTTTGAATCCGAGCATTTTTTTCCCGACGATACTCTGACAGACCAGCCGGAGAAAGTGATTGCGTCCGAAATCATAAGGGAAAAAATGCTGCGCCTTATAGATAAGGAAATTCCCCACGGAACGGCTGTGGCAATAGAAAGATTCCATGAGAGAGATGACGCCGATATTATAGATATCGACGCCACGGTTTATTGTGAAAAAGAAAGTCATAAGGGGATTATAATAGGCAAAAACGGAGATATGCTCAAAAAAGTTTTAACGAGAGCGAGAATCGACCTTGAAAGAATGCTCGGCTGTAAGGTAAATCTCAAATGCAGGGTCAAGGTCAAAGATGATTGGCGAAACCGAGATGGACTTATCCACAATTTCGGACTTGATACACAATGACATTCAATACCGACGCGATAGTTTTAAAAATAGTAAAAACGGGCGAATCGGACAGGCTTATAACGTTTCTTACACGCGACAGGGGCGTTATAAAGGCGTTCGCGGGAGCCGCCGAACGCCCTAAAAATAAGCTCCATATGTCCACGAACCTGTTTTGTTACGGAAACTTCACGTTTTATGAGAACGCAAAGACGGTAAAGACGGAGGAATGCGACCTTACCGAAACATTTTTCGGTCTGCAAAAGGATATCGAAACGCTTTCTCTCGCGCAGTATTTCAACGAGCTGATAATTGAAACTGCTCCGAGGGAAACTCAGGCAAACGAATATATGCGTCTGCTTCTCAATTCGCTCTATTTTCTCGCCGAGGGCAAAAAAAATCCGCGTTTGCTCAAGGCGGTTTTTGAATTGCGGCTAAGCTCGATAATCGGCTATATGCCGTCGCTTGTGGCTTGCAAAAGCTGCGGAGCGTTTGAAACGGAGCCAATGTACTTCAATATTGAAACAGGCGAACTGTTCTGTCGCGACTGTATACAAAAAGACGCGGTCTGTTGTCCGCTTGAAGTCATAGCGGCAATGAGACATATAGTATTTTCTGAGCTTAACAAACTGTTTGCGCTACAAATAAACGTGGGGAAAATACCGCTTTTAACTCAAATCTGCGAGAAATACTTAATAATGTCCGTCGGCAAAAATTTTAAAACGCTTGATTTTTATAAGGCCATAGCTAATTAAATAAAAGTTGGCTTTTAATTTCTGATTTAATATGACGCTCACATCGCATTAACGCATAAATCATTCTTTTCGGGAAAAACTATTTCAGAAAGGAATGATTTTTTATGGCAGAAAATACAAGAAGCGCCGAGTTTTTAAATAAAGTATATCAGAACGCGCAGATGGCTTCGGAATCTATCGCGATAGTCGCGCAGAAGGTTCAGGATAAGAATCTGCTTTCCGACCTTAACACGCAGCACCAGCAGTATACCGCGATAACATCGAAGGCTACCACCGAGTTATCAAACGAAAACGAGCTTCCCAAAGAGAAAAGCGCGATGGCGCAGACAATGACATGGGGCGGAATCCAGATGAACACCATGTTTGACAAATCGCCCGACCACATTGCCGAGATGATGATACAGGGCAGTACCATGGGTATAATCGACATGACGAGAACGCTCAAGCAGTACAGCGACGTTCCGCAGAACATCAAGGCGCTCGGCTATGAGCTTGTAACGGTAGAGGAAAACAACGTGCAAAGAATGAAAAATTATTTGGGATAAAACTTAAAGAATATTATATCAGAAATTCTTATAAAAGCTGTCATGTGTGATTAAGAATTGAAATACGATAAAAGTCCGATTTTATCGGGCTTTTTTTCATAAAAAGAAAGCAAATACGGGTAAAAAATAACGTCAGACGTTACAGTCTCCCTTGACACAAGGCGATATTTCCGCTATGATATAATTACGGTATAAAACGGTGAGCCGATTTTCGGCTTTAAACAGACTTTGTTGTTATAGGAATACGTCTTGGGAGGCAGACTGTATGAAAAATAAGAAACAGCTCGTTATTTCAATAATATTCACAGTTGTATCGGTTGCCGCTCCGCTTTTATTCTGCGGCTTCCGCATCGGCTTCATTTTTGTTGACCACGTTGTATTTGACAGTCTTTGCTACTGTCTGTGGGCGCTGTTTATTCTGAACTCTTTCTTTTTGCTCGCACATCTGCGCTCATGCATAAAAAAAGGAAAATATCTTAACAAGCCGCTTTTTATAGTCAACTGCTCCATTGCCGCAGTTTCGGCGGCCTGCTGCGTCGCGTTTTTTATAATAGGCAAAAACGATATACGCAATTTCTTCTTTGTATCGTTTGAAACACTCCCCTATCTGGCGGCTGTTTACGCGCTCGTTTTCTTCATAGGAATTTTTCCCTTATGCGGCTCCGTTTTTAAAAAATGTACAGCCGGATTTACAGCGGCGGCCTGCGCGATATGTGCCGCGTTCGTTCTTCCCATCGGCAGCTTCGGTTTTGAGTCCGCTCCGTCGGTATTCAATACGGGAGAAAGCTACCATGTTGTATTTGCCACCAACGATAAATCCATAGGTTACATATCTTACAGCTTCGGCGGAAAAAATTATACCGTATGGGACACGACCACCGGCAGGAAGGATTCTTCCACAATACACAGCATCGAGGTTCCTTATGAACATCTCAACAACAACTCATATACCGTAAGCGCGGTAAGGGCAACGGAGGATATCGCTTACGGAGGCCATCTCGGTAAGAAGATAGATTATACTGTTGACGGCTTTACTCCGTGTCCCGACGACGGTTTTGATATGACGGTCATAACAGACAACCATGAAACAAGAGTGGATTGGGAAAGCGTCGGGAAGAATGCGGACGTCTGTGTTTTTCTCGGTGATATCGCGAACGGAATTTACAACTACGGAAGTTTTACCGATAACCTTATAATCCCGGCGGGAGAAGCGACGGGAGGAAAAATTCCTGTTATTTACGCGAGAGGCAATCACGACCACAGGGGAAGCGCGGTCAAAGATATGCTTAAAGAGCTTGATTTTGACAAGTATTATTACCGAGTAAGCATAGGAAAATATAATTTCACGGTACTTGATTCGGGCGAAGATAAGGACGACGATAACTACGAATACGCGGGCTATAATGATTACGCGTCATATTACGCCGAGCAAACCGACTGGGCGAGAAAGCTTGAAAAGCAGAAAGGATATAATGCGGTTATAGTACACAGCGCCGAAGTCTTTCACTCGTCCGAGGAAGAAAAACAGCCGATCGGCGATATACTTAAAGAACTCGGAAACGAATTTATGTTGTGCGGTCACAATCACAGCGCCGAATTTGTATCGGCTGAAAACAGCAAAACAGGTATACCCTATTATATCTGCGGAAATTATGTAGGCAAAAAGGATTTAAATTACACTGTCATGCACTTTAACGAGGGCGGCATAACAATAAAATCTCAGAATACCGCCGGCGACGAAATATGCTCCGCTCAAGTGAATATAAATGAAACTTAAGGAGGTCTTTAGTATGAAGGTACTTATTATCAACGGAAGTCCGAGAGCAAACGGCAACACCTGCATAGCTCTTAAAGAAATGGAAAAGGTTTTTGGCAAAAATTCAATAGAAACGGAAACGATTCAGATAGGAAATAAGGATATAAGAGGCTGTATCGCCTGCGGTTCATGCTTAAAAAAGGGCAAATGCGCGTTTGATGACATAGTAAACGAAACAGCGCCGAAATTCAAAGAATGTGACGGTCTTGTTATAGCAAGTCCCGTTTATTACGCTTCGGCCAATTCTACGCTTACGGCTTTTCTTGACAGACTTTTCTACAGCACCGCCTTTGATAAAACAATGAAAGTAGGCGCAAGCGTGGCGGTCGCGAGGAGAGGCGGAACGTCCTCGACCTTTGATCAGCTAAATAAATATTTTACCATAAGCGGTATGCCCGTCGCGTCAAGTCAATACTGGAACAGCGTACACGGCAGAGACAAGGGCGAAGCCGCGCAGGACGAGGAAGGCTTGCAGACAATGAGAACTCTCGCGGAAAATATGTCGTTCTTGATTAAAAGCATCGCCCTCGGAAAAGAAAAATACGGAATTCCCGAAAAAGAACCGTGGACGCCAACACATTTTATACGCTGACAGAAGCATACGCAAGCCTTGATTTATTGGAGACCGATTGACCGTAACGGCTTTCAGTTCAAACAAATTTAATCACGCCCTGCAACACGGTGCGGCAAAAGCAAAGAACAAGTAAAGAATCGGGAAAAAATCTTGACAAAATCATTTGAATATGTAAAAATAAAATTATAAAAATTATATTATATTTACCGTTTTTCAGACAAACTGTAATATAATAAAATAACTAAAAAAGGAGTAATCTCAATGAAAGTATGTAAAGCTTGCGGAAAGGCTATGGACGACAGTTACAATACCTGCCCATACTGCGGAGCCGCTTATTCGGACAGTCAGAGCGAACAGTTTAATCGTAATGCGGCGGATAATGCGGAACCGAATATGAATAACGCGCAGAACGCATACAATCCTAATAACGCGTACAATCCACAGAATACATATAATCCTCAAGGCAATCCTTACGGTCAGAACCCTCCGTTCGGCAATAACCGTCAATACGCGCAGAATGTTCCGCATTATAACAACGTTAATACGAATACCGATTACACACCCGCTCCCAGACCTCAGAGATCGGCATACATCGCGGCTATACTTGCCTTTACTTTAGGTGCTTTCGGAGTTCACAATTTTTATCTCGATAAGAAAAACAGGGCTCTTACGCAGCTTCTTGTTTCGCTTATCGGCTCCGTTTTTACGCTCGGAATCGCCGCCATTGTAATAGAAATCTGGGCGATTATCGAGGGTATAAAAATTCTCAAGGGCGAAATAAACACCGACGGTACAGGCACTATGATAAAAATGTCGTTTTAAAATCGGATAAAAACGATTTCGTCAGCGTAATAAAAATCAAAATAATGGCGATACCGCAAAGGGATTTGCATAAAACCCGTATGCGGTATCGCGTAAAGTTTCACAAAATAAAAAACCTCCGTCTAAAGGTGGTGCAACTAAGGGATTTTATTTCCGGGAAGAAAATCGGCATAGTTTGGAGAAATCCGGCTATGCCGTTTTTTCTTGCCCTTTTGTGGCTGGCGGGTCGAACTCTCCGATACAGTTCCATACGATGCGGATGCGCTGGACTTTGTAGCCTGCTACGCGCTCGGTCTGGTAGACATAGACCTTCTCCAC
>CANRNI010000023.1 GCA_947631945.1 uncultured Clostridia bacterium
GATTTTTGCCAAATATGCTCTACTTTTTTCTTTATTTTTTCGTAAGCTCTATTTGGTTTACCCCAACATTTATTATATATTCTGGTTTATATATGTGGGCAAACGCTTCGCGTAATAATCGGGGTTATTCATAAATATAAAAACGCGGAGAGCATTATGCTTTCCGCGTTTTTTAACATTATTAAATTAATTACAGTTAAACTCTATACTAAAATTATTTATACTCAACGTCATAAATTCTCATAGTATTGACAAGAGTTGCATATCCGGAAATAGTGGGTAAAAACACTTTAGCGTCAACAGTAATATATACGTTCATTATCTGTTCGAGAGATTCAACCTGAAGAGTTTCCGTATCGAAAACGAGAGTTGCCGTACAATCCTTATATGTAAGATTAAACTGATTGATAGTGACACCGGGAATAGCGGCGAATTTATCAACTATTTTTTTAATTTCGGTTTGAGAAAGAGGATTGAATACCGCGCCGGTTTTACTCACGGGTGAATTGGAATTTTCAGGCGTGGGTTCGGGAGAATCTTCATCGTTAAGAACAAGAACTATTGTTGTTTTTCCTCCGTTATCCGTCATAGAAGCGCTCTTGATTGCCGAAGCGTCGGTAAGGAGACAGCCCTTTGAGTTATCAATAATGGGAATCTGTTCCATATCATCTCTTACCTGGTCTTTCGCCTTATCCTCGCTTGTCATTAAAGTTTCAGCTACGGGAAGAACAATGTTACCGGCAGTACCGAGGTTGTAATCATCGGCAAGCTTCTGGAATTCTTTTTTACCGTATTTGGAAACGTTGGCTTTAAGGTTATCCATTACTTCGGTATACTTCTTAAGGATTTCTTCATTTGAAGCTCCGCCGCCGGAAGCATTGCCTTCTCCGCCCGAGCCTGTCGAATCCTCGGGTGCAGCCTGCTGGGAGCCGCCGGGAGTAGAACCGGCCTGAGAGCCGCCGGGAGTGGAACCTGTTCCGCTGTTACCGCTATTGCCGCCGCTATTGCTGCCGCCGCCATTATTGGCAACAGGAGCGCTGCCGCTCGAAATAGTAGAAACCTTGGATGCTGTAACTATGCAACAAACAGAGCATATGCATATCGCAAAAACAGTTACAATAGAAACGAGTCTGGAAAGTACGGGAGAATCGTACTCATGGCTTTTTTTCATATTTGGAGTTACCCCTTTCATGGATTACTTCTTTATTAACCCAACCTTGATTTAGTGCAACTATATGCACTGCTATAATAAATTTACATCAAATAATAAAAAAAGTCAAGATGTAAATTTATTTTTCTATGAACTTTTTAACAAAAAACATCAAAAAAGCTGTATTTTAAGATTATATAAGCTTTACAGCTCCATTAATTACCATTTTTAAGGCAATACCGCATAATTATTGTCATTGAGATATGCGGCAAAGGCGGTAGCCGTTAATTGTGCGGTGTTGCCTTAAGAGCTTCTATACCGTCCGCGACGTCTCTGAAAACGGGCGCGCAGTCTGTAGAGGACGTATCGCCGTCCTCTTTAAACACAACGACAACGTATTCGGGAGAATCGGAAGGGAAATACCCCGCGAACCACGTATGAACTATACTGCTTCCGTTTTTGGTCATACCCGTTTCCGCTGTCGCGGTTTTACCCGCCGCATCGCAGCACATGGGCTTGGCAAGCTTTCCGCTGCCCGTCAAAACGGTTTCTTCAAGCAAAGAGCGTATCTCATTATTGACGCTGTCCGAAAGAACCTTTTCATTTATTTCATTTTTATAATATGCCGTAATATTTCCGTTTTTATCGGTCATTGATTTTAATATATACGGTTCACGGTAATATCCCCCGTTTGCGAAAGCGCAGTAAACCGCGGCAATCTGCAAGGGAGACGCAAGCAGAGTTCCCTGCCCGAACGACAGGTTGGCAAGAGCGGGCTTTGAATCAATTTCGTCTGCGGACGGCAGAACCCCGGCGGACGACGAAAGAGAACCTCCGAGCGTAATTTTTTTACCTATACCTAATCTTGACGCCATCGAAATTATAGCGTGTTCGCCAGTCTCCGCGCCGAGCTGTATAAAATAAGAATTGCACGACTGAGCCATAGCGCCTGCCATATCAAGCTCTCCGTGTCCCGATTTATTATGACAGTTAAAACGCTGCCCGTTGACATTTACATAACCTTCGCAGTTAAACACGGTATTGACGTCAATTCCTTTTTCAAGAGCGGCGGCGGCTACAATCGGTTTAAAAACCGAACCGACGGAATATGCTTCAAGCGTCCTGTTTATAAAAGGCAAATCCTCGTTATCAAGCGCCGACGACATATTGAATCTGTCAAAAACGGGAGATGACGCGGCGGCGATAATTTCAGAAGTGGAAACGTCCAAAACAACTACCGCGCCTTTATCTATTCCGCCGCGCTCCATGGCGTTTTCGCATATCCGCTGTATATCGCTGTCAACAGTCAGCACAATACCTGCTTCGGAATCATAGTTGTTATCTACAATTTCAAAGCCTTTACCCGAAAGAGCCGAGCCGCCCGATGACGCGTAATATCTGACGGAAAGTGAGCCGGAGTTTTCGGTAAGAAAATTATCAAAGGATTTTTCAATTCCCGATACTCCCTTGCCCTCGCTGTCAAGATATCCTATTATATGTTGAGCCGTATCGTTTTCAGAATACCTGTCATAAGTTATGAGTGATATTATATCGCCGCATTCGCCTGTGTAACTGTCGCATACCGTAACAAACGGTCTGCCGCCCTGCAAAGAAGGCTCAAGTGTTTTATACTCGTTTTCCGAAAGCGCATTTTTGAGATATTCGCGCGCTTCAAAAGTAGGATTTATAACAAGCGCGGTATGCATTTCAGTATTAACAAGAGGTGTCATATTTCTGTCATAAATCATTCCTCTTGACTGCGATATATTAAGCACTCTCGCGCCCTTGGAAACAGAAGCGTCCGAGTATTCCGAAACCGAAACCGAAGCGATTTTCGCAAGCAGTCCGGCCGATATCATCGCCATTATTAAAAAAGAAATAACTGCGCGTTTATTCGTATTCATCACCCGTAATATTATGGGTGAAAAACAATCGAAAATACATACAGTTCGGTAAACAAAACTACAAACAAAGAACCCTATTACTTGCCGAATGAAACAGCGGCCGAATAAATATCAGAGCAGAGATACAGCGAACCGCATACTATAAGCGCGCCGTTTTCATCGGTATTTTTCAGGGAGTATTGATACGCGTCATTTATATTGTCAAAGCTCACGGCGCCGACGCCGAATTTTTTTATTTTTCCCGCAAGCTCCGAGGCGGATATAGCCCTCGGATTCGACGGAGCGACGGCCGCGACCGAATTAAAATAGGGGAGAAGCAAAGACAAAACTTTACTTATATCCTTATCCGCCATCATACCCATCATAGCGTTGATTTTTTTACCTTTAAGATATTTTTCAATAACGGCGGCGAGAGCCTTGGCCGAGCCTTCGTTATGGCAGCCGTCGAGAATTACAAGCGGCTTTTCGGATACTATTTCACATCTCGCCGGATTCTTTGAATTTTTTATTCCGTTCCTTATTGCCCTTTCCGATATTACAATTCCCTGCTTTTTAAGCACGTCTACGGCGGTAAGCGCCGTTATGCAATTTTCAATCTGATGTTTCCCGGGAAAAGGCACAAAAATATTTCTGCCACCGTAAAATATTTCGCTTCCCCGTATGGAATCTCCGAGAACCGAATAAACGCGGACGTCGGCAACATACAACTCCGAGTTTTTTACTTCCGCCTGTTCTTTTATGACTTTTATAACGTCGCCGAACTGAGCGGAATTTGTTACGGCGGGACAGTTATTTTTAATTATCCCGCATTTTTCATACGCAATTTCGGCAGTAGTACCGCCGAGAATTTTAACGTGGTCGAGCGAAATAGAAGTTATAACGCTTACAAGCGGACGTTCGATAACGTTTGTCGCGTCAAATCTGCCGCCAAGCCCCGTTTCAAGCACGACAAAATCACAGCCGCAGTCCCTGTAATAGACAAACGCGGCGGCGGTTACGGCTTCAAATTCGGTTATTATTATATCCTCTTTTTTCAGCTTTTCGATTTCGTTTTTTACTCTTTCCGTAACGGTATCAAGGTCGTTTTCGCTTATCATTTCGCCGTTAACGCGTATGCGCTCCCTGAAATCGACTATGTATGGTGAGGTATAAAGTCCCGTCTTATATCCCGCCGACGTCAGAACGTTAGCAATAAACGTACACACGGTTCCCTTTCCGTTTGTCCCCGCGACATGGATAAACCTGAGCGATTTCTGCGGATTCCCCAAACGCTCCAGCAGTATTTTAATACGCTCCAGCCCCGGAATCATACCGAACGTAAGGAGCGAATGATAATATTTTTCCGATTTGTTCATTTCACACCATGCGAATTGACTGTTGACAATCATTTTGACAAACTGAAATTAAGTCAATTGTCAATTGTACATTGTCAATTGTCAATTATTATTTATTAATCGAGCCGCCGTTTTTTACGGCAGCTCTTTATAAATTATCCGAGTTTTTCTAAGCTTGATTTAAGCAGCGCCGCTTTTTCTCTGAGTTTTTCGCCCTGCTCCTTCTGTTCCGCTATAACCTTTTCGGGAGCCTTCGCGAGAAAGCCGGGATTTCCGAGCTTATTCTCTATAAAGCCCAATTTCTTCTCCGTTTCGGCAAGCTCTTTTTCAAGTCTTTTTCTTTCTGCGGCGAAATCCACAAGCTCCGCAAGCGGCAGATAAATCGTCGCGTCGGCGGTAACTACGCTTATCGCGCCGTCAATGTCAAAGCTGTCTCCGACCTCTACATCGGAAGCCGAAGCAAGCTTTACAAAGAATTTAACGCCCGTTTCAAATGTGTCCTTATACGAAGTCGCGATATAAACCTTCGCTTTTTTGGACGGCGCGACGTTCATCTCCGAACGGCGGTTCCTTACGGCTTTTATCGCCGTCATAATGCGCTCCATTTCGGCTTCTTCCTCAGCGAATACAAGTTTTTCATCGTATTTGCACCATTCGGAAAGCATTATTGTTTCGCCGTCATGCGGCAGGGTCTGCCATATTTCCTCTGTAATAAACGGCATAAACGGGTGCAGAAGTTTAAGTGTGTTCGACATAACGTACACAAGCACCGCTTTGCAATTATTTTTCGCCGCGACATCGCCGCCGCCGAGCCTTATTTTGCAAAGCTCGATATACCAATCGCAGAGAACGTCCCAGATAAAGTCGTAAAGCTTCTGAACGGCAAGACCGAGTTCAAATTTTTCAAGCGATGAGGTTACATCACCGACAAGGCTGTTGAAGCGACCGAGTATCCATTTATCCTCAATTTCGAGCGTTTCGGGGATATGCGGCGCAGGCTCGTTTTCATCGAGATTCATAAGCACAAATCTCGCGGCGTTCCAGAGCTTGTTGGCGAAATTCCTGCTCGCCTCAACCTTCTCGTCGGAGAACCGCATATCGTTTCCGGGGCTGTTACCCGTCGCGAGAGTAAATCTAAGAGCGTCCGCGCCGTATTTATCAATAATTTCAAGCGGGTCGATGCCGTTTCCGAGCGACTTCGACATTTTTCTGCCTTGAGCGTCGCGCACAAGACCGTGGATAAGAACAGTATCGAACGGCTGAGAGTGCATATGCTCGCAGGAGGAGAAAATCATTCTTGAAACCCAGAACGTGATAATATCGTAGCCCGTTACAAGCGTGCTTGTAGGGAAATAATGTTTTAAATCGGGAGTTTCGTCGGGCCAGCCGAGAGTAGAGAACGGCCAAAGCGCGGAGGAGAACCATGTGTCAAGCGTGTCGGGATCCTGCGTGATATTTTTGCTACCGCACTTTTGACAGCAATCGGGCGTTTCTCTCGCTACCGTTATTTCGCCGCAGTCGTCGCAGTACCATACGGGAATCCTGTGACCCCACCAAAGCTGGCGGGAAATACACCAGTCCCTGATGTTTTCCATCCAATGGTAATAAATTTTGCTGAATCTGTCGGGTACAAATTTAACAGTGCCGTTTTTAACTATATCAATCGCGGGCTTCGCGAGCGGCTCCATTTTAACGAACCATTGCTTTGAAACTCTCGGCTCAACGGTAGAATGACAGCGATAGCACGAGCCGACGTTGTGCGAATAATCCTCAACCTTTACAAGCGCGCCCTCTTCTTCAAGGTCCCTGACGATGGCTTTTCTCGCCTCGTACCTGTCCATACCAGCGTAAGCCGGATAATCGTCCACGATTTTTGCGTCCTCGGTAAGGACGTTTATAACGGGGAGATTATGACGCAGACCTACCTCGAAATCGTTCGGGTCATGAGCCGGAGTGATTTTAACAACGCCCGTACCGAAATCGACCTCAACATAATCGTCTGCGATTACGGGAATTTCACGGTGAACAATGGGCAGTATGAGCGTTTTTCCTACCAAATCCCTGTATCTCTCGTCATTGGGATTTACTGCAACGGCAGTATCGCCCAGAAGCGTTTCGGGACGCGTCGTGGCAAGCTCAAGATAACCGCTTCCGTCCTTGAACGGATAGCGCAAATGCCAGAAATGTCCCGCCTGATCCTCATATTCGACCTCCGCATCGGAAATTGAGGTAAGACAATGCGGACACCAGTTTATAATTCTTTCGCCCCTATAAATAAGACCTTTTTCATATAAACGCACAAAAACCTCGCGTACAGCCCTGCTGCATCCCTCGTCGAGCGTAAAACGCTCTCTGTCCCAGTCGCACGAAGAACCTAATTTTTTAAGCTGCTCGACAATCCTGCCGCCGTACTGTTTTTTCCAGTCCCACGCGCGCTCGAGGAATTTTTCCCTGCCTATATCCTCTTTTGTAAGACCTTCCTTGCGCATCTGCTCCACTATTTTGGCTTCGGTCGCTATGGAGGCGTGGTCGGTTCCCGGGATCCATAGAGTGTCATAACCCTGCATTCTCCTGAAACGGATAAGAATATCCTGTAAGGTGTTGTCGAGAGCGTGTCCCATATGAAGCTGCCCCGTGATGTTCGGAGGCGGTATCACGATGGTATATGTATCCTTTTTTTCATCGCGGTTCGCGTGAAAATACTTACCATCAAGCCAGAATTTGTAAATTCTGTCCTCAACGTTTTTAGGATTATACTGTTTTTCAAGTTCCTTGCTCATATATATTTTCCTTTCTGCCAAAGCATAGTTAAGGAGGCACTGATTAAATCGAATGTGCAGATTGCGCCGTCAGATTTTTTCGTCAGATTGCCAAAAGCGACGCAGGAATACTGACGTATTGGGGGAGCTTTTGGCAAAAATGACGGAAAATATCGGTACAGATGCGCGGCAAAGGCGGTAGCCGTTAATTGTGCGGTGTTGCCTTAAAATTATTGTACATTAAATAAATTATATTGTCAATTATTATTTTATCCTGAACATGGTAAAACTGCCCTTGGCTATCTTATTTCCCGTTTCATTTGTTATAAGGAAATCGTAATATGACAGCGTTCTGCCCTTTTTCAGTTCGGTTGCTTCGGCGAAAAGCATTTTGCCTTTACCGGGGTTCAGGTAGTTTATGCTTCCTCCCGCCGACACGCTGACAGTACCGTCAGCGCAAGCCGCCGCCGCGCAGGCCAAATCGCCGAGTGTGAACAAAACTCCGCCCTGCGCGACGTTATTGCCGTTCAGGTGCTTGTCCTCTATTTCAAGGCTCACCACGGCATGACCCGGTTGGGCTTCGTCAATAAGGCATCCTATATTATTCGCGAATCTGTCCGTTTTGAAAAATTCCTTCATTTCTTCTGTTTTCATAATTTATCTCCGTTCACCGCTCATTATTTTATTTCCGCTGTTTTCCGTAAGCATCGTTTTTAGCATCGAGTAACGCTTATTCTGCATATTGTTTTCCACCATTTTATCAAGCCTCGCCCGACTGCCGACGATTATCATAAGTTTTTTCGCTCTTGTTATCGCCGTGTAAAGCAGGTTTCTGTAAAGCAGCTTCGGCGGCGCGTCGGCAATAGGCATAATAACAGCCTCATATTCGCTGCCTTGGCTTTTATGCACTGTTACCGCGTACGCAAGCTCCAATTCGGAAGACTGCGCAAGAGGATAAACAACTTCCTTTCCGTCATCAAAAACTATTTGCATATATTCATTTTTTATACTGATATCCTTAATTATTCCGATATCGCCGTTAAAAAGTCCCGAGCCCGATTCTCTGCCCTTTTTCCATGGAATATCGTAATTATTCTTAATCTGCATGACCTTATCGCCTCGGCGGAAAAGTCTGCCGGCGGTTTTGTATTCCGATTTTTTTTCATCGGGCGGATTAAGAACCGACTGCAAATGACTGTTAAGGTTTATTGTGCCGCAGTCGCCTTTTCTCGACGGACAAAGAACCTGAATATCGGCGACAGGCGAATATCCGTAGGCTTTCGGAAGTCTCTTGCAGCAAAGCTCGGAAACGGTGTTTGAAGCGGCTGTGGGATCGTCCCTGCGCATAAAGAAAAAATCGTTGTCTTTCGCGTCAAGAACGGGTTCTCTGCCTTCGATTACGTCATGAGCGTTTGTTACAATAAGACTTTCCCTCGCCTGACGAAAAATTTCCGTCAACCTGACTACGGGAACAACACCCGACGCTATTATGTCGCCGAGGACGTTCCCCGCCCCTACTGCGGGAAGCTGGTCGGAATCGCCCACAAGTATCACACGGCAACCGAATTTTACAGCCTCAAGGAAATGTGAAAACAGAAAAATATCTACCATGGAAACTTCATCGAGAATTATTACGTCCGCGTCAAGAGGATTCTGCATATTTCTTTTAAAATTGGGCTTATCTCCCTCGGACCATTCAACCTCAAGCAGACGGTGAATTGTTTTCGCTTCATATCCCGTAAGCTCCGACATTCGCTTTGCGGCTCTGCCGGTAGGGGCCGCAAGCAGAATTTCCATTTTTTTTCGTTCAAAAAAGCTGATGATTCCCTTTACGGCGGTCGTTTTTCCCGTTCCGGGGCCGCCCGTGAGGACAAGTATTCCACCGTGAGCGGAAAGCTTTATGGCTTCTCTCTGCTTACTTTCGTATTTAATATCATTAACGCGTTCTATTCTGTCAATTTCTTCATCTGCGGCGTTCATATCGCTTGCCGAAAATTTACAAAAAAGAGATATCTTTTCCGCGATTTTTTTCTCGGCATCATAAATGTCGGGCAGAGTTAAAAACTCTTTTTCATTTATATTAAACGGAATAAGCATTTTATTGACAATCATTTCGTCCGCCGCGTCCTCCGATTCCTGTTCGGAAACTTCGAGCAGCTCACTGCAAAGCGGGATAACCTTTTTTCTCGGCAGACAGGTATGTCCGTTAAAAAGGTTATATCTTATAATATGGCTTATTCCGGCTCTTAAACGGTGCTTGGGCATTGGCGGCGTTTCAAGCTCGGAAGCGATTTTTTCCGCGCGTTCAAACGATATGATTTCTGCTTCTCCGCAAAGAATATAAGGATTCTCCTCGATTATCTCAACCGCGTTTACACCGAGCTTTTTAAAGATTTTTATACATTCCGACGGCGTAAGGCCGTATTTTTCAAGACCTAAAATAACGGTTCTTACTGCAAACTGCTTTTTAAATTCGGCGGAAATTTTCTCCGCTCTGTCTTTTGAAATACCCTTTATAACCGTAAGGCGTTCGGGCTCGTTTTCGATAACGTTAAACGTGTTATCTCCGAAGCGTTCAACTATATGAGAGGCTGTTTTTGGACCTATACCCTTTATCGCTCCCGACGAAAGATATTTAAGGAACTGTGCCGCCGTATCTGGCATATAGCGTTCAAAACGCTGTACACGGAACTGTCTGCCAAAGCTTTGATGCATATCCCACATACCTGTCAGCACCACCTTTTCCCCGACGGAAATTTCGGGAAGCTCACCGACAGCGGTAATAAGCTCGCCGCCGCTTGAAACGTCAAGGACAGTAAACGAATTTGCGGAATTTTGAAAGACAATCTCCTCCACAATTCCCGTTATTTGCTGATACTCGATATCACTCTGCATAAAAACCTCTGTAACGATTAACAATTGACAATGTACAATTGACAATTGACAATTAGTATATTTTTCTTACTCCGACAGACGAATTTTTTTATTTTCTAATGCGTAATTTGTAATTATCAAAAATCTTCGGGCATGATTAAAGAATGGTGTATTGTTAATAATCCCATTATTTTAGGAAATACTACAAAAAACAAAAGGATTGAAATTAATGGATGACAAAAAGAAAGTAGCCATAATCGGTACGGGATTCGTAGGAATGAGCTGCGCATACGCTTTACTGAATCAAAACGCCTGCGATGAACTGGTTCTTATTGATAAAATCGAATTAAAGGCGAAGGGCGAAGCTATGGACTTAAACCATTCGCTGGCTTTTTCTCCGGCTGAAATGCTTATTTACAACGGAGACTACAGCGACTGCGCGGACGCGGACATAATAGTACTCGCCGCGGGCGTAAACCAGAAAGACGGAGAAACAAGAATAGATTTGCTCAAACGAAACGCCGAGGTTTTTAAAACGATTATCGCGCCTGTCCTGCAATCGGGCTTTGGAGGAATATTCCTGATAGCGACAAATCCCGTAGATATAATGACTCACATAACATGGCATCTTTCGGGCTTTGAGGCAACGCGCGTTATAGGCACGGGAACCAGTCTTGATACTGCCCGTCTGCGTTATCTGTTAGGTCATTATTTTGAAATATCACCAAAAAACATTCACGCTTACGTAATAGGCGAACACGGGGACAGCGAAATGATACCGTGGTCACAGGCTATGGTAGGTACAAAGCCTATACTTTCGGTCTGTAAAAATTATAAAGACCTTACGGAAATTGAAGATGAAGTAAAATTCGCCGCACAGGAAATCATAAAAGCTAAGAATGCGACTTATTACGGAATAGGAATGGCGCTTGTAAGGATAATAAAAGCAATTCTCAACAATGAAAACAGCATAATAACAGCCTCGGCGCTGTTAAACGGTCAATACGGAACGGACGGAGTTTTCGCCGGAGTACCGTCGATTATAAACAGAAACGGCATAAGAGATACTGTGGAACTCGAACTCACCGAAAACGAGCACAAGCTGTTTCTCGGCTCCTGCAACTTCCTTAAAAGCACCGTCAGAAATATAATCTGAAACAAACGGATTATATTTATCAGTTCATTATACATTTTATTATATTAAAGTGTCAAGACTTAAATAAAAAAATGAGCGGCTAAATGCGTTGTTAAAACCCAACAACGGAAAAACGTTCACAATATAGTCTTTTTCATCTCCTCGGCGGAAAAAACCGCCGGGGAGGTGAAATTTATTCGATAAAAACATTGGGATTTACCGTTCCGATAAATCCCGCATTTATAAGGTATGTCTACACAAACCGATATGTGTTTTTTGAGCATACGGATTTTTTGCTTATCATCAATCAATAGACGAGTACCGGCATTTCGCCTGCAAAGGGGGTATAATCTCCCGCGTACATCGCGTTTTCGGCGCCTTCGACCGCTGTAAGCGTCAAGCCTTTTTCAGTTATTTCAATCGAATACAAAAGCTTATCATTTCCGTTTACATTATGCTCCGCCCAATATAGAACGTTATCCTTTACGGCTATTTCTCCGTTTGTAACGGTTCTGTCGGTTAACTGAACAAATTCTCCGACCGCTATTTTACCGTCGGACAAATAAATATAATAATCACCGTTAAAATAAACGCCGTTGTAATCTCTTACCGCGCTCTGAAGCTCGCCCATGATTTTATCGGACTGTTCAAAATCCATGCTTACATGGTTTTGCAGTAAATCAAGCGAATAACCTATACAGCCCTTTTTATTGTAATCGTTCACAGCCATGGAATAAAAGTACCAATCGGAAACGTCCGAATTATCGGCGTTGGCGCCTCCGCTTTTATAATATCTCAAAGCGTCGTTAAAATTCCCCTCAAGCGCGGCTCCGGTCATTGCCTCGTAAGCTTCATCATCGCTTTCAAAATGAACCGTTCCCGTTTCGTCCTCATTCGTAATTTTTCCCGAATCGCACGACGCAAAGCATACCGATAACATAATAACCGATATCAGCGCCGTTATTATCCTGACTTTTTTCATAAAAAACCTCCATATCTGTATTTTTTTGCTTATTATACCATTATATAAGAGCGAGGTCAATACGATTTTTAGGCAATACCGCATAATTATTGTCGTGCAGATGCGCGACAAAGGCGTTAGCCGCTAATTGTGCGATATTGCCTTTACTTTTGTGCTGACCTCTCCCGACGATAAATATTCCTCGCTACCGTCGGAATATTTTACGTGCAGTCTGAAATTATCGTCGATTCCGAGAGCCTCGGCCTCCCTGTTGCCGTCAGATTTTATAACATAAATCTTTTTGCCGTCAAGATACGAGCGTTTCCGATAATCGTCAATATAGTTTTTATCGGTAAGATTTTTATATTCGTCCATAAAGATATTGACCGTATCGGCTATAATTTTATTAACCGTTTCACCGTCAAAGTTATCATTGTCAAAAACAGCTCCGGCTATACCGACAAGCTCCTCAGACAACGAATTTTCAGGGAAATATATGTTTATACCTATTCCGAGAACGGCGTAAGCAAGTTTTCCGCTCTCTATATCAAACGAAGCTTCCGTTAGGATACCGCATATTTTTCTGCCGTTCATATAAACATCGTTCACCCATTTGATTTGAGCGTTTTTTCCCGTATTCAGCTCGACCGCTCTCGCGACAGCGACGGCCGCGCAGGTAGTTATAAGCAACGCGTCCGACGGGTTCATATCGGGCCTTAAAAGCAAGCTGAAATACACTCCGGTTCCTTTATTTGACGAAAAGCTTCTTCCGCGTCTGCCTTTTCCGGCGGTCTGCTCGGACGCCGCAAGCAAAAGGCCTTCTTTTTCGCCGTTTTCAGCCATTTCTTTAAGAACGGTATTCGTTGACGTGACAATATCTCGGTGCTCAACTCTTATGCCGCCGCATTTTATATGCTTCTCTATTCCCTGCGCCGAGATTATTCTGTTGCTATGCGATAAAACGTAGCCTTTATTTGTTACGGCCGATATATCATATCCCTTTTGACGCAGCGCTTTAACGGCTTTCCATACCGCGTTACGGCTCACTCCGAGATATGCCGCTGTTTCTTCACCGGAAATATATCTGTCTCTGTTTTTTTCAAGAAAATCAAGTACGCTGTCTGCAACGGACATAAATTAAACACCTCTTTAAACTGACAGTTTATATCTTGACGGAAACTGTTTTTGAAACGGCTTCGGCAACGGTTACCGCAAGGGCAAGCTTTATTAAATCGGGGATTATATAAGGAAAAACGCACATTCCCAAAACCGACAATAATCCCACAGTCCCCGTATTTTTCATATACACAAGCATATACCATGCCGTACCGAAAGCGTAGCACACAATAAGACCGAGAATAAGTCCCAAGCACATTACGTGTATCTTTTTTCCGAATTTATCTATAATAAGTCCGCCTATAAGCGCGAGGAATATAAATCCGACCATATATCCGCCCGTAGCTCCGAGAATAGCTCCTATCCCGCCTCTGAACCCGGAAAAAACGGGAACTCCGACCGCTCCGAGAAATATCCATACAAGAACCGCCGCTATGCTTTTTTTTGTTCCGAGTATTCCAACAGCGGCAAAAACGGCGAACGTCTGCAAGGTGACGGGAATTTCACCTATCGGTATTGATATCCATGAGCAAATTGCAATAACAGCCGCCGCAAGAGCGATAAAAACAATATCCGCAATATTTGATATTCTGCTTTTTTGCATGATAAGTCACCTCATTATGATTTTATCATAGATTTCGATAATTGTCAACTTAAATTTTAAAATAAGTTGACAATAAATTCTATACAATACCGAACGACGTGCAGTTTGCGACGACGCGGACGCAGGAATACCGGCGTATTGGGGAGCTTTTGGCGAAAAATGACGGAAAATCTCATGATGCACCTGCACGACAATAATTATATTGATTTTCCGCAAAGGCTGTGGTAAAATAATCCTGTAACGTAAAGTAAATAATAAATATTCTAAAAAGAATCGCTTTGGTAAAAGTGCATTCTCGGTTGATTATATTTCTTTTTAGGATATTTGCAACTTTGCGTTGCGGCAAATGAGATGCATTTTTTATTTGCGCCGAAAAATAAAAGTTCATTAGGGAGGTAAACAGCAAATGAAAAAACAGAAATTGAGAATTTTATCGGTAATTTTCGCATTAATTTTGATTATTACGTCAATTCCGATAACGGTTATCGCCGAAACTACGGAGGACGGTTTTGAGTATTCAATCCTTGACGACGGCACAGCCGAAATAATCAAATATACGGGCGGCGCAACGGAACTTGATATTCCGTCGGAAATCGACGGTTATACCGTTACAAGTATCGGCCAGACTGCATTTCAAGACTGTACCGGACTTACAAGCATAACAATCCCCGACAGCGTTACAATTATCGGATATGGTGCATTTACTGAATGTAACGAACTTACAAGCGTAACAATCCCCGACAGCGTTACAATTATCGGCTCTTATGCTTTCGGATATTGCTTGGATTATGACAAGTCTAATCCTCTACTGTTTCTTGGTACAATCTTTGGTGTTACAAACTACCGCCTGAAACGGATTAACGGTTTTACAATTTACGGCGTGCCGGGAACTACGGCTGAAAAATACGCAAATAATAACGGATTTGAATTTGTTGATATTAATACCGTCGTACCCGCCGAACCCACCACACATGAACCCACTACGGAAGCTCCGACCACTCAAGAACCTACGACAGCTGAACCCACTACGGAGGAACTCTCTACGGAGGAACCCGCTACGGGAATTCCAACCGTTAACGGCGATATTGATATAAAAGACGGCGCGGATATAAAGACGGTTGATATCGTCGGAACCAAAGCCGTCGAGATTAAATCCGAGCAGAGCGTTAAGGACATTATTTCGGGACTTAAAAACGAAAACGCTAAAATCGTTGACAAGGACGGCAAGGATATAGCCGAAAGCGGATTTGTAGGCACGGGCTGTAAAGTGCAAATCCTTGACAAAGACGGAAAAGCCGTTAACGAATACACCGTACTTGTACCTATGGACGTAGACGGAGACGGTAAAATATTGGCCTCGGACGCGAGAACCTCTTTAAGAGCCTCCGCGAAATTAGATAAGCTTGAAAACGTTTTCTTTGCGGCGGCAAACGCCGACGGCAATAATGAACTGACCGCCGCCGACGCGAGAAAGATTCTCCGTGTTTCAGCAAAAATTGATACGGTCTAAAGCGTATTTTAGCCGCCCGCTTAGCGGGCGGCTAATAATTAAGGAAACACTGATTAAATCACCTCGTTAAATTTTAGGCAATACCAAACGACGTGCAGTTTGCGACGACGCGGCCGTTCTTTGTGCGAAGTTCCTTATATTGACGAATACTTTTCCGCCTGAAGATTGAACATATACGCGTATTTGCCGTTCATCGCCATAAGCTCCTCATGCGTTCCGCTTTCAACTATTTCTCCGTTTTCGAGCATATAAATCACGTCCGCCATTACGGTTGTGGATAGTCTGTGGGAAATAAAAATCACCGTTTTATCATTTGCGGCTCTTGCCATCGCTTCGTTAAGCGAATATTCGGCTTGCGGGTCGAGGTTCGCGCTCGGCTCGTCGAGTATCGCGAACGGGCATTTTTTATAGAACGCTCTTGCGATTGCGACTTTCTGGGCTTCACCGCCCGAAAGGCTCATTCCGTTTTCGTCAAATTCTTTGAGCAGGACGGTATCCGCGCCGTTCGGCAGTTCTTTATCAAAACCGCTTTCCCTAAGCGCGTCCGCCACTCTTTCGGGGTCGGGAGTATCCGACATCGCGACGTTTTCTCCCATTGTCGCCCCGAAAAGCGCGTAATCCTGGAACACAGCGGCGAAATTACTATGGTACGCTCCCTTGTCCCAATTTTTAATATTCTCGCCGCCGACGGTAATACTGCCTTCGGTCGTGTCGTACAGGCGTAAGAGCAGGTTTGTCAACGTCGTTTTGCCCGCGCCGTTGTACCCTACAAGAGCGATTTTTTGATAGGGTTTTATTTCTAAATTGACATTTTTGAGCGCGGGCTTGTCGTTTCCGGGATATGAAAACGTTACGTTATTCAGTTTAATCGTTTCGGGCTTTTCCAAAATTCGTTTATCGTTTCCGTTCACGATTTTTTCCTTTGTCTGCATAAATCTTTTGAATTTGTTGACATAGATGCTGTTCTCTCTGAAACGCCACGAAAAAAACATCGCTATGTAATAAACGCTGAAGCTTATCGAATTGAGTCCGTTGAACGCGGCGGCAAAATCACCCGGTTCGAGATTGCCTTTGACTGTTGCCCGCCAACCGAGATATAACATTACAATAAATTGAATCGCAATTGTCTGAGGTATGCTCGCTGTCAAAAAGTCCAAAAACGCTTCTTTTTTCAAATAAGGCGATATGATATTCAGTCTGTCATGAATATTTTTATCGTAACGCCGTCTTATCATTTCGCCCGCAGGATTGAGCCTCAGCTCCTTAGCGTAATCCGCGAGATAAAAAACTCGGCTGTAATAAAGATTTTTTCGGTCGAGCGGAGTCATTTTCTCGATTCGTTCGGAGCTTGTCGCCGCGCTTTTCACTCCGAGCGGAACAGCCGCCGCGACGCTTATGAAAATTATCAAAAGGCAAATAGGGTCTATCGTCAGAAGTATTCCGGAAAGCAGCGCGACCGAACACAATTCGGTGAACACGTCGCGCGTCCCGCTGATAACGTTCTCCGCTCTGCTTCCCATAACGTTCATTGAAAGTACGAAATCATTATAGAATTTCGGATCGTCATAAGAAGAAAGATCGGTCTTTACAGCCTTTTCATATATCGCGAAATAAAGATTTCTGTCAAGTTTTTCCTTCAAAATCGGATAACCGACGTCCCAGAACGTAACGTCAAATGCGTTGACAAACAAAACGAACACCGCGAAACAACCGAGAGCCGCGACGATTCGATACAACCGCTCGCCCTCGCTCACAACGTCTATAACGTATTTCAGCAGCACGACCTGCGGCAGCGACCACGACAATTCAATCAACGTGTTTGCCGCAAACGTCAAAATCAGGAACGACGGATTGACGCCGAAAATGAATTTCAGCATAAAGAACCAGTTCTTAAAGTCGTCAAATTTGATTTTATTCTCCGAATTTTTGTCTTTATTCTTATTCTTTTTCATAACATTTTGCCTCATATTAAAATTTCAAAATCATTTTTCGGTATTATTCTTTATCATAATATTGATTTTCGGTTTTATAGCCCGACGACTGCATATCGAACATTTTTCTGTATTCGCCGTCGATTGACATAAGTTCCGAATGTGTCCCGCGTTCGATTATTTTTCCGTCCTCAAATACAAGAATATTATCGGCTCGAACGGCGCAGGACAGTCTGTGCGAGATGAATACGACGCATTTGCCGCATGTGGCTTCAAGCAGATTTCCGAACATTTTATCCTCGGCAATAGGGTCGAGAGCGGACGACGGCTCGTCAAGCACGGCGATATCAAAATCACTCGCAAAGAGCCTCGCGACCGCCAATTTCTGGGCTTCTCCGCCTGAAAGCAACGCGCCGTTTTCGTCAAATTCTTTTGTCAGAACGGTGTTTATGCCGTTCGGCAAACCGTTGAATTTTTCGCCGACACCCGAAGTTTCAATCGCATTTTCGGCAATTTTTATGTTTTCTTCGTCCGTTTCCTTCATCAGAACGTTTTCGGCGGCTGTCATCGCAAATATTTTGTAGTCCTGAAAAACACTCGCGAATTTGTCTCTGTACTTTTGCAAATCGTACTCTTTGATATTCACGCCGTTGTACAAAATTTCACCTTCGGTCGCGTCGTAAAGTCTCATCAACAATTTTGAAAGCGTCGTTTTGCCGGCGCCGTTGAATCCGACTATCGCCGTAGTTTCGCCCTTTTTAAGCGTCAGAGAAATATTTTTGAGCGCGTACTCTTCGCGTCCCTCGTATCTAAAGGACACGTTTTTAAATTCGATGCTCTCGAAATCGCCGGGAATCAGCGAACCGCTCTTTACCGTATTTTCGCAGGCGAGAAATTCCCGCAGACTTTGAACGTAATAACTGTACTTATGAACGTCGGAAACATAGTATGAAATTTGATTCATACGGTTGCGGCAGTTCGTGACGGCGGCAATGATGACCGAGAAATCGGACAATCCTATGCTTTTGGTAACGGCGAATCGGAAACAAGCGTACGCAAACGCCCCGACAGTCGGTATAATGCTTGCGAAAATTACGCTCAACAGTTCGTCAGTCACAATTTTCGGAGCATAATGTTTCGCAATCTCAATATTTTTGTCTGTCGCTTCGCTGTAATTTCTTTTTAACGCCGAAAAAATATCCGTAATTTTAATGTCTTTCGCGAAATCCTTCAACAGAACCGTTCTGCGAACGTAATCTTTGCGCCGCTCGGAAGCGGTCATTTCCTTTTCCCGCATAAATTCAAATTTGTTCTTTCTGCTTCTGAAAATAAACGCGATAACGGGAGTTAAAATGAATATCGGTAAAAATTTGTCCACCGTCACGAGATACACGGCAAGAGTGACGAATCCCGCAAGATTCGCGACTATCCAAGTACATCCGTGAATTATATTTTTGAATCCGTCCTTATTTACGACGTAAGTCGCGCGGGTGTACCTGTCAAAGAAATCCGGATCCTCAAAGCGTGAAATATCGGCTTCCTGAGCCTTTCCAAAAATCATATGGTTGATAAAATTCTCGCATTTAATTTCAAAACGTATTCTGACATAGTAAAGGACGAAATCTTCCTGAAAATCGGAAATCAGTTTTACAGCTATCATAGAGAATATCGACAATGCAAATTTTCCATAACTCTCTCCGCTCTCGATTATCGACATCGCCGTTTTCAGAAGAAAAACGCTCGTCACGATATCAAAGCACAGTGTTGAAACTGTTCGCGATACCAACAGCGAAATAAGCGACGCAGGGGCGGATTTCAGTCCGCATTTCAGCATAAACGCGGTGTTCTTTAGCGTATGCGCCTTATCTGAGTTTTGTTGTTTTTCTTTTTTCATATTTTTTCCTTTCATTTTCCGTTTTCGGACAGCAAAAAACCGCGGCACAAAGCCGCGGCATGGAAAAATACAGTCTTTTACCGATTTTACTGTTCGGAAACGGACAAAATGCGCTTGACTTTGTTTGGTTCTTTTCTGTTTAATGATATTTTATAATTATTCACTCTGTAACTATTGTTCATAACTTTTGTCTTAATTGTCATATTGTCCATCTCCTTTCATATATTTATTTTGCAAAAAGCAAGGCAGATTTTATCACATGGCAAGGTATACGTCAAGTGTTTATTGTAAATATTAACAATTTATTCATATTTTACCGCTTTACTGTGCTGTATCTGTAAAGCGTCAATGTGTCAGAGAGCAAGGTTTATTGTCAGTCAAGGCGATTTTTCGCGGACATTTCGGAGGTTTTCGGATACGTCATAAAAATAAACCGCCCAACAGAAGTCGGGCGGCAAATATTATTCTTATTCTTCGGCAGGCTCGAGCAAACCGTAGCCTCCGTCTTTTCTTTTGTATACGAGTGAAATCGCTTCCGTTGCGGAATTTGTGAACATATAAAACTCATGACCGAGCATATTCATCTGCAAAATGGCTTCTTCAACGCTCTGAGGCTTCACGGAAACCGTTTTTGTTCTCACCAAATCAAATTCCGTTTCCTCCGTGACAGGCTCGTCGTCCTCCGCAGCGAAATCGTCAAACGCTCCGCTTTTAAGGCGTTTCTCAAGCTTCGTCTTATTCTTGCGGATTCGGCGGATAAGCGTATCAACGCATTTATCAAGAGCGTCATTCATATTATCCGCTTTTTCCTGAGCGCGGAATACCATTCCTCCGCTTGTAACGGTAATTTCAACCGTCTGATAAGATTTTTCAACCGTAGCGGTTACTTTAGCGTCGGTTTCCTCACCGAAAAAGCGGTCAACCTTCGCAAGCTTCTTGTTAGCTCTCTCCTTAAAAGAGTCTCTCGGAGAGCATTTACGTCCGATAATGTTAATGTTCATAAAAACATCTCCTTGTTGTGTATATGTGAATTGAAGTTGCTTTCTATTTACAGTATATCACACATTTATTTTAAAGTAAAGGCGATTTATGTATTTTCTATAAAATTTTTTACAATACAAATAATCAAATTATTTATATTTATGTATTATTGCAAAATAAAGCGGTTAAGCGCTTGACTTTACAGCCTTTATTTGATAAAATTAATTTAGTATTGGAAAGGTCGTGTCGGTTTTTTTGATGAGCCGAACCAATAAATCATATTTACTAAATTATGTTTGCTTATTAAAAAAAGACAGGAGTTAACTATCTTATGAAAAAAATACTTGTTGCAGATGACGAAGAGTTAATAATGAATCTTGTATGCGATTTTCTGCGCCGCGACGGTTACGAGCCTCTTCCGGCGGCAGACGGTGAAGAAGCGCTTGAGTTATTCAAGGAAAATCCCGATATCGCTCTCGTAATACTTGATATAATGATGCCGAAAATCGACGGCTGGGAGGTTTGCAGAACAATACGCAAAACCTCCAACGTTCCCGTTATAATGCTTACGGCGAGAAGCCAGGAATTTGACGAGCTTACGGGCTTTGAAGCGGGAGCCGACGATTACGTTACAAAGCCGTGCAGTCCCTCTGTGCTTATGAAGCGAGTTGCCGCGCTTCTGAAGCGTGAATCCGGAAAAACAACGGCGACGATATTTAAAATAGGCGAATTAAAGCTTGATTCCGAGGCACACGACGTTTGGCTCGGAAATTCTTCCGTAATGCTCACGTTAAAGGAATACAGTATTCTTTATAAGCTTATTTCAAATGCCGGACGCGTATTTTCAAGAGAACAGCTTCTCGACGATATATGGGGCTTTGATTTTGACGGCGATATGAGAACAGTGGATTCTCATGTGGCAAGACTGCGCACAAAGCTCGGCGACTGGGGAACAAAGCACATAAAAACAATATACGGAACGGGATATAAAATAGAAAGCGAACAGTAATATGCCTAAAAAGGAAAAAAACAAGAAAAAGCGGATACGCAAGGTATCTCTGAACCGCAAGCTTTTATCTATTATAGCGCTGGTGCTGATGAGTATTCTTATTTCCATATTGGCTGTAACGTACAAGGGCTTGGATATTATATATCTGATGTATTCCGCCGTAAACGCATTTACAGGAGAGCGCGAAATAGAGGACGCGTACAAAGACGCCGACGCGGGCTTTTTCTTAACTATGGACGGTATTGAGCGTGAGTATGAAATAACCGTTGAAATTTATAAAAAGGACAATAATCTCGTTTACAGTTCATCGTATAAAGGTGAAATGTCGCTCCCGCCGTATAATGACAGTTTTATAGAATTGCCCGACACGGAAAAGAAAAATTATACCGAAGTCATGGATCTCGGTTCTACCGAGCGCACCCATTTCAGCCTCAGACAAAATACCGAAGAGGGCAGGAACTCCGAATATCTTGTGGGCGAATGGAAAATTGATTCGGACGTTACCATAAGGATTTTTAAACTGAAATCGGTAGTTGATGCTACAGTAAAGCTGACTGTAACATTTATTTCGATAATATCCGTAATAATACTTTCCGTCGCTCTTATAGTAGTCTACGTTCTTATAAGGCATATAACAAAACCTCTTGCGGATATGAGCAAAATAACACATAATATGTCCGAACTTAATTTTACTCAAAAATGCGCTCCCAACAATATAGCGGAAATATCGCTTTTATCCGATAGCATAAACGATATGTCAGAATCTCTTGAAAACGCTCTTGTTGATTTGAGACAGAAGAACAAAAAATTACAAGATGATATCGAGCAGGAAAAAACCATCGACCAATTAAGAAAAGTTTTTATATCGGGAGTATCTCACGAGCTTAAAACCCCGATTGCCATAATTCAGGGCTATGCCGAGGGACTAAAACTGTTTATGGAGACAGACCCCGATATGGCCGAGAAGTACTGCGATACCATTATAAACGAAACGAACAGAATGAACTCGCTTGTTATGAAGCTGCTTGATATAATCAAATACGAATCGGGCGAATACAAGCTGTCGTATACTCAGTTCAGCATACGCGAAGTAATAGAGGACTGGTTCGAGCGGAACAAAAAACGCCTTGAAAAAGAAGAAATAACAGCCTCCAATGAGGTTGACGAAAGCTTTATAGGCTTCGGTGATTTGTTTATACTTTCAACTGTTCTGAATAATTATTTGACGAACGCGGAAACACACGTTGGCGGAGATAAAAAAATAATCGCGACCGCAAAGGAAATTGACAACAACAGATACAGGGTAAGCATCTTTAATACGGGCAGTCAAATTGCGGCAAAGGATATAGACCAGATTTGGAACAGTTTTTACAGGGCTGACAAAGCGATGTCGCGCTCGCAGGGACATTTTGGGTTGGGGCTTGCGATAGTTGCGGCGATTCAGAAATTGCATGAACAGGATTACGGAGTTATCAACCATGACGACGGAGTTGAATTTTGGTTCGACGTTAAAAAATACATTGAATAGAAAACCGAGGTCAGTTTTCAATGGCTGAAAACTCTTCAAATGAAAAAATATCAAAGCCGAAAATGCTGCTGAAGCTGTTTTTAAGCACTTTATATATAAGCGCTTTTACCTTCGGCGGCGGCTTTGTTATAATAACTCTTATGAAGAAAAAGTTTGTTGACGAGCTGCATTGGATAGACGAAGATGAAATGCTTGATTTGACGGCGCTCGCGCAGTCGTCTCCCGGTGCGGTGGCCGTTAACGCGTCCATACTTATAGGAAAGCGTATATGCGGTTTTCCCGGCATGATTACGGCTGTTATAGGAACAGTCTTACCGCCGATAATCACATTGTCGGTCATATCGTTTTTCTATGCCGAATTTGCGTCGAACCGATATGTTGCGCTTGCCCTTAAAGGTATGCAGGCAGGCGTTGCCGCAGTAATTTTCGATGTTGTATGCGATATGGGGCTGAAAATTTTAAAAAATAAAAAATTTACAGATTATTTTATTTTAGCCGCGGCGTTTACAGCGACATTCTTTTTTAATGTAAACGTTATTTTCATTATACTTGCCGCCGCAGTAATCGGAACGGCCGGAGCGTTTATCAATCGCCGCAGGGAGAAAAGAAAATGATTTACCTGAAGCTCTTTTTATCCTTTCTTCAAGTCGGACTTTTCAGCATCGGCGGAGGCTATGCCGCCATGCCGCTTATACAGTACCAGGTGGTTGACAAAAACGGCTGGCTTTCAATGGGAGAGTTTTCGGACCTCATAACCATAGCCGAAATGACTCCGGGGCCAATCGCGGTAAATTCCGCAACATTTGTGGGAATACGAATCGCAGGAATTGCCGGCGCGCTGACCGCAACTTTCGGCTGTATTTTTCCGTCGCTTATAATCGTATCAATTCTTGCTTTTATATATTACAAATACAAGGGTCTGTCGGTTTTGCAAAGCGTTTTAAGCAGTTTAAGACCCGCTGTTGTAGCGCTTATAGCCTCCGCAGGACTTTCAATATTACAGCTTGTTGTATTCGGTGATGAAAAAATTTCCGCAGACGCTGTAAATTGGCTCGGCGCTCTGCTTTTCCTCACCGCATTTTTGGTTTTAAGAAAATTCAAACCAAATCCTGTTATAGTAATGCTCTCATGCGGAGTATTATATCTTCTGATAACCGCAGTAATAGATTACGCGGTAAAAATATAGGGAAACAAAAAAACGCCGAAAGGCGTTTTTTTGTTAATAAGGCACTGTTTATACCCACCACATCTCGGCAGGATTTTCTTTAATTATAACCCTTTTTAGCATTTCAACAGCCTTTGAAAGTCCCTCATTCTGGCTCATGAGCGAATCTTCATGCTCTATGGAAAGAACATGGTCGTATCCGACAAGCCTTAAATTGCTGACTATATCTTTCCAGTAAAGCTCGTCGTTGCCGTAGCCTACGGAACGGAATATCCACGAGCGGTGAATTTCGTCCGAATAAGGTTTAGTATCAAGTACGCCTGTTCGGGCAATGTTATATTTATCAAGACGCGTATCCTTTGCGTGAACATGGAAAATAGCGTCTGACAAAGCTCTGATAACCGCGGCAGGCTCCATACCCTGCCAGATAAGGTGGCTCGGGTCAAAATTCGCTCCAAGCTCGGGGCCTACGGCTTCCCTTATTCTTAGCATTGAATCCGTATTGTAAACGCAGAAGCCCGGGTGCAGTTCAAACGCTATTTTATCAACTCCGTGAGCCTTCGCAAACTCCACCGTATTTTTCCAGTAAGGAATCAATACCTCGTTCCACTGCCAATCGAGAATTTCTCCGAAATCATTGGGCCACGGACAAGTCACCCAGTTCGGGTACTTTGCCGTTTCACAGTCGCCCGGACAGCCCGAAAAGGTGTTTATTTGGCGAAGTCCGAGCTTTTCGGCAAGCAGAATCGTATTGTGAATAACGTCATCGTAATATTTCGCGGTTTTCTTGTTTGGATGAACAGGGTTACCGTGACAGCTTAGAGCGCTTATTTCAACGTCATATTCCTTTATAAGAGATTTGAAATCCTCAAGAGCTTTATTATCGGACAAAAGCTTTTCGGGGTCGGCGTGAGCGTTTCCGGGATAGCCGCCGCATCCGATTTCAACCGCTTCAATTCCGAGCGACTTAAAATACTTTAACGCCTGTTCAAGAGGCAGATTGCTCAAAAGTGTAGTAAATACGCCTAATTTCATTTTTAACTCCCCTATCTTACCGTTTTAAGATATTCCATACTTCTTGCGGCGTCGGAAAGGCCGTCGGGCACAGGATTGTCGTTTTCAAGAACAAGCCACTCAACACCTATATCTTTCGAGGCTTTTACAACCGCGTCAAGGTCGTTATTGCCCTCTTTAAGAGCTTTCGGAGTTCCGTCAATGCCGTCCTTAATATGGATAAGTATTATATTGTCCTTATGCTCGGTTATGTATTTATAATTATCTATTCCCGCATAGAAGCTCCAATATGTATCAAGCTCAAGCTTAGTGCGCTCTCCGATTATATCCATCGCCGTTCTGCCGTTTTCAAGCGGCTTAAATTCTTCGGTATGATTGTGATAATACGTGGTTATACCCGTAACCTCAGCGCCTTTTTTCAGTATATCGCCTGTGCGCTCACATTCCTCGACAGTATCGTTATCCGCTCCGCCGACGCCGATATAAAGACAGCCGAGAGTTTTATGAAATTCCGCCGTTTTTTCTATATTCTCGGGAAGATAATTCTCAATTTTGATATGAGTGCCGACAGCGACAAGTCCGAGCTCATCAAGCTTTGCTTTAAGCGTCTTAGCGTCAAGACCGAAATAACCTGCGAACTCAACGCCGTCAAAGCCCAATTCTTTAACTTTTTCAAGGATATTAAGCAAATCCTCACCGTTTTTAATTAAATCGCGCAACGTATAAAGCTGTATCGCAAGCTTCATTAAATCACCCCGTAAAAATCATTTTAGAAATATAATCAATAGTATACCTGACGCCCCATTCGGCAAGCGCGCCCTCTTTCCAAATAGCGGAATGAGGTTCAATGCTTAGCATACCGTTATAATGATGAGCGTAGAGAAGTCCCATAATCTGCCGCCAATCGGTCATATCAAGTCCAGCGGGAGGATCGTCAACATGGTCTCCGCCGATATTTATTGTTCCCTTAATATGGAAATGATAAATCTTTTCCGCCCATTCATTGATTTCCTCAAGATATTTGCCCGTTCCCGAATTTATACAATGGGACGGGTCAAATTTTATACCAAGTCCCGGCACTCTGCCCAGAATTGCCGCCCAAGCCTTAGGTTCTCTTACAAAGTTATTCCAATCGCAGTTATACGCCGCGATTTTTACGCCTTTCGTTTTGCCGTAATCAACGGCTTTTTTAAGAAACGCGACTGCGAAATCGCAGTTTTCAAAGAAAGTTTTTTCCTCAATGTAATTAACTCCAAGATTAAATACGGGACAGCCAAGCTCCGCGCATATGTCAATAAGATTATAAGTATTCCGAAGCTCCTCTTCTATTACAGAACCGTCCGGAGCGATTTTATCCGTTCCCCATCTGCCCATGGAAAGAACCTTAACGTCATATTTTTCGCTCCATTCTTTTATGCTCGGAACAAGCGCCGCCAAATCCGACGGGTCGTTGCCTATATTATAGCAAAACTCAACAGCGTGAAGCCCGAGTGCTTGCGCGTGTTTAAAGCCCTCCTCGCTCCATTCTTCAATTATTCCGAGAGTCATCATACCAATAATCTCCTTTTAGTTCTCAATATAAACGGGCTTGCCTGTTTTAGCCGAAGTATAAATAGCCTCGAGAATCTGCGTAACAACGAGAGCCTGTTCGGGCTTAACGCATAATTCGCCCTTACCGAGAACAGCGTCGATCCATATTCTCTGGTCAAGAACGGACGGACTGTCGTTATCGCCGTCAAAAAACGCAACTCCGCCCGAGCTGAGGTCGGGTTTTTCGATGCACTGTCTGTTATTTTTAACGTAGTTCACACGAACGCCGTCAAGAGTATCTATACCGCCTTTATCGCCGCAAAGAAGGAAAGTTGCTTCTTTAGCGTCCGCCACGTTGAGCGCCCAGCTTGATTCAAGAGTTACGACTGCGCCGTTTTCCATTACTATGTAGCCGAATGCGGAATCTTCAACCGTAAATTCATTGGGGTCCCAGTCGCCCCATGCGTTAGCTGTATTTTTCTGGTCGGCAAGCTTTCTGAAAGTATTGCCTATTACCATCTTAGGCTTGTAGTTATCCATCATCCAAAGAGTAAGGTCAAGCGCGTGAGTGCCTATATCTATAAGCGGACCGCCGCCCTGCTCATATTCATTTAGAAAAACGCCCCATGTGGGTACGGCTCTGCGGCGAATGGCGATTGCTTTCGCGTAATAAATTTCACCGAGTTCTCCGTTTTCACATACGGCTTTCGCATAAAGATTTTCACCCGTCTGACGGTTCTGATAACCTATTGAAAGCAATTTGCCCGTTCTTACGGAGGCTTCATACATCGCTTTTGCTTCCTCATAAGTCTTTGCCATCGGCTTTTCGCACATAACGTGCTTACCCGCCTCAAGAGCGTCTATAGTTATGAAGCTGTGCGAACGGTTTGGAGTGCAGACATGAACCGCGTCAAGCGATTCGTCTTTTAAAAGCTCTTTATAATCCGTATAAACCTTCGCGTCGGCTGTGCCGTATTCTTTCGCGGCTTTTTCGGCGCGCTCCGGGATAATATCACAGAACGCCGTCATTTCAACCTCGGGTATTTCTTTAAGAGAGGGCATATGCTTACCGTTCGCGATACCGCCGCAGCCAATGATTCCGATTTTAATTTTTTTATCCATTAATACCAGCCTTTCGTGTTATTAAGGCAACACCGCATAATTATTGTCGTGCAGATGTGCCAAGAGATTTTTCGTCAGATTGACAAAAGTGACGCGGGAATACTGGCGTATTGGGGGAGCTTTTTGCAAAAATGACGGAAAATATCGGTACAGATGCGCGGCGAAAGCGACAGCCGCTAATTGTGCGGTGTTGCCTTAACTTATTTTACTATCTTAGAATAAAACATAAATATTAAAAAATCAAGCTTTTTTTAATAATGCGGCGTATAATTATCGGTTTATTTTTTGTGAAAATTATACAATCACTTACGCCGACGCAGAATATAAAAATATGGCAACACCGCGCAAAATCGGCTTGCTCCTTTGCTCACGATTTCTGCGCGGTATTACCCTATATATTTTCCGATATGTAAAGCTTTATTTTTTCAAAAAATAACGGTTGATTATAAATATTTTTAAATTTTTTATCAATTTCATCTACTCTGCCGCTATCCAAAGAAACGCTTTCGTTTTTATCGTCGTACATAGACCACATGGCGCAGGCAAGAGAGCGAATATTTGTAAGTCCGATATCTTCAAGACCGTTTAAAGCTTCATTCGGAAGCGGTTTTTCGTTATGCTTAAAGAAAAAAGAAAGCGATGAAGCGCAGTCCTCGTCAAAATAAAAAAGCGCGTAAACTTCCCTTCTCCATTTTTCCGCGTTTGAATACGTTTCCATAGGGTCGGACGATTTGTCAAGCTCCGATTGCAAAACGGCGGTAACTCCCTCGGCAAGCTCCTTAGCGTCGGACGACGCGCAAAGCTCCGCAGTCAAATCGGAATATTTTTCGGTAAGATATTTCGCGCGTTTTAGTTCCTCGGTCTGCCTGCGGATTATTTCGTTTCGCTTTTTCACTGCCTTTGACGCTTTTATTCCCGCAAAAACCGCGATTATGATAAGAACCGGCAAAACAAGCCATACGTACCAATATTGTTTTAAGGATTCAAGCATTTTTTTCCTCCGTCAGCATTTTATATATATCGCCCTTTTTCATTCCCGTTTCCTTTGCGGCTTTTTTCGCCGCTTCATTTAAGGTAAGTCCGCTTTTTATATATTCTTTCGCAAGCGCAGCGGCGTCATCCGAATTAAAATCAGCTTTTTCCTGTTTTTTCCCCTCAAGGATTATAACGTATTCGCCCTTCAGTTTTACGTCTTTATATTTTTCGGCGGCTTCCGACAAAGTAGTCAGTTCCACGTTTTCATGGATTTTTGTAAGCTCTTTGACAAGGGCTATATTTCTGTCACCGAAAAAAACAAGGAAATCATTTAAAGTCGCGGCGAGCTTATGAGGGGCTTCATAAAAAATCATAGTCCGCTTTTCATCTGCAAGCTCGCCGAGATGCTCTCTGCGTTTCGGTTTATTTACCGATAAAAAGCCCTCGAACGTAAAACGGGAAACGTCCATACCGCTTACGGCCGCGGCCGTTATGATTGCGGAAGGTCCCGGAACCGAAACGACGTCTATCCCGTGTGAACGGCAAAGGGCGACAAGGTCTATTCCCGGGTCGGATATCGCCGGCATACCTGCATCGGTTACAAGCGCACAGCTTTCACCCGATAGGATACGCGAGATAATATGGTCGCTTTTCTGCATTTTGTTATGCTCATAGTAGCTGACCATCGGTTTTTTTATCTCAAAACGGTTAAGTAATTTTACAGTAACTCTTGTATCCTCGGCGGCTATAAAATCGACCTCGGATAAAGTTTTTACGGCCCTTGGAGAAAAATCCCCGAGATTTCCTATAGGGGTACCTACAACATATAATTTTCCGCTCATATTCAGTTATCCTTTTTATAAGAACCGATTATCCTGTTCATTTCTTCGGACAAACCGCCTTTTCCGTCCTCGATGTACAGCTCGGCCTCGACGGTAAGCCCCGGCTTTCTGCCGAGCTTCCCCTCAACAAGCGCAAGCCATGGCGGCAGACCTACACGCTGTGAAACAAATCTTATTCTTTTCGGTTCGATTTTAAATTTCCGCATTGAAGTCGTTAATTCAAAAAGCCGTTCGGGACGTATGCACATACAAAGTCTTCCGCCGAATTTAAGCAGCCGCGAAGATGCTTTACATACGTCGTCCAAAGAACACATTACGCCGTGACGCGCGATTTTTGCGCTCTCCTCCGAGCTTAATATGCCCGACGACGCTTTTGTATAAGGCGGATTCATTGCAACGAGGTCAAATTTTCCTTTTGGGAGAATATCACTCATATTTCTTAAATCACAGTTTACGGGTAATATATTATCTATAGTGTTAAGCTCTACGGAACGGCATAACTGCTCATACGCGTTTTTCTGAATATCGACAGCGTATATGCTTTTACATAGCTCGCCACGTTTCCAGTAAAAAGGTATTATACCGCAGCCCGTACCCAAATCGCAAGCGATTGTATTTTTAAGCGGCGACGCAAAGTATGCCAATAAAAGAGCGTCAGTCCCGAAGGTATGTTCCTTCGAGACTATCAGCCGTAATGTATTGCTTATATATTCAATATGTTCGTTTGTGTTCGGCATATGTCGGTTATTTAAGGCAACACCGCACAATTAACGGCTACCGTCTTTGCCGCGCATCTGCACGGCAATAATTATGCGGTATTGTCTTAACGCACTTTCGTCATTAATCGTTTTTTTTGATATTATTTGTATTACATATTCGGAATCGGAGGCAAGGTCTCGTCAAATCTTTGAAGTCCTGCCGAAACTCTTAGTACTTCTCTTGCGTCGGAAGCGGTTATTTTTTTATCGCCGTTTACATTCGCCGCGATAAAAAACTCGTTTTCGATTTTTTCGATGCCTGCGGCGGCTCTTAGAATTTTTCTCGCGTCGGCAGACGTAATATCGCCGTCGGACGTTACGTCGCCCGTTACGCTTACCTTATAATTGGTAACATTGCCGTCGGGGTCTGTATAATTGACTCTGTATCCTGAGGCTATAATATCGCTTTCATCAATAATGCGGTTGTTAACGTCATAGATAACAAAAATACTGCTGTTTAAAAAATTACCGAAAAAGTCCTCTACCGTCATTTTTTTTGCGACGTTTGAAATATACATATTATCGTTATCGACTTTGATTACCGTATCATCGGCAGGTATTATCGGCTGTATACGCTTTTCATTATCGCCTATATTTCCGTTATCGCCATTTGCCGAAAATATAACGATATCATAATACTCATGACCGCAGACAAGGCAGGTATATTTGACCTTTGCCGACAGCTTATCGGAGGAATATTCGATTACCTCATATTCGCCGTAAGTGTGAGGGATTTGCGGAATAACCGTGGAATTTGATTCTTCACCGCAAAGCGTGCATATTTTATGCTTAAGACCGTAAACGGAACAGGTCGGTTCTCTGTCGGTTATCCACTTGTCCCCGTAAATATGGGCTTTTTCGTCGGCGGGAATTACCGTTATATCTGTGACAGCGCCGCAGTAAATACAGTGGCGCGACATTTGACCTTCATAAGAACAGGTCGCGGCTTTATCAACCGTAAAATCTTCGGAAAACGTATGTGAATCCGGCTCTGCCGGAAGGACTGTTACGCCAACAGACGCGCCGCACTCGGTACAATGGTAAGACGCCGAACCGTCGGAAACACAAGTAGGAGGAACGTCTACGGTAAGTTCGTTACTCGGCGTATGCTTGCCCGTCGCGGGGATTGCTTTCGTAACGGCAATTTCACCGCAGTTATCGCAGTAGCAAACCATTTTACCGTCTTTCGCGCAGGCCGGCTCTTCGATAACTTCCCATTTTGAGTTTTCACTCGTTATATGAACCGACGAATCAACGTCAATTTCTTCAAAACCGAAATATTCGCCGCACAGAGCGCACAAATAAGCTTTTTCACCTTTTTCGGCGCAGTTAGCCGGCGTAACCGTTACATAATCGCCGCTTTTTACATGAGCCTCGGGGTCAGGCGGAACCTCCGTTACGTCTACCTGCTTATTACAGCCGTAACAGATATGAAACTTTACTCCGCCTTCGGTACAGTTGGGAGCGGGGTCAAACATCCAAACGTTCGAAACAAGAGAATGAACGTCGGGATCCTTAGGAGTCTCAATTCTGTCAATATAGCCGCACACAACGCATTTGCGCCACTTTACGCCGTTTGAAGTGCAGGTTGCGGGAGTTACCTCCGTATAATCATCAAGATAGATATGTTCGTCGCATGAACCGTAGTCGGCTTTTGCGCTTTCCTCCACGGTTACGGAATGTTCCGAAAAAGCTCCGCATACGGCGGCGCAGATGAATACTGCAAAGCATAATGAAAAAATATGAAAAGCCTTTTTCATTTTTATATCCTCCAAACGCGCAGGACGCGTTAACATTTATAATAGCGTTTACGTTTATAATAAAATATTAACATATAACAGAGTTTAAGTCAACAAAATAATTCATATTGAATATAAAACAAAATTGTGGTATTATTATTCGGGTGAAAAAAATGGTAAAAATCATATACGATGATGCATATATCACCGTCTGCGAAAAACTGCCTGGAATGATTTCGGAGGCTTCCGATTCCTCCGAAAGTCTCATTAAAATTCTTAATGAACAGCTAAACTGCGCGGTATATCCCCTGCACAGACTTGACAAGCCTGTAGGCGGAGCAATCATGTATGCAAAAAGCAAAGAAGCGGCGTCCGTTTTCTCCCGCACTATCGCTGAGAATAAATTAATAAAGACATACATCGCCGTTCTTGACGGTATCCCCCGGGAAATATCGGGCGAGCTTCACGATCTGCTTTTCAGGGACTCGCGGAAGAATAAAACATATGTTGTAAAACGAATTAGAAAGGGCGTAAAGGAAGCGTCGCTCAAATACGACGTAATTGATAAAACGGAAAATAATTCTCTTGTTCTTGCGGAGCTTATTACGGGACGCTCGCACCAGATAAGAGCGCAGTTCGCATCAAGAAAAACGCCCGTAACGGGAGACGGCAAATACGGCAGCAAATGCAATAAATGCACCGCCGCGCTTTGGTCGTATTCGCTAAAATTCGTTCACCCGTTCACGGAAGAAAAAATCATTATAAAATCAGACCCGCCGTATTCGGATTTTCCATGGAATTTATTCGGAGCGCGCTGACATTGGGTAGAGCTATGGCATTTTAAAAGTTTTCGTATACGCTCTAAAACAAAAAGTAGAATTTAAGCTCTTTTCCGCATTTGGGGCAGGTTACGGTTCTTTTGCCTCTCCCCTTTTTAAGTCTTAAAAACTCCGAACAGTATCTGCATTTTCTGAATCTGTGGGTTCCCGCGTATTGGATTCGCAGCTTCAGATGTTCAAAATACGGTTTCCATGCGTTCAGAAATTGCTCAAATTTAAAATTCTCCCTGTATCTTTTTTGAAGATTTCTTGAAAAAACTCTGAAAATAATATACGCCAAAAATAAATACTGAATAACGCTTACAATAATCCATACTATCGGAAAACCGCGGAAAAATATTTTTATCGCCGCAACAGCGCAGTAAATTACAAGAAGTCCGGCTGTAAGCTTGTCAACGCCGTTCCTCCCCGACATAAAATTTCTGAGCTTTAAAATAAAAGATGAAAAAGCAGGCAATTTATTTTCCTCCCGCGTAATTGCTTTGCGTTATAAAATGCTTTATTATATCGCGTCTTGTTACAATTCCTATAAAAGAGCCGAGGTCGTCCGTAACAGGTACAAAATTTCTGTTCAAAGCCACATTCAAAAGCTCATCGACTTCCGCTGTGATTTTTACGGGCTTATATGATTCTTTCCGCATAATTTTAAGAACGGGGATTTCTTCAAGAGTTTTCAGCGTAAGCTCATTGTCGTTTTTGAAGCAATCCGAAATAAACCATAAGAAATCGCCCTCGCTGACCGTACCGGCATATTTGCCGTCCCTGCCGATTACGGGAACGGCAGTATATCCGCAGTTGCGCATTTTCTCCATAGCCTGTCTTATGGTAAAATCGCTGTAAATATAAGCGACCGATATCTTCGGTTTAAGAAAAAAAGCAATATTCATAAATTCATCTCCCTACAGTATTATATTCGGGAATATTAAATGAATATTAAAGAACTTAAAGAACCGTGATAAACCGCACAATCGGCGGCCAAAACCTTTTTGTGTAACATATTTTTTAATCAAGCTTAGCGGCAATGCGAAGTATAGCTCTCGCGTCGGACGCCGTTACGGTTCCGTCCGAATTAATATCCGCCGCCATGCTCCCTGTTTTTGATAATTTTTGAATATTGGCCGAATGACGCAGCGCAAGTCTCGCGTCCGAGGATGTAATGACCCCGTTAAGGTCTGCGTCTCCCAAAATGTAATTCTCAACGTTGATTTCCGCCGAAAACGACGATACTATCATATTTCCGGAATCGGTAACGGCGCAGAACAGAGAATATGTACCGGGAGACTCAAAGGTATAATGATATTCCGAATTAGCCGAAAACGAGCCGTTTCTAATAAGCGAACCGTTTTTAAAAACCGAAAAGCAATATGAATAAGAACCTGTGCCGCCCGACGCGGATACGCTGCAAACGACCTCGTCTCCGATAACGAATGAAACCGCGCTCAGTCTTATAGCGCTTATACTCAATACGTCGTATACAATTACCGCAGCCGCGGATACCTGTTCCGATTCCGAAACGCCGTCGCTCAAATAAACCTTTAATATATAGCTGCCGGGCTTTTCGGGCGTGTAGAAAAATTCATTTTTTTCGCTTTCTTCCTCATGAATAAGCTTTCCGTCAAGATACAGCGAATAATGGTAAACAACGCCGTCATACTTATCCGAGGTTTCGACAGTCCAGCTAACGTCATCAAATGTATATATATATTCATCGGCGCTTGTCATAACGGAAATAATTTGCAGCTTGTCATATACCGTGAAGCTCCCGCTGTAGCCCGAAATAATTTCACCGAGCGAATCGGTAACGTCAACCGAAAAATAATATATTCCCGATTTCCGAGGCGTATATTTAAACGTTCTCGACGCTTTATATGAATCGTCGGAATAGACCGACGCGCCCGTTTCGTTATAGACGCTGAATTTATAAAAATAATTTCTGCCGCCGGATACCGTAACGGTACATTCTATCTCGCCGCCCGTTTCAATTCTGTCGGCGCTGAGCTTCATGCTCTCTATTGTAACAGGAGCTTTTTCATTAACTTTTTCGGCATATTCAAGAGATATCCAACCGATTTTACCTTTATATTCAAGCTTTCCCCAGCCTCCCGAAATTTCTGTTATATACACGGTTTCATTTTTCGGAATTGAAATAATAATATCGCCGTCAACAGGAGATTCCCTCATATTGAGCGCGGAGGCGGTAATTCTGAATGCCAGCGGAAAATCCTCTCCGCCGCTACCGCTGTCGGGAACAGGCGAAGATGAATACTGTCCTGATACGGAAAGCAATTGTCCGTCAAACTCGCAGGAAGATAATTTTGAAGCCGATAGGAACTCCATATCGTGCGCTTTGACATAATACCCCTCGTTTATTTTTAACCAAAGAGCGCCCGCGGAGTTTACGCCGGAATCCGTCACATACAGCCTGTCGCCGTTATCGGCATAGCCTACGATATTATTGCCCTCCGAAGGCTCAAGACGCAAAGCTGTCCGAGAATCGGAAAGAGCTTTTACCGCATAAGTACCCTCGGCTTTTTTAGAAGTATTGCCGAATTTTTTTATCTCGGCCGAATACTTTTCAAACGTAGTTATATTGCCTGTAAATATATAATAACCGTCGCTCGTTTTCGCCCAAAGCGCTCCGAAATTATTTTTTCCTATATACGTTATATATAAAATTGTCCCTTTGTGTACATATTTGACTGCGTCGCTGCTGCCGCTCGGATAATATCTGAGAGCAAGTCCCTTTGAACTGTCTTCCGAAACCACATAGTATTTATTCTCGCTTGATTTTGTGGAATTGAATAACGCGGCGTCGCTGTCAGGATTATACGCTCCCAGTCCGTTAGGTCCCGAAGGCGACGAACCACCGCCTAAAGAGGAATAAACTCCGTTTTCAAGCTTCACAAGAGGAGATGAAACAAACCAATAGCTTGTCAGGTTCTCGATTTGCTCATTCTGCGTTTCACCGATAATTGTGGAATCAGCCATTTTAATTCTGCCGACGGGAGCCCGTGACGACGGGTCCGCGACGTAAAATGTATCGGTTGCCTTATCATAATCGGTCAGAATAACGGCGTGACTCTGCCCTTCGTTTCCGCCGTTATAAACAACTATGCCCTGAGGATATGCTTCAAGCAGCTCCAGCATTTCGTTTTTATTATCGGGGCCTGAGAAATAACCGTGACCTATCGTCATATTATAGCATGAAAAATTCCAGAGAAGCCCTATTCCGTCTACCCAGCCTTCATTACGGATATTGGATTCCGTTATTTCCTCCCAATCCGAATATCCGGCGATTATGGCCGTTCTGCGCATTATCATTGCCGCGCTCGCGAGAGTGCAGGTGACAGACGTATGCTGTTTAAGAAAAACGCTGTTTAGATTTATATCGGAAAAAGAAGCCGCGTAAACACTTACGCCGAGCGGAATACCGACGGCGGGCGACGCGGCGATAATTATACACAATATAACCGACATAAAAAACTTCACAAATTTTATGATAACTCGCCTTCCCCAAACCTATAAAAAAACAATTAATACATTTTTCATAGCGTATCGCGCAACAAAATCCAAGCGATTATTTTGAGCATTTTGGAGATTGTCAGATACGCACCTGTCAACTTAGCGATTCTTGTGATATTTTTTAGGGCAATACCGCATAATTATTGTCGTGCAGATGTGCCGAAAGATTTTTCGTCAGATTGTCAAAAGCGAGGAAGGAATACTGACGTATTTCAAGGAGCTTTTGGCAAAAATGACGGAAAATATCGGTACAGATGTGCGGCAAAGGCGGCAGCCGCTAATTGTGCGGTATTGCCTTAGATGTAACTTAATAATAAATCTTTTATGGAAAATTGTCAATAGAAAAAACCGACTGTAAATATTTTATTACACATAATACTGCGCCTGAGCCGTCCACAGCCCGCTGTATTTGCCGTGTGACGCGAGAAGCTCCTCATGAGTTCCGATTTCGGCAAGCTCCGAATTATCGAAAACCGCTATGCGGTCACAGAAAACGCAGCTTGAAAGCCTGTGAGAAATATACACGGCAGTCTTGTTTTCCACAAAGGAATTAAATCGTGTATAAATTTCATTTTCGGCGACGGGGTCTAAAGCCGCCGTAGGTTCATCGAGAACAACTACGGGACTGTCCTTGTACAACGCTCTTGCAAGCGCAAGCTTCTGCGCTTCGCCGCCTGAAATCTCAACGCCGTTTCTGTCAAGGTTCTTATAAAGATAGGTATTTTCCTTATCACACATTCCGAGTATCCTGTCTTTGATATCGGACTGTTCAAGGCAATCATACAGCTTTTCCCTGTCATATTCGCCGTTCGCCGCTACATTTCTGTAAACGGGTTCCGCAAAAAGCTTAAAATCCTGGAATACTACCGCATAAAGCGCCGCGAGGCTGCTCTTTGAATACTCCTTTATATTCACGCCGTTTATAAGAATCTCACCTTCCGTCGCGTCATAGAGCCTGCACATCAGCTTTATAAACGTAGTCTTGCCGCTGCCGTTCCTGCCGACGACCGCTATATGCTCTCCGTTATGAACGGTCAGATTTATATGCTTTAACGCATAGCTTTCGCTTTCGGGATATTTGAATGAAACGTCCTTAAATTCAATTTCAAAGCTATCCCCGCTCAGCTCTTTTTCGCCGTATTCCATACCTCCGCCCGTTTCGATAATTTCAAAATAACATTTTGCGAGAGGGATAATTTCAGCAAGCTTTCCGAGAGTATTCGCCGTCATCATAACGCCGTTTACTATCTGCATAAACGCGCCGCAGTACAAAACCAAGGAGCTTATCGGGAAAAGTCCGAAAAGCCCTTTTACGCCGATAAACATATAAACGCCGAAGCCGACAAGAGCTCCCAGTACCGCCACAAAAGAGCTTGACTTTGCAGTATGAGCGGATATTTTTCTTAAAAGCTTTTCGCCGTCGGTAAGAATCCTGTCTGTCGCAGCGGAATAAATAAGATTTTGTTCATTGTAAAGCCTGATATCTTTACCCGTCGAATAATTGCCGAAAATATCAAGAAAACAATAAAATATTCTGTCAAGCTCGGCATATGATTCATTTGCCGAGAGGTACGATTTGTTTATATTCACCGCTGTGAGCAGAATTATAACAGCCATTATCACAATAGATAAAATAATTGTTATAAGAAAAATCGGTTTTTCAAAAAAGCCGTTTCCTGTAGCCGTAAAGCCGATTTTAATAAGCGGATAAATCATTACCGCTGAAATTATAAGTGTAAAAATTCCGCAGAGGAATCGAAAAGTCGTCCAAACAAAATACGGGAAACGCGACCATCGGCTCTTTTCCGCTTCCTCATGCTTATGAAGAAGTTCTTTGAACTCGCTGTTTTCGAGCTTCTCATAATCAGTTTTAAAAAGTATGGAAGCCACCTTTTTATTTTCCTTTTTCAGAAGCAGCGTTTTTAAATTTTCATTATAATCCGAAAGAAAGCTTTCTATAAAGAACAGCGCAAGATTTAACGATACGCCAACAGCTACGGTGACGGCAAGAGATTTAAAATCGGCATTTTCGGTAAGAAGCGTTATGAGCCTTGCCGAAAAATAAATATTTATAAACGGACGAAATGACGAAGCGAGAGCGTGAAGCAACGTCATCGGAAGCACGCGCTTATCGAGAGAATGTATCTCTCTGTACATTTTAAATATGAGTTTCATATATTAACGACGCCCTCCTTATAATAATAGCTCTGGAGCTGATACATCGAATAATAATCGCCGCGAAGCTTCATAAGCTCCTCGTGGGTTCCTGCCTCGGATATTACACCGTCCTTTATAAAAAGTATCCTGTCGCAGAACCGTGTCGAAGAAAGTCTGTGAGAAATAAAAAACGAGATTTTATCTTTAGTAAGCTCATTATATTTAAGATATAATTCGTTTTCGGAAATCGGGTCGAGCGCCGCCGTAGGCTCGTCAAGAATTAAAACGGGCGCGTCTTTATATATAGCTTTTGCAAGCAGAAGCTTCTGTTTTTCTCCGCCCGAAAAATCGACCGCGTTTTTATATACTTCCTTGACCATCACAGAGTTTTCCTTTAGCTCAAGAGACGATATTTTTTCCGATATTCCGGCCTTTTCAAATGCATTATAAAGCTTTTCTCTGTCATAATCGTTGGAGGCCGCAACGTTTTGTGCTATTGTCATAGGCAGAAAGAAAAAATCCTGGAACACAGGCGAGAACAGTTTAAAGTAACTTTCCTTTGAAAAATCGCGGCTGTTTATGCCGTTTATCAATATCTCGCCCGACGAGGGATAATAAAGACCGCATAAAAGCTTTACAGCGGTGGTTTTTCCCGCGCCGTTTTCACCGACTATCGCTATATTTTCACCGTTATTCACTGTAAAAGACATTCCCTTTACAGTACTGCTTTCACTTTCGGGGTATGTAAAGCAAACGTCTTTAAACTCTATTGAATCAACCGAATTTAAGTAAATTGCTTTATTCTCCTCATTATTTTCATCTTTTTCAATATACGCTCTGTATGCGCCGCAGTCATCGGCGCAGCGCTCCAAATCGGAATACGAAACTACCAGCTTAATAAGCCAGTTTGAAAAGCCTGTTATAATTCCGAAGTAAAAAACAAAATCCGAAACGCCGAAGTCCTTTTTTGCGACAAGATAAATAAGATACGCATACGCTATCAGCTGTCTGATAAGATTAAGAACCGCTCTCGTTCCGCTTACAGCGGCGCTCTGATTCGTATAGCGCGCCGTTGCCTTTTCAATGGCGCAAACAAGCTTTGCTGAAGCGGAAATAAAATAATCTCCGAAACCGTAAAGCTCAATATCCTTTGACGCCGTAACATCTTTGCTGAGTTTATAGTAATAATCGAATTTAGCCGATAGCTTTGAAATATCGCTTTTAAGCGAGCGCTGCTTTTTATTAAGGGCTTTTAAAAGAAAAAATTCTCCGGCGCAGGTCAGCAATATTAAAATAATCATAAAAACGTTGATTTTATATAAAAGCACGGCCGAAGCGATAACGCCTATCAACGCGACTGCCAAGCCGTTAAAAGTTTCCATAAAATCGGCGCCGGAGGAAAAACGCGCGTTATAAAATTCCTCCGCGCGTTTTTGAATTTCACGTCCCTCAAGGCTTTCAATATTTACATAGTCGGCGTACAGATTTTTTTGGAACGCGGCAATCGCGTACCTCATTCTTATGATTCTCGCACTGCCGCGTATCAGTTCTTTCATAAACGGGTCAAGCCAGATTGTGAATGTAAGAAGCAAGCTTAAAAGCGCGATTACCGTTATAAGCCTTTCCACACTAACGCCGTTATCTATGCAATCTATCATAGCCTTTGGTATATATGCCGTAACTATAGGCTGAAAAACAAGCGCGGGGATTCTGACAGCAAAGAAAAACAGACTTTTTCTGTCCCAATCAATCCAGTTTTTTAAAAGATATTTTAGATTATCTTTCATATGAACCTCCGCAAGAACAAAATAAAAAGATTTTCATATAAGCAGCAGTTTATATGCCAAAATAAGTGATATAAGTATTATAATACGTTTTAAATATAATTGCAAGTGTTAGAGAGTGTTCACACTTTAGCAGACTGTCGAAAAAAGTAGTTTTTTATTTCGCGCTCTGCGGAGCGCGACACGGTGACGCTGTCCCCGTGACCCATGCAAGCCTTTGTAAAGGCTTGACCGAAACTTTTATCAAGTTTTCATATAGACTAACTCCGGCATTATATTAAGGAAACACTGATTAAATCAAACGTGCAGATTGCTCCATGAGATTTTTCGTCAGATTGACAAAAGCGACGCAGGAATACTGACGTATTTCAAGGAGCTTTTGGCAAAAATGACGGAAAATATCGGGGCAAGATGTGCGTTCAGCCGTTAGGCGTGATTTAATCAGTGTTTCCTTAAACGCCGGAGTTTTCGTCGGATTAACACCTTTACTATTTTCGGATATATCTATAATATCAGAAAGAAAAAACGTGTTTAAATATAACTAAAATCAAATTTTTTACCGCGTTGATAAACGTTTTGAAAAAGTCAAAAATTGAGGGAGAATCGTTGTCGGGCTGAGCAGGAATTATCTCTTCGTTGCCGTTATTTTCCATAAACTGCGGGAACTTTTCATTTGTGTGAACCGTAGGCTGACCGTCGTACAGCAATGCCCAATCGGTAAACTCAAGATAGCCCAAAGTGAAATCGGAATGGGAAAGACCTTTTACGAACCATGTATACTCGGGAAAAGCCGCAGTCGAAGCGTCTATAATTCCGTCGGCGGACAGGTGATCGTGACCGCAGTCAACAGCCTGTTTGTAACCGTCGCCGAGAGTTTTTCCGAACGGAGCGCATACCGCGCCGACGCTCATATATTTTGTATCTATTAGCATATCGGACTGACCCGGTTCAAGCTCGTTTACAGGAATTGTGGAAATATTATAGCCGCAGGCAATAACTAATTTTACGCCGTCGTCAAGGGCGCTGTTAAGTATATCGGTCAACCTGTTTTGCACGTTATAATGGTAAGAATCTATCTTTTCGATTAGCTTAGCGTATTTTTCGGTATCCGAAAGCGTTGCCGCCTTCGCGCTCTCATAAAACTCATCGGGAACGAAAGCCCATACTCCCGGCATCGTTCCGAAAAGCTTTGTGAGAGACTCGGCAAAAATCCTGTCAAACTGCTCGTCAAGGAGCTTCTGGACGGCAATCAGCAAAGAATCCATAACACCGGCTTTTTTCAGGACGTTCATTATTCCCGTTACAAGCTTACCGGTAATATCATCGCCGAGAAGACTTTCCACAAAATCAGTTAATTCTCCGCTTTTATCGCCTACGGAAGCCTGTTTTTCAAGAAGAGCGCCAATAAGAGATATACCCTGATATGCCGGAGAAAGGAACATGAGAGTATCTATATCATCATGACCGTAAAGCGCAAGATACGCCGCGACGATTGTATTGCCCTGACTGTGGGCTACGAACGAAACCTTGTCATGACCTGTAAATTCTTTTACATAATCGGTATATTCCTTTAACCTTTTCGCGTTGTCAAGCGGAGACACTCTCCAATCCTGATGAAAAGTAAATTCACCGTAGGGAACGTCGGTCTGAGTAAGCCTGCCGAGACGGTAATGAGTTATTTTATGTGTATCCAACGCGGGAAACGCGGCGTATTCGGAGCTTATTGACACATTATATTTTGATTCGCCGTTTTCATCAAACGACATCTGCCCGAGAATTATATCAAGGGCCTCCATCGCGTTATCCGCGAAGGCTTTGGAATCATTGACGGCCGCTCCCGACACGGCTTTTAACAAGGACGGCAAAGATTTTACTATAACGTCACTTTCGGGAGGAAATACCGCAGTCGGATTTTCACTCTCTGGATTAAGATAAAGAGGGTCACCGAAGCCGACAACATAAATGACAGGCGTAATGCCGCAATCGCATTTATCGGAAGCAAAAGCGACGGACGACATAGAAAATAACATTACTGCCGCAAGCAAAATACTTATAATTTTTTTCATGATATCACCTTAACATTATTTTTCAAAGGAATTATATCAAATTAATACATATATTTCAAGTAAAAAATTATTTAAAAATTATTTAAAAATGACCAAAGGCGTTGTTAAATGAAACCATTAACGAAAAATGATAATTAAACTAAACTGATGCGATTATAGACATCGGCAAATACAACATCAACAGCATAAATGGAATTGTCTTAGTCAAAAAAACATGGCGCTGTAAAAAAACAAGTCTAAAATGACACCGATATTTTCAATAAAGTGAATATCGGTGTCATTTCTTAAACTTT
>CANRNI010000024.1 GCA_947631945.1 uncultured Clostridia bacterium
ACGAAACCGAGGAAGTCGAGGAGCAACACGAGGAGCAGGAAAGCGCAGCCGTTTCGGGCGATTTTGAGGACGTTTCCGCAGAAGAAAACGAGGAACTTGACGATGAGGAAGTTGAGGACTTGGACAATGAGCCGAGCGAGGACGAGGAATCCGAAGATTTCGATAAGAATGAGAGCGAGTCCGAGTGTCAGGGAATGGCAATGGGGATGTAATAAAACTGAAATAAGTTGTTGACAGGTTTCGAAAAATGTGATATAATTCATTCATGGGGACAAATCGAAAAAATCTTTTTTGTAAAGGTTAGACACAAGGGCAATGCCCTTGACCTTTTCCCAGCAGGGGTAGCTCTGTTGGGAATGTTGTTTTCTGTAAGGATATTATGTAAATCTATTTTGTAAGATTTAGCCTGCAAATGGACCCTCACAAATGGCTTAACAAAGCCAAATGTGAGGGTCTTTTTTGTGACTGTTAAACCAATTTTTGCGTTTTGGGACGGTGGTTTAAGCCCTATTGGGGGTAGCCGCAAGGATAATGCCGACGTAATCTGTGTAGCGGATAATGCGTACACCAAGTCCCAGTTAGACGTTGTTTTTTGTATGGCATAATGTAAATCTTTTTAGGGTGACGTATTGGACAAATCCGAAACACGACGGTGCTTTGGTTTTTTTCGTTTTCTGCCCCGTAGACCCGTATACGGATTAGTAGTTTATCTTTGAAAAAACCGCTCATAACTTAAATGCTGTGGGCGGATTTTTTGGTATATAGTTAAATCAATTGAAGGATAAAAAAGGGGTGTACAATATATCGCGTGTATTTATAGCCAAAATACCAATATATCAAGCCCTAGATTTTTGAGATATTTTATAATATAATAAAAATAAGCAGTATTTTATGGAAAATAAAAGTTTATTGCAGTTGAAGTTAAGAGAGGAAGGCAAAGATGATAAAAATAGCTGTTTGCGATGACGACGTATATTTTATTTCAAATACACTGAAACCGCTGATATCTAAGGCTGTCAAGGAGGCGGATATTCAGGCGAATGTTACATATTTTGAGAATGGAAATGAACTGCTGCGCGAGTTTGAGGAAAACCGTATATTTGATATAGTTATCCTTGACATAGATATGCCGTCCATCAATGGAAAGGAGCTTGCGAAAAAACTGCGGGACATTGACAGCGAATTCTGTCTTGCTTTTATTTCTGCATTTAAGGAAGAGGTTTTTTCAACAATTCTTTTGGGGATTTCCGCATTTATTCCCAAAGAATTTGAAAAGGAAATTTATATTGAATCACTAACCAAAATATTTAAGGATTATTCTGATAAAAAACCCGATAACAATGTTGTGGATATATTGATTGACGGCATTTCTTCAACCAGAAGAATACCATTAAATAATATCTATTATTTTCAAAGTACAGGCGGGAATATTGTTCTTCATACTTATTCCGAGCAGTTTATTTTAGTGGAAAGGGTTTTGGACAAGATTGTACAAATTTACGGTCCTTATGGTTTTTATAAAACGCATAGGAACTTTTTGGTTAATATTGAAAAGATATTTGAGGTAAAGGACAAAGAGGTCGTAATGAATAACAATGAACATTTACCACTCAGTAAGAGGAATCGTAAACCGTTATTGATTGAAATTGCAGGAAAGGCTGTAGAAAAGGTGGTTCAGTAATGGGAATGAAAATACTCGATTTTGTAATGTGTTTTATTGAGCAAGGTATGTGCTTTCTCTTTTTTAATGCGTTATGCGAGAAAAGGTTCAAAAGCAAAATTTTATTTGTAACGGCTATTGCAGTCAGTGCGGTGCTGTTGTTTTTGTGTTCGGGGATAAGCGTCGCTGTCAGACCGATCCTTACTTTTCTTCAAGTGACTATAATCTCATCATTATTATATAAGGATAGCTTTTTTATTAAATCTGCTTATTCAATTATGATACTGTATATTTTTTCTATAATAGACATTATTTTTGCCAACTTTGTTGAGATTACGTTTAACGAAGATTTCCTGACTGCATTTTATTCATCTTTGCTTTGCAGGACAATTTATTGCGTTATTATCAAGGCTGCAAACGCTGTAACGATATTCTTGATTTATAAAGGCTGGAAGAAAATAAAAAATGATGTAAACCGAAAATTTTGGGTGCTTTATAATATTGTGATGACAGTATTTTTATCAATTACGACGATATTCATTGTCATTTACTCAAACGTCAGTCAATCGGATAAAACATCGTTGTTATTTTTAGTAATTTCTATTTCGTTTTTTGCAATGAGTATGGTTGTAATTTATTTTTTCACAGAAATCTGTTATGGCTTTCAGCGTGACAAAAAACTTTATATGCTTGAAACGGGATATAGTGCTTTGCAGGAAAAAATGGCTTTGCAGAACCAAAATTCCGAGAAGTTAAAAAAGATACAGCACGATATGAAAAAACATCTTCTTAATGCGGCGGCTCTTGCAGAAAAAGGGAAATTTGATACAGCAGCCGAGCTTTTAAGGAATGCGGGAGAGGATATTGAAAAAAATGTTCCGCTTTTGAACATAAATTCGGGCAACGATATTGTTGACGCTGTTATTGCATCGAAGTCCGCTGTATGTGAAAGCTGTCATATCGTTTTTCAACATATTATAAAAAATCCGCCGAAAAATATCGGCGGATTTGATTTATCTTATTTTTTTAAGTTTACCCTTTTCCATTTCGCACACAGTATCGCACAGCACATCAATATCCTCGGCGGAATGTGAGGCAATTAAAATCGTTTTTCCCTGCGATTTTAAGTCAAGCAAATATTGCCGCATATCCTGCACGCCGTCCTTGTCCAAACCGTTCATAGGCTCGTCGAGAATTAAAATATCCGGATTTTCCATAATCGCCTGCGCAAGCCCCAAACGCTGTCGCATACCAAGAGAATATTTTCCGACGTGCTTTTTGTCGTCGGGGTTTAATCCCACGCTTTTTATCGCGTTTTTTATTTCGGCATTTCCGATTTTGCCCGAAATTTTCGCAAGGAATTTCAAGTTGTTGAACCCCGAATAATTTGGCAGAAAACCGGGCGTTTCAATTATCACACCAACATTTTTCGGAATGTCAATGTCCTTGCCAATAATTTTATCATCAACACGAATTTCACCGATTTTATACGGAACGATCCCGCATATGCACTTCATCAGCATCGTCTTTCCGGATCCGTTTCTGCCGATAAGTCCGTGAATTTTCCCTTTTTCAAAATCAATTGTGATATTGGAAAGTACAGTCACGTCCTTAAATTTTTTAGTAAGATTTTTAATTTCGATTGCGTTCATAATATTACTCCTTAAAATTAAGGCTTTTCTTCCTGCCGAAAACGAATATTCCTATCATCAAAATCAGGATAAGTCCCGCAAGCACGCTTACGCAATACGGAAAAGTCGGATTTGGAGTCAAGCCGCCCACATCAATAAAATCAAGGGTGTTCCAGGACAGCGGCGAGAATTTGCGAAATCTTCCTATCCCCATTGTGTCTTTTATAATAAACGCCCAGACAACCAGAGCAAACGCGGAAACTATTCCGATATAGCGATTTTGGGTTATGAGATTAAAGAAAAATACAACCATTCCCAGCAGTATTCCCGCAAGCCACGAAAGCAAAAAAGTGAAAAAACAGGCTTGTATTGGCGTGAAATATTCTACGACAATTTTTGTTATCTCAAGTTTTGGAACATCAGAAGGTACGACAGCACTGCCGTTTGCCAGAGAGTAAAAAGTCGTTCCCCAGTCAAGTGAAATATCAGCGACAAAAATCGTTGACAAAATTGAAAGCAAAAAGATGAACAAATAATAAACTGCGCTTGCTGTGATTATATATAAAATCTGTCCGCAAAGCCACTTAATTCGGCTCGCCCTCATCATAACGAACGTTTGGTTTTTATCTATAAACGGTGCGTCGCAAAACATCAGTACCACGGGTAATGTGAAAACCAATTTCATATAACGGCTCACATAAATAAACGGAAATATCCATATTGACACATCGGTATTAAGCGCAGCAGCGTTTCTACACACATTATCAGCATAAACAAACGTCATTACTGCCAACATAACGGCGATAGTCCACATACGGTAATCGGTCGCCCATTTGCGGAAATTTTGCAAACATATTGAAAAAACAGTTTTAACCGAGTTCATTCTGCACCCTCTTTTCAACTTTTTTGGTAAAAATTATTCCGCAAAGCATTGATAGTCCCACAAAAACAAATGTGGTATAGAAAAAAATACCTCCCGCCGAATACGGCAAAGCCGAAAATGATAATCCCATAAGGTCGAGTTGTATAGGCAAACGCTGTGCAGTAAACTGTTCAATCGCGTAACTTAGAACAAACGGCGAACCGATAGCTATATATTTGCTCGGAAAAAATGCGGAAAGCGTCATTCCCGTAACTGCCCACATAGCGCAGGAAAGCGAATATGTGAAATAGTAGAATACAATCTCTAAAAACGGAACTCCCATTTCTACAAACTCATTGTAAGGCCCCACAGAACCGTTAGAGATAGAAAACGGTTTTTCAGCAGTTAGTGCTGATACCGCCACAAAAACAACAAGCGGAATGAAAACAGTGACAAGTGCCGATATAAAGCAGGACGTAAAATTTGAAACGGCATATGTAAACGCGCATTTTCTGGTAACGCAGTTGGTGGTCGTTTTGGTGTTCCACTCGTCTGAAAAATTTGCCGCAAACGGTAACGCTGCAAACACAATAAATGCCTTTCGGTAGCCTTCGACATCAAGCAGTATACGCAGGTCCGTTAAAACGTCCACGCCTTCCCAAAGGTTGCTTTTTGCGTGAATAAGACACAAACCAAAAACGCCTATAATTCCCGCATACAGAAACGGGGAATGGACCAGCTTAAAAAAATACGCTTTCAGCATTTAATAACTCCCTAATCTGATACCTGTATCGGCATAATAATATTCGGCGCAGTCGGTTACAATATCTTTTTCGGGTCCCGAAAGGATATGTCCCATAAAGCACCACGCAGGGGTGAATATTATCTCCGAATTTTCTCCGCTTTTAAGCGGAACATATTCCAATTTACATTCGGTAAAGTATTTCGGACTTGTCAACACTTGCTTTGAATAGTAATTGACAAATTCATTTGCGGCATAATCCGCGTCAAAATCAATATTGACTGTTCCTGCGTTTTCCGAAACAACATCGTATGATTCGCTTATTGTGATATAGAATATTTTATCTTTGGTAACATAAGCAGTGATCCCCGCGCCGACTGTAGTAGCACTCGCACCTGCCGCCTTAAGATTTCCCATACAAAGCTCAATGCCGTTATACTTAAACGGATATTTTAGAACATAAATCCCCTCGTCTTGTTCCCACAAAGTATAGCTGCTCCCTCCGGTTTTTGAAAAACCGCCTTTTTTTTCGAGGTAGTCATTTGCTTTTTCCGCATTGATCGGTATTACATAAGGATCTGCATAATTTTCAATGCCTGTTTCATCGAGTATTTTATTAACTCGGTCAACAGCGTCCTTCCTTGAAAAAGAGGGAAGTTCTTCATCACTTGAATAATAGATTTTGTCGTAATGCTGGGCGATGTTTCCGTAATTCTTGGAGTTGTCGCCTACGCCGGAGTCAATGTATATATAAGAATCGGGATACGCCACCAACCTGCAGTTATCGCTCGTTTTATAAATTGTGGTTTTGCTTCCGGGAAATTGTTCGGTTGCGTCCGTGATCGTTTTATCCTGCAAGATAACTTTTTTTACAGTTTCGACATCATATTCTTTAGGTTTGAGTGCGATTTTTTGAACCGAAGTTGGAGCGTCGGTTGGTATTGTAAAGTCGATTGAAAGATTGTCTTCCTGCATATTTACAACGCCGTCGGGGAAAAAACCGGTTGTAATATCCTCGTTGTCACTGCCGTCACTTCTGTCACTGCCGTTTTCGGTTTGCGATGTATTTGAAGTTGTCTTTGGGGGAATATTCCTTTCTCCTGTTGGGAAACATCCGGCGAGGAAGACAGATGACGTCAGCATTAGTGTCAATAATTTAAGTTTATGTTTCATATTTGTTACCCTCAAAAAATTAGCAGACTGCGCGGATCACGGTATAACGTTCTCCGCGCAACGCGTTGATGTTCAAAAGAGTTTATAAATTATCACGGAGCCCATACTCCCTCAATATCCGTATCGTATGCCGAGTAAGCGTTCATAAAGAAATTCTTGCCAGCCACGGACGTTGAACTGCTATCATAAGGCATTTGCTCTGTTACATAGTTTTCATTTGCAATAGCAACTTTAGTCAAACGAACACCGTATAACTCATCATTATAGTTCCAAACTGAGAAGTAAACAGGTGAATAGGTTGTAAGACCATTGTGTACTGTTACTGCTGCAGCATCTTCAAATGAATCTACTTTCTGTGCAGATTCCGTAAAAACATTTTCTTCCCTTGCGCTAAACTTTAAGGCAAAATCATCGCCCCAATTTACATAGGCAAAAGCTGTTGCTCCGAGCACGCCCATAGTTGCCGTAGCGATAGCTGCAGCAACGATTTTTTTGAATTTGTTCATAAAGAACCTCCTTAATTGATGTGACACGATTATGCTGATCAGACACAATCGGTCATTGTCCGTAAGTAACACAAAGCTAACCTTGCAATATTAGTTTAACACCGACTGCTATGTTTGTCAATGTTTTTTAAGATGAACGGTCAAAATTTGAGGTTAAGCGGGAATAAATTTGTAAATTTATCTTGAATTATCTCGAAACATATTTTGTTTTGCATTTTCATTATAACATATATTTTTTCAAATGTCAAGAGGAAGTAACAACAATATGTGTGTAAAATATTACAAAATATAAATATATCGTTGGTTGTATTTTTGTTAATATTGCTGTAAAATATAATATAGTGTAAGGACCACAGTTTATGGAGGAGAATGAAAATTGAGTGATATATTGCTTAACATAGGGGCGCGCTTAAAGAAGTGGCGCAAGGAGAACGGATTTACCCAAGCGGAAACTGCTTCGCTTTTGGAGATGTCGCTGAATTTTTACGGCGATATAGAGCGCGGAAAGTGCAGACTTTCTATTGAAAAAATAATCCTTGCACATGAACGGCTCGGCATAGATCCAACATACCTGCTTACGGGTGAAGAACACCGAACCGTTGGTTTTTATGATATTATCAAGGACTGCCCGAAAGACAAGGTGTTTGATATGGAGCAAATTGTTCGATATGCGAGTAATTTGTATCGAAATGACAAAAAGTCCTAAGTTGTGTCCCTGCTTTAATTTTATGGGTTCATTTCAATTTGGCAATATAATTACTATCAAGTGATGATTATGGCAAATACCGCTAAGAGTGCGATGTTGACGATTTTAAAAATTGCAGAGGAAATTGAAGTAACAGGAAAAGTATAATACATAAACCGCGAATTTTAACGGCTATTGTATAGGCAAAAAAAGGACTTCCCACAAAATAGAGAAGTCCATTTTTATAAGGTCGTCATACGTTAGCAGGGATAAGAATGTAGTTATATCCGATTGTTCCTGTCGGGTTTCTGTTTCTCAGCATCTACGGTTTTACGTTGCTCCTCAACCAGCAGCGTTATGTAATCCCCCTTTGAAATCTCGTAGTAGGTCTTGGAAATATCCGAATATGATAAAGCCGGCTGCACCTCTCAAATTTTTCTTTGAGGGGTGCAGCTTTTTTCTGCGTGTCGGCAACGACAGATTTGAGGTACTCGAAGTCCGAGCGGCTTGTGATGTTGTTGTGTTCGAGGATAGGCTTATACATTTTCAAGCGGAGTTCCTCTGCGGGCGTGCGCTCTGGTTTGTCAAGCAGTGAAAAGTATTCCTCAGCTTGCTCGACAAGGGTTTTCAAGTTGTCAAGTTCAGCAGTGAGCGTGTTCAACTCCTGCCGCGCTTTTTCAACCTCATATTCAAGCTGCCGAATTTTCCCCTCGACCTCTCCAATAGAGCGGAGATTGTCACGGTTGATCACGGTGAGCATAGTTCCAAGTTGTTCGAGAGTTGGGTGGTTGGCATTGACCGCTTGAATGCCGTCAATAGTTTCAGAATACTTGTCGCGGAGTGCCGACCTCTCGCACGGATTTTTTAATCCCGCTCCTACGTCGCGCCATAAAATTCTTGAAGCAAGGCTCTCAATGGTGTAGTCCACGCCGAGAGTTTTCAAACGAACGGCTCTCTGCTGTTCCGGTGCTTTAATCGAGATATATTTCCCACGCCGAACCGTGTAGCCTAACAACTCCAACTCCGCGAGCAACTCGTCAACATTCTTGACCTTGAGTATTAGTCCGTCTATCTCCAGACGGATTTTTTCTTTCCACGATGTGCCGCGCTGCTTGTGTTCCCATTCATTATAATCAATGCCCCGACCTGTCCCACGCTCCGTGTCAATCGGCTTTATACCGAACGCAAGACATACCCTGTCGGAAATCTCACGGAGCTGTTTAAGTGTTGTCTGGTTATCATTGAATTTATGTCCGTCAATTCCGTAAGCGTTTAAGATAATATTGTTTTCAACGTGTGTGGCAATCACTACTTGACAACTATCGCCAAACTGGTGAGTGAGTTTCAATGAAAAACAAATTCTCCGTGTATGAAGTTCAGGCTGCGATTGACGGTAGTATGGAGAGAAATTGATTTAAGGTATGGCATAACGATTCGTTCTCCTTTCTGAGTTTCTCCACATCTTCGGCATAGATGTTGTGGGTTTCATTCGCTTTCTTCGCGATCTGGTTGATGTTCGCGCCGATGATGCGCAAGGCTTTCATCACTTCGCCCACCTCGGACATATTAAAATAGGTTATATGCCTGTCGAGGGTAACAAATTTTAGGGCGGCGGGTTCCCTAAAATTTTTCGAGGGGTCATTCCGAGAAATGGGAAATGTTGGGAAAGTATGCCCAACTTTCTGTGCTTGCTATGCATACAAAAAACGAAAGAATACGTATTCCTCATTTTGGCATTTTTAGTTTGCAATTGCAGACCCCCTCAAAAAAATTCTGCGGCGTCGAACAGCAGATTGTGTTACCCACCTCACTTATAGGAAAAAAACGAGTGGGAAAATTAGGGGGTAACTGAAAAAATTTTGAAAAAATAAAAAAATTTTTAATTTCCCCCCTAATAAATCGCCAAAAATTTTCCTATAAGTGAAAGGCAAAATTTTCAAGGGAGGGAATTACGGAATGGAAAATCAGAAGAAGCCTGTTCTTTCCGAGGAACAGCTTGACACGTTAGTGCAGAGTCTGTTGCCGGTTATGCAAGAATTTTTTTCTTCGGATAGGCAAGAAGATTTGGGCAGAGCAGCTTGAAGGTATCGCTCCCGAAAGGGCTACACGCTCGTCGGCTCGTACATTGACAGGGCAGTTTCGGCGAAAACGGACAATCGTCCCGAATTTCAGCGAATGGTTAAGGAGAGTTCCGGAGGACTTTTCGATGTGGTCATAGTTTGGAAACTCGACCGCTTTGCGCGGAACAGATATGATAGCGCGCACTACAAGGCGGTACTCCGCAAGAACGGCGTAAAAGTTATCTCGGCGACGGAGGCTATATCCGATGGCGCGGAGGGTATCATCTTGGAGTCGGTGCTTGAGGGGTATGCCGAATACTACTCTGCCGAGTTATCCGAAAAAGTTATCCGCGGAATGACCGAAAACGCTTTGAAGTGTCAGTATAACGGAGGATATATTCCGGTTGGATTTAAAATTGATGAGAACAAGCATTATCAAATTGACGAGCTGACTGCACCGTTCATTAAAGAAGCCTTTTTGATGTATGTCAACGGCAGGCAAGTCAAAGATATTGTGACATATCTTAATGATAACGGTGTGCGCTCTTCGCAAGGCAAGCCGATAGGTAAAACTACGGTAACAGCTCTTTTGCAGAACCGCAAGTACATAGGCGAGTATCAATACAGAGATGTTGTTGTGCCGAACGGGGTTCCCGCAATTATTTCCAAAGAGTTGTTCGCGTTGGCGATGGACAGGCTTGAGAAAAACAAGTATGCGCCGTCAAGCTATAAGGCTGACGAGAGGTATCTGCTTACTTCAAAGCTGATGTGCGGCGATTGCGGTGCGCTGATGGTTGGCGAGGGCGGGACAAGTCAATCGGGCAAGGTTTACCATTATTATAAATGTGTTACCGCTAAGAAAAAGCGTGGCTGCCATAGGAAGGCGGTGCGGAAAGACGCCATTGAAGAATTGGTTATGCGAAAGACCGTTCAGAGCGTTTTCGAGTGCAACGCAATGGACAGTTTGGTCGCGCATTTGATGATGTGGCAGGCTAAAGAAAATACGGCTGTTCCTTTGCTGCGCCGGGAGTTGGAGGAAGTGGAGAAAAGTTTGGAGAATATGGCTCGCGCGATAGAGCAAGGCATTATAAACCCGACGACCAAAAAGCGTATGGACGAGCTTACTGCACAGAAAACAGACCTTGAAGTTAAGATTGCACGCGAGGAAATTCAAACGCAGATTTTGACGCGGGAACAGGTCAAGTTTTGGCTGTCCAAGATGATTGACCTTAACCTTGCGAGTCAAGACAACAAACAACGGATTATTGATACGTTCGTAAATTCGATATATGTTCACGACGACCGGGTAATAATCAACTTTAATTGCAGAGAGGAATCCGAGGTGGTTCCTCTCCAATTAAATAAAAATTGTTCATTTTTGCAAGGTCTGGGGGAGCCATTTAGAAATAAGATGTTAGAGGTAAGATGTTAGAGTTTTGAACTTTGACCTCTTTCTTCTTTTTTTACGTTATATTCAGCAAACAACGTCTTAGTCCAAACTCTTACTTCTTACATCTTAACTTCTATATTGACAACATTCCGAAAAAATGTTACAATAAAACCATAGGTAGCGGCTATAGAAATACGGATTTTATTATGTTTGGAAAAAGAAACAGCCTGCGGAGCAGCCGCCTGGGTATTGAGAAACATTGCCGTGCTTTTATGGTAATTCCCGAAAGCGAGGATAATTTCCCCGATATGGAGAACAACAAAACAGGCATTATCCGATTTCGTAAAAGTCATATTTGATTTCGTAAAAGTCAAAACTGTTGTATTGAAAAAAATAAATTGTTATGATATAATAATCTCAGAATGGTTATTATATGCTTGAGTATAGCAATATTATGCGGACAATGCCCTTATACGGACATTATCCCGAAACGATATAAACGAATTGCCTTTATTCTTCGGCGGTTTTAGCCGAACTCAGGAGGATACGTTATGCGCATCGCAATTTGCGACGATGATCTGCATGAGCGGGAGCATTTTGAAAAAGCGCTGTGCGGCTGGGACGCGAGCCGAAATGCGGAAAAATTTTCGGACGGCGCTTCTTTGCTTTCGGCGGCAAAAAATATGCCGCCTTTTGATATAGTGTTTCTGGACATTTATATGCCGGGCGAAAACGGCATTGATATAGCAAAGGAGCTTCAGAGGATAACCCCTGAAACGGGAATCGTCTTTGTCACCACAAGCCGCGAACACGCTATAGACGCTTTTTCGCTCTATGCGTTGAACTATATTTTAAAACCCGTCACAACGGAAGGCATTGCCGATTCTTTCAGACGGCTCAATATGCTGCGCTCTGAAAACAGAGAGCGCATAACGTTTTCTGTAGGTCCTGAAAGGCACACGGTGTTTCTTGACGAGATATCAAGGCTTGAAAACGAAAATCATGCGGTCAATGTGATATTGGCGGACGGAAGGAGCTTAAAGGTGTGGTTGCCTTTGAGCGAGCTTGAGCTTAGGCTTGACAGCAATTTTTTGAAGATAAACCGAGGCATAGTCGTAAATATGGAGTATATAGAGCAGATGAGGACGGATATCTGCGTTATGCGCGACGGGACAAAGCTTCCTATTGCCGTAAGACAGAGCGCCGCGATTCGCGCGGCATATGACAACTATGTCTTTGACAGGCTTTTGCGCCGCAAAGGCTTTAATGTTGGAGATGGTAGACAATGATCGCTTTTTTACAGAACGCTATAGGATTTTTAATACAGTTTTTGCCGTGCGTTTTTATAATATTCCTGCCCTTTTCGCAGGAGGCATACCGCTTTAGCAGAAAGAACATATTCGTTGTTATGACGATAATTTCGGTATTGTTTGCGGCGGTATTCTCCGCGGTGCTGTGCCTGAGAGATATGGAAAAATATCCTCTACATATAAACATTTCAAACTCCTTAATGCTTGCATCGATTTTGTTTATACTGGCGGCATATATTTGGCTCGTAAAGGAAGCGGTACTTAAAAAACTTCTGGTATTTTTTATTGCAATGTTTTACGGGGTCACGGTCTATATTCTGGTAAACGTTTTGTATACGATAATATTCCCGAACCAGACAGATACGACGATACTCCCTTATACAGACAGATTTCTTATTCTGTATTTGGTTGTTACGGCGTTGCTGCTGCCGATGCTGCTTCTGATAGTCATACGACCGCTGAAAGAATATATCGAGCTTATAGAGCCGCGCAACATGAAGCGCGAATTTTTTATTGCGACATTTTCGACGTTGCTTTATTTTGCTATTACGGTTTATTGCGTGACCTCGGCGGGAAACTACGGAGTGTTCCGCTTTTTCCTGATACCGATGATATTCCTGACGATAGATCAGATATTGATATACTGGCTGATATTCCGCGAGTCGGTCAGGAGAAAACTCGACGGAGAACAGCTCCGCGCTATTGAAATCAGACAGATACAGTATGAAAAAATAGTCAACGACATGGAAAACACCCGCCGTATGCGCCACGATATGCGCCATCACTATAATACCCTGTCCGATATGCTGAACAGAGGGAAGTTCGACGAAATGAAGGACTATCTCTCAAAGCTGATAGACACAACGATAAAACGCAACAACGAGGTCTACTGCGAAGACCTTACTGTAAACGGGCTTTTACAGTATTATATCGGCATGGCAAGAGATCATAACATAACCTGCGAGGTAAACGCAGAGTGCAAAGAGTTGAAGATAGAGCCTGCGGATCTTACGGTCCTGTTTGGAAATACAATGGAAAACGCGATAAACTCCTGCAGGAAATATACGGGAAAGCGGAATATGGTAATTCGCGTGGGAACAGTCCGGGGATCTCTTGCGATAGAAATTTCAAACTCATGCAAAGAAGTTTTGCTCGACAAACGCTATCGTTCGGAAACAGGCTTTTTGCCCGCAGAGGCATTTATAAGCGGCAGAGAGGGCGGAGGCTACGGACTTAAGAGTATAGCTCATACTGCCCGCAAATACGGCGGCAGCGCGATGTTCAGATTTGACGCGGAAAAAGAATTGTTTACGGTTCGCATAAGACTTAATATGCATACAAACGAAGAAATGACGCAGCAGTAGGTATTTTTTTGCAGCGGAAAGGTCGGCGTTGAATACGAATATAAAGACGGTCGGAATATTCTTAAAATAATTAAAAATCAATAAGATAATTTTTTAATTTGCGGCAAAAGGATATTGCCGCAGGAGGTGCGGAAGTATTATGGTTACTTTTATTATTGGTCTTGTTGTTCTTCTGGTAGGCGGCGCGATTTACGGAAAGGTCTGCGAAAAGGTTTTCAGACCCGACGACCGCGAAACGCCCGCTGTCCGTCTTAACGACGGAATGGACTATGTGCCGATGAAAAAGTGGAAAAACTCGCTGATTCAGCTTTTGAACATAGCGGGAACAGGTCCTATCTTAGGTCCTATCCAGGGTATACTTTTCGGGCCAATAGCGTTTATTACCATTCCCATAGGCTGTATAATCGGCGGAGCATTCCACGACTATATGTGCGGAATGATCTCCGTCCGTGAAGACGGCGCACAGATGCCCGCGCTGATAAAGAAATATCTCGGAAAATATACATATCCCATTTACAATATCTTTGTATGTCTTCTTATGCTTCTTGTGGGAGCGGTATTTATCTATACTCCCGGCGATCTGTTTGTATCGCAGATACTTAAAGCCGACAGCGGCGTTACAAACCCCGTATTATGGATAGTATACGGAGTTATATTTGTTTATTACATTGTGGCGACGCTTTTCCCGATAGACAAGATAATAGGAAAGGTTTACCCGATATTCGGCGCGCTTCTTATTCTGTCGGCAGTCGGAGTTTTTGCGGGACTTCTGATAAAAGGCTATCCGCTCGACGACATCTGGACAACGGGCGTTGTCGGCGTTCACCCGAAAGGACTTCATTTTATCCCCGTTTTCTTTGTAACAGTTGCCTGCGGCATTGTTTCGGGATTTCATTCTACGCAGGCTACCCTCGTTTCGCGTACAATGAAAAGCGAAAAAGAGGGCAGAATGACGTTTTATAACATGATGCTCGCAGAGGGATTTATAGCCATGATATGGGCGGCTGCGACAATGGGCGTTATAAATCTCGGTCTTGCAAATGCCGACACAAGCACGACTGCTGTAGTAGGCATAATAGCAAACGATCTTCTCGGAAGCATAGGCGGTATAATCGCAGTTATAGGCATAATCGTTCTTCCCATAACTTCAGGCGATACGGCGCTTCGCTCGCTGAGACTGATAATCTCCGACGCGCTGAAAATCGACCAGACGAAAAAGTCAAAGCGGCTCGCGGTATCGCTTGTTATATTTGCGGCAGTGGCGGCGCTGCTTATTTTTGCAAAGATGAACTCTGACGGCTTTGAGGTGCTTTGGCGTTATTTCGCATGGGCAAACCAGACCATTGCGGTTTTTGCGTTCGGCATGATAACTATGTATATGATAAAGAACAAAAAGCCGTTTATAATGGCGCTTATTCCGGGTATGTTCTATATGTTCATCATATCCGGCTTTATATTGAACGCGGCTATAGGCTTCAATCTCCCGTGGGTAATAAGCTACCCGGTCGCGGGAGTATTGACTGCGGCATACGGCGCGGCGCTTGTAATATGCGGAATGAGAAGTATAAGGCAGAAATAAAACGGCTTCTGTTTTCCGAAAAGCTGAGAAGGCTGTTAGAAAAAACAGGGCTTTTTGAATGAAACTATTTGAAAGGATAAACTCATATGAAAAACAATCCGTCGGGAATATCGGGTTTTTATCGTTCTACAAACAACTGCCGCCACACCGTAAGAATAGCCGTAAGGCTTATTGACGCGGTAGATGAAAAGGCTTTGAGAAAAGCCGTGGATATCGCGATAAAACGTTATGATTATTTTTCGGTAAAATTTGTTCTGAAAGATGAACTTTTACATTCGGTCGTTCCGAATAATGAGCCTATCGTCATTACAAACAGCTCCGAGCCGGTTACGCTTCTTTCCGAAGAATCGAATTTTCATGCTCTCGCCGTAAACTATTTCGGAGATACGGTCTATTTCGACATGATACATTCGATAACCGACACTACGGGAATTATGGAGTTTATAAAAACAACGCTCTATTATTACATAATCGAAGAATATAAGACCTCTCTCCCCGCTGACAATATCCGCACAGCAGAAATGCCCGTGTCTGACGAGGAGAGAAAAGACCCATATCTTGATCTTCCGCCCCTTGATGAACAAAAACAAGAACAGCAGAAGACCGAGAAAAAGCCTGCGCCGCCCTCTGCGGTAACCTGGGATAAGATAATGGATATAGACAGCGGCAGGCAGACCGTTTTTGAAATAGAGTTTCCGGAAGCGGAGTTTGTGGACTATTGCAAGAAAAACAGCTCTACTCCCGCAATTATGCTCGCAAATATGTTCGCGAAAGCAGCGTTCGGGCTTTGCGAAAAATTTGACGCGCCGTTCAGAATAGTTCTTATGAAAAACTACCGCGCGTTTTTGAAAAAGCCGCTTGCACATAACAATGTCACAGGCGTTATCGCCTTAAATTTCACGGACGAAATGCGCGGGTTTACGCCCGAAAAGCTGAACGACATCTGCTGTCAGATGGCGGCATATCAGTCCGCCGACGAATATATGCTCTCCGCTTTACACAGGCGCTTGAACAACGAAAAGAAGATACTTGCCCTCGGTGATCTCGACGAGATACGCGCGGCTTTCAGAGCGGCTTCAAAGGAGAATTTAAGGCAGGTAAACCTCACATTAAGCTATGTAAGAATGAACACCCTCGGCGCTCTTGAGCCTTACATAAAGTCGGTGAGAACATATGTCGACCCGGCGGGAAGTCATATCATAGCAGAAGCTAATGCGGTGAGCGGAAAGTTCTTTATGAATATTATGCAGGATTTTTCGGGAAACGCGCTCTCCAAAGCGTTTATAAACGAGCTTAAAGCCGCGGGAATTGAAGTTTCGGGCGGCACGGAGCAGACGCTTTCCTGTCCGAAAATGCAATTGTAAATTTACTGAAAGGTGGTGAAACAGGCAGGGTTTTCCTTTGCAGGGAAAATGCACGTTTTTAATTTCAACATAACAAAGGAGAAAGTATGAAACTGAAAGAAAAAATATTGTCGATAATGGTGTCCGTGGCAATGGTCTTTTCACTGCTGCCTGCAGGGGCATTCGCGGCTGATACCGAAACGGTCACTATCTTTACGACAAACGACATTCACGGCGTTGTTGCCGAAAGCGAAACAACCATAGGTCTGGCGCAGGCTGCCGCAATGAAAGCGTCGACAGCAAATTCGCTTCTGGTAGACGCGGGCGACGCAGTACAGGGAGCGTCCTTTGCGACAATTTCACAGGGCGAGGACGTTATAAAGATGATGAACGCCGCGGGATATGACGTTATGGCGGCGGGAAACCATGAATTCGATTTTGGAACGGATCAGCTCAAAAAGCTTGAAGAAACGGCGGATTTCCCGATACTCAGCGCAAACGTAATGAAAGACGGGGCGACGCTTCTTGAAAGCAGTGCGGTTATAGAAGCGGGCGGCAAAAAGATAGGCTTTGTCGGCATAACCACAAAGAACACCGCAACTTCTACAAATCCCGCGAAACTCAGCGGCGTTACTTTTGGCGATGAGATAAAGGCGGCGAAAGACGAGATAGCGAAACTTAAAGATTCGACCGACGCTATCGTTCTTATCACCCACTTAGGCGACAGCAAGGCTGCTGTAAGCTGTACGAGCGAAGCTCTGCTAGACGGTCTTTCGGATAACGAACTTAAGGAAGTAACTGCGGTAATTGACGGTCACAGCCATACCGTAGAGCAAAAAACATACACCAAAGGCTCGGTAAAAATTCCGATCGTACAGACAGGCACGCTGTTTACAAGTATCGGAATGGTTGAGTTGACCTTCGGTGCTAACGGCGTTTCCGCTACCTGCAAGGTGCTTGACAAGGCTACTGCTGACAAATATTCTCTTAACGCTGACGGCAAGGCAAAGAAAGCCAACGTAGAAAATGTGCTTAACGGCATACAGTCCGAACAGAATGAAATTCTCGGCGAGAAGCTTTGCGAAAACAACATTCCTCTCTGGGGCGGCTATATCTGCTATGACTATGTAGAGTCGCGTATAGTTGAAACTCCCTACGGCGATTTCGTTACCGACGCTTTTGCAGAATATGCAAGAGAATTTGCAAAGAACAACGGAATTGATCTTCCCGTTATTGCCGTTGAAAACGGCGGCGGCATAGCCCAGACGCTCCCCGCGGGAACAGTAACGCGCGGCGACGTTCTGAATGCCTTTAACCACGGAAATGTGGTAGAGGTATACGAAGTTACTCCCCAAATGCTCCGCACGGCGCTTGAGCTTGGTCTTACTATGACGGGTCAGGACGAAACGGGTATGCTCGTAACAGAAAAAGCAAGCGGCAGCTTTTTACAGGCAGGCGGTTTCAGCTATTCTTACGATCCCGCAGGAGCGGCAGGCAAAAAGGTCACAAACATAACGCTTTCCGACGGAACGAAGCTCGATCTTAATGACAACAAGACAAAGCTCCTTCTTGCCACAAACAACTATGTAGGAACGTTTGAGGGCATTAAAGAGGGAACGAAAGTCGGCGAGCTTGGCGGCGAAGACCAGATAGTTATGGACTACATTCTGGCGAACCTGAAAAACGGCAGACTCACCTATGAGATTACCGAGCCGCGCATAATTATAGCAAACGACCGGTCTTCCGATACTTATACGGTTACTATTCCCGTTACTCTTTCTGACGGAACTGCTCTCAAAGATACGGATCTGATGATAAGCATTGACGATGCGGACGGCGTTACCGTAAAGACAAATAAAAACGGCGAAATAGCTCTTGAACTTGAAAAAGGCGCACACACGATCTGGCTCAGAGAAACAAATGACGAGAATAGTCCCGTTTATGTAAACAACTATTCCGGCACCGGCACTGCCGATACCAACCCCGGCTATTATACGTTCAGCTTTACCGCTCTCAGCATAGACGAATACAAAGCGGAAGTTGCTCAGTATATAGAGGACTATGCCGCGAGAAACATAAGCGATATAAACGAATATCTCACTTATTGCGAAGCAGACGTAGCCAAGACTGCAATATCCCGGACGGAGCAGCTCAGAGATTTCGCTTTAGAAGAACTTGTTGATCTTACGACCTATGAGGAAATGGGCGAGTTTTACGATATGTTTGTAGACGGCGCAGAAATAGTGTACGAAGTAGCGGATTTGAATGACACAGTCGAATATTACAAAGCCGAAACCGAGGATATTGTAAATGACGGCATTCTGACAAGGGAAGAAGCAGACGCACTGATAAAGAAGCTTGAGGATATCGAGCGCGACGCATTGCTAAATATTGCGAATTTACAACCGGATGACAGCCTTGACAAATATTTTGAAATACTTGACGCGGCGTTTGATGAAATAGACAAAATCCTTATTACCATAAACAAGGACTTGGTTAAAGACCAGGTTGCGAAGTATAAGGACTATTTCCAAAAAGCCGTAGACGACAACCCCGATTGGTTCGAGTATGCACCCGATGGCAAGACCGAAGAAGTGCTGAATGACATAATCACAAAGCTCGACGGTTTGCTCAAAGAAAATGAAACTCCGACGGATCTTGATGTACAGCTAAAGTTGTATGACGATATCATAAACGGTGCACTTAGCGAATGGGCAGAACTCAACACGCTTTGTGCAAAGGCAAGCATCGCCAAGACTTCACAGTCTGCAGCTGACAGAATTAAAGGAGCCGAAGCGATAGACGGCAAAGACCGCAGCGCAATGACGGCTGCTGTAGAAGCTCTCAAAGCCGAAGCGGAAAAGACCGTAGACGCTCTTGATGATAAGGATACGGAAGTAAAGGGTAATATCGCGGTTGAGGTCATGAACGAATATGTCGAAGTGGTGGATAATTTCAAAGCTGATGTTTCCGCAGAATACATCGAAGCATTTATCGTGGAAGTAGAAAAATATTATACCGAGGACATCGAGAACTTTACAATGCTCACCGACGAAGAAAAAGCCCGGTATAAGAAAGATCTTGATGAAGCGATAAAGTCTGTAAGAGATGAAATTGCGGCAAAGTCAAAGAGCGAGATAAAAGAGAATATCAAAAAGTACGAGGGTACTATAAATCTCGCTTATACAAAGCCGCTTGCGACGAACATTGTAAGAAGCGAGAAAGCCACCGTAGAATCTCTTGACTATGTAACGGAAGAAGAGAAGGCGGAGGTTTTGAAGCTGATAGAGGATAACAACGCCGCTGTTCAAAAGATAATAGACGACAACAACGTTTTAGACTGGGAGAAAACAGACGAGCTTCTGAGCGAGATCGAGGATAAAGCAGACGCTCTCTGGCGCAAGAACGTGTTCTTGTGGGCAGACAAGTATGCGTTCGAAGAATTTGACGAGGCAATAAAAGAATACGGTCCGAAGTGTACTTTTATAACACAGGAACAGTTGGATAAAGTAAGAGATCTTCTCAAGGACGCAACAGCATCTGCAAGTGCAGAAATGAAAGAAGCGGTAGGAACTGATGAAGAAACCGAAAGGATAAATTCAATCGGCGAAGCGCTTCAGGAAATGTATGACACAACGCTCCAAACGTTATTTGAGTCGAACGCAAAAAAAGGAATTTCTGTGGCAGCGTCCGAAACGAGAGAAGCCATAAAGGCTCTTGAAGAGAAGAACAAAACTGATCTCAGCAAGCTTACGGCTGATGTCGATAAGCTCAAAGAAGAGGCTGAAAACGCTCTGCTCGACGTAGAAGCTGAGTTCGGCTTTATAAGCGACAAAGACGCTGTAGCGGCGCTCTATGACAAAATCTCAAAGATCGGCGTAGAATACGAAGCGAAGATACGCGCGGTATTGTCCGAACAGGATCCCAAGGAATCTCCCGAAACAGGCTTTGATATGTCGGCAATAGCTGTACTTATCGCACTGTCGGGCTGTACGATAGTTCTTGCAAAGAAGAAATCAAAAAGCAGATAAGCCTGAAAACACCACAGCATAAACAAAAGGGGAAGCCTTTGGAAAAAGGTTTCCCCCATTTTTTTACCTAACTTCTAAAAATGCGTGCACCCGTGAAATGCACCCATTTTGTTGGACAATGTGGTATAATAGAGGTATACCGAAACCTCTTTCGGCGCGGAATTTCGGCACTTCCTACGCGATTGACGCGTTTGGAGAAGTTATGGCGCGCGGCGGCACAGAACTTGTCATGTCAAGCCGGACAGATTATATGCCACACGCACTCACCGCCGAGGACGAATACGCGCTTGTTATGACACCGACAGCCAATAAGGCGTATATTGCGGAGGACCACGAGGTCTTTGATATTGATTTGCCTGTTAAAGATAAAAGTCTTTGAAAATCTGCTTTATGCTATTCTCTCGTATGTGGTCAAGCAGTTTCAAACCTCGCATAAATCGTCGTACACGCTCCTGCTCGCGCCAAAAAATTACAAACCCAACAGCAGCTCTAGCCGAATTTTTCTTGTGCTATGACTGCGCTCGGAAGAGAATTTTATTTCGTAGTTCGACAGTTCGTAAGCATTCTAAACCAAATCTCTTGTCAGCCTGTTCATAATTTGACATTGGAATTTTTGCTGAGGGCAACCGTAAATAAACTGCTTGATTTTGAAGATAACGGCACGGCAATGTGCCTGATGACAACGATGAATAATATTGTTGACGCATTGCGGGAACCCTTGGATACGCGATATATTTTGTATAATTACTTGATATCACGATGTGAGTTGGTACATATGATAAGTAGCTTGAAACAATATTGTACGAGGGATATTTCTTCCACAGAGATTATCCGTGTGAAATTATAAATTACGATTTTTTTACCAACGAGCCGAAATTGTCGCAGGTTTTCTTTTTCGATAATTATACCGATTATTTTGTGTTCCTTTTCTGAAGTTCGCCGAGTATGACGATACGGCAGTCAGATAGCTTATTGAACGAATTGTTGTAACTGACAAGAACTGCATAACAATACGGCTTAAGGGCGGGTTTGAAATTCAAAAAAGTATGGGAGAGAGGTGATAATTTGGATATTGAAATTTCACAGGAACTCTATCAGTTGTTGCTGATACAGTCGGCAGAATCGGGGTTGTCGGTTGATGAACTGATAAAATTCGCATTCGGAAATTACATTGAGGAGAGTGATTAAAATGGCGGCTGAAAAGGAAGGAATTACAGTCAAAATCGACGCCGAACTTCATGCAGAGGTTTGGCAATTTTTGGACAGTCATGATAACTTTGGCATTCCAAGTACCGGAGGAGCTTTTTCAAAAAATTAAAGATTATCTTCAGCGCAACAACATGACACAGAAAGAGTTTGTGATCGGGCTTATCGAGAACGAGATTTAGCGTAATCTGACGCAAAAAGCATCGGAAGCGGAATAGCGCGAAACAGCCGCTGTGAGTGATTTCGAGGACGTTTCCAACGGTGAAAGCGAGGAAACCGAGGACGAGGAGCTCGGCGACGAAGAAACTGAGAACTTGGACAAAGAGTCGAGCGAGGACGAGGAATCCGAAGATGAGGATCTCAATAAGTATGAGAACGAGTCCGAGGGTCAGGGAATGGCGATAGGAGTGTAAGCTAATGGTTGTGCCGCAGTTCAGGTCACTTGGGCAGGAACTGCGGCAAAATTTTTTTGTGAAAACACAAACATACACTTTACAATTTTTGTAAGTTTCCACATAAATTTTCAAAAAATCGTGAAAAAAGTATTGACTTCTAAATATGAATGTGTTATAATTAATTAGTCATTGAAAAAGTGTTAGTTAAGTATAATGGTTTGGCGTGGTTATTTTGCACAAATGCATGTTGCTTTTTTGTGCAAATTAACAAATTTGCGGCGTCAAAGTTGCTTAAAAACAGCTGAAATGCATATAATATTTCACGACGTACATTTGCGGCGGAAGAGTTGTTTCCATAGAATGTTAAGTTTAGTATAGAGGAAGTTGAGTAATGGCTAAAAAAAGACAAAAATGCAAAAGAGATTGATCCAATAGAGGATTTTTTCAAAAAAGGTGGTTGGGGTGGCTTTGTTAAGTTCATTACAACTCTTATGGTTTGCATAATTTTGCTGTTTCAGAATACATTTTTTAATGCGCTGACATGGAATGTTCTGGTATTGAATATTCCATATTTAATAGATTGTTTAGAATTCAGTTATATTCCTAAGAGTGAGCAAACGAGGGTGTTTATGTGTCTAAGGAAGGGGGTTAATTGTTTTCTTTGCCATTGCTGTTTTTGTTGCTTTTTTTGTTTTGCTTGTATTGGCCGGTATTGTTGAAATACAATTGAACGAAGGCTTTTTCATATTGTTTTTTAAGTTTTTTAGTTTTGCTAGCGTGGGTGGAGCACTATTTAATTATATCGGTAAAGTACATACAAAAACATATCAATTGAAGCAAGCAGAAGAATCTTGCATAGGAACGAGTGAATTTTGAATGCTTAGAAATGTGAGGGGTTTATGGTGGAATTTATATTGTTAGGAATTGCCTTGATGCTTATTGGGTTTGTTCTTATAATATGTATTAGGGAATTATATATTAATCACTATAATCCACTTCCAAAATTTCAAAATGGTGATAGACGTTTGGATGATATAGAGTTCATTAAAACGAGAACGATTGAAGATAAGTTTCAGCAGGTAAATACTGATAACTAAAAAATGTTTTCAATCACTTAGTGCAAATATTATCGAACCGTATATCAATGATTTGTTGACAATTGATAAAGGGTCTGGTAATGGTTGTTTGAAATATAGAAAAAATAAGCTAAATAAGGTTACAAGATCTATGAAAAAGAGCGTCGGACTATCCGAAAGTATTTTATGAATTCAGAATCCCAACCAATTGATAGTCATAAGATAGGTTCTGTTTTAATATATTCTATTCTAAAGAGCCATATTTTTAAGGTGACAAAAATTGCAAAGCAGCATTTATTACCTGTTTTGCTGATGGCTAATGAATATTTGGCTATATATGTTGCTTTAAGTGTTGTTGAATCGTATATTAAGGAAGAAAAAAATTTGATGCAAATAATTCCGAAGATTACCACTTGGATATACCATTAACTTTTCACGATAAAGCTCCAGATTCCTATATAGCTAATTTATGTCAAGCTTTGTATTATTTGATGAATAATAAGGAATTCGATATATTTGCTTACGCAAATATATTATATCTTCTAGAGGCATATACTAAAAAATAGATAATTGCTGTTATCTTATGGTGCACATAATAATGAGTGGAACGGTTCCCAGGAGGGATCGGACTGCTAAGAATGTTGTTTTCTGTACGGCTATTATGAAATCTTTTTTATAAAGGTTAGACAAAGTCACAAACAAAGGAAAACCGCATTACTGCCGCAAACGGCTTTGTAATGCGGTTTTTCTCTTATTAGCTTGTTTGAAAGTTCATTCACAATCAATACGTTTTTGAGTATAAGTTTAATAATTTGAACAATTATGCAACACGAAATTTCAACCGAGAGTGCCTTTTTTCAGAGCATTTTTTGCAATATAAAAATTTATTTTTATATGCAGAGGGCTCTAATTAAAAATGCTGTATTCAAGTTTTTATTTATCACGGAGCTGTCCACCGACGGACAGCTCTTTGCTTATTTACCAAGAAAACCGCCGTTTTTTGTAGTATTTCTACATATTTTACAAATTTCGTTTTTTTTACTTTTTTAAGTATTTTTTACCGAAATATTATATAATTTTTGTACAAGGAGTGTAATGCGGATATGATCAGGATTACTTTAAGCCGCAAGCTCGGTGAGATGCGCGTAACGCAAAAAGAGCTTTCCGAAAAGACAGGAATCCGCCCCGGTACGATCAACGATTTGTACCATTGCGTCGCCGACCGTGTTAGCCTTGATCAGCTCGATAAAATATGCGAGGCGCTCGACTGCGATTTGAGCGACATATTGGTGCATACCCCCAACACCTTACGCACTGTAGGCTTGTGCGAAAGCACAACAGTCTACAAAGTCGGCTATAAAGGTTAACAAATCCCCCGACCGATTCCTCGGTCGGGGGATTTGTTATGCCGCTCGTTTGTTTCTCGCGACGCAGTCTGCACTCACGTTTTGTCCTGCGTATTCTCCTCGGTCGGCAACCCGCTAATCAGAGCATACCCGATAAGCTGTATAATATATGCAGGCGGATTGCGTTTGCCTTCGATCCAGCACCGGAAAGACTGATACGGGATTTCAAAACATCTTGCAAATTTGCTTGACACCTTTAAACCGTTAAACTTTTCTCCTGCCACTTTGAGGTAATCCTCCGAGGCTTCCCACGCCTCAAACTGTTCAAGCTGCTCGTCGTCCATATACTCGATAACGCTTTGCAGATATTGCTCGTCATTTTCCGCTTCTTCCGGAGAGACTCCGTCCGCAGTATACTCGGCAATCAACGAATCTGTTCCATTCCAGACGTTTTCGGGCAGGATCTCGCTTGTGATAATACTTTATACTTAATTTCTTCCTCCGTATGGTCGTTCGGGTGAGGTGAATTTGGCTTGTAGGATTTGTCTGCAAGGGATTCCCGCGTTCCGTTATATCGCTTGTTCCAGCGGTACACGGAAGAACGGCCGACTTTGTACCTGCGTGCAACAAAGTTCGCATTCTTCGTCCCCCTAAACATTTTCACTGCCTTAATTCATTATTTTTAAGAGATGTGAATAATACCGCTTTTTGTGTTATAATATTCCATGGTGATTGCGTTCCTTTCTGTTATTTTGGGTGTGACAACTTTATTTTAACAGATCTCAACCACTTTTTCTATACCTTTTGTCTCACATCTATTGTAACATAACACATTATAAAAAATTTTCACTAAAAAACATATTGACTTCATAAAAAAAATATGATAAAATATAAATGTAGTTTATAAAGTTGGTTATATGGTTCACATATTGCGCATAATATCTGATAGTTGGTATGCAAGCGGAGGTGCAGTATGTGGAATTATAAGGCTTTGAAAGGACGTAAAGTGATGAATTGCAAACAAGTTATTCGCAATTTCAAAGAAAAAGGAATTGAAAGGGATGAGAAAAGTGCCATTTCATTAGCAAATGATCTTGTATCATCACTTGAAATAAACGAATTTCCTATCCCTATTGTTAAAATCATGAATGATTTGGGGTTTCATGTGTATTCTGCTGAAATGCCAAAAGAAAAAATATCAGGTTTTATTATGATAAATCCTGATATTTCTGAAAAGTTTGGGTCAGACAAGATAATAGCGGTTTCATGTGATGATACGATTGGGCGTCAGAGATTTACAATTGCTCACGAATTCGCGCATTTTCTTTTTGATTTTGACGAAAAACATCAAACAAACTATTTCGATACTTATGATATCGAAAAATCTGATGAACTTTGCGAAACTATTCCTAGTAGATTTGCCGCTGAATTTTTAATGCCTAAGGATATGTTCATTAAGCGTTATAACGAATTAGCAAAAACTTGCCAAACAAAATATGAGATAGTTTCCACTCTTGTCGAAGATTTTCAAGTAAGTCGTAAAGCTGTTGAAAAACGGTTTGAAGAAGTTGGGTTAAATGACAGGAGTATATAGCATGGGGAAAAAAGATGATTCCAGCGAATATATAAGGGTTATTGCTTCTAACAACAGTACTCGCGTTAAAAATGACGCAGATTTGGCAAATATAGACCGTGGCAGTATGAAAAAACATAGCGGTGAATATGACAAGTTGCTAAGTGCCTATACTTCTCATATAGAAAAAACTCTTAATTCAAAAAGAAATATGAAACTTTGGTTTTATGTAATTTCGATAATTGTTATGTTTTTATCAACTGTAATTCTTATAATTTGTGTGATATATACAATTAGTAGTATTCATAATTCAAGTCTTGGCTTTCTAGACTATATCCCCTCCTGTGTTACTGCCCTTTCGTCATTTCTTACTGTATACATTGTTATTCCTAAAATAATTGCCAAATATTTGTTTAACTCTCATGAAGAAAATGTTATGAAAGATATTGTCACAAGTATACAAGAGTATGATAAACAAATTCGTAAAAAACTTGGAAAATAACAATCTTTTAACTTCAAAATGGAATTTTGCAAAACAGTAAAAATGCGCACTACCCGAAAAGTGGTTTTTACATATTGGTTAGAAAAATCTTTTTTGTAAAGGTTAGACAGCCGGTATGACCGGCGGCAAGTTCGTCTCGTAGGCTCCTACGGGACGATTTCTTTTCGCTCGACTTCTAAGAAATTTTTTTATAAAGGTTAGACAAGTCGAAAGCTACATTTTTAGTGCAAAACGCACAAAGAAAGTAGCTTTTTGTTTTACATATTTACTAACCGTAGGCTGAAACATTCCTGCGGTTTTGTTTTTTGAAGGTAATCTTGATGAGGAAATTTAGGTTTGCAGCCTACTGTCGAGTAAGTACAAATCATGAGGAACAGGAATCAAGTCTTGAAACTCAGATATCGTATTATGAGAAACTGATTGCAGAACGTGACGATTGGCGGTTAGTGAAAGTATATGCCGAGCGTGCTTCGGGAACTCAACTGAAAAAACGTTCCGAATTTATGAAAATGCTTAAAGCTCGTAAACACGGAAAAATCAATTTGATTCTGACAAAGTCAATTAGTCGTTTTGGAAGAAATACGTTAGACACATTAAAGACGCTGTAGGTTATCTGCAGTGATATACGTTTTTTTATGTGAAAATTTTGTGATAAATGGGGTAACACTATTGACATTTTGCGTCAAGAATTGTATAATAAAAAGGTTTGAGTAAATTCAGGTCAAACTTGTGATTGTTTTTTTGGAGGATTTTGCCATAAAAAAGACTCGGTCTTGACAAGATGATTATCATATTCGTGATTATTGTAACGGCGCTCATGCTGATCGTCTCATCAACAGTCAGCCTCGTCACGACTTACAGGATGATATCGTCCGAAAGCAGCTCGAAGATCATCAACAAGCTGAAGCATCAGGCTTCGGGGCTGCACGGCTGGCTTGAAAAGCAGGAAGCAATCGTGACGGATATTGCCAACTTTTCGGCTTCATTCAATCCTAACAACGACGAGGCAAAGAAGATCCTCAAGGCAGCTTGTGAGACTTCAGACGGCACAATGTTCGCCTCCTACATCTCCTATCCGACAAACATCACGATCTTCAACAACGACACCGTACTCCCTCCAGACTTCGTTGTAATGGAGCGCGGCTGGTACAGGGACACCGAGGCGGCTCAGGGCAAGCCTATCTGCACCTCTCCGTACATAGATTACAACACGGGCAGTATGATAATAACCATTGCAAAGGCGGGATATTCCGACGACTGTTCGCTGTTTGCAATTGCGGGCGGAGACGTTTACATAGACGAGCTTATCGACACCTGCAAGGACATCTACATCTCGGATAACGCGTACCCGTTCCTGATTGACAACTTCGGTAATATTCTTGTTCACAACAACGAGGACTACCTTCCCGAAATCGACGGCGACGGCTTGCGTAGAGCAGAACAGCAGCGTCGCGGACATCAACGCCAAGATCGAAGTTATCTCCGCAGTGGCTCAGCGCAACTCCGAAACGGCACAGGAGAGCGCTTCCTCTAGCGAAGAGCTCAACAAACAGGCTCGTGTTCTCGACGACCTCCTCGGTCGGTTCAAGATCCGGTAATCCAAAGCAGACAAACGTCAATAAACAGTCAGCCGCGCAAGGTTCGCACAGGATCTTGCGCGGCTTCTTCATATAAATAAAGTATTTGTTGCCACGCTCCCCTTAAATTTAATCACAGTATACCTAAAAATTTTGCTGAAAATATATTATTCAGTATTGCCTAATATGCAGGAATCTTTGCTAAAAAATTCATTATCATTTTGCAAATTTTTATGTGGTGTGTTGTGATGAAAACACAAAATGACGTCTCGTTCTTTGTGAGAACTTTCAAACAAAGCGAGCAAAAAAATTATTTATATAGATTCAGCACAAAATAAATTGCACAGATTTGTGAATAAACAACAAAAAATCTCAAAAAAGTTTGTGGTTAATTCATAATGCTTTTTTGGAGAATATGGTGTATAATATATTTAACAGGCAATGGGGCTTGAATTAGCGAATGATTCAGCCACATTGCCTGTTTTGTTTTTACATAGCAAAAATGAATGAAAGAGGATGGTGAACTTGCAAAAATCGCATTACTTCACTTGCAGGGATATGCTGAAGCTCAACTCAATGACCGGTTCGGTTCTGCTGGCAGGCGAAAATAATCTTGACAGCAGGATAATGAGAGTAAATACCGTCGAGGTGCCGGATATCATCAACTGGGTCGGGGAACGCGAAATGCTCATCACCACCGGATATCCTTTCAAGGAGAATAAAGAAAAGATCGCGGAAATGATTCCGCTGTTCGCGGCGAAAAAGGTTGTGGGCATGGCGATAAAGCCCAAGCGGTTCATTGACGAAATACCGGAAAGCGTGATTTCCGTCGCCCGGCAGTATAATTTTATTGTTATCAGTCTTAGTCCGGACGCGGTTTTTTCCTCGATAGTCAGAGAATCGCTGGAGCAGATACTGGCAAAGGAAATGGTGCTGATGACCGCAGCCCATAAGATAACTGAAAATGTTATCGGCGCGGCAGCGGAAAGTCCGGAGGATTCCCGACTGGAAAAAGCGCTGGAGGTGTTCGGCAGTCAGACAGGCTCCCTCAGCTTCATCATTTCAAACCACGATACAGTGATAAAGCCCCCCAATACCGCTGTCCCTGCGGCACTGACAGAGATAGATCCGGCAGACGGCACAGACGTGACGGTAAAAGACGGGGATTCAGTCTACTGCTGCAAGGTGCGTAGACTGGGCGCCGTTGCGGACAACACTTTCTTAGTGTGCGCGGTTCGGAACAGCGAGTTTTCGGAAATCGCCCTTATGGCAATAGATCGCGTTATACAGGTCTTGTCGCTGGAATTTAACCAGATGAAGACCTTAAAGCGGATCCAACGAAGGTATCGCAGCAGATTTGTGGCGGAGTGGATAAGCGGCAGGTTTCTCAGCGAAGAGGATATATGCGTTTCCGCCGAAGCATACAGTATCAAGCTGTATCCCGAAAAATCCTACCGTGCAGCAGTGATAAGCTGTCAGAACGATACAAAGATCGAATTTGACCTGCTTGAGCGTATCAATTCCGTGTTGTCAAGGCTTCACAGGGCATATTATCCGGCGTTCATAGACAGCCATGCGGTGATAGTAATGGAGTCGGAATTTGAAGAGCCTGCCGCCGATTTAGCAGAGCTTCTTGGGAAATTGAACATGATGTTTTATTCTGACAGCTTCAGGCTTTGCATCAGCGAAAGAATGACGGTCAGTGCGATGCCGAAGGCATACGATCAGGCGCATAAGATCTGTACGATCTGTGAAAAATGCGGGCTGGACAAGCACTTGATCACCTGTCGGGATCTCGGCGTATATGAGATACTGGCGCTGCTGCCGGAGGATAAGGCAATAGACGAGTTCGTGAACAGATTTATTTCGCCTCTGGCAGAGTACGACAAGGCTCACGGCAGCGACTTTCTCGGCACGCTGAGGTGCTATTATGACGCAGGGAGCAATATAAAAGCCGTCGCTGACCGTCTGTTCACCCATTACAACACCGTATGTTACAGACTTGACCGCATACGGAGTATTCTCGGACTTGACATAGACGATGTGGAAACGCGCTTTCAGATACAAACGGCGCTGATCCTTTATAAAATAAACGGGCAAAAGGAGGATAACGAATGAGTGGCAGCGCTACTGCTCCGATCCTTGAAACCAGGGATCTGACTAAGAAATTCGGTAATTTTACCGCGAACAGCGGAATAAATCTAAAGCTGTACCGCTCGTCGATACACGCGGTATGCGGCGAAAACGGCGCAGGCAAAAGTACGATGATGAAAATGCTTTACGGTATCTACACCCCGACCGGCGGTGAGATTCTGATAGACGGCACAAGCACAAAGATGACTCCGCAGAAGGCGATTCAAAGCGGGATAGGAATGGTGTTTCAAGATTTCAGGCTCATACCGGCGTTCACGGCGTTTGAGAATATCTTAATGGCACTTCCAAAGGACGAAGCCCGCGGCAGAAGAAAGGATATCCGTAAGAAAATAATTGAGATATCCCAACGCTACAATATTCCGGTAGATCCCGACCAATACGTCTGGGAAATGGACTTGGGACAGCGCCAGCGTGTCGAGATCGTCAAGGTGCTTATGATGTCAAAGACGCGGCTGCTTATTTTCGACGAACCGACCAGCGTACTTACATACAACGAGGTAAAGGCATTCATTGAAATGCTGCGTAAACTGCGCAGTGACGGATACAGTATCGTCCTCATAACTCACAAGCTGCACGAGGTCATTTCCTGCGCCGATGTAATCAGCGTTTTGAGGCATGGAGTGATTACCGACACGGTGACAAAAGAACAGGGCTTCGACAAAAATACGCTTATCGCCAAAATGATGGGCGAGGACGTCGCAGACAGAGTGATGAACTATGCTGAGGCAAAAAGATCCTTCGACCCGGAAAAGGCAAAGGACGTTCTTGTGCTTAAAGACTACTGCATATCCGACGACCACAACCGCTGCGTGATAAAGGACATCAACCTTACCATAAAAGAAGGCGAAATACTTGGCGTTGCTGGTATTTCCGGACGCGGACAAAAGGAATTCGTCGAAACGCTTTTCGGGCTTCGTGCGCCGCAGTCCGGTACACTGGAGCTTGAGGGTGCGGATTATACTCACAAGGGCATACACAGCCGCATTGACGCGGGAGTTGCTCTTATCTCGGAGGACCCTAAGAGGGACAACGTTGTTCCGGGTATGTCGATATATGAACATATGGTTCTTGCGGGCGCGCCGATAAAAACAAAGGGGCTCGGCATAGACTGGAGCATTATAAAAACCGAGCTTGACAAGTCCACCCTTGTACACACGCTGGGAGTCCCGAATATAAACAGGGAGCTGGAAACCCTTTCGGGAGGCAATATTCAGCGAACCATGCTGGCAAGGGCGATACTGAAAACCCCGAAGCTGCTGCTGGCAAGCTATCCCAGCAGAGGACTTGACATAGGAACGGTGGAGATAGTTCATCAGACGCTGCTGGAGTTAAAAAAGAAAGGCGGAGCAATAATCCTTATATCAGAAGATCTTGATGAACTGTTCAATATGTCTGACCGGCTTTGCGTTATTGCAGACAACAAGGTTTACGGCGAATTCATTCCGGAACAGACGACTTCGTTAAAAATAGGAGAGCTGATGCTTGGAGGGCACAAAGATGAGTAAATTAAAAGAATATCTCAAGACCCTGCCACGCAGGCTGGGAAAGACGGCAGCGGTGGTTGGGGCAGCAGTGGTGCTGTTCGCTGTGTTCCTGCTTTGTCAGGGCGTCAATCCGCTGTCGGTCTACGCGAACATGATCGCTTCGACTCTCGGCACGTCATACGGTATCGGTCAGGTGCTGATAAAATCCACGCCGTTTATCCTTATCGCGGTAGGCACCTGCGTTTCGGCAAAGGCGGGTCTTGTAAATGTCGGCGGCGAAGGTCAGTTTGCAATGGGCGCACTGTTTTCAGTGACTGCCGCGCTGTTTATCGGCGACAGTATGCCGTCGTTCTTCGGTATCGTGCTGATGATGCTTGCCGGAATGATCGGCGGAGCGTTCTGGAGCGGTCTTGCCGGAGTGTTCAAGGTCAAGGCGAACATGAACGAAACACTTACCACGCTGATAATGAACTACATAGCGTATCAGATCGTGAGCTACTTCGTGTTCAATCAGCTTAAAGATCCGGACTCTTTTAACTGGCCGCAGACTTCGGAAATTTCCGAAAGCCTCCAGCTTCCGAGAATATGGGGCAAGGTTACGATAGGTATAGTCATTGCACTGCTTGCCGCGGTGCTGATATGGCTGATGATATCAAAGAGCAAATGGGGCTATTCCCTTCGGGTCATCGGAGGAAACGCGAACGCTGCGCTCCATGCGGGCATAAACGTACAGAAGGTACAGATGATCGCAATGCTCATCTCCGGTGCGCTTGCGGGCTTTGCCGGGGCGATTGAGATATCCGGCGTTGAAGAGCGGCTTCGTCAAACGACAGGCGTAAACTACGGCTACCTCGGATTCCTTGCAGCGTGGATGGCGTGGAACAATCCTGCCACGGCGATATTCACCGCAGTTGTTATCGGCTTCCTGTCGGTGGCAGGCAATGTGCTTGAAATATCGAGTGCGCTTCCGTCCTCTGCCATTCAGATACTGATGGCGCTGGTGCTGCTTGCGATACTGTGGAAAGGAAAGGAGAAGAAATCGGCATGATCATTGAATCTCTTCTTACCGGCGCGGTACAGTCGGGTACTTCGGTGCTGCTGACCGTCTGCGGCGAAACCGTCACGGAACGCGTCGGGGTAATCAACCTCGGAACAGAGGGCTGTATGGCGGTCGGCGCATTAAGCGCGTATATTGTCTGCGCCAATACCGGAAGCCCGTGGTTCGCCGTTCCGGTCGCATGTATTATGGGAGGACTTATGGCGCTTATCCACGCGTATTTCGTAATCTCACGAAAGGCAAATCAGCTTGCCACCGGACTTACGCTGATGTTCCTCGGACTTGGGCTGACGGCGTTTTTCGGCAGGAACTATGTAAGTGTTTCGGTCACAGGTTTTACAAGGGTGAAGATACCTCTGCTCAGTGATATACCGATAATCGGCGACGCGATTTTTAATCAGGATCCCATCACCTATTTGTCCTACCTGATATGCCCCCTGCTGTGTATCCTTATCTATAAGACCCGTTTTGGTTTGATACTCAGAGGCGCGGGCGAGGACGAAAACGTGGTGTTTGCCTACGGACATGACCCGATAAAAATGCGGTACATCGGCGTTATCATGGGCGGAATGCTCTCCGCGCTCGGCGGTGCGCAGCTTTCGATAGCGTACACGCACACATGGATCGAGGGCATGACCGGCAGCCGCGGCGTTATCGGAGTTGCGCTGGTCTGCATTGCCGCATGGAACCCCGCTAAGGCGTTCATCGGCGCATATATTTTCGGCGCGGCACAGGCGCTTCAGATGATGCTCCAGCAGCAGGGTCTTGAAATATCCTCATTCCTGCTGATGATGATACCGTATGTGCTTGTACTAATTGCACTGTTCATCACCTCTATCAGACGCCGACAGACAATGCCGGCAGAGCTTAAGAAAGTCTTTGAAAGCGTGACTTAGCAATGTGGCTTTGGCGCTTTTCAAATAAAAAAACAAACACATAAAGAAAGGAACAAAACTATGAGAACAACAAAAATCAAAAAGGTGATCGCGGCGCTTCTCGCTTCTGCGGCAGCGCTCACCACCGGCTGCAGCAGTTCAACGAAAAGCGGCTCGGTCGGAGTAGGCTTTATCTTTGTCGGCACAAAGGACGACTACGGCTACAATCAGGCAGCTTATGAAGCAAGCGTTGCTGTCGAGGAGCATTTCGGTGATCAGATCCGTGTCTTCCGTTCCGAGAATATCCCCGAAACATCAGAGGCTACCCGCGTGCTGGAACAGATGATCCAGCAGGGCGCGACGATCCTTTTCCCGACATCATACGGTCATCTTGACCCTGCTCTTGACGCGGCAAAGGACAATCCCGACTGTGTATTCTTCCATCAGGGCGGTCTTAAGACATCCGAAAATCTCGGCACCTACTTTGGCACTATCTGGGAGAGCTTCTATCTCGCGGGAATATCTGCCGGTGCCGCAACCGAAAGCAACAAGCTGGGCTTTATTACCTCTTTCGCGATCCCACAGGTCATGCTCAACATCAATGCGTTCACCCTCGGCGCTAAGTCTGTGAATCCCGACGTAACAACTACTGTAATCTTCACCGGTGACTGGTCTGACCCCGCGCTCCAGACCGACGCTGTAAACTCCCTTGCGGACGGCGGAATCGACGTTATCGCAACTCATCAGGACAGCACAAAGACTATCGTAGAGCTGTGCGAGAGCAAGGGAATCTATGTATGCGGCTGCCACGCTGACGCTTCCGAGCTTGCGCCGACCAAGTGGCTGACCGCACCGATTTGGAACTGGTCTGAACTGTTCATCGACATGACCCAGACCGCGCTTGACGGCAAATTCAAGGGCTCTATCTACGACGGCAAGTACAGAGGCGGTCTGAAAGAGGGCGTTGTTGACATTGCTCCCTACGGCAGCGCAGTATCCGAGGACGTAAGAGCGCAGATCGACGCTGTAAAGCAGCAGATGATCGACGGCACCTTCTTTGCATTCGAGGGCGAGATCAAGGACCGCGACGGCAATGTAAGAATCGAGGCAGGAGTGCGTCCGACCGTTGACGAGCTGGAAACCTGCGACTGGTTCGTAGAGGGCGTGATCGGCAGCACTGATTAAGTCCCTGCGAAGCTAATAGCTTAGGATATGCTGATCAAATCGAAACGTATCAAATTCAGCCGCATGAGTTTCTTCGCTTAAACGAGTCGAAGGGTCGAATTAGATTTGATCAGCGTTTCCCTTGATAACGAAACAGTAAGAAGATATCCTCCCCAAGGTCAGCCGCGGGGAGGATCATTGAAAGGAAGATACTATGTATATCAATGCCGAACCCTACAAATGGCCGTATAACGGCGATCTGAAGCCGGAAAACACTGCCCTAATGATAATAGATATGCAGACCGATTTCGTCGGCAAGGGCGGTTTCGTGGACAAAATGGGGTACGATATCTCTTTGACAGCGGCTGCGGTAGAGCCGACCCGCAGGGTGCTTGAAGCAGCGCGTAAGGTCAAAGGGCTCACCATAATCCACACCCGCGAGGGACATCGCCCCGACCTGTCAGACCTCCACCCGAACAAACTCTGGCGTTCGCAGCAGTGCGGCGCGGAGATAGGCGGCGTGGGAGCGCTGGGACGTATCCTTGTGAGAGGCGAAAAGGGCTGGGACATCATTCCGGAGCTTTATCCGCAGGAGGGAGAGATAATAATCGACAAGCCCGGCAAAGGCGCTTTTTGGGCTACCGATCTTGATCAGATACTCCTCAGAGCCGGGATAAAGAACATCATATTCACCGGAGTCACCACAGACTGCTGCGTAAGTACGACGCTGCGTGACGCCAACGACCGCGGTTACGAGTGCGTGACCCTTTCGGACTGCACCGGCGCGACGATATACGAGAATCACCTTTCAACATTAAGCACCATAAAAACAAGCTACGGACTTTTCGGCTGCGTATCTGATTCAGAATCAGTTATCGCGGCATTGACTGCCATGGCTGAGAATACGGAGGGATAAAAATGACTATTAACTCCACACCATACAACTACCCGTTCGACGGAGATTTCCGTCCGGCAAACACCGCGCTGATGATAATTGATATGCAGACCGATTTCTGCGGCAAGGGCGGCTACGTTGAACAGATGGGCTACGACATATCGCTGACCCAGAGGGCGATAGAGCCTATCAAAAAGCTGCTTGCGGCGGCAAGAGAGGTAGATGGTCTTACCATAATCCACACCCGCGAGGGACACCGCCGCGATCTGTCCGACCTGCCGGAAAACAAGCGCTGGCGTTCTGCGCAGATAGGCGCCGAAATCGGCGCGGAGGGTCCTATGGGCAGGATACTCGTCCGGGGCGAAAAGGGCTGGGATATCATTCCGGAGCTTTACCCGCGGGACGGTGAGATCATCATTGACAAGCCCGGCAAGGGCAGCTTTTGCGCGACCGATCTGGAGCTTATTCTTCGCCAGAGGGGGATCAGAAACATCATTCTTACAGGTATAACCACTGACGTGTGCGTCCACACCACAATGCGAGAAGCGAACGACAGAGGCTTCGAGTGCGTGATCTTAGAGGACTGCACCGGCGCGACCGATTATCAGAACCACCTTGCCGCACTGAAAATGGTGACGATGCAGGGCGGAGTATTCGGCGCTGTAAGCAACTCGGAAGAGATCATTTCGGCATTTGAAAAAATGAAGAAATAACAGAGAGGAAACAAAATGGGAATGATGATAATCAAAAACGGAGCGGATATGCCGTTTGAACAGAGCAAGCTGCATATAGGACTAACACAGCAGACCTTTCTCTCACCGGAGGAAGCTGACCTTGTGAACATCAGCGCCCACGGCGTGCTGATGGAAAGACTATGCTACCGTGGTGCCGTAAAGCCCCACACACACGACTGCGTTGAAATAATATGCCTTATCAAAGGAAAGGTCAATTTGTACCACGACGGCGCATGGGAGGAACATACCGCCGGTGATGTATTCATCGTTGGCGCGGGTGAGGTACATTCTGTTATCAATCTGGATCCCGATGTGGACTCAGAACAGATCAGCTTTTTTATCCCCACCTGCGACGGGGTGAAGAACACGCATTTCAGCGCATCGCCCGCAGAAGTCGCGGATTTTGAGGAAAGGAGAACTTCGTGACCGGATTATGGAATATATGACAATAAAACAGCTCAAAGAAAGGTATTCCGCCGGCGAAACTCCCGAATCGGTAATTGAGGAAATAATCAGACGTTCACAGGAACTGTCTGACTGCAATATATGGATCACTCCGCCGGACATGAAGATGATAAAGCCGTATCTTGAACAGCTTTCCGGCATGGACAGGGGGCTTCCTCTCTGGGGAGTGCCGTTCGCAATAAAGGACAACATTGATCTAAAAGGCGTTCCGACCACGGCGGGCTGTCCCGCATACGCTTATACCCCGACTAAAAGCGCTGAGATTGTCGAGCGGCTGATAGCCGCAGGCGCGATTCCCGTCGGCAAAACGAATCTCGACCAGTTCGCGACCGGTCTTGTAGGGGTCAGAAGTCCATATGGCGAGTGCAGAAATTCAATAAATCCCGATTATATCAGCGGCGGTTCCAGCTCCGGTTCGGCGGTCGCCGTAGCAATGGGACTGTGCGTATTTTCCCTCGGAACCGATACTGCGGGTTCGGGCAGAGTGCCCGCTGCACTGAACAATATATGCGGCGTCAAGCCGTCGATCGGAGTGTATCCCAAAACAGGCGTTGTTCCGGCGTGTGAAAGTCTTGACTGCGTGACGGTATTTGCTGCGGAGTTTGATGACGCAATGACCGTAGACGCAGCCGCCAGAGGGTTCAGCACCGGCGACCCGTGGTCAAGAAACATAACCAAGACCCCTGCGCAGTGCCGGAAAATGTTCCTGCCGGAAACAGAGCCGGAGTTTTACGGCGATTTTGCCGATGAATACAAAGCCTGCTTCAAGAAATTCTGCGAGGATATGAAGTCCCTGTTCGATGTCGAATATATCCCGACGGATATCTTTACACAAACTGCTGCTATGCTGTACGGCGGTCCGTGGATAAGCGAACGTTGGGCGGCGCTGGGTGATTTTGTCACGTCCCATTCCGCGGATATTTTTCCGGTGACGCGGGAGATCCTCGAAAGCGGAAAGGGCGAAGAATATTCCGCGGCGGATCTTTTCGCGAAGCAGCACCTGCTTCAGGAGAACAAGCGTATAGTCAGAAATCTGCTTAAGGGCGCTGTACTGGCAATGCCCACCTGCGGAGGGACTTTCACCCGCGAACAGGTGAGAAATGACCCGATCGCTGCCAACTCCAAAATGGGACTGTACACCAATCACTGCAATCTGCTGGATCTGTGCGCTCTTGCAATACCCTATGGCGGGTTTGACGCAAACGGTACTAAATTCCCGTTTGGAGTAACTCTATTTGCGCTCTCCGATGAAGAGGGAACGGCAGAATCTGCGGCGAAAACGATCTTGCGGATACGCTGATCAAAGCGCAGCATATCAGGTGATATCATTTGAAAATGATTTATGCCCGCGAATTATCGCGGGCATAGTCTTATCGGGTACCCCATGTTTCACAGGGTACCTGTTTTAAAAATCTTCATCAAACAGATCATGGTGCTGTATGAAAAACCTCCGCTCACCGGCATTCGCAAGTTTGCATCGGATAGTAGTCGTCAAGCAGTGAAGAAGTGCTTGTCAGAGCCTGAGTGACAGATATAGATACATTTTTCTTCATAAAAAAATCGCGGCATTATTAAACAGTCAAATACGAATTCAATGTGAAAATTTGGTGAAATTTTATAAAATATATTGACATCGTGTCAGAATAGTGGTATACTATCCATAGTGACACAGTGTCAGAATAAAAACTTTTAAGTCGGCGCACAAACGCCGATATTTAAAGGCTTGTAAACTGACATAATGTCAGAATGAATTACGGAGGTACGATTTTATGAAGAAAAATATCGGTTCCAAACTGGCACTTTACCCCATGCCTATAACGGTAATCGGCGCAATGAACGGCGACAAGCCCACATGGACGCTTGTCGGACATCTCGGAATAATCGGGCATGACCGCGTTATGGTGAGCCTTGCCGCGCCGCATTTAATTAACGGAAAAATCAAGGAAACGAAAAAGCTGTCGATAAATCTGGTTGATGAAAACCTGCTGCCGCAAGCGGACTTTGTCGGCTCTGCAAGCGGAAACAAGACCGACAAGTCGCAGGCGTTTTCCTATGAAATTGGCGAAGTGGGCGCGCCCGTGATAAGCAATTCTCCGCTGACTTTGGAATGCAGTGTCGCGGACATTTACGAAACGCCGAATTTCGAGAGCTTTATCTGCACGATAGACAACACCTATGTTGACGAAAAACATCTTGACGCTGACGGGAAAATCAATTACAACACCTTGAAACCCGTACTGTTTGAGTTCCCGACTTATCAGTATCTGAGAACGGGCGATGTTATCGGAAAATGCCTTACGTTCAAAAAATGACAAAGCGTCAGAATAATAACACAATGTCAGAATAAAGGAGATGTTTTTTTGAAATACACAAAACTCGGAAAATCGGATTTGCAGGTTTCGCGGATTTGTCTGGGGTGTATGGGATTTGGAAATCCCGCAACGGGGCAACATTCTTGGACAATTGACGAAGCGCAAACCAGAGAAATCATAAAGCACGCGCTCGACCTTGGGATAAATTTTTTCGACACCGCGATTGTTTACCAGAACGGCACAAGCGAACAGTTTGTCGGCAAGGCTCTGCGGGATTTTGCAACGCGTGAAAATTACGTTATTGCAACGAAATTTACGCCCCGCACGCAGGAGGAAATTGACGCGAAAATCAGCGGTCAGCGGCATATCGAAAACTATCTTGACCGCAGTTTGAAAAATCTCGGTATGGATTACGTCGACCTCTACATCTACCATATGTGGGACTACCACACGCCCATGGAAGAAATTATGCAAGGTCTGTACAACGCCGTGAAAGCCGGGAAGGCGCGGTATATCGGCATTTCCAACTGCTTTGCGTGGCAACTTGCAAAGGCGAATTTCTTCGCGCGGGAGAACGGCTTGACGGAGTTCGTGTCCGTGCAGGGGCATTACAACCTGATTTTCCGCGAGGAAGAACGCGAGATGAAACCGTTCTGCGACGACCAAAATATTGCGCTTACACCCTACAGCGCACTTGCAGGAGGACGGCTTTCAAAGCGTATCGGTGAAACCTCAAAGCGGCTTGAACAGGACGATTACGCGAAATTCAAGTATGACAAAACCGCCGAGGAGGACGGGAAAATTATTCGCAGAGTTGAGGAACTCGCGGACAAAAAAGGCATTTCAATGACAGAAATCGCGCTTGCGTGGCTGCTTACGAAAGTGACTTCTCCCGTTGTCGGCGCAACGAAATTTTCGCATATTGACGGCGCGGCAAGGGCGGTCGATTTGCAGCTTTCGCAGGACGAAATCGACTATCTTGAAGAGCTGTATATCCCGCACGCGCTTGTCGGCGTTATGGCACAGAACGGCAAACAAAAAGCAGGGAACGTGGTATAACAATGAATATATGGAGGTTTGAAATGAAAATGAAAAAATTTTTGATGATCATATCGGCGGCTGTTATGTCGCTGTGCCTTACCGCCTGCGCGGGAGAGGGCAATTCAAGCGGCGGGAAAGTTGAATTCTCGCAAGGCACGGAGGTTTCTCAAAGTTCGACAACAACGGAAACTGACAGCAGGGTTTCTCAAACTTCTTCAACTACGTCGACAGAAAACGTGAGCAGTACGGAAAATTCCGAAACATCTTCCGCAACAACAGGGAGCACTTCGGAAAACTCCGAGGTTTCCGCGCCGTCATCTTCAACGACAAAAACGGAAAGCGAAACGTCCTCTGTAACTTCTTCAACCTCGTCAACCACCTCTGGCACTTCCGTTTCCGAGCCGACTGAGGACGATGTGAAAATTCTCGTTGCGTACTTTTCCGCGACAAACAACACCGAGGGTGTAGCGCAAAAATTAGCGGACGGACTGGGTGCGGATTTGTACGAGATCACCCCGCAACAGCCCTACACAAGCGCGGATCTGGACTACGGCAACTCTAAAAGTCGTTCGTCGGTGGAGATGAACGACCCTTCCGTGCGCCCTGCGATTTCGGGTTCGGTTGAGAATATGGGGCAGTATGATGTGGTGCTGATAGGCTACCCCATTTGGTGGGGAGAAGCGCCGAGGATTATGAGCACGTTTATTGAAAGCTATGATTTTTCGGGAAAAACGCTCGCGGCGTTCTGCACTTCCGCTTCAAGCGGTTTCGGGAACAGCGACAGCGCATTGCGTTCTGTAGCAAGCGGCGCGACGTGGCTTAAAGGACAGCGTTTTTCGGCGGGAGCGTCCGCCGCTGACGTGATGAAGTGGGCGAACGGTCTGGGTGTAAACTGATAACTGTTATGAAACAAACTGTAAAACGTATTGTTGACCTCGCGATGATTGTTCTTCTGCCGATTTTAATGGCTGAAGTGCTGATTGGGCAGGAAATCCACGAATGGCTCGGCAAAAATGATATTCAATAAAAAGGGAGAATGAGGGACTTATGAAAATCATAGTATTAGAGGGCAGTCCGAATGTTCACGGTTCATCGAATATGCTTGCCGACGAGTTTATCTGTGGTGCAAAAGAGGCAGGGCATAACGTAGAAGTGATAGATGTTGCGCACGCGGATATTCACCCATGTACGGGCTGTGTAAACTGCGGGTATGAAGGACCGTGCAGTCAGCATGATGATGTTGACAAAATACGTCCGCAAATTCTGGCGGCGGATATGCTGGTTTTCGTAATCCCTGTTTGCTACAAAACGAATACAGGAATGTGTCCTGTGGAGGGGGCAGTGAAATAAATTGATGACACTGTTGAGGGATTAAAAGCAATGAAGAATAAACTCGCTTGTACTCATCGTCAGCTCCCTGTACATCTTCATCAGCTCCGCGACTATCTCCTGCTCGGACATTGAGGGGTCAAAGCCGTAAGCCTGCATAACCGCCTTGTCGTTGGCGCGGTGGGCGGAGTACACCACGGGAAGTTGTTGTAGACAATGTCATTTGAATAGCGCAATCGCTTTTAAGCCTGTGCAATGACAAATACGTTTCCGTCAGAAAATTTCCCGAACCGCAGCAGGGCTCGGTTGCCGTGTCTAAAATGATACAATTACACGAACCTCTGAAATTTGCACCAAAGTCTGCTCTTTGGTGCATTTT